>NZ_CABVHJ010000006.1 GCF_902497745.1 Pseudomonas fluorescens
CCTCCGGGAGAGGGCTGGGGTGAGGGTTGCTTTTGACGTTCGCGTAGGTCTTGATGTCGGCAACGCGTTCAGCCGGATGCTGAGCGGTGACGATCATGTAAGGGAAACACCATGGCCAATCACTACCACGAGCTGCTAACGACCCCCGGTGCCACTGGGCTAGTGCTCGCGAGTTCCATCGCCCGATTGCCTCAGGCAATGATCGGCATCGGCATCATCACCATGCTGGTGCAGCAAACCGGTGTGTATTGGCTGGCCGGCACAGTCGCCGGTACATTCACCCTGTGCAACGCGCTGCTCGGCCCGCACATCTCGAAACTGGTCGATCGGCATGGCCAGAGCCGCGTACTGCCCGTCGTCACCGCGTTCAGCATTGCCATGCTGCTTGCGCTGATCACCGCCGTATACTTGCGCGCACCGGCCGCATTGCTGTTTGTGCTGGCGGCACTGGCGGGAACGATGCCGAGCATGCCCTCGATGATCCGCGCGCGTTGGTCGCAGTTGTTCCGGGGCAAGCCGCAGTTGCACACGGCGTTCTCGCTGGACACGGTCCTGACCGAACTCGCTTACATCATCGGCCCGCCACTGGCGATCGGTTTGAGCGTGAGCTTTTTCGCCGAAGCCGGGCCACTGGTCGCGGTCGGGCTGTTGGCTGTCGGGGTCACGGCGTTTCTCCTGCAGCGTCAGACTGAACCCAAGGTTGTCGTCGGTCACGCCAGCCATAGTGGCTCGACCTTGCTGATCCCCGGCGTTCGCACCATTGTCCTCGCGTTGTTGGCGATGGGTGTTATTGGCGGAGCAATCGATGTCGCCGTCGTGGCTTTCGCCAACGCACAAGGCTGGCCGGCGTCGGCGACTTTCATCCTTGCTGCCTATGCGTTCGGTTCACTGGTAGCGGGCCTGACGTTTGGTGCGATGAGGGTTTCGCTGGCGATCGAAAAACAGTTCCTGATCGGGATATTGGTCACGGCGTTCACCGGCGTGTTGCCTGTTTTTGCAACGGATGTTTATGTGCTGACAGCGGCGCTGTTTATCGCGGGCATCTCGTTTGCGCCGACGATGGTCGTGGTGATGAAAATGGGGACGATCATTATTCCTCCGTCGCGGATCACGGAGGGGCTGACGTGGATGACTACCGGTATCAGCGTTGGTGTTGCACTCGGTGGCATGCTGGCGGGCTTGGTTATTGATGCCTTTGGCGCGCGGGCGGGATTTGCGGTGGCTATTGGTGCAGGGTTGATGATGGTGGTGGTTGTGCTGATGGGGTTGCGCACATTGGAGGCGGCTTCGGTTACGCATGTTGAGCCGGAATTTTCGCCCTCACCCTAACCCTCTCCCCCAGGAGAGGGGACTGAATGGGGGATGTTCAGGAAATACACCGACCTGAGCGATTTGCGCTGAATCCATAATCGCCACGATGTTTCAGGTCGATGTCCGGCGCCAGACACCTCGGTCAGCCCCCTCTCCCTCCGGAAGAGGGGACTGATTGGGGGATGTTCACGAGATACAGCGACCTGAACGGGATGCTTTGAATCCATAATCGACTGGTTTTTTCAGGTCGATGTCCAGCGTCAGACACCTCGGTCAGCTCCCTCTCCTTTGGGAGAGGGCTGGGGTGAGGGGAAGGGATTCACTCAACCTTCAATCTGCCGCAACCGCTTATAAAGCGTATTTCGACTAACGCCCAAACGTCGCGCCAGATGCGAAATATTCCCCCCGGAAGCCTTCAACTCGCGGTTCAACGCCTCGACATCATTCAGATCCAGCCCCAACGGCACCGCGCTCTCAACCGGCTCCATCTCCAGATCAACAAAAAAATCATCCGGCAAATGCTCCAGCCTCACCGGCTGTTCCTCAGCCATCGCCAACGCCACCTGCATCACGCTACTGACCTGACGCAAATTCCCCGGCCACGGATGGCGGCTAAACAACTCCAACACTTCCTGACTTAATCCTGCCCATTGCGTCGGCTCACGATGCTGCTCCCACAGTCGTTTAAACAACGCCTCCTTATCACTGCGCTCCCGCAGCGGCGGCAGCTCCAGCGTCAATCCACCAATGCGGTAATACAAATCCTCACGAAACCGCCCCAGCTGCACTTGTTCTCGCAGAGATCGGTTGGTCGCCGAAATGATCCGCAAGTCCACCGGGAACAACTCGCTGCTACCCACCGGTTGCACGCAGCGCTCCTGCAACACCCGCAACAACCGCGCCTGAGTCGGCAGCGGCATATCACCAATTTCATCAAGGAACAGCGTGCCTTTGTCTGCTTTGCGAATCAGCCCAATGCTGCCTTTCTGGTTGGCGCCAGTGAACGCGCCTTTCTCGTAGCCGAATAACTCTGACTCGACCAGTTCGGCGGGGATCGCCGCGCAGTTGACGGCGATAAATGCCTGTTTGCTGCGCGAACTAGCCTGATGCAGGGCTTTGACGAATACTTCTTTACCGACGCCGGTTTCACCGTGGATCAGCAGCGGAATATCTTTCTCCAATAACCGCTCAGCCTGACGCACGGCTTTTTCCACGCGACTGTCGCCGAAGTGCAGGGTGTTGAGGCTGATAGCGGTGGGCGCGGCGGTTTTGGGTTCAGCAGCAAAAACGCGCGGTTGAACCGACGCCTGTTTCGGCCGCTTCAACAAGCACTGAAAACGGTTGCGCCCGGAGGTCTGCAAGGCAAACGGCAAACCGTCCGGCTGATTGATCAGCTCCAACAGCGACACCTTGAACAGGCTTTCAACGCTAACTCGGGATAAACGCACACCGAGCAAATTGTCCGCCCGACGGTTGGCCGACAACACCTGACCGCTCTCATCAAAGATCAGCAATCCGGCCCACTGACTGTCGAGGTTGTTCAACCCGGTGTTGAAAGTCAGTTGAAAGTGCTGGCCATGGAACAGGTTGAGGATCAGCCGGTTCTCCACGGTCTGGCTCATCATCTTGACCATGCCCAGCGTGTGCGAGGGCGGCAGGTAGCTGTCGCTGGACACATCAAGCACCGCAATCACCTTGCGTTCGGCGTCGAAAATCGGCGCGGCGGAACCGGTCATGAAGCGGTTGGCTTTCAGAAAGTGTTCATCGTGTTCGATATGCACCGCTTGCTCACAGGCCAGCGCCGTGCCGATCGCATTGGTGCCGCTGCAGCGTTCCATCCAACTCGCCCCGGCCTGAAAACCCCGGGCCAGATTCGGCTCGATAAAGCGTTGCGTTCCCCACGAGGTCAGGACCTGGCCCTGATTGTCAGCGAGCATGATCAGGCAGTTGGAGTTGCTGAGGATGTTTTCGTAATAGGGCAGGACTTCCTGGTGCGTGGTCTGCACCAGCGAGTGATGGCTGTCGAGCAGCTGCGCGATGCCGGCGGCGGGCAGTTGATCGAAGGCCGGCGTGCTCTGGTGGTCGAGACCGAACGCGCGACAACGTTGCCAGGAAGTCTGGACGATCGCGTCGTGGGACAGCGGCGGGGCAGGTGCGGCCATGGCAGTGGGCCTCTGATGCAGCGATTTTTATTGTTGTTATGAACCCAAAACCTGAATACAACACAAATCCCCCTGTGGGAGCGAGCCTGCTCGCGAAAGCGTCGGTTCAGTCAATAAAGTCATTGAATGACACACCGCTTTCGCGAGCAAGCTCGCTCCCACAGGGGATCTCTATCGCCTCCAGGTTCGGGGAAAAAGCGCTTATAGAGTGTTGTTCACTATTGTTCATTGTCAATCGCCCAACTGTTCAAATGTGTTCAGCAATGAACGCTCAATCCCCACGCTTTCAACGCTTTTCACGCCAAATCAACCACTTGCCATTTCTGGCACGAAACTCGCTCCCGTGCACAGGTCGCTTGACTCCAATAATAAAAAGGCCGAGCCATGTCACTCACCCTGGAGCACGTCAGCCGTACCGTCGAGGGCCAGACCTGGATCGACGATGCGTGCCTGAAATTCGAACCCGGTTCGTTCAACGTTTTGCTCGGCCGCACCCTGTCCGGCAAAACCAGCCTCATGCGTTTAATGGCCGGTCTGGACAAACCTGACAGCGGCCGCATCCTGATGAACGGCGTCGACGTCACCCAGCGCCCGGTGCGCCTGCGCAACGTGTCGATGGTCTATCAGCAGTTCATCAACTACCCGACCATGACCGTGTTCGAGAACATCGCCTCGCCGTTGCGTCAGGCCGGTGTGTCCAAAGAGATCATCCACAGCAAAGTGCAGGAAACCGCGAAGATGCTGCGCATCGAAAAGTTTCTGCAGCGCTATCCGCTGGAACTCTCCGGCGGCCAACAGCAGCGCACCGCCATGGCCCGCGCATTGGTCAAAGACGCCGAGCTGATTCTGTTCGATGAGCCGCTGGTCAACCTCGACTACAAACTGCGCGAAGAACTGCGTCAGGAAATGCGCGAGCTGTTCAAGGCGCGCCACACCATCGCCATCTACGCCACCACCGAACCCAACGAAGCGCTGGCACTCGGCGGCACCACGACGATTCTTCACGAAGGCCGGGTGATTCAGAGCGGCCCGTCGACTTCGGTGTATCACCAGCCGCAAACCGTGCTCGCCGCCGAATTGTTCTCCGAACCGCCGATCAACCTGATGCCCGGACGCATTGCCGGTAACGAAGTCAGTTTCGCCAATTTTGTGCACTTCCCGTTGAACGTCGATTTGCGCCCGGTGGGCGAGGGCGAGTTCCGCTTCGGCGTGCGCCCCAGCCACATCTCGCTGGTGCCGAGCAACGATGACGACCTCGAACTGGCGGTTACCGTCGAAGTCGCCGAGATCAGCGGTTCGGAAACCTTCCTGCACGTGCGCAACGAGCATTTCCTGCTGGTGCTGCACCTGCCCGGGGTTCACGAATACGACGTTGATGCGCCAATCCGCATTTACATCCCGACCCACAAACTGTTCGTTTTCGATGCGCAGGGCCGTCTGGTGCAAGCACCAGGCCGGCGTGTCGCGAGGGTTGCCTGATGGCCGAAATCCGTTTGCAGCACCTCGCCCACAGCTACAGCAAAACCCCCAGCGGCGCGGAGGATTACGCGATCCGCGAGATGGATCACGTCTGGGAGCAGGGCGGTGCTTACGCTTTGCTCGGGCCGTCGGGTTGCGGCAAGTCGACCTTGCTCAACATCATTTCCGGCCTGCTCAGCCCCTCGCAGGGCCATGTGTTGTTCGACGGCAAAGCGGTCAACGACCTGACGCCGGAGAAGCGCAACATCGCCCAGGTTTTCCAGTTTCCGGTGGTCTACGACACCATGACTGTGTTCGACAACCTGGCTTTCCCCCTGCGCAATCAGGGCATGGCCGAGGCGAAAGTGCACAGCAAGGTGCAGGAAATTGCCGAAGTTCTCGACCTGCAAAACCTCCTGAGCAAAAAGGCGCGCAACCTTACCGCCGATGAAAAACAGAAAGTCTCGATGGGCCGTGGTCTGGTCCGTGACGATGTCTCGGCGATCCTCTTCGACGAGCCGCTGACGGTGATCGACCCGCACCTGAAGTGGAAACTGCGGCGCAAGCTCAAGCAGATCCACGAGCAGTTCAACATCACCATGGTCTACGTCACCCACGATCAACTGGAGGCTTCGACCTTCGCCGACAAGATCGCGGTGATGTACGGCGGCCAGATTGTGCAGTTCGGCACGCCACGGGAATTGTTCGAGCGGCCGAGCCACACCTTTGTCGGCTATTTCATCGGCAGCCCGGGGATGAACCTGATCGAAGTGCAGCCGCAACCCGGTGGCGTCGGTTTTGCCTCGACGCACTTGCCGTTGTCCGACGCCATGCAGCGACATATCGAACACGGCCAGTGGAAAAATCTGAAGGTGGGTATCCGTCCTGAATTCATTCACGTGTGGGACGAGCCGTTTGATGACGCGATGCAGGCCAGGGTCGTACACGTCGAAGACCTCGGCACCTACAAAATCATGACCCTCGACCTCGACGGCGCGCCGCTGAAAGTGCGGCTGGCCGAAGACAAACCGGTGCCAGAAGGCACGGCGTATATCAGTTTTCCGGCGCAGTGGCTGATGGTGTATGCCGATGAGTTTCTGCTCGAAGCCGACGACGAGGTGCAGCCATGAACAAGGTGCAGAACAACAAGGCCTGGTGGCTGGTGTTGCCGGTGTTCCTGCTGGTGGCGTTCAGTGCGGTGATCCCGATGATGACCGTGGTCAACTATTCGGTGCAGGACATCTTCGACCAGTCCAGCCGCTACTTCGTCGGTGCCGACTGGTACAAACAAGTGCTGCTCGATCCGCGTCTGCACGACTCGTTGCTGCGTCAGTTCATCTACTCGGCGTGCGTGTTGTTGATTGAAATTCCGCTGGGTATTGCCGTTGCCCTGACCATGCCAACCAAGGGTCGCTGGTCGTCGGTGGTGCTGATCATTCTGGCGATTCCGCTGCTGATTCCGTGGAACGTGGTCGGTACGATCTGGCAGATTTTCGGCCGCGCCGACATTGGTTTGCTGGGGTCGAGCCTCAACGCCATGGGCATCAGCTACAACTACGCGGCCAACACCATGGACGCCTGGGTGACGGTGCTGGTGATGGACGTCTGGCACTGGACTTCATTGGTGGCGCTGCTGTGTTTCTCCGGATTGCGCGCAATTCCCGACGTGTATTACCAGGCCGCGCGCATTGATCGCGCCTCGGCCTGGGCGGTGTTCAGGCACATTCAGTTGCCCAAGCTGAAGAGCGTGCTGCTGATCGCGGTGATGTTGCGCTTCATGGACAGTTTCATGATTTACACCGAGCCGTTCGTGCTTACCGGCGGCGGGCCGGGTAACGCCACGACCTTCTTGAGTCAGACGTTGACCCAGATGGCCGTAGGGCAATTCGACCTCGGTCCGGCAGCGGCGTTTTCGCTGGTGTACTTCCTGATCATCCTGTTGGTGTCCTGGCTGTTCTACACCGCCATGACGCACTCCGACGCCAACCGCTGAGGCCCGGCCATGAGCAAGAGAAAGATTATTCCGTTGCTGGTGTACATCCTGTTCCTGCTGGTGCCGATCTACTGGCTGCTGAACATGTCGTTCAAGAGCAACACCGAAATCCTCGGTGGCCTGACACTTTTCCCACAGGACTTCACGCTGGCGAACTACAAGGTGATCTTCACGGATCCGAGTTGGTACACCGGTTATCTGAACTCGCTGTATTACGTCAGCCTCAATACCGTGATTTCGTTGAGCGTGGCGTTGCCGGCGGCGTATGCGTTCTCGCGCTACCGTTTTCTCGGCGACAAGCACCTGTTTTTCTGGCTGCTGACCAACCGCATGGCGCCGCCGGCGGTGTTTCTGCTGCCGTTCTTCCAGCTGTATTCGTCGATTGGCCTGTTCGATACGCACATCGCCGTGGCGTTGGCGCATTGCTTGTTTAACGTGCCGTTGGCGGTGTGGATTCTCGAAGGCTTCATGTCCGGCGTGCCCAAAGAAATCGACGAAACCGCTTACATCGACGGCTACAGTTTCCCCAAGTTCTTCGTGAAGATTTTCATCCCGCTGATTGGCTCGGGCATCGGCGTCACGGCGTTTTTCTGCTTTATGTTTTCCTGGGTCGAACTGCTGCTCGCGCGGACGTTGACCTCGGTAAACGCCAAGCCGATTGCGGCGGTGATGACGCGTACGGTTTCAGCATCGGGTATCGATTGGGGCGTGCTGGCGGCGGCGGGGGTGTTGACCATTTTGCCGGGCATGCTGGTGATCTGGTTTGTTCGCAACCACGTGGCCAAGGGCTTTGCCCTCGGTCGGGTCTGAGGAGCTGATGATGGAATGGATGAGCTGGACCACGCCTACCGCAGCATTCTTCATCGTCATCGGCCTGATTCTGGTCGGCATGACCACGTGGGAGTTGCGTTCGCCGAGCATCCTGCGGCGAGGTTTTCTGCCGATTGCCACCACCCGTGGCGATCGTTTGTTTATCGGTCTTCTCGGCAGCGCCTACCTGCATTTGCTGGTGATCGGCGCCACCGACTGGAGCATCTGGGTCGCGTCCGCGTTGTCCCTGGTGTGGCTGTTGGCTGTGATGCGTTGGGGCTAGTCGAGTCGTTCGGCAATGCGGCTCCACAACTTAAACAGGAGGTCTCTATGTTCGACAAAAACAATAAGCTGCGACATAGCATTTCATTGGCAGCCATGCTGGCACTCAGCGGTTTGAGCGCATCCGCCTGGGCCGATGCCTACGAGGACGCGGCGAAAAAATGGATCGGCAGTGAATTCAAACCGTCGACCCTGACGGCCGAGCAGCAACTCGAAGAACTGAAGTGGTTCATCAAGGCGGCCGAGCCGTTTCGCGGCATGGACATCAAGGTCGTTTCCGAGACCCTGACCACCCACGAATACGAGTCGAAAGTGCTGGCCAAGGCCTTCAGCGAAATCACCGGGATCAAACTCACCCACGACCTGCTGCAAGAAGGCGACGTGGTCGAGAAAATGCAGACGGTGATGCAGTCCGACAAGAATATCTATGACGGCTGGGTCAACGACTCGGACCTGATCGGTACGCACTTTCGCTACGGCAAGACCGAATCGATCACCGACCTGATGGCAAATGAAGGCAAGAACTTCACCTCGCCGACGCTCGATATCAAGGACTTCATCGGCATCTCGTTCACCACCGCGCCGGACGGCAAGATTTATCAATTGCCCGACCAGCAATTCGCCAACCTGTACTGGTTCCGCGCCGACTGGTTCGAGCGCGCCGATCTGAAAGCCAAGTTCAAGGAAAAGTACGGCTACGAATTGGGCGTGCCGGTGAACTGGTCAGCCTATGAAGACATCGCCAAATTCTTCAGCGAAGATGTCAAGGAAATCGACGGCAAACGCGTTTACGGGCACATGGATTACGGCAAGAAAGACCCGTCGCTGGGCTGGCGCTTCACCGATGCCTGGTTCTCCATGGCCGGTGGCGGTGACAAGGGCATTCCCAACGGCTTGCCGGTGGACGAGTGGGGGATTCGCGTCGAGGATTGCCATCCCGTCGGCTCCAGCGTGACCCGAGGCGGCGACACCAATGGCCCGGCGGCAGTGTTCGCCACCACCAAGTATGTCGACTGGCTGAAGAAGTACGCGCCACCGGAAGCGGCGGGCATGACTTTCTCCGAATCGGGGCCGGTGCCGTCGCAGGGCAACATTGCGCAGCAGATTTTCTGGTACACCGCGTTCACTGCAGACATGACCAAACCGGGCCTGCCGGTGGTCAACGCCGACGGCACGCCGAAATGGCGGATGGCGCCATCGCCGCGCGGGCCGTATTGGGAGGAGGGCATGAAGCTCGGCTATCAGGACGTGGGTTCGTGGACGTTCATGAAATCCACGCCTGAGAAGCAGAAACTGGCGGCGTGGTTGTATGCGCAGTTCGTCACCTCGAAAACCGTGTCGCTGAAGAAAACCATCGTTGGTTTGACGCCGATTCGTGAGTCGGACATCAACTCGCAGGCGATGACCGATCTGGCGCCGAAGCTCGGTGGCCTGGTCGAGTTCTACCGCAGCCCGGCCCGCGTGCAATGGACCCCGACCGGGACCAACGTGCCGGACTACCCGCGTCTGGCGCAATTGTGGTGGAGCCACATCGCCGAAGCAGCGAGCGGCGAGAAGACCCCGCAACAGGCGCTCGATGGCTTGGCCAAGGATCAGGACGCGATCATGACGCGCCTGGAACGCTCCAAGGCTCAGGCCGTTTGTGCTCCGAAGATGAACCCGGAGCGCGATGCCCAGTACTGGTTTGATCAACCGGGCGCACCGAAACCGAAACTGGCCAACGAGAAGCCGAAGGGCGAGACCGTGAGCTACAACGAACTGCTGAAATCGTGGGCGGATGCGCGTAAGTGATAGGGGAACTGTGAAAGGCGAACGGCACCGGAAGGTGCCGTTTTTTTTGGTGCCGCTGCGATTGCTATCGCGAGCAGGCTCACTCCCACAGAGGTTCGCGGCGTACACCGCATCTGTGAACGACACAAAAACCTGTAGGAGTGAGCATGCTCGCGATAGCGGTGTGTCAGACGAAAAAGATATCGACTGACCCGCAGCCATCGCTTGCAGGCAAGCTCCCACAGATTGCAGTGGTGTTCACAAAACTCAAAAACACCCTGCCTACTGCAGCAGCTATTAAAGGGCATCGGTCAATGCCAGCTTCATGCTTGAGTTTCTTCAAAGGTATCAAGCATGGCGTCAGGCAATGGCGAATCGAAATCTTCAGGCAGCACCAATGTGCCTTTCATAGCGCCAATTCGTGGTGTGCCGGTTTTTCCTGTGTGAGCGAGAAGGCGCTGCGCCCGACCTTGGACTGCCAGAGCCTCGATTCCTGCAACCAACTCACAAAACATATCTCTGCTCATAGTTTGCCCCGCATCGTTCTTCAATCTGCAAAGACATTAACCATAGAACTCTACACTCAAGGCTGGCTGTAGGACGAAACGGATGTTAGGGCAGGAGCTTTCGGAGTTTTTGCGGAGACGAGAGCGTATCGGTAAGAAATGGTACAAAACTCCCGATTCCCAGTCTGACATTCAACATGGATATCACCTGATCCGACGCTTTCGCGAGCAAGCTCGCTCCCACAGGTTTTGGCGGCGTCCACACATTTTGTGGATGACTACTGTCCCTGTGGGAGCGAGCTTGCTCGCGAAGGCTGAGTATCAGGCAGTGCAGATGTTGAAGGACCCACCGCCATCACAAGCAGTCGAAGGCCTACAGGTTTCAGTGGTGTCCACAAAAACTGAGTGCCCCGCAAATCACTGTGGGAGCTTGCCTGCAAGCGAAGGGGCCGTTGGCGTCACCGCAGGAAACCCGAGCCTGAACACGGTCATCGCCCCCGGCAAGCTCTTAACCTCCGCCACACCCTGATGCAGGCTCATGATCGAGCGCACAATTGCCAGCCCCAATCCGGTGCTGCCCTGCGAGCGTGAGCGGCTGCTGTCGACGCGGTAGAAGCGGTCGAACAGATGCGGCAAGTGCTGCGCTTCAATCCCGGCGCCGGGGTTGCTGACCAGCAGGGATGCCTGCGCTGCGCTCTGCTCAATCAGCAACGTCACGGTTTTCCCGTTCGGGCAGTGGCGCAATGCGTTGGACAGCAAATTCGAAATCGCCCGCTGAATCATCAACCGATCGCCCATCACCGTCGCACTGCCAAGGACATTCAAATGAATATCCTTGTCCTGTGCCGACAACGAAAACATCTCCGCGACCTTCGCCACTTCAACCTCCAGCGCCACCGCTTCAAACGGCGCCAGCGCCGACGGATGGCTCACCTGCGCGAGAAACAACATGTCCGAGACAATCCGCGCCACCCGCTCCAGCTCCTCGGTACAAGACACCAGCACATCCTTGTATTCCTCAACCGAGCGCTCGCGCGACAGCGTGACCTGCGCCTTGCCCATCAGATTGTTGATCGGCGTGCGCAGCTCATGCGCCAGATCATCAGAAAACTGCGACAACTGCTGCACCCCGGCATCCAGCCGATGCAGCATGAAGTTGATGCCCTGCGCCAGTTCACTCAGTTCCTGCGGCATGTTCACCACCGACAACCTATGCTCCAGATCCTGAGTCGAGACCATCGCCGCCACCTTGCGAAATTCGCGCAGCGGTGCCAACCCACGCTGCACCGCGCCCCACGCGGTGAGGCCGATAAACACCAGCAGCAACGGCAAGGCAATCAGCGTCGAGCGCAGATAAGCGCTGAGCAGCGCCTGGTCATGGGCGTTGTCCATCGACAACAACACCGGCACACTCGAGCCGTCCTTCAGGCGAATCAGCTTGGAAAGCGTGAGGAATTTCGCCCCTTCAGCATCGATGCTGTCGGAGTAAGTCAGCTGTTCAGTGGTCGCCCGCACCGCTTTCAATTCCACCCGTGGATCGCTCAAGCCACTGCCGGATTTGAGCAACGGCGAACGCTGGTTCAAGCGGTCATAAATCGTCAGCGTCAGGTTGTCATGGCCCATCACCTGATCGAGCAGAATATGCGGCTTGCCACTGATTTCATTGGCATCGGCGTACAACAACAGGCTGTGCTCCACCTGCGCCATCTTCTTTTCCAGGCTGTCCCGAGATAGCGCGTTCAGTTCATGGGTCAGAGCGAAATAGGCGAGGATCGCCAGAAACACCACCAGCAGCGCGCCGAGAATACTCACCGTCAAACCGAGGCGCATCGACAGGCTGGAGGGCTTCATTCCCGCGCCTCCAGCACATAGCCGACACCGCGCAGGGTGTGGATCAACTTGCTGTCGAACGGGTCGTCGATCTTCGCCCGCAAACGGCGGATCGACACTTCGACCACATTAGTGTCGCAGTCGAAGTTCATGTCCCATACCAACGAGATGATCTGCGTGCGCGTCAGCACTTCACCAGACTGGCGCATCAGCAGATGCAGCAGGGCGAATTCCTTGGTGGTCAGGTCGATCCGCTGTTGCCCGCGAAACGCGCGATGGCGGCCCGGATCGAGTTCCAGATCGGCCACTTTCAACACCTGCGGCACCGGGATGTTTTCGCTGCGACGCATCAAGGTGCGCACCCGCGCCAGCAGTTCGGGAAACTCGAACGGTTTGACCAGATAATCGTCAGCGCCCAGATCGAGGCCACGAATCTTGTCGGCCAGACGCCCGCGCGCGGTGAGCATCATCACCCGCGTCGAATGGGTGCGACGCAACTGTTCCAGCACACCCCAGCCGTCGAGTTCCGGCAGGTTCACGTCGAGAATGATCAGGTCATAGGCCTGCTGTTGCGCCAGATGCAAACCATCGGCGCCGGTGGCGGCGTGGTCAACGACATAACCACTTTCGGTCAAACCCTGATGCAAGTATTCGGCAGCTTTAAGCTCGTCCTCGACGACAAGGATTCGCATGATCTATCACCACTTTTATTTAATGGGTATTTAATTAAGAAGGCCCCTCACCCTAACCCTCTCCCAGAGGGTTAGGGGACTAAACGTGGGATGCTTCAGAACTGCACCGACGTGGAACATCTTTACGGAATCCATAATCGACTTGATTTAACAGGTCGATGGAAAGTGTCAGACGCCTCGGTCAGCTCCCTCTACCTCCGGGAGAGGGCTGGGGTGAGGGGAGTGCGGACAATAAAGGTTGTAGCGGCTACAGGGTCAACGCCCAAGCGCTTTAGATCAGTGTTCTGCGACAGTCGGTCGCAGCGTGGGCCACGGGAATCTCGCAAGTTTGATTCCGGCAAGTGCAATTCAGCAGATAACTACCGTGTTTTTGTTTCGATGTATTTCGATAACGCCATTTGCACTTCGCATCCTAGAACAAAACAACTTCCCCAAACCGTGGATAACGGATTTGTAATGTTTCAGTCACCTTGTCGATAAGTTCAAAACCCTACCGTGGCGGCATCCGAGATACTTGAATAAAGGAAGTCCTCCATTGCCCGGTTTAATAGAACTGACGGCGCAATCACGCCTGAAAAAAACCGCCAGCGGCATCCTGTTGCTGGCCTGTACCAGCCTTGCAAACGCAGCGCCCCTGACGCTGGATCAAGCCCTGCAAAGTGCCTTCGCCGGCAACCCGGAACTGGCCGCTGCGCAATGGGAAATCGGCATCGCCGAGGGCGACCGCCAACAGGCCGGTCTGATCCCCAATCCCGAAGTGTCGTGGGAGGCCGAGGACACTCGCCGCGATTCGCGCACGACCACGGTAATGCTCAGTCAGCCGATCGAACTGGGCGGCAAACGCGGCGCGCGCATCGACGTCGCCAGCCGTGCGCAGGACGCTGCCGCCATTGAACTGGAGCGCAAGCGCAATGCCTTGCGTGCCGATGTGATTCAGGCGTTCAACAGCGCGCAAACCGCGCAGCAGCGCCTGCTGCTGTCCCGGCAGTCGCTGCAATTGGCCGAGCACGGTTTGCGTGTGGCGCAGGGGCGAATCGAGGCGGGTAAATCGTCGCCAGTTGAAGGCACGCGAGCACAGGTGCAACTTTCCGAAGTGCGCCTGGAGTTGAGCCGCGCCGAACGTGATCAGGCCACCGCGTACCAGCAATTGGCGCAAGTCATGGGTGCGCCGTTGCCGACGTCGACCAAGGTGCAGGCACCCACGCAAAGCATGCCGGCCGTTCCACCACCGACACGATTGCTCGAGCGTCTGAACGAGACCGCCGAACTGCGTCTGGCGAAGTTGCAGATCGATCAGCGTGAAGCATCGTTGGGCCTGGAAAAGTCCCAGCGAATTCCTGATCTCACCGTGAGCATCGGCAGCCAATACAGCGAAACCGAGCGCGAGCGAGTCAACGTGGTCGGGCTGTCGATGCCGATTCCGCTGTTCAACCGCAATCAGGGCAACGTGCTCACGGCCGCGCGCCGAACCGATCAGGCGCGGGATCTGCGCAACGCCACCGAGCTGCGTTTGCGCACCGAAATCCAGACCAGCCTCGAGCAATGGCAGACCGCCAACGGCGAGGTCAAGGCGTTCAACCAGACCATCCTGCCCGCCGCGCAAAGTGCGGTCGACAGCGCCACGCGCGGGTTCGAAATGGGCAAGTTCGGCTTCCTTGATGTGCTCGATGCGCAACGCACATTGATCAGCGCTCGCAGCCAGTACATCCAGGCCGTCAGCGAAGCGACCGACGCCCGCGTACGCATCGAACGGATCTTCGGCGACCTCAGCGTCCGCCCTTGAATTTCACTTTTCAGACAACTGCGCGCAGGTACGGCGCAGAGGAGTTTCCATGGATAAAAAACTGATGGTGGTCGCGGTGGCGACACTGGCACTGGGCATTGGTATCGGTTCGATGTGGCCGGGCAATGCAAGCATCGATGCCCACGCCGATGAGGCTGCCGAACATGCCGATCACGCTGAAGAAGGCGCAGCCGCGGACGGCGAACATGACGAAGAAGGGCACATCGAATTGAGTGCCGAGCAAATCACTGCCGCCGGCATTCAACTGGCCGAAGCAAAGCCGCAAAACATCAGCCGCGGCCTGCCATTCCCCGGCGAAGTGCGCTTCGACGAAGACCGCACCGCCCACGTCGTGCCGCGTGTCCCGGGCGTGGTCGAGGCGGTGGCGGTCAACCTCGGGCAAACGGTGAAAAAGGGCCAGTTGCTGGCGGTGATCGCCAGTCAGCAGATCTCTGATCAACGCAGCGAGCAGGCAGCTGCGCAGCGTCGCCTGACGTTGGCGCGCACCACTTATGAACGCGAGAAAAAACTCTGGCAGGACAAAATCTCCGCCGAGCAGGATTTCCTCCTGGCGCGCCAGGCACTGCAAGAGGCTGAAATTGCTGTGACCAATGCGCGGCAAAAGATCAGCGTACTCAGCGGCAGCGTGGTCGCCACCGGCGGCAATCGCTACGAACTGCGCGCACCGTTCGACGGCGTGGTGGTGGAGAAACACCTGACGCCGGGCGAGGTGGTCGATGAAAGCACAGCGGCGTTCACGCTTTCGGATCTGTCGCGAGTGTGGGTCACGTTCGGCGTTTCACCGAAGGATCTGAACAAGGTTCAAGTCGGCAAAGCGGTCACCGTCAGCGCTCCGGAATTGAACGCGGAAGTGGTCGGCAGCGTGGCTTACGTCGGCAGCTTGCTCGGCGAACAGACCCGCACCGCAACCGTTCGCGTAACGCTGGAAAACCCGCAAGGCTCATGGCGCCCCGGTCTGTTCGTCACTGCGCTGGTGGCGACCGACAGCCGCGAAGCGAAAGTCGCCGTGCCGGAAACCGCGATCCAGACCGTCGAGGACAAGCCCACGGTATTCGTGCGAACCGACGACGGTTTCGAAGCTCGCGCGGTTGAGCTGGGCAGCCGTGCCGCCGGCCATGTGGAAATCACTCAAGGCCTGGAACCGGGCGCACAAGTCGCCAGCGCCGGCAGCTTCGTCCTCAAGTCGGAGCTGGGCAAAGCCTCGGCCGAGCATTCCCACTGATCCCGGAAGGTCCTCATGTTCGAACGCCTGATCCAGTTTGCCATCGAGCAGCGCATCATCGTCCTGCTCGCCGTTCTGCTCATGGCCGGCCTCGGCATCGCCAGTTATCAAAAACTGCCGATCGACGCCGTGCCCGACATCACTAACGTCCAGGTACAGATCAACACCGGCGCCGCCGGGTTCTCGCCACTGGAAACCGAGCAGCGCATCACCTTCCCGATTGAAACCGCGATGGCCGGTCTGCCGGCACTTGAACAGACCCGTTCGCTGTCGCGCTCGGGGCTGTCGCAGGTCACGGTAATCTTCAAGGACGGCACCGACCTGTTCTTCGCCCGTCAACTGGTCAACGAGCGCTTGCAGATTGCCAAGGAGCAATTGCCCGAAGGCGCGGAGGCGGTGATGGGGCCGATTTCCACCGGCCTCGGCGAGATCTTTTTGTGGACCGTGGAAGCCAAGGAGGGCGCGCTCAAGGACGACGGCAGCGCGTACACACCGACCGATTTGCGGGTGATTCAGGACTGGATCATCAAGCCGCAATTGCGCAATGTGCCGGGTGTCGCCGAGATCAACACCATCGGCGGTTTCGCCAAGGAATATCAGATCGCGCCGGACCCGAAACGCCTGGCCGCGTACAAGCTGACGCTGACCGATCTGGTCACCGCACTTGAGCGTAACAACGCCAATGTCGGCGCCGGCTACATCGAGCGCAGCGGCGAGCAGTTGCTGATCCGCGCGCCGGGCCAGGTGGCGAGCACCGAGGACATCGCCAACATCGTCATGGCCAATGTCGACGGCACACCGATTCGAGTGAAAAACGTCGCTAGCGTGGAAATCGGTCGCGAATTGCGCAGCGGCGCGGCCACGGAAAACGGTCGCGAAGTGGTGCTCGGCACCGTGTTTATGTTGATCGGCGAGAACAGCCGTACGGTCTCGCAAGCGGTCGCCAGCAAGCTCGAACAGATCAATAAATCCTTGCCGCAAGGCGTGATCGCGGTGCCGGTGTACGACCGCACGCACCTGGTCGACAAAGCCATCGCCACGGTGAAAAAGAACCTGATCGAAGGCGCGATTCTGGTGATCGCGATTCTATTCCTGTTCCTCGGCAATATCCGCGCGGCGCTGATTACCGCGATGGTGATTCCGCTGTCGATGCTGTTCACCTTTACCGGCATGTTCAGCAACAAGGTCAGCGCCAACCTGATGAGTTTGGGCGCGCTGGACTTCGGCATCATCGTCGATGGCGCGGTGGTAATCGTTGAAAACACCCTGCGTCGCTTGGCCCATGCGCAGCAGCATCATGGGCGTTTGTTGACCCGTGCCGAGCGTTTCAAGGAGGTGTTCGCGGCGGCGAAAGAAGCGCGGCGACCGCTGATTTTCGGGCAGTTGATCATCATGGTCGTGTACCTGCCGATCTTCGCGCTCAGCGGCGTCGAAGGGAAAATGTTCCACCCGATGGCGTTCACGGTGGTCATCGCTTTGCTTGGCGCGATGCTGCTTTCCGTGACCTTTGTACCGGCGGCGATTGCGTTGTTCGTAACCGGCAAGGTCAAGGAAGAAGAGGGCGCGGTGATGCGCGGCGCACGTCGCGTTTATGCGCCGGCGCTGGCCTGGGTGATGAGTCATCGTACTGTCGCGGTGGGCGCTGCTTTGGGCGTGATCGTGCTCAGCGGTGTGCTCACCAGTCGTATGGGCAGCGAGTTTGTGCCCAGCCTCAGCGAAGGCGATTTTGCTCTGCAAGCGCTGCGCGTGCCGGGCACCAGCCTGACGCAATCGGTGGACATGCAGCAGCGCCTGGAGACATTGATTCTGGCGAAGGTGCCGGAAGTCGAGCGCGTCTTTGCCCGTACCGGCACCGCTGAAATCGCGTCCGATCCGATGCCGCCGAATATCTCCGACAGTTACGTGATGCTCAAACCGAAAGATCAGTGGCCAGACCCGGGCAAGTCCCGCGAAACCCTGATGGCGGAACTGCAAGCCGCCGCCGCGACGCTGCCGGGCAGCAACTATGAACTGTCGCAGCCGATTCAACTGCGCTTCAACGAACTGATCTCCGGGGTGCGCAGCGATGTCGCGGTGAAGGTGTTCGGTGATGACATGGATGTGCTCAATTCCACAGCGGCGAAGATTGCCGCAGCGATGCAGAAAGTGAATGGCGCGTCTGAAGTGAAGGTCGAACAAACCACCGGGTTGCCGGTGCTGACCATCAACATTGATCGCGACAAGGCTGCGCGTTATGGGCTGAATGTCGGTGATGTGCAGGACACCATCGCGGTCGCGGTCGGCGGGCGTCAGGCCGGGACGTTGTATGAAGGGGATCGGCGTTTCGACATGGTGGTGCGTTTGTCCGATGCCATGCGCAAGGACATCGACGGGCTGTCGGCGCTGCTGATTCCGGTGCCGGCGCCTCTGAATGCAGCGGCGAATCAGATCGGCTTCATCGCACTGCAAGACGTCGCCAGCCTCGATCTGGTGCTCGGGCCGAATCAGGTCAGCCGCGAAAACGGCAAGCGTCTGGTGATCGTCAGCGCCAACGTGCGCGGGCGTGATATCGGCTCGTTTGTCAGCGAGGCAGGCGAAGTGATCGAGCGTGATGTGCAAGTCCCGGCCGGTTACTGGACCAGTTGGGGCGGCCAGTTCGAACAACTGCAATCGGCGGCCAAGCGCTTGCAGATTGTCGTGCCGGTGGCGCTGCTGCTGGTGTTCGGCTTGTTGTTCATGATGTTCAACAATCTCAAGGATGGCTTGCTGGTGTTTACCGGAATTCCGTTTGCCTTGACCGGTGGGGTCATGGCGCTGTGGTTGCGTGATATTCCGTTGTCGATTTCGGCGGGTGTCGGGTTTATCGCGTTGTCCGGTGTGGCGGTGTTGAACGGCTTGGTGATGATTGCGTTTATTCGTAATTTGCGCGAGGAGGGGCGGTCGCTGTCGGACGCGATCCACGAGGGTGCGTTGACGCGTTTGCGGCCGGTGTTGATGACAGCGCTGGTGGCGTCGCTGGGGTTTATTCCGATGGCGCTGGCGACCGGCACAGGTGCGGAGGTGCAGCGGCCACTGGCGACCGTGGTGATCGGCGGGATTTTGTCTTCCACGATCCTCACACTGCTGATCTTGCCGGCGCTCTACCAACTCGCCCATCGCCGGGATGAGGACACCGCACTCAGTGACTAAGTGATCGCCCCTGTGGAAGCTAGTCTGCTAGCGATGGCGTCCTGCAGCCAAGGCCAGAATCGGGATGGGCGCTGAACCCTGAATGTGCCGCAGCGCTGGAAACGATGGCGACAAATGGCTGGCCGCACCTGTTAGTTCTTACAGTATCTGGCCAGGGAAAACAGGTTCATTCTTGGTTCATGATGCCAAGGACTCGCGTCACCATGAATACACACCATGACACAGCCACTCCGACCTTGTCGGTCATGGACCCGCGAGCATTGGCGATTCGCAGCGTTGCCTATTATCGGCATCCGGACCAAACCTACATCGAATCGCGTATTACCCGGCAGATCTTTGATGCGGCAGGGCGGCAAGTGGCGTCGTGGGATCCACGCTTGTGGGGCGCTGCGCCGAATCCGAATCTGGCCACCCGCTACACGTTGAGCGGACAATCGGTACTGACAGACAGCGTTGACGCCGGTTGGCGGTTGAGCCTGTTGAGTGAAGCTGGTTCGATGTGTTCTGGCTGGGATGCGCGGGGCAACCAGAGCCATCACCAATACGATGCGCTCCAACGGCCGATAGCGCTCATCGAGCAAGCGCACGGTGGGCCATCTCAGGTGGTTGAGCGTCGGGTTTATGGGGATGCCACGGATGAATGCGCGCTGCACAATCAGTGTGGCCAACTGATTCGCCATGACGATCCTGCCGGCAACCGGCACTTCAATGGATTTGGCCTTGGCGGGGCAGTGCTGGTGGAGTCGCGGCGCTTTTTGATTGAGCTTGCGCCGCCCGACTGGCCACCCGAACCCGCCGACCGGGAAGAGTATCTCGAAGAAAAAGTGTACGTCACCCGCCAGACATTCATCCCGACAGGTGAGCTTCAGCGTCATACCGATGCGGTGGGTAACATCAAAACGGTGCATTACGGCGTGGCTGGAAAGCCTCGCGCGACCTGGCTTCTGCTGGCCGGCGGGGGCAAGACGCCGAAATGCCTGGTCAGCGAAATCTGTTACAACGCTCAGGACCAGGTCGAAAGTGAAGCGGCTGGTAACGGTGTTATTGCCCGTGCCGAGTACAGCAGTGAAGACGGCCGGTTACTTAGACTAGTGGCAGCTGCCGGCGTACAAACACCCTTGCAGGATCTTAACTACAGCTATGACCCGGTGGGCAACATCGTCGGTCTGGAAGACAAAGCCGTGGCGGTAAGTTACTTCAACAATCAACGTGTCGAACCGGTCAGCCGATATCGCTACGACAGCCTGTACCAACTGATTGAAGCCAAGGGCTGGGAAGTCAGTAACCCAAGTCACGGCCCGGCATTGCCGGATCTGTTGCCGACTCCGCTGGACCCCAATCAACGACGCAATTACACCCAGACATTTGATTACGATGCGGCGGGTAATCTGATCACTCGTCACCACAGTGGCACCCCGGGTTTTTCGATGTTTACCTCTGCTGGCAACAATCGAAGTCTGGGGCAGCGTGATGACGGTTCTCTGCCAGAAGAGAGCGATATCGTTAACGGATTCGATACCTGCGGCAATCAGTTGGAGCTGTTACGCGGGCAGACAATGGTTTGGGATGTACGCAATCAGCTGGATCAGGTCACTTTGGTTTCGCGTGAAAACAGCACGGATGACTGCGAATGTTTTCGCTACGACCGACATGGGCATCGTTTGCGCAAAGTGTCCATCAAGCAGGCTTCCGGTCGAACCCTTCGCAGCGAGGTTCGCTATCTCGATGGTCTTGAATTACGTTACAGCGCCGGTGATGGCGAGTATCAGGTCATCAATGTCGAGCTCGGTCGAACTTCTGTACAGATACTCCATTGGCCTGACGGTGCTCATGCCGATCAAGTTCGGTACAGCTATGGTGATCTTGTTGGTTCCTCTACGTTGGAGCTGGATGCGCAAGCCGGCATTCTGACACTGGAACACTATTACCCTTTCGGTGGTACAGCATGCTGGGCCGGAAAAAGTGGGGAGGTGGCGACATACAAAACCAATCGGTATTCAGGGAAGGAACGGGACGCAACGGGGCTTTATTACTACGGTTTTCGGTACTGCGCGCCTTGGTTGCAGCGTTGGATGAGCCCGGATCCGGCCTTTGATGGGCTTAACCTGTTTGCAATGGTCGGCAACAACCCGATATGCATTGTTGACTCCGACGGTTTGGAGGGGAGCAATGCGCAGAACAGATGGCGTAGGGCATACGCTGGAGTCGTGGCGTCAAAAGATGGTGTATGGGTACGCACTGTTGGCCCGGGAATAATTGCAGTCGACGTCACTGGCGGTAATGAGCTTTTCAACCGCATGGGAATGGATATGGGGCGCTCCGTCAAAGGTGACAGGAGTCTTGCCTATTTGTCTCTTGATCCGTCAATGCGAGGCAAAGTGGCTGGGACCGAACTGGGTATTCGTCTGAATACAGTGTCGGGAGAAAACATAAAGTTGCAAGCAGGTCTTCAGAACGCGGCTGTCGTAGCCTATGTAAATGGTGGTTTTTTCAACCTGAAAAATCAGGCTAGCAAGTACGTCTCGCCCTTTGCGTCGATCGGCCCCAGCAAGATCGGAGGTCAAAAGCAGATATATGCGCCTGTACCTTCTGACTATCGAAGACATTTTGTGACAGTCCGAATGAGAGACGGCTCGAGGATTGAAGCCGGGCCTCTTCTGTCGCAGGGCGGCGAAGCTGCTTTTCCGGAAAGCATGTTAGGTCAGACCAGGTTTCTCTTTGACCCCAAGAACAATCACCCGGGAAAGTTGGGTCATGCAGGTTCACCTAACATTCGTTCGGGAATCACTTTGCCCGGCGGATCAGAAACCGGGCAGCGTACGCGTCTGGCATGGGGCAACAGCACCGGACGTAACGAAACGGCTACGGGTTATACAATGCCTGAATGGTCCAGAGTGATGGCCAGGCTTGAAGGTATGAGTGGAGCTGGAGGATGGTCAGTGAACCTTGATGGCGGATATTCCGCCGGGATTGGTGTGGTTGGCGCGCAGGGTGATGTGCTCTACAGGCGACCTCAGGAGGGCGCGCCAGTCAGATCCATCGGCAACTTCTTTGCCTACTATCAAAAGCCCCAGAGGCAGGGTTTTTTCAAAAAATGGTTTTCATGAATATTGGCGGATAAGCTTTTTTCCATCGTACCTGTTAGTTCTTACAGTATCGGGCGAAGGAAAACAGGTGCAGTCTTGGTCCACTGATGCCAAGGACTCGCGTAGCCATGAAGACTCACCATGACACCGCCACTCCGACCTTGTCGGTCATGGACCCGCGAGCATTGGCGATTCGCAGCGTTGCCTATTATCGGCATCCGGACCAAACCGACATCGAATCGCGTATTACCCGGCAGATCTTTGATGCGGCAGGGCGTCAGGTGGCATCGTGGGATCCGCGATTGTGGGGAACGGCGCCGAAGCCGAACCTGGCTACCACGTACGGACTGAGCGGGCAGGCATTGCTGTCGGACAGCGTCGACGCCGGTTGGCAGTTGAGTCTGCCGGATCAGGCCGGCTCATTGCGTTGTTCCTGGGACGCCCGAGGTAGCGAATGCCATCGCGACTATGACGACCTGCAGCGCCCGATTGTTGTGACGGAGCGGGTCTGTGGCGAACAGCCTCGTGTGGTTGAGCGATTGAGCTATGCCGATGCGGATGATGCTTTCGTCCAGCACAATCAGTGCGGTCGCCTGTTCCGCCATGATGACCCGGCGGGAACCCGGCTCATCCACGACTATGGTCTGGCCGGTGCCGAGCTGGTCGAATCGCGGCGCATGCTGACGGACCTCGATCTGCCCGACTGGCCCAGCGACCCTTCACACCGTGATGTGTTTCTGGAGGAGCAGTCCTACGTCACCCGCTACGTTTTCTGTCCGACCGGTGAACTCCAGCGGCAGACCGACGCCATGAACAATGCTCAAACCTTCCATCACGACGTGGCGGGCAAACTTTCTGCGATGTGGCTTCACCCGGCCGGCGCGGATAAGCAGCCCAAGTGCCTGGTCAGTGCTATCCGTTACAACGCGCACGAGCAGATCGAACATGAGACCGCCGGTAATCGTGTCACGACCCGCGCAGAGTACAGCCCTGAGGATGGTCGGCTGCTGAAGCTCAGCGCAGCCGTCGGCGAACGAACACCGTTGCAGGATTTGCACTACGTCTACGACCCGGTGGGCAATATCGTCAGCCTCGAAGACAAAACCCAGGCCGTGACTTACTTCAATCAGCAGCGCATCGAACCGGTCAGCCGCTATCGTTATGACAGCCTGTATCAACTGGTCGAAGCCAAAGGCTGGGAAGTCAGCCAGCCGAGCCATGGCCCGGCATTACCGGATCTGCTGCCCACACCGCTGGACCCGAATCAGCGGCGCAACTACATCCAGACATTCGATTACGACGCGGCGGGCAATCTGCTCACCCGTCATCACAGCGGTGCGCCGGGTTTTTCGATGTTCACCTCTGCTTGCAGCAATCGAAGTCTGGCCCAGCGCGACGATGGCTCTCTGCCGGGAGAACCGCAGATTTCGCAAGGATTTGATCTCGCTGGCAATCAGTTGGAATTGCAGCGCGGACAGGCCATGAGCTGGGATGTGCGCAATCAATTGAGACGAGTGACGTTGGTGCGACGCCAGGACGAGCCGAATGACGACGAAGGTTATGTCTATGACCGACTCGGCCATCGCTTGCGTAAAACCCACCTCAGCCAGACATCCGGGCAAACCCTGAAATCAGAAGTGCGTTATCTGCCGGGTCTTGAGGTGCATCGCGAAGCGAACGGAAAAGAGCGGCATGTCATCAGTATCGAGGCCGGGCGTAATCAGGTGCGAATGCTGCATTGGCCAGATGGCGCTGAAAGCGATCAACTGCGTTACAGCCTGAGTGATCATCTGGGTTCCAGCGTTCTGGAGTTGGACGATGACGCAGGAATATTGAGTCAGGAGCATTATTACCCGTTTGGTGGTGCGGCGTGCTGGGCGGGTAAAAGTGCAGTGGCGGCGAAAAGAAAAACGATTCGTTACTCGGGGAAAGAGCGGGATGCGACCGGGCTTTATTATTATGGATATCGATATTACGCGCCGTGGTTGCGGCGCTGGATAAGTTCTGATCCTGCGGGAGCAGTTAATGGATTGAATTTGTTTTGCTTTGCTGCGAATGCGCCTGTTGTTAATAAGGATCTGGATGGGAGGTGGTTTTATGAGGGCGAAAATGATTTTATTGAAATGTCACTCGTCAAATCAGGTAAACAGATCGTGTCACGCGGACTTGATCAGTTTCCTATGCATCTATCAGGCATCATAAACTCACAGTTATCTGAAATGGGGCGGGTATTTTCTGAAGCGATTTATGCATCAGCGCAGGGCGGTACAGAATATTCAGATGTCTTACAAAGTTATTTCGGCCCTGAATACACGGCTATAGAAAATCAACTTCCACAAGTTTGGAAGCGTGGGTTAGATCTGACGAATGCTTATGGCGGGCAGGCAGCAAGAGGGAAATTCTTAGGTTTTATCGGAGGGCCGGGACCTGAGAGGCACTCAAATGCGGAGGTCAGGCCAGACGATTTTTATGGACGAATTGCTATTAATTTATCCAGGATGGGTGGTGAGTTTGATATGGTTTTGGGGCACGAATTAATGCATTTGAACAGGGTTAACAGAGTTGTACCTGTCGGGCTGAATGCGATGGATAATTTCTATTTGAACTCTAGAAGTCCTGAAATTTTGAACTATCCAGTGATGCAGTACGAACTCCCGGCTAGAGGGATTTCAGAAGCTATTATGAATGGTGGTTTAACTCTGGAATTTTCAGAAAGGTATCCGGCATCCCATCGTGATTTCATGACGTCCGTTGAGAATTATATGGGGCTGCCAGGTATGCTGGATCTTGAAACTTCGATTTCCATTTTTAATGAGGCTCCTCATATGCGAGCGCAAATGGCTTTAAATAACGCGGACAGTGTTGTTTTTGCGGCAAAAAGCATGAGTCAGCTTTATCGGGTGAGGCAGGAGAGCAGTAGTTTATTTTACAACTTGATTAATGGCTGAAAACTGCCGTTGATTCAAACCTCTAATTGGCGAAATGCAGCGGAAAGTCCGCCCCGGCGGGCGGCACAAAGTGAAAGGTCGATCCCACCGATGGAGGAAGTTGGCGCCGTACTCAGCGCTTGTAAGCCCCCGCGCCAACCGGTCCCCCAACTGAATCACCGCCACCAACGCCACCCGCAAGACAATCACCGTCACCATGATCTGGCTCGCACAGCAGGTCGAGAATCGATTGCGTGGTTCCGGGCCGAAAAAGGATGCTCAGTAAAAACGAGTGCTCGCGCTCATCGCCAGTCAGGCAGGCTCCCACAGTTGGTTTTGTGTCCGGCTTCGAAAGAGTGCCCGGCACATAACGGATATGTAATTTCCCCGCCACCGTCACGCAAGGTTCGGATTGTTACCTTGATCCCGTCAGCTACTTAAACGAGGAATCAACGATGAAACTTGCCCGACTCAGTGCTTTCGCCGCCGCTCTGGCGATCTCTTCCGTGGCGTTGGCCGAAGGCGGCGGTGACCGTACTTTCGAGCGGATGATGACCAGCAACGACCGCTCCATGGAGTTGTTCGTCGCCAAGGAAAAAGCCGCCGGCAACCCGGTTGTTGTCACTGACAAGAAAGACGACAAAACCCGCGATCTGTAAACCTGCTGCACCTGAACAAGCCCGTTATCGCGCATCGATGCCGGGCTTTTTTTACGCCCGGATGGGAAGGAAATGGATATGAACATACTCAAGTGGATCGCGTTCGCCGCTGTCATGGCGATGTCTGTGAATGTGCTGGCTGAAGGTGGCGGTGATCGCACTTTCGAACGCGCGCTCAGCGCCAACGGCAAAGCCATGGAACAGTACGCCGCTAACCAGGGCAAAGCTCCGCCGGTGGTGAAGGATTACGAATACGGAATGAAGCTGGACGTGGTCAGAGTGGTGAGCGTTGTGAAGCCTCAGCCTGCTTGCAAAGTGGTGCCGACGGCCATGACTTATGAGGACTCCAAGGGGCAGCTCAACACCATCAAGTACAACGTCATGGGCGTGTGTCGTAACGGCGGTAGCTGAATCCGCCACGCCAAAACGCGGTCCCGTGTAGGAGCTGCCGAAGGCTGCGATCTTTTGATTTTAAAGATCAAGATCAAAAGATCGCAGCCTTCGGCAGCTCCTACACGTTCTGTATTTCAATTCGTAATGTTTAAGTGTTGTGTGGGAAGTGCGGAACCTTCCCACAATGTTTTCAGGTTGTCCGTCGGACGTCCGCTCTCTAGCCTGTGTGGGTCGCTGCCAATTCAGCGATCGGGATTGGAACCCCGCGGCTCAACTGAAGCAAAACGCACTGTTCATGACGTATGCTTGCGCACTTTCATGTGTGCACTCCGTTATGGCGGCTGTGCGCGGGAGACTTCGAGTCTGTCGGGTTTGCTCAGTTGCCCGGGTTCCAACCTGCGTACAGCTGCCACCCTTTCGCGTGGAACCGAAAGGGCCAGCTCCACCTTCAAGCTGAGTAAAACATTATGAAAAAGCCAACACCCAATCCCCCCGAAACAGACGTCACCCCTGACGCCACCTCAACATCCCCCTACGTCTGCGTTGAGACCAGAAAACTCCACGAAGCCGCCGACCGCGCCCTCGATTTCTATCTGAAACCGTCAGCCGCGATCATGTCCGCACCGTACATCCCCAACCAGATGTTCCTGGTCAATCCCAAAGCCGACACCGAATCATTACTGGCCAACGCCAGCGAATCGCTGTCGTCGGCCACAGTGATGCTCGGTGACTTCGCGGCGATGCTGGAAGGCACCCACCGCAAGACACTGTTGGGTATCGCGCAGGTCGTCATGCTTGGTGAACTCGCGGTGAACAAGGCGCTGGATAACGTCGAGCCTGCGGCGTAGTTATCAATGGCCAGTTTTTAGCCGTTGTTTTTGCGTTGACCTCAAAATCCTGCCCCCTCACCCCAGCCCTCTCCCCCGAGGGGGGCGAGGGGGAAAGGGAGCAGATCTTCAAGCCCTTCAAAATCAGAGTACGCCTAGGTTTTTCGGGTCGATGTATCTTCGACAACCAACTCGGTCAGTCCCCTCTCTCCCAGGGGGGCGAGGGGGAAAGGGAGCAGATCTTAAAGCCATTCAAAACCACAGTACGCCTCGGTTTTTCAGGTCGATGTATCTTCAACAACCAACTCGGTCAGTCCCCTCTACCTCTGGGAGAGGGCTAGGGTGAGGGCCGGGCCTGAACCTGGAAAACATAACCACTGCACAACGCCGAGCAAAAAAAGGCGCCCGAAGGACGCCAATAGATTCATCTCTTACCAAAGGAGCAAGGCGCTTCTAAAGGTGAATTTGCATCAACCGCAACGGCCGGCACTGACGCGGACTCATGGTTCAGTTTGCGTCGGGCAATCTCTGCGCCGCGCAGACGCAGCGGCGTTTCGATAAAGCGGTAATTGAGTTCACTCAAGATCACCAGCACAACCAGCGACGTGACGATCAGCTCAAGGGTAAAACGCCCATCCAGCGGCACGCCCTGACTCGCCGCCACACGGGTCCAGATTTCGGTGCTCAGGTGATTGGTAAACACGTGGATCACGTACAGGCCATACGACCGCGAGCCGAGCCATTGCATGAAGCCGCGCATGAACAGCGGGCAATAGATGTAGCCTTTCTGATAACTCGCCAGCCAGACAATCACGACCGCGACGATCGCGACCATGCCCACGGCAATCGGTAGGGCAATCAGTTGAATGGCCACGGCGCCGAGCATGTAAAGCAGAAACAGCGTGCACAGCAGCGGCTTGAATGGCCCCTGAGCCAACCCGAGCGGTTCTATCTGCTGATAGAGGCGGCTACGCGTGAACAGGCACAGGAGAATTCCCCAGAGCATGGCGTCGAGGCGGAAGTTGGTGAGCATGATGCTGGCCGGGGTGCCGAACGGGTTGCGGTCCACACCGAACTGCAAGGCAATCAGCGCGAACAGGGCAATGACCCGCCAGCGCGGCGCCGTGATAAACAACAGAAAAAACGGCAAGACGAAGTAGAACTGCTCCTCAAGCGCCAGACTCCAGTAGTGCGGGCTGGAAGCCAATAGTGAGCCGTAACCATGTGCCAGGTTAGCGCTGAAGGTGGCAACAGCGGTGAAGCTGCGCAGGTTGTCGAACCACGAACCGAAGGCGTTCGACTGGTTGAAAACGAGAGAGAAGCACAGCGGTATAAGCATCCACAGCCAGGCTGTGGGCAAGAGACGGTAGGCGCGCCGCAACCAGAAACACGCGGCGGCCAGACCAAACTGACCCTGCGCGCGGTGCTTGTCGAAGTAGTCCAGATAAGCCTTGCTCACCACGAAACCGGAAATGCAGAAGAACAGGTCTACCCCGGTCCACGGCATGAAAATCGAGAACATCCTCAGCAGCGTGTCGGTATGGAACGGCAGCATCATGGTGACATGGCTGAAAAAGGTCAGGCCGACGGCCGCGCCTCGCAGGTACTCGATTTCCAGATTCTTGCGGCTACTCATCGGTCCCTCGTTATTCTTGTTGTTCAGCGCAGGCGAAGATGGCAGGTGGCCGGCGCTGCGGTCAAGCCAACGATGGCTTTGTGCAGAGCAAAAAAAGGCGCCCCGAAGGACGCCAAAAGATTCACCTCTTACCAAAGGAGCAAGGAGCTTCTAAAGGTGAATTTGTATCGACCGTCCGGTCAGAGAATGGCCAGGGGGTACTCGACAATCACTCGCACTTCCTCCAGGTCCGACTCGAACGCCGTGGCGCGAGTGGTGGCTTGGCGCAGGCGCAGCGAGAGGTCTTTCATCGAACCGCTCTGCACCACGTATTTGACTTCCACATCGCGTTCCCAACGCTTCTGATCGGTCAGCGGATTACCCTCGGCATCGCGGCGCATGTATACGGCGTTGGCGTTGGAATAATCGGCGTCGGTGCCGCGCGCGTAACGGGTCATGAACGACAAACCGGGTACGCCATAAGTGCTCATGTCGAGGTCATAACGCACCATCCATGAACGTTCTTTCGGCGAGTTGAAATCGCTGTACTGGATCGAGTTGTCGAGGAAGATCGAGTCGGACTGGCGCAGGTAATCGAAGTCGTCATTGCCGTTGTTGCGCTGGTGGGAGAGGGCAACGGAGTGGGCACCCAGCTTGACGCCAACGCGGCCGCTCCAGATGTTGTTGTCGAACTCGCCGAGCAGTTGTTTACCCTCATCGACGGCCTTGTAATAGTTCAGGCCACCGAACAGCGACAGGTCATCCGACAGCGGATAGGTCCATGCGGTGCCGGCGTAATACTGATTCCACGCATCCTTGAGACGGCTGGAATACAGGCTGAAAGTGAGATTCTTGTTCAGCACGTAATCGCCGCCGCCATAAGCGATCCACGGTGAGTTGACTGGACCGGCGTAAAACGTGGCGAAGTTCTCACGCATGTCGCTGGACACCGGTTGGCTCATCGCGTGCAACCGCCCGCCCTGCACTGACAAACCTTCGAGGCTGGTGTTGGTCGCCGTCACCCCGCGAAAACTTTCCGGCAGCAGGCGCGAGTCACCGGCCGCCACCATCGGGTTGGCCGGGAACACATCACCGACCTTGACCACTGTATCGAACGCCCGGATTTTCGCCGCGCCACCGACCTTGGTGTATTCGTCCCGCGCCTCGCCATCACTGTTGACCGGCAACACATCAAACGAACTGCGCCCGCCATTACGGCCGTCACCGGTATCGAGTTTCAGCCCGATCATCGCAAACGCATCAACACCGACCCCGACGGTGGCTTGGGTGAAACCGGATTCGAACTTGCTGATCACGGCATGCGCCCAGGCTTCGGAATAACCGTTGTCGGTCGGGCTGGACTGGCCGTTGCGATGATCACGATTGAAGTAGAGGTTGCGGTTGAGCACTGTCAGGCTGCTGCCTTCGACAAAGCCTTCAGGCTTGTCTTCAGCAAACACCGTGGACGGCCCGGCGCCGACCACCACCGCTAAAGCGGCCATCGACATTTTTGAATTGTTAACCATCAAACACTCCTTGGGTTCGGCAGAACGGGAACGTGCTTCGGCGTGGGTTTTGTTGTGCGACAGGCAAGGGCCCGCCGGCATTGGTCGCCGGGTCACATCGTTGCAAGCTGCGGATAACGCCAGGGTGATGGGGGAATTACAATTTCGTCATGTAATGGGAATCCTGCGGCAGAGGTGTTCTGGCTCGTAGCCGGCTATGCGTTCGACAAGTGTCTGGCCTGATCAAGACCGATCATTTGCACTCTTTTGGCATAGCTTGAGCCGTGCTTGGCCATTTGAGTCTGTAGATGCCGGCGCTCAGAATGCGTAATCGGGTTATAGGATTTTCCATAAACCGCCCCAGCCTCCTTGTAAGGTTTGGCCGTAAAGGTTTCTTGTGCAAACTCCTTGAACACGAAATCGGGGGATCGGGCAATGACATCCAAAAACACCACGCCCGAGTCGTCCCCTGTTTCGGAGGTGCCTGCCATCCAGTCCAATGCCAGTTTTGAAAATTGACGGAACTGCCAATTGATCACGGCATCTCCCGCTTTTATCGAACTTGCAGTTCGCAGGGAAAACAACGCCTCACTACTGTCTTGTAATGCCAACGTAGCATTCTGGACCTCGTGCTCGGACAGCGGCTCGCGCAGGTTTTTTTTCCAGAATTGCTCGACCTCTTTGGTCGATGTTTTTTCATAACTCTGGATTTTTCGGGTGATATCAAATGCCGCGGAGTGACTTTTTAAATAATCTGACCAGCCTTGCAGCAAGTTGCGGGCCTCAGCAGGCGTCCCTTGGTAACTGGGGGTGGCCTGCATAAAGTAATCGACGTTGTCGTCCTCTACTTCAATACCTTCGCGGATCATTTCATTGACCCCTTCAAAGTCTGAGGAAGCGTTTTCAATATTGATTTGGAGAGCGTCATTGATTTGATCGATACGAACGAAGCTTTGCTGTGGCGACGCTGTGGCAAGGCCATTCAGGACACGTGACCTGACATGTTCAAACCCATATAAAAGCGTCACCGGCGCCAAGCCTTCGGCATCTACCCACAGGATCGGGTTATTGCGGACAAACCGATAAAGGTTCAAGCCATCAACATCCCCTGCTGGATCAGGATTAACCCAGCGCTGCAACCCCGCCACGTAATACCTGAACCCATAGTAATAAAGCCCCGTCGCATCCCGCTCTTTGCCCGAATAGCGCAGGGTTTTATAACTCGCCTCGATCTCTTCGCGCCCGGCAAACCACGCGGTGCTGCCGAACGGGTGATAACGCTCGTGACTGATTACCTGGCCCGCGCTGTCGAGTTCCAGCGTGCAGGATCCCAAATGGTCGTTGAGGCTGTAACGCAGTTGATCGTTGGCGATGCCTTTCGGCGGTTCGGATTCCCAGCGCAACACCTGCACGCTGCTGCGCCCGGCCTGAACGCTGATGATCTGCAACGTTTCGCCCGTGCCGCTGTGGGTGCGGATTTGCAGGTTGGGCAGATAACGGGTTTCGGCGATCAGCGTCCGGGCATTGGTTTGCGTTTGCCGGACTTTGCGCAGGCGCATGCCGTCGGCGCCGTAAACATAGTGTTCGTTATCGTCAGCCGCACCGTCCCGCGCAACCGGCCGGACTTCGTGCAACTGGTTGCGCAGATCCCAATGCAAAGACTGCCCCGGTTGCAGGGCGAGCAGATTGCCGTTGGCGTCGAAGCCGTTACGAAAGTCTTCTTCGTCCGGTTCCACGCCATCCAATACCGGTAGACAGCGGTTGCTTTGGGCGGCGGCGAGCAGGCGATGGCCGTGTTTTTGCGCGCCGTTGTGGGTCAACTCCAACAGGTTGCCGCCGCGGTCATAGCGGTAGGTCTGAGTGTACTGCGCGACGGCGGCCGGATCGTCGAACGGTGAAAACAGCGGGCCTTGATTGGCGCCGCCAGCCTCCCACCCGGTTGCCTCGATCAGTTGATAAAGACTGTCATACCCATAACGGTTGATCGGCTCGATACGCTGGTTGGCGAAGTAACGGATCGGCAGCGCGGCGTCTTCGATGCTGAGCACATTGCCCACCGGGTCATAGGCGTAGCGCAGGTCTTGCAGGCTGTCATTGCCGTGTCTGGCTTGCAGCCGGGTCAAGCGGCCGTCTTCTGAATCGTATTGCAGCGTAGTGATCACACCATTGCCGGCGGTTTCCTGCCCAGTCTGGCCTTGGGCGTTGTACTGCATGGCGCTGACCAGCGTTTTCGGCTTGGCTTGTTTATCCAGTTGCAGGCGTACTTCGCGCAACTGCCCAGCGAGGTTCTGTGCGAAGAACTGGCGGTGTCCTTTGGCGTCAGTCTGTTCGATGGTTTCGCCCAAGGTATTGAAAACCGAACGGCTCGTGGTCCCAGCGCCGGTTTCGAGCAACGCGTCGCGGTCGGTCGGCGGTTCGGGCCAGTCGGGGGAGCTCAATGCGCGCAGAAAGTGCCGGGTCTGCTGCATGACATTACCGCTCAATCCGAACTGTTCGAACAACTGCGTGCCGGCCGGATCATCGTGGCGGATGAGTTGCCCGCACTGGTTACGCGTGGCGAACGTCGGATCGCTGTCGCCATAACCATAACGCTCCGTACACAAAGGCTCGCCGTCGCTGGCGTGTTCGAATACTGCCAGTGGCCGTAATTGTTCGTCGTACTCGATTTTGCGTTGGCTACCCCGTCCGTCCCAACCGTGCAGAGGCTGACTTGCTCCGCCGAACAAGCTGACTCGCCACCCGGCATCGACACCAACGGTGCTCAGCACCTGGCCTGACAAAGAGTTGGTGGTGATGAGGTTGGCGGGCGCAGAAGCGTCGGCGAACAAACGAGGGTCGCGCTGCGCCACCCAGCGTCCGGCCACCTCATGCTGCGCAGCCGTGACTCGTGCCTCTGGCTCTCGTTCATCCACTCGCCAATAGTCAATTTGGCGTACCGCTAAACCACGGCTGTCGATGGCGGTCAGTTGCGGTGTATGGATATGGATGTGCAGATTCATGTCCACCAGTTCCGCCGCCGTTGTTGCGGTGGTGGTTCGAACAGGTCGTTCTCATCGAACGCCACGTTGCACCAGATCCAGTACCAGATTTCCCGGCGCAAGGGCTTCGGTTCCGCCGAGGGGCCTTGCGGCATTTTCTTGGCCAGCACGGTTTCGGTCGGGCGACCCGCCGCGTCGTAGAACTGCTGGTCGTGGAAGGCGTGCTGGCGCATCGAGCGGTCGTTGATGTAGCGCGGTTGATCGGCGAAGTAGGGCCGGTAGATCCGCACTTTTTCGCCTTTGTTGTTGTACTCCACCGGTTCACTGACGCGCCAGCGTCGGGGCACGTCGGCTTCCAGCGGATGACCTTCGGTGTCGAGGCGCAACTCGCCGTTTTCATCGACCTGCCAGGATTTGCCCGGCTCGACTTCCTGTTTGGTCTGCAAGGTGCGGCCGAAGCCATCCAGACACGCGATACTGACCCGTACTTGCATTTCGGGGTCGCCGGGATAGCGGTCAGCCAACATTGCGACGGAGTACACCGGCTCACGTTGTGAAGCATCGATTTGCTTCTTCAATTCGGTTTCGTTTGCGTCGGGATTTTCCAGGCCCGTCACATGCTGCCGAGCGCGATCGCAAATATGCCCGCTGGGCAGGAGGAAGCCTTCGCCCTTGGCCCAGTCCAGCCAGTCAGGGGAGGGTGGGGACGTGCGGCTGATACGACCCATCCAGCTGAAAGTGTCCCAGAAGCTGACGTTGGCGAAGTTTCCGATGGCTTTTTTCGGATCGGCGATGGCGATGGCCGGGTCGCGGTCTGGAGGCGGAACATAGGTCTCCAGTGGGTCGAAACCTACCGGTTGTCCCATTTCTGTGCCGTGAAAGCTGCTCACCAGAGGTTCACCGAACGCGTTGCAACGTGACTCCTGGATATTGCGGTTGGCGTCTTCGATGGCCGCTGGCAGAAAGGTACGGTAATCGACATTGAGGCTGCGGGTGGTGCAACCGTCGGGCAAGGTCACCGCAGTGGTCAGGCACCAGTAGGCGTCGTAGGTGATGAGGGTTTCACCGTGGCTTTGCGTCTCGCGGTATTTCTGCACGTTATAGAAACCGTCCAGCTTGTGGTACGTGGGGAAGCCCCGGTGCACCGACCACAGGTAGTTTTTCGCGTCTTCGGGATCTGCCAGCGGCGCCTTTTCAGCCTCGGGCAAAAACAGCTCCATGATGTGGTAACCGACTTCGGGCGACTGCAGTTTTTCCTTGAGGTTGAAGGGCATGTCGCCCTGCTCGTTTCTGAGTTTGTCGTAGGCGGCGAGGGCGATGGCATCCAGTTCTGCCGTTTCCACATAGGCAGGTAAACCTTGGAAGGTCGCTTCGCCGGGTGCGAGGGTCTGACCGTTCTCGGGGTTGATGTAGCGCTGCATGGACAAGCCGGACAACACCGCCTGTTTTGCCCACGGCCCGTCGTCCTCGCTCATTTGCAGAAAGTGGTCGTGATGGATCTGGGCAGCGGTCAGTTCAGTTTTTTCCAGCACCAGGGCATTGCTGCGCTGCTGAAACGGCAGCCCAAGGCGCCAGACATCTTCATTCGTGAGGTGAATGGGCTGCGCCCGGGTTTGCGTCAGATACCACTGCTGTTGTGCAGGGTCATGAGCATCCTTCCACCATTGCTGATGGTGCTCATCACTGAACGGCGGCGGTTCATCAACGGTTCGGCGTCGTGCGTAGTGAACGGTAAACCCGTGCAGACTCGTACCGTATTCGTCCCACTCAAGGTTGAGGTGGTGCTGGCACAACGGATCGTCGGCGACAGCGGCCTCGTACTGGTAGCTGATCGACTCCAGATCCAGGATTTGAAGCACCGCGTAGGGCTGGTGTCTGCTTTTGGGACGCAGCCGGCGCACCGCGTAACGGTTTTCCTGAACGGTGTAGGGCACGGCGGTCGCGGGGGCGTCGTCCGCTGCGTAGGTTTCCGAGCGCAGCGTGGTCCCGCTCAGGGCGCGGGCTATTTCTCGGGCGGTGTCTTCGTCGAATGTACTGAGCGGCTGCGTCGCGCGGTCGTTGAAGTGATAGTTCTGCAGCAGCGTGGGTCGCAGGTCTACGGCGTCCTTGTCGCGGTTGTAATAACCGTCTCTTGGCGGATCGATGAACTCGCCAGTGTGGAACCAGGTTTTGCTCAGGATTGGCGCGGTAAAACCGGCACGCGCGCGCTCGGCCGCCGACGCTTCGGTATCGCTTTGCAGGAGCAGGCGAAAACCGCGAAATTCGCGCTCGAAGCGATCGTAATAACCACCGCGATAGCTGAAGGTCTGCGTCAGCGTGTTGCCAGTGATCTCATCGCACTGGGTCTGCCGGCTTACCAGATGCAGGGCCAGTGGCAGCTTGCACACCGGGTTTTCGATACCGGCGGCGTGCTGCTCGTGTTTCTCGTCCAGCCATTCCTGTGCGGAACTGCGGTAGGTCACGCTGCTCACGGCGCCCATGTTGTTGCAGGTGCGGTTCATCAGGTAGGGCTTGGCCTTGACGAAGTCATAGCGCCAGTGCCGTGGCGTCATGTGTGGCACGGTGAGGATCAGGCTGGAGCACCCCAGCCCTTGCAGGTCGGCGGTGCTGACCTGGCAAAGGGGATCGTAATGCACGCCTTCCGGCCACAGCAGGATGATTGGACTCTGCTCATAACCCTTGCCGCAGTGGTTCATGAACACCAGCAGGTTATCGGGCTGCAGATAAATCAGATCCACGGCCCCCGAGCCGTCAAGGTCGGCCAGCAAAACCTGCGCGGCATTGAACTGGCGGTAGGCAAAGGGCAAGGCGCACAGCACAAAGCCTTTGCCGAAACGTCCACGCCCCAGATTCGGCCAGCATTTGACTTCGTTATGACGGATACGCACCAGATGTTGCTGGCCGCTGCCGAGCACATCAGCGAAGGCCACCAGTTCCGCCGAGGTATTGCTCAGCACAGGCAGTTCATCGTCATCCCCCTCGGCGGTTTTATACGCGTGGGGGACGTCGATGCCGTCGGCAAATCCCGCCGTGCGCTGGTTGGCGTAAAGCCGCACGCTACGAGTGCCGATCAGCGCCAGATCGCTCAGTCCATCCCCCACCAGATCGGTCATCTTCGCCATCGGGTGAAAAAATTCGCCGGGGAACGCATCGAAGGGGACGAAGCCCGACCAGCTGCGATCCGGGTCGAGGGTAAAGAAGCCACACAGGCCCGGGGTGGCGACCACCCAGTCGAGCCTGCCATCGCCGGTCAGGTCGGTGAGGGACTGATGAACCGGCTTGCTACTGTCGGCCATTGGCTGGTGGTCAAGACGTTTCCAGTCGCTGTAGCTGACGTCGTCACCGCCGGCCGCCGCACGTAATGGCTCGCGGTAATACCAGGCCTGGTCATACCGACACAGCACACCTGCCATGCCTTCACCGTACAGGTCCACGAATTGATAGCGCTGGCCGTCGTTGAGGCCGGGCATGTCGGGAAAACGTACCCAGCCCTGAGGTTTTGCATCCAGTTCAAAGGCGTTGTAACTGAACTCCATTGGCGGCCGGTTTTCCGTCTGGCCCAGGCCGTCGTAGGCCTGCGAGTGTGCGGCCGTCAGTTGGTTGTAGCCTAATGGGCTGGTTCGGTGTTCCAGCAGCAGACGCTGGACCAGTACGGGGTCATCTCCCAGTTCCTTGGGGAAATGATGAAACATCAACACCTGCCGACACAGGCGCCGGGTACCCAGTTCGAAACCGTAGGCGTAGATCCAGAACGGGTCGCTGCGTTCGGGCCACGGCTGTTGTTCCGCGAAGGTTGGCACCTGGGTCAGATCAGTGCTGCGCTCGCCATAATCGAACACCAGTTGAAAATGCCACAGCTGGTTTTTCCAACTGCCCGGAACCCACGTGTACAGGTGTGGATGGGCCTCTTCGTTGCCGTAGCAGATGCGTTCGAGGTAACGCTGGGCACTGTAGTCGCGAAACTGCGGCGCAACGGGCGCGCCTGTATCGGGCTTGTACTGGTAGACAATGTGCTCGCCCCGAGTGTTGAGACTTTCGTCGATCATCCATACGCCGACGCGTTGCGGGTCAGCTGGGTCGGCGCGACGCGATTCGTTGCTGGTGCCGTACACGTGCAGGCTGCCGTCGGCACCGTGGATCAGCCAGAAACCCGGCTTGTCCGTACTGTTTGACCAATGTTCGATCAGGGCAAAATCGCCCTCGACCCGAGGCCAGTGGCGCACCACCTGGTATTCACTGCCCAAGGGCGCTTTGTTGTAAAAGGACGCGCTGCGAGAGACCAGCTCACCGTTGTCATTGCGCTCGGGCATCCAGACATCGCCACTTGGACCGACGACCTGGTCGGTGCCGTCGTAGGTCGGCACACCTTTGACGGTGCGCAGGGTGATGGCATTGACGGTGAACTGCCAGCCGATCCCGCACGGGCTGTTGCCGGTGTCGTTGCTGTAATTCAACGCCACAGACGGGGCAAAGCCGCGCCCGGGGGAAATCGGCAGGGGCACTGCCAGCGACGCCGTTCCTTTGGTGCCGATGCCGCCCCAGCCCTTGCCGATGCTTTGGATGGCGCCGCCCATTTTCGGCAGCGCGGGGGTGTTGATCTGCATCGTCGACTGTTGCTGCGGCGATTGTTGTTCGTTCATAGCGAACCGCCTTCGCGTCGGGCCGTGTAGCTCACGTGTACGATGATGTCGTTGAGGGATTGAAGCATGGCCTCCTGAGCTTCGTGGTTGGGGAAAATCAGACTCCAGCGTGATATGGCGCCGGTGTACTCGAAGGGCAGGTAACGTTCATCCTGAAAGTTGAGCTGGAACATGCCGTTGTCTTCCAGCGAGGTGGAGAGCGCAATCTGCTGACTGGCGCGCAGGTTTTCCTTGGCGTTACCCGCCGTGGCGGCCATTTCCACCTTGCTATAGGTTTGTCGCAGTACGGCACGAATGTCTTGATAGGGGCCAAGGCAGGCCGGCAGAGTCACGCTGATGGTCTTGATTCGGCGCAGGTAGTGATTTTCACCGGCGTAATCGTCTTCGAACATGGCTTGGGTCAGTTCGAATTCGCAGCTGCCGTTTTCGACCAGTGATTTTTTGATTTCCGCCCACGGTTTATTGAGGGTTGGCCCCGCGTCCTTGTCCTTCAGTTCCTTCAGGGACACGGTTTTTCTGATTTCCAGATCACGCCGGTTGTTCTGCAGATACTGGCTGTGCATCTGTTGCAGACTCATTTTCAGTTCTTCGCCGGCACCGAGGCCGCGGTAGCTGGCATTCCACGCGCCGGGGCGGATGAAGGTCCGGGTGAAGTCGCCCATCTCGTATTGCCAGCAGGCTTCGGCGGCCTGACACAGGGATTGCGCGGTGGTGTAGGCGGTGTGGTAGAAACTCGCGAATTTGCTGTTGAGCCAGTCGTAGGTCTGCGAGCGGCTGAAGCGGTTGCTGCTCAGCAGGAAGTCATGGGTGGCCTTCGCCTGGTTGAGCGCGGTTTGCGCCTGGCGCAGTTGCAGTTGAGTGGCTTTGTGTTGTTCTTCGTAGACGGCGAGTTGGGCCTGGATTTGTTCGGCTTCGAGTTTTGATTGGTCGAGGGCTTGGGTCCATTCCTGGTTGCGGCGACGAAAAAACTCGACCCGTTCTAATATCTGACTGGTTGCACGTCCCAGGGCGCCGGCTGCGAAACCGACTGTGGCAACCGAATTAGGCGCGCCTTCAGGTCGTTGCCCGCCTGTAATGAAACCGGCGGCTCCCCCCAATGCACCTACGACTACAAATGCGCCGAAAAGGTTTGGTGCCGACTTCAGACTCTCACCGGTTGCCCAGCTTGCTTGAGCAATTGACTCCGATAAACTGGCTTGAAGTCCCAAAGTCGTTGTCAAAATTTCGCTAGCAGTGGCTCCCTCGTCAATCAAGGTTTGGTAGTAGTTTATACGGCCCCGGACAATGTTCCGGCTGGCCAGCAACACCTCTTTGTTCTTCTCGTCGATCTTCATCATTTGCGCTTGCACATCCACCGCCACCTTCGCCAGATTCCACGCCTGTTGCTGCTGCAGTTCAAGGTATTGCGCCTGCTCCTTGCGCTCGATCAGCGACAACAGCGTCGAGCCGAACTGGATCACGCTGTCCACCGCGTTCTGCGCCAGGGCGAACATGAAACTGAAGCGGTAATGGGGAATCTGCGGACTCAACAACCGACTCAGCGCCGCCCCGGACAGGCCCTGGCCCCAGGCAGCGAGCAGGGCGCGCGGATCCAGTGGTGCCGCGAACAACGGCAGGTTCAGGGCTGCGCCTGCCATGTCGAGGTTGTGCCGCAGGTTGTGCAAGCGGCTTTCGGCGCGCTCCCAGTGCATGATCAGTTCGGGGTTGAAGGGGCGACGGAAATACTCAACGTCAACGCTTGCCAGTAACGGGTCATCACCGTTAGGTCGCAGGCACAGCAAGGGTGCCGCCTCCGAAACCGGAGCTTTGCCGATACGCAGCGGTGGTTGTTGCTGAAGCTGCTGTTGCGCGGCGATCAGGCGTTGTTCGAATTCACGCAGTTGTGCATTTTTCGACGAGCTCAAGGCGTCGAGCGCGAGCGGCAACCAGTCGTCGATCTGACGAACATCCGGGCGTGGCCCCAGCAAATCCATGATGTGAACGTAGCGCAACTTGGCTTCAGCCAGCCCGTCCGGCGTCAGCTCTGCGTACGCCAGATCGGCCTGTCGGCTTTCAATCTCGATAAAGAGTTTCCACAGCGCCTTGCGAAAGTGCACTGGAAAACTCAGGGCAATCTGATGTGGATCGTCCGGGAACAGAATGGCCTGGCTGGGATCGGCCGGGCCGGGCCACACGGGCTCCTCCAGTGGCACGGCCTGCCAGTAACCCGCGTGCCCCGGGTCGGCGCTTTGTCGTGTCGGGTCAAACAGATACGACAGCCACTGTTTCGCCTCGTCGTACTGCTGCTCTTCGTTCAAGCGGTAGGCCACCAGCCATGGCAAGTACAGAAACAGTTCAAGGAAATACAGGTAGTAGCCCCCGGAAAAATCCATGGCTTGCGCGCCGAGGCCATCGGGGATGGGCGGTTCTGTGCGCCGGGTCTGGGTCTCCCATCTCAGCAGGGGTTCCATGCCGCTTTCGGCCAGGTTGATGAGTTGCCGGGCGAAGGTGGTGTTCATGCGCACAGGCGTCCGTTGCGTGTCAGGATTTTGTCCGTCACTGCACTTGATGCTTGAACCACTGAAGTCAATGAATTGCGCTTTGCCCAAGGAGGGGCTGTCACCCGCAGACGGGGACGTCAGGCTGTCGATACTTGGCGCTATTTGCGGGCTTGCGGGAAGCACCTCTCCCCAGCCGATGGTCAGTGCTTTGAGCGCTCCGCCAACCAGCGTGGTGGTCATGATCCCCCTGTCATAAAGCAATACGCCATAAATAAGCGGGATTTTCAGTTTCTCGGAATCCGCGGGCCACTCGACCGGCCAACCATCGGGCTGGAGGGTGGACTGATCGACCGAAAACGAATAAGTCAGTGACGAATCCCTCGACAGATTGCTGACGATGGCTGTGGACGCCAGCATACGCATCCCGCTGAATGTTTCAGGCGGCTGTGTTGCAATGACATCCAGTGGGTGGGCGATGAAAAACTGGAAGGCATGGCCCAGATCGCTAGAGGCGTTACGCACTGCGTCAGTACGCAGAGGGATCTCTTTCTCGACCGTGGCACGGCGCCAGAAGGACGAAAAAAACACGGCTGCGTCTGACATCAGGTGATAGAGCATTTCCCGGTTGGCCCGTTTACCTGCCAGTGACGCTGTGCAACCTCGTTTGGTCGCGGGTAACGTAAATTCGGTTGAGGTATTGAAGTCGGCGATAAAGCTACGAAGAAGGTCCGGGGTTCCTTTGAAGCAGAACGCCGCATCTGATACATCCATGAAATCGGTGCCAACCGGTTCAATGGTTGAGCCTGGAAGTAACGGAACCTCACGCTGATTGGCCGATGGATCGAATATCAGCGTAAGTTTGACGAGCTCCACGTCGCTATCTATACCGTCGAAGACGGTAATTTTGAGGCTTCGGAAGCTGTTGAAGCCTGCCTCCAGCCTTGCGGTCAACTCGAAACTGGATTCTTCTCGGTTATAGACAAGGTCGACGTCTTTCGAGCTGGTCTTGATTCGCGACTGCCAGCCGAGATAATCCCAGGTGTTTTTTTCGCACTCCGGTATCTGGTGATCTACGGCACCGAACTTTGGCGTGCCGGAGGGAAGCCAGTACTGAAAACGACCAGCATTGCTATCGGCGAAAATATGGCCGATCAGCAGTACATGCGCCGAACCCTCTTCGAGCACGGCAGCAGAGGGAAGTGAGGCTGGTTCGACATTCGGTACTACGCCTAATGACGGGAACAGCGGTGTCACATTGAAGTTCTTGTCTATTCGTACCGTTCGCAGAAAATCATAGGTGTCGCCACTGCCGGGAATCTCGGAAGGTACGCTCTGATAATTCGAATACAACATAAGCACCAACGACTCGGGCGACGTCGAGTGGTCATACACCGCGATGGTCTGGGTTTGTTCTGCAATTTCTTCCAGCGGTTTTTCGATCAGCGCTGGAGTCTGGCAGTAACTCTCGATGTAGATTCGCGGCGTGCTCCAGGTGTCGTCGTATTTCTTGTAGCTGGCGTATAGACGGAACCGCGGATTGACCTTGACGCTCGTGTCGGCCCTGCCCTCAACAGGGGCCTGCATGGCGTCTGTATCCTGAAGCTCCAGTTCGGCCCAGACCACGTAAAGCCGATTGTTGAACCAGCACGGGCGGATAGTGTGTTCCAGCGCCTTTTCTGAAATCGGTACGTTGGCTCTTTGCCAATCCGACCAGGCATTGGGCAGCGGCTTGTCGAACTTGTCCGGGATTTTGCCGGGTGCCTGCGCAGGCTCTTTCACCGCGCGCTGGGACATGTCCAGTGAGCGCCAGTAATAGGCATTTTCGGCGGGGGATTTGCCGACGAAATAATAGGTGCTGTTGGCAAAATCTTCGCCATCAATGTAGCCGTTGCAGATCTTCAGGTTGGCGATTTCTTCGAACCTGGCGAGGTAAGCCAGCACGGCGGCCTGCGTAGTCTCCGGCTGAATCTGCGCCTGGTTGAGGTCATTTTCCAGCTGCTCGAAACTGGCGGTCTTGATCAGACGCAGGGTCGGGTCCAGGTAGATGTCCGGGAAGGTCCGCAACTGCTGGATGGCCGCCCAGATCGGATAGCGATCAAGGCCATCGCGCCAGGTCTTGGTCTGCAGAGGGGTGACGCTGTCATCGCTGTAACCGGGTTCCAGGTTCAGCATCAGGCAATTGATTTGTTGCTGGTAACTGGCAATGGCACAGGCCACGGGGCTGGTCGGCACATTCTGGCTGACCAGTACATCCAGTAACCAGAATTCATAAAGGTCATTGGCGGTCTTGATCCGTTGGGCCAGTCCCTGCTCGATCAGGTAGGGATCGCTGGGCACGGCTTCATGCAGGTACAGAGCGAGCATCGCGTCACGCAATGCCTCGTTGAGCGGCGCGTCGAAGGCAGTCGTCATGATCGTTCCTTAACCATTGGCTCGTGAAGCGTCAGAGGCAGAGTGGGTGGCTATGACCGCTTCACCGACGGCTTTCCACTCATTCAGCGTACTTGTGTGATTCAGCCCTGTGGCTTGCAGCAGCGCCTTGGCGGATAAACCGCTGGCCTGGCAAGTGGCTTGGCATCGACGGATCCAGTCGACGTGCGCCATCGAGCGGGCGCGCTTATCGGGGAGGGTGCTGGTCAGCTCGGCAATTTCCGCTTCCGACCACTCCAGCAAACGAGCGAGGGCAGCGTTGGCCGTTTCGCTGGCGAGCTGGCGCAGCGCCTTGTTTTTCAGTTGGGCCTTGGCCGGATTGGCGCAGCTGAAATAACTCAGTACGTTGTCTTCCGATTGACTCTGGCCGTGAAACCAATGACTGAAACGTTCGAGCAGGTAAACGTCGCTGAGGCTGGGCTCGCTGTTGGAGTCCCCATACGACTCGCCAGCCAGCCACGCTGGATTGACCAAAAACAGGCGCAAGGCGCTGTTGCTCAAGCGCAGTTGCACGACGATCTCGGCGTGGCGCGCAACACGCCGGTAATCCTCGATCAGCGTCTGCGACAGCGGTTCCTTGAGGGCTTGCAGCAAAAGGTTGTACGGCGTAGACCAGGCCCAGTCAGTGACTGCCCGGCAGCGATCCGGCGCGAGTTTGGCGGTTTCCTGGAACAGCCCTTCGAGTAACCGGGCTTGTCGGTCATGTGCACCGAGCAGGAACTCGACGAGTTTCTCTGCACAAGCGTCTTTGACCGGCTGGTTCAGATCGAGGTCTTTGAGCGCGTTAACCACATCGGTCTGCAACCAGGTGACGGGTTCATCCACCAGCGTCAGCGGGCGATCAAGGCCTGACAGCAGGCCGTCTGGATTGAGGAGGCTGTGTTCGACCAGCAGCTGGAACCAGTTGATTGCTCCTTGCTTGCGTTTGCCATCGTTCTGCAGCGGCAGACCCAATGCGTTTACTTGCGCCTCGGTCACCAGACTTTGGCGCGTGTCGTTCTGCAATCTGCCCAGACGCGCAAGCAGATCATCGGGAAGAGGCGCCTCCCCAGCCATTTTGACGTGCTGGTCGCTCGGCAGCTCTTCGACCTTGGACTGAGCATTGAGGCCCAGGCGTTGCAGTAACTGAGGCACGGTCTGCTGGCTGTCGTTGAGCCAGTCGAAAGCCCAGTCCAGTTGCATCAGCACATCGAGGATGTCCGGTGTTGCTCCTGTCGTCTGTGCACTTAAGCGGCCGCTGGCCAGGGCCATTTTGTAACTGCTTCCGCCGAGGAGGCCCGCCATTGCCAGCAAGTCTTCGACCGAGTGCCCGAACAACCGGGCAATCCGCGCCTGGCGGTACAACGAAGAGACGGTAGGCAAGTCTCGTTTGAGTTCACCCACATGCTTTTCGGTCTGGCGAACAATCAACAGCAGGGAATCTTCGGTCGGTTGCACACCGAGTCCGGCACACAATTGCAGCAGGGTTTTCTGCGTCGCGGCATCCGGCGTGGTCATATTGATGGGCGTTTGATCGAGGATCAGCGGTGTGTCGAACAGCTGCACGCGGTTGAACACTTGATCGAACAACGGCACCTCGTCCTTGCCATTGGCATAGGGGCTGAGGTCGTGCATCAGCGCCGCGAATTCTTCGGGTTTGATACTGTGCCGTTGGCTCAGGTAGCGATAGACCCCCAGTGCTCGCAAGGTATTTTCGTTCAGCTCCAGCCGGAGGTTGGCTTCGCCCTCGGCGCGGATGGCGCTGATGATCAAGGTGTCGAGTTTTGCGAAGGTGATGCCGGTCCAGCGTTGCAGACGGATCATCCGCTGCAGGCGATCGAGGCGATCGAGTGAGGTTTTGCTCAGGCGCCATTGTTTACTGTCACCCGACTCGATCTGCTCAAGCCCTATGGCGGTGTCTGAATCATCACGCGGGACTGCTTCGGGGGCCGGTTCCAGCTCGCTGTCGTACAGATCGGTGCCGGGGCCGGTGCCATTGATATAGCAGGCACCGTAGTGAGTCGGATAAGGAAACTCCAATACCTTGTTGGTGGCACTCCGCGAGGCAACCCTGTTGGGGTTTGGCTGCAGGTTTGGACAATTGGGTGACACGCGCACTGCGTAGCTGCGGCGGGCCACAAGCTGCTCGACCTGTTCGGCGTTCAGACCGGTGTGTTGCATGAAGTCGGTCAGCAGGGTCAATTGCCACAGAGATGAGTCGTCGGTGACTTCGACGCCGTAGGTGCTTTTGAGAAAGTTCTGCTCTGTCGTCGTCAGGCTGTAATGGTCATCCAGTGTAAAGGCGAAGCGTTGTCTGGCCAGATGGATCGGTTCGGCTGCGGTTCCGGTGGCAGTGATCAGATCGAATCTGGCGGTGTACCCCTGCTCGGTGGGCGTCGGAAATGAGGTGGCGGCCTTGAAATGCGCAATGATGGAGTTACCTGTAGCGTGGAGACGATTCACCAGCCATCCAGTCCCTGTCAGGTTCTGGAGGTTGGAACTCAGATCGATGCTGGCAGGCTGGGTCTCTGCGTTCTTGCGAAAGGTCAATGAAACGACGGTTTTGGCGCCGGCTGTACCTGTTGGCGTGTCCGCTACCGGACTCGCGGTCGCATCTGCCTGCCCCGACAGCAGCAAGTAACACCTGCTCTGTGTGGTATGCGGCCGCAGATACGCGCTGAGTGGGCTTTTCCAGCCATTGATCAGATCATTGCGAGTCAGATAAAAGTCGCTGAATACCGAGGGTTCGATCAGCAATTCCTGTTGTTGCGGACTCAACCCGCATAACAGCCGTTGCGCCTGTAATGCCGGATGCTGGATCTGCCCATAGTCGTTGGTTGCCGTCTCTTTGATTGGCAGCAACAGGCTGGCCCGGTAATTCACCTCGCCCAGACGCGGCTTTTTATCAGCCAGCCCCAGTTGGCATTGATGGTGATAGAAGTTGTAAGGCAAAACGAAGGGGTAGCGCCGCTCGGCCAGTACTTGATGGGTGGACTTGGGCTGGTCGGAGGGATTGCCATCCAGATGAGAGCGCAAATGGCTTTCCAGCACCTGCATGACGATTTCCAGCATCGGCCGTGGCGTGAACGTGCTTTCGTGGGTTATCAACAGGTCCTTCAGATCAGGACGGCGTTTATCCATCAACAGGCGCTTTGGGTCTTCACTGGTTTCTTCCAGTTCGAGGGAAAACTTCCTGAGGTGAGTCAGGTAGGCCACGGGACTATCGTTGGCGGCAATGGCCCCGACCTTGGTGAACTCGTCCCAGTTCTCGTTGAACATGCGTTGATAGGTAGCGCCCAGCGGGACCAGCGCGCGAATACCACTGCGTTGAGCAAGTTGCTGAAACGTACCTGACGAGGTCTGGTATTCCCGGAACAAGCGCGAAATCAACGCTGCATATTTCATCGCGTTGTCGTAAGCCACATCGGCGTTGGCATCACTGTACCGGGCCAGCTGGCGAGCGAAGGCGGACTTGGGCAGGCGCACGATATCGAAGACGGAAGTGAAGCCCATTTTCTGCATGGCTGTGGGGAAGTCGCGGCGGCCTCTTTTTAACGGGGCGTCGGACTTGATGAGGGCGTTCATCAGCGAGGGGATGTCGTCGGCCATGAGTGTGCAGCTCCTACCAGATGAAGGTGGCATTAGGGGAATGCCTGGTAGGGTCACGCTAACGAAAAATGGCGGGGGCGTAACCTGTCAGGTCTGACAGGTTGAGGCTTGTTTTTTAGAACTAATAATAATATTCGATGGAGTTTTTAAAGCCTTTAGCGTGAGTGTAAGTTTGATTTTTTCAGCTTCTGAAGCTACCAATTGTGTTTTAACATTTTTTAAAGAATTTTTATAATAAAAACTAAGTTTTTTTTGGTGTGGTTATTTCAATTAAGTATTAATACCTGTCAGAAGTGACAGTTGTAAGTGGCCTGTGCGACAACCTATCGTGTCTTCCAGTTCGTTCCCAAACTTTTGATTTCATGTTCTTACATTATTGGCTGCTATGCCTTTGTCTGATTCTAATACGCAATAATCAGGGAGACCGTCATGGACACTGACGATATAAAAACAGAAGATAATGCTGATGGAATACCAGAGAAATTGCATGTTGTCGAAAATGGAGAGCTTATAGTGTGTTCTGCCGATCGCATTCCGGTCGAGGACATTGACGAAAATGATGGCAACCCGTTTTCAACAGTAATATTGCATGTGAGTTATCCGGATTTAATCATGCCGTGGGAGGCAAAACTTTCAGTAGATTACTCCTGGAATCCATCAGGTACTATGTTTACTTGTCAGGCAAAGCGTTATGCCGCAACCGATAATGGCAGGAATAAGGGTAATGTCTACTTGAGTTTTAGCTCGGCAGGGAATTGGCCGGAAAGAGAGTTGACAAACGATAATGCGATTCAGGATGGTTACTGGCATAACATCACTGGCGGAGGTTCCGTAACGGGTAACAAACGTTCGGCCGATGTACAGTTCAAGTTTACGTATGATCATGAATTCAATTCCGATAAGTCGAAATCCATCTCGGTAAATTTCAGATTTGAAGTTGACTTCGGGCCTCCCGTGATCACAAACCCTCAGGTTGTACATTCACCGCTACCGCAGATAAGTGGGACAGGCTATTCAGGCGCATTGGTTAAACTATATGAGTATGATCAACGTGAGTTGGTGGTCGGCACTGCGACGGTGGATACCAATGGCAGGTGGACGGCGCCCCTGACAAAGCCTCTTTCGATGACCGAGAGCTTTTCAATGACAGCGTTGCAGCTCTATGAGGATGTACCCTCTCGCTGGGCGGTCTATACCAATTTTGCAGTTCTATTCGCACCGAAAATTATCTGCGTAAGTGTTGATTCAGCCCGTAGACCCAGTGTCCACGGCGAGGGTGGACTCAAGGACGCCAAACTTGAGATCTGGCTTGAAGACAAAAGCAAGGGTATTCAGTTAACCACGACTGTTCGGCAGGATGGCACTTGGGCGGCTATGAGCGGTGAAGCGTGGGCCCCAGGTCAACATTTGATCACTGCGAAACAGGTCGGAACGGTCAGCGGAAAAAGTTCTGCCTGGTCAGATACCAAAGTCGTCAGTGTTAAACCGCCTGCGCCGCAGATCGAATTTCCCCCCGACGACAGCTCGGTAAAACAGGAACTGAAGATCACGGGTGTCTGGCCCGAGAGTGCCACTCTGCAGATATTCACTGAAACAGACGAACCGGTTGCTGGCAGCTTCAATGGCTCCACTCGCACTTTCACACCGGCGGGAGAGTGGGCGGTAGGCCTCACGAATATCAAGGCTGTGCAAACTGTGGGCGGTGTGGCATCTGATCCAAGCCGATCTGTATTTGTCAAGGTTCGACCCTCCAGTCCGATTATCGAGCCTCCCCCCGTTCCGGTTGCAGCCAGGCAGACACTGAGCATCAAATCCGTTTCACTCGGTGCTACCTTGCTGGAAATGTTCAACGAAGTTGACGCCAGAGTGGCCGGCAAATTTACGGACAGCGGGACGACCCGTACCTTTACTCCCGCGCAAGACTGGTCGGTTTCCACTCAAGTCAAGGTTGTGCAGACCGTGAACGGTATGTCCTCAAAGGCAAGCGAGCTGGTGCCGATTGTGGTGACATTGTTCATTGCTTCGCCACCTTACCCGGCAGCAGAGAAAGAGGTGCTGGCCATCAGTTTCGCTTCATCTGCTAATAACGACTTGCGAATGTTCACGCAGGCAGGCGGACCGATTGCAGGCTCCTTCACGGACAGCGTTCCCGTCCGCTATTTCACCCCAACGGCGGCGTGGAAGGCGGGAAAGACCACGGTCAAGGTCGTGCAGACCGTGGGAAACGTCGCCAATACAAGCAATCTGGTTACCGTTGCGGTGCGACCCTTCAAACTGTCGATTGCTGCTCCCCCGAGCTTCGTGGGCGAGACATACGAACTGACCCTTGTGGATGCTCCATCTGTCAATGCCCCTGGCACGTTGCAAATGTTGACCGAAGCAGGCGCCACGGTGACTGGTGAATTCAGCACTGGAACCCCTCGCAGGTTCAAACCGTCACCACCGTGGCCAGCGGGCAAGAATGCGGTCATGGCCGTGTGGACCGTGGACGAAGTGCCATCCGATCCAAGCTCGGTGGTTACCGTTGCGGTGCGACACCCCAGTCCGATCATCGAGCCTCCCCCCGTTCCGATTGCAGCCAGGCAGACACTGAGCATCAAATCCGTTTTACTCGATGCTACCTTGCTGGAAATGTTCAACGAAGTTGACGAAAGAGTGGCGGGCGAATTTACGGACAGCGGGACGACCCGTACCTTTACTCCCGCGCAAGACTGGTCGGTGTCCACTCTAGTCAAGGTCGTGCAGACCGTGAACGGTATGTCCTCCAAGGCAAGCGAGCTGGTGCCGATTGTGGTGACATTGTTCATGGCTCCGCCACCTTACCCGGCAGCAGAGAAAGAGGTGCTGGCCATCAGTTTCGCTTTATCCGCTAATAACAACTTGCGAATGTTCACGCAGGCAGGCGGACCGGTTGCAGGCTCCATCACAGACAACGGTCCCGTTCGCTACTTCACCCCGACGGCGGCGTGGAAGGCGGGAAAGACCACGGTCAAGGTCGTGCAGACCGTGGGAAACGTCGCCAATACAAGCAATCTGGTTACCGTTGCGGTGCGACCCTCCAAACTGTCGATTGCTGCTCCCCCGAGCCTCGTGAGCAAGACATACGAATTGACCCTTGTGGGCGCTTCATCTGTCAACGCCCCCGGCAAATTGCAAATGTTGACCGAAGCAGGCGACACGGTGACTGGTGAATTCAGCACTGGAACCCCTCGCAAGTTCAAACCGTCACCACCGTGGCCAGCGGGCAGGAATGCGGTCATGGCCGTGCGGACCGTGGACGACGTGCCATCCGATCCAAGCAGCGTGGTTACCTTTTTGGTGAAACCCTCCCAGCCGGAAATCGACCAGCCACCGAAACCGGCCCTGCCGAGACAGAGTCTGAACATTACCAGCGTGGAGCCCGGTGCCGTTACCTTCGAAATGTTTACCGAGAAGGGCGGGGTGATTAAAGGTGATTTTACGGGAGTCGGCGCGTCTCGTACCTTCACACCCACTGAGGACTGGACAGGCACGCTCAAAATCAGGGTCGTGCAAACTGTTGACGGTTCCGCGTCGGAGCTAAGCGCGTTGGTTACGGTGTACGCACCCCCCAAAAAACCGGAAATCGAACAACCCCCCATACCTGCAGCATCGCTCCAGAACCTGACCATCACCAAGGGCGGTTCAGGCGCTGATTACACTCTGAGAATGTTCACGGAAGCAGGCAATATCGTGGAAGGTGCATTTAAGTCAAACGGTAATATCGCCACCTTCACGCCGTGGTTCCCTTGGCCGTCGGGCAGGATCCCGGTCAAGGTCGTGCATACCATTAGCGGCGTGAGTTCCGAGCCGAGCGATCTGGTTTTTGTTGCAACGCGCCCCTATAAACCGCTCATCCGACAGCCAAATAACCCGGTCACTCCGAAACAGCAACTGACCATTACCAGCATAGTAACCGGTGACGTCACCCTGCAAATGCTCACAGAGGACGGCGAAACGGTGCCGGGTTATTTTGATGGTAGTGGCAACTCGCGTACCTTCACACCCGCTATTGACTGGTCAGGAACCACCAAGGTCAAGGCTGTCCAGGCAGTGGATGACCTGTTTTCCGACCCAAGCGATCCGGTCACCGTAACGGTGAAAACGAAACCACCCAAACCGCACCTCACTCAACCACTACCGAACTCCAGCCATTTAGCCAATCTCGCGGTGGAAGGAACTTGCGAAGCGGGGGCAACAGTGGAGGTGCAGTACGCCAGCGGTATTGCGCTGGAGGGTGAAATGAGTTACGTCCAGACGCAGTGGTCTTTCAAACATCCTTGGGAGCCAGGCCAACAGCAGATCAAAGCGGTGCAAACGTCAGGCGGTCTGACATCCGATCCAACGGATATGCTGGATTTTTACATCAGACCGCCGCAAGCCGTCATCGAGCAACCGGATACCCCGGTCGCGGTGAGAGGTGAACTGAAAATAAGTGACGTATGGTCAGGTGTCGTCGCATTACGTCTGTTGACACAGACGGATGTCCGGGTCGACGGGGAGTTTGCCGGTGACGGTGCGACTCGCACTTTCATACCCGATGCGGACTGGACGCCCGGCGAAAACATCGTCTACGTCATACAAACAGTAAACGACGTGGACTCCGACCCCAGTGACCCCTGCACCTTTACCGTGGAGGCAGAGGACAGGCCCGATGCCCCTCGATTCCAGCAACCGCAGTTGGGTGGCAGAACCTCAAGGTTCCCCACCATCGAGGTCGTCGGTCTGCCGGGCGCATTGCATACCGTGCGCCTTGAAGGGGGAGCGACGTTGCACGAAGGCACAGCGAACGCGGATGGCAGCCTCGTATTTACGGTCGTAGAACCGTTGGTGCCTGGCGCTATCTCCCTTGAGGCTAAACAAGCCAGTAACGGACCCGATTCCGATTGGAGTACGCCGCATCTGTTCACGGTCAAAGCACCGCCGCAAACACCGGCTATCGAAGCGCCACTGGCGAATTCCGAGACCTCACGCTATCCCAGGTTCCGAGGCACAGGTGAAACGGGAGGGCAGATCGTTCTGCATTATGCGCATGATCCCCAGGAGTGGTTTACCTCTGTCGACGGTTCGACTCGATGGAGCTGGACTGCAGAGCAGGCGTGGTCTCTCGGAGACCACAGCATACAGGCCCGGCAGACAGTTGATGGCGACTGCTCCGACTGGACTGAGGCTCGCTCTTTCAAGGTGCGCGAGTCCCGATACGCCATTGGCGACGCCAACCCGGCCATGGGTACGCCGGTGGTGGGCACTGAGCAGAGCGTGCTGTTGCGGGTGCAGGTGATTTCCGGTGTCACCGGGGCGGTGGCCGATGGCGTGGAGGTGGAATGGCGCATTAACGGCGAGCAGGAGCTGCTGGCGACAACGCAGACCGACGTCGAGGGGTGGACTTGTTATCGCTATACCCCTGAAACGGCGGGCAAGCATGAAATCCTCGCTGACATTACCCAGGAAAACGCCGGCGTCGTCATGACCGAACTCTACGAAGTGAACGCCGTGCTGCACGATGACTGGGCACAGGCCGCGGAGCTTTATCTGGACGGCCAGCGAGTTGATCTGGCTGTGAGCGACCTGATGCTGTTGAGAAAAAGTCAGCCTTACAAGCTTGAACTCAAGGTCAATGACGGCAGTGTTCTGATCGGCTCCACCGTCACTTTGCAAAACCTCTGGGGCGCGAAGGAACGTGGCTTGAGCTTTGTTCCAGACCTGGGAGTCGGGCAGACGATACAGGCAGGGGTACCAGTGCATTGGTCTGTTTTTGCTGAGGAGGGCACTAGCGGAATCTTCGGTTTGAGCCTGAGCAGTCCGCTGATGTCCGACTGGCAATTGCCAGCGTACGTGGAAGCGGGGGATTTGGCTGAGGCTGTGAAGGTTGATCTCGATACATTCCCACAGCTGTTTGGCGGCGACCCGGCGTTCCCTTGTATTGGGGCGACACATACCGTAACCGTGCGACCTCAGGATCACAGTTTCTTGCTTGGCCACGACGTGGTGCTGGAGTTGAGTGCGCAAGCGGCTGACCTTGGCGTTACCGTGAGTCCGACCACCCCGCAGACACTTGGCGATGACGGTGTGAGCTGGTCGTTGAACTGCATCGACAGCAGCCAGGCCGGTAACTTTGCGGTGTGGTTGAAGGTGCCGACCCGGGATTTCAATTCATTGGAGCTGCCGATGTCTCTGGGGCATAACAAGGTCAACATATCTGAAAGATTCGGCCCTCAGGAAATGGGAGGTTCGGCTTCTTACTGGAGGTATGGCATTCGCGTCGCTTCCACCTTTACGGGACAACCTGCGGGGGCGGTGCCGGTGACTGTCGCGGTGACTGGCAAGCCAACGGTGGAACGCCTGACTACTTTCGATGGTTGGATATATGTCAGTTACTACAGTGGCGAATCGGCAAGATTTACCATTCGCAACCGCTATGACGGAAGCAGTGTCTGACAAACGTTGGTGCGCCGGATGAAGTCAGCGCCTTTTCTCGCCAGAGGAAAGGCGTTTTCATTTTTGCAGGTGAAACATCCTGAATATCAGCCCAGAGCCGCCAATTGTTCGATCGTCTGTGGAAAACGCTCAACCAGACGAATCAGCGTTGTTGCCTGAGCATTGGGTGTGGCACGACCCTGCTCCCAGTTTTCGAGCGTGCGGGTGTTGGTGCGCAGATACATCGCAAATACCGAGCGAGAGAGATTGAGCTGTTGACGGATGGCGACCACTTCTTCGGTGGTGATCGGCATCAGTCTAGCGCCGAATAGCGATAGCGGCGGGGTGTCAGGTGATGAAGAGGTTGAATGTGCCGACGTATTCGCGAGCAGGCTCGCTCCCACAGTGATGCGGGGTGGCACAGAATCTGTGAACGACACACATCCTGTAGGAGTGAGCCTGCTCGCGATAGCGTAGTGTCAGGCACTGAAGAGGGTGGATGTGCCGACGCCATCGTCGGAACGCCGCCCGGAGCAGGCTCGCTCCCACAGTGATCCGGGGTGGTTACAGACTTTGTGAACACCATCGAAACCTGCGGGAGCCAGGCTTGCCCGCGAAGGCGTCGGCGCAAGCGCTCGAGAGGTTGAATCCGACAAAAACAAAAACGGCACCCGAAGGTGCCGTTTTCATTTGTAGCCAGCCAAGCTATCAGCCCGCCAGACCCGCCTGCTGAATCAGGGTCAGCAATGGCTGCGGGTACACACCCAGGAAGAACGCAACCAGGGCGATGGCCAGCAGCATCACGCCGCCTGCCTTCTGTTCCCAGTGCAGCTGGGCGTCGTGGCGACGCAGGTTTGGCTCGATCAGGTACAGGGTGACCATCACGCGCAGGTAGTAGAAGACGCCGATGGCGCTGCCCAGTACCAGCGAACCCACCAACCACCACTGATGCGATTCAACACCGGTAGCGATGATGTAGAACTTGCCGATGAAGCCAGCGGTCAGCGGGATACCGGCCAGCGACAGCATCATTACGGTCAGCACGGCGGTCAGGTACGGACGACGCCAGAACAGGCCGCGGTACTCGTACAGTGCATCCGCGTCACGGCCGTTGTACGGCGAGGACATCAGGGTGATCACGCCGAAGGCGCCGAGGCTGGTGATCACGTAGGTGACCAGGTACACGCCGATGGCTTCCACCGCCAGACCCTTGCTCGCCACCAGTGCGATCAGCAGGTAGCCGAAGTGCGCGATGGACGAGTAACCGAGCAGACGCTTGAGGTTGCTCTGGGTCAGGGCCAGCAGGTTACCGAACAGGATCGAGGCGATGGCGATGACGGTCAGCACGTCGCTCAGCACGCCACTGCTCGCAGCAGGGGAGATTTGGAACAGACGCACCATCACCGCAAACACCGCGACCTTCGACGCAGTGGCGAGGAACGCCGCCACCGGTGCCGGAGCACCTTCGTAGACGTCTGGCGTCCACAGGTGGAACGGTACCAGCGACAGCTTGAACGCCAGACCGATCAGCATCATGCCCAGGCCCAGTTGCGCCAGCGAGCTAGGCAGGCCAGTCGCAGCCAGAGCCTGACCGATACCAACGAAGCTCAGCGAACCCGAGTCGGCATAGAGCAGCGCCATACCGAACAACAGGAACGCGGAACCGGCGGCCGACAGCACCATGTACTTGATGCCGGCTTCCAGCGAACGCTTGTTGAAGAAGGCGTAAGCCACCAGACCGTAAACCGGTACCGAGAGCAGTTCCAGACCGATGAACAAACCGGCCAGGTGCTGCGCGCTGACCAGAACCAGACCACCAGCAGCGGCCATCAGGATCAGCAAGTAGAGTTCTTCACGGTTGCCCGGGTAACCCGACCCGCCATCACCCAAGTAGGCGTGGGCGAGGGTGACGCAGGCGAGGGTGGCGACCAGGATCAGCGCCATGTACAGGCAAGCGAAGGTGTCGATTTGCAGCAATGGGGTCACGGCCAGAGGCGCAACTTTCAGGGCTGGCAGGATCGACAGCAAGGCCAGGTTCAGACCGGCGACCGAGATCAGAAAGGTCTGCGAGTGGTTGCGGCGCCAGGCGATTGCCAGCATCACCACGATAATGGTGAGGCTGGTGATCAACAGTGGCGCAAGCGCAATAAAGTGTTGAATCGTGAATTCCATAGCGCTCTTACCGGGCCGAAGCGAGTTGAGTGAAGGCGGTGCCGAGCCACTGCTGCACGCCATGCATCGTGGCGGCAGAGGTGTCGAGGAACGGTTGCGGGTAGACGCCGAGGTAAATCAGCAGCACCGCAAGGCCCAGCACCATGATCAGTTCGCGAGCGTCCATACCGTGCAGGATCGAATCCGATTTCGCCGGACCGAAGTAGGCACGGTGGATCATGATCAGCGAGTAGACCGAACCGAACACCAGACCGGAAGTGGCAATCGCAGTGATCCAAGGCCAGCTGGCGAAAGAGCCGATCAGGATCAGGAACTCGCCGACGAAGTTACCGGTACCCGGCAGACCCAACGAGGCGGCTGCAAAGAACAGGCTGATCGCCGGCAGGTAGGCGATACGCGACCACACGCCGCCCATCTCACGCATGTCACGAGTGTGCAGACGCTCGTACAACTGACCGCTGAGGATAAACAGTGCCGCCGCCGACACACCGTGCGCCAGCATCTGGATCACGGCACCTTGCAGGGCCAGCTGGCTGCCGGAGTAGATGCCGATCAACACGAAGCCCATGTGGGAAACGGAAGAGAAGGCAATCAGACGCTTGATGTCGGTTTGTGCGAAAGCGAGGAACGCACCGTAGAAGATCCCGATCAGACCGAGGGTCATGGCGATCGGCGCGAACTCGGCCGAAGCATTCGGGAACAGCGGCAGGGCGAAACGCAGCAGACCGTAAGCAGCGGTTTTCAGCAAGATACCGGCGAGGTCGACGGAACCAGCGGTCGGCGCCTGGGCGTGGGCATCAGGCAACCACGAGTGGAATGGCACCACTGGCAGCTTGACCGCGAAGGCGATGAAGAAGCCGAGCATCAGGATGTACTCGGTGGTCATCGACATCTTGGTTTTCAACAGGTCGGCGTAGTTGAAAGTAATCACGCCAGTGTTGTTGAAGTTGACCAGCACCAGACCGAGGATCGCCACCAGCATGATCAGGCCGGACGCCTGAGTGAAGATGAAGAACTTGGTCGCTGCGTAGATCCGGGTTTTCTTGCCGTCCGAAGAACTGTGACCCCAGAGCGCGATGAGGAAGTACATCGGCACCAGCATCATTTCCCAGAAGAAGAAGAACATGAACAGGTCGAGGGCGAGGAATACGCCGACAACGCCGCCCAGGATCCACATCAGGTTCAGGTGGAAGAAGCCAACGTGACGTTGAATCTCTTTCCACGAGCAGAGTACCGAGAGGATACCCAGCAGACCGGTCAGCAGGATCATCAACAGCGACAGGCCGTCGAGGGCCAGGTGCACGTTGATGCCGAAGCGCTGGATCCAGACATGCTTGAACTCAAGCGCCCAGGTCGGATCGGCGCCAGGCGCCGGAGCAAATGAATAGTTGCCGGTAGCCCACAGCCAGAGGCCGATCGCGAGCAACAGGGACATGGTGATCAGCGCAATCCAGCGGGGCAGGGTAGCGCCGAAGCGCTCACCCATCCAGCACAGCAGGCCGCCGATGAAGGGGATCAGGATTAGCCAAGGCAGAATCATGACGGGCTCGTTTCCTTTCGCAAATTCGCAAGGTTCATATCAGACCGCTACCAGCACGATGGCGCCGATTACCAGCACGGCACCAGCAGCCATCGAAGCAGCGTACCAACGCAGTTGACCGGTCTCGGTGCGGCTCAGGGCAGTGTGACCACCCTTGGCCATACGCGGGATCAGACCGATGGTCTGGTCGAGCGGGTCTTTGCGCAGTACGTGGCTGATCGCCAGGTAAGGCTTGACGAACAGTTTGTCGTAGATCCAGTCGAAGCCCCAGGCAGCGAACCACCAGGCCGAAAGGAAACGGCCGATGCCGCTGTTGGCGATCGCCGTGACGAAGCGACGCTTGCCGAGGAACAGCAGCGCTGCCAGCAGGATACCGGCCAGGGCGATGGCGCCCGAAGCGATTTCCAGACTGTGCTTGGCTTCGCCACCGGCATGGCCAACGCTTTCTGGCAGCACACCGTGCAGCGGTGGCACGATCATCGCGCCGACGAACGTCGACAGCACGATCAGCACCGACAGTGGCAGCCAGTGAGCGATGCCGTGACCGGCGTGGGCTTCAGTCTTGGCTTCACCGTGGAACGTGATGAAGATCAGGCGGAAGGTGTACAGCGAAGTCATGAACGCGCCGACCAGACCTGCGTAGAGCAGACCGTGGTTGCCGCTGGCGAACGCTTCCCAAAGGATTTCGTCCTTGGAGTAGAAGCCGGCGGTGACCAGTGGCAGAGCGGCGAGGGCAGCACCACCGACGATGAAGCTGGCGTAGGCCAGTGGCAGTTTTTTCCACAGACCGCCCATCTTGAAGATGTTCTGCTCGTGGTGGCAGGCAACGATCACCGCACCGGAAGCAAGGAACAACAGGGCCTTGAAGAAGGCGTGGGTCATCAGGTGGAAAATCGCGCCATCCCAGGCGCCAACGCCCAGCGCCAGGAACATGTAGCCGATCTGGCTCATGGTCGAGTAGGCGAGGATACGTTTGATGTCGGTTTGAACCAGTGCGGCGAAACCTGCCAGAACCAGCGTCACACCGCCGACGATGCCGACCAGGTGGAGAATTTCCGGCGCCAGGGTGAACAGACCGTGGGTACGGGCGATCAGGTAAACACCAGCGGTCACCATGGTTGCGGCGTGGATCAGTGCCGAAACCGGGGTCGGGCCAGCCATCGCGTCCGCGAGCCAGGTTTGCAGCGGCAGTTGTGCCGATTTACCGACCGCACCACCCAGCAGCATCAGGGTCGCCAGGGTGATCCAGAAGTCGCCGACCTGGAATTTCTGCGGTGCCAGCACCAGCAGTTCCTGGATGTTCAACGTGCCCACTTGCTGGAACAGGATGAACAGGCCGATGGCCATGAACACGTCGCCGATCCGGGTCACGATGAAGGCCTTGAGTGCGGCGTTACCGTTGTTGCGGTTGCTGTAGTAGAAACCGATCAACAGGTACGAGCACAGGCCCACGCCTTCCCAGCCGAAGTACAGGAACAACAGGTTATCGCCGAGTACCAGGAACAGCATGCTGGCGATAAACAAGTTGGTGTACGAGAAGAAGCGCGAGTAACCCGCTTCACCGCGCATGTACCAAGAGGCGAACAGGTGGATCAGGAAGCCGACGCCAACGACCACGCCAAGCATGGTGATCGACAGGCCGTCGACGTAGAGGGCGAAGTCAGGCTTGAAGCCTTCGACCGCCATCCACTTCCACAGCACCAGGGTGTAGTGACCGCCTTCGGGTGGTGCGACGTTGAATTGCCAGATGACGTAGGCGGCGACAATCGCCGACAAGCCAATGGAACCCACGCCGATCAGCGCCGAGAGGTTTTCCGACCAGCGTCCACGGGAGAACGACAGCAGCAGGAAACCGATCAGAGGGAATACGAAAGTCAGAAAGATCAGGTTCATCCGCGCATCTCACTGGCAGCGTCGATATCGAGCGTGTGGAAGCGGCGATACAGTTGCAGCAGGATCGCCAGACCAATACTGGCCTCGGCGGCTGCAAGGCTGATCACCAGGATGAACATGATCTGTCCATCCGGCTGGCCCCAACGGGCGCCTGCAACAATGAACGCCAGTGCAGAGGCGTTCATCATTACTTCCAGACTCATCAACACGAACAAAATGTTGCGGCGGACCATCAGGCCGACCAGACCAAGGCAGAACAGGATGCCGGCAACCGCCAGACCATGTTCGAGAGGGATAGCAGGCATGTCTTACTCCTTCGCCTCGTTACGGCCCAAATGGAACGCCGTGACGGCTGCAGCAAGCAGCAGCATCGAGGCGAGTTCGACCACCAGCAGGTACGGGCCAAACAGGCTGATGCCCACGGCTTTCGCGTCTACGGTGGTGTGGCCGATGGCCTGGCCGCTCTGGTGAGCGAACAGCACATACAGCAGTTCGGCCAGCAGCAGCGCGGCGAGAATCACCGGGCCGGCCCAGATGCCGGGCTTGAGCCAGACGCGTTCTTGCTGAACCGAGGCCGGGCCGAGGTTGAGCATCATCACCACGAACACGAACAGCACCATGATGGCGCCAGCGTAAGCGATCACTTCCAGCACGCCGGCGAACGGTGCGCCGAGTGCGAAGAAGGTCATGGCCACGGCGATCAACGAGATGATCAGGTAGAGCAGGGCGTGCACAGGGTTGGTGTTGGTGACTACGCGAAGCGTGGACACAACAGCGATACCCGATGCGAAATAGAAAGCGAATTCCATCGTTCTTCCTTAAGGCAGCAAGCTCTTCACGTTGATCGGTTCGGCTTCGTTCTGCGCGGAGCCTTTCGGCTTGCCAGCGATTGCCATACCTGCAACACGATAGAAGTTGTAATCAGGGTTTTTGCCGGGGCCGGAGATCAACAGATCTTCTTTCTCGTACACCAGGTCCTGACGTTTGAACTCGGCCATCTCGAAATCCGGAGTCAACTGGATTGCGGTGGTCGGACAGGCTTCCTCGCAGAGACCGCAGAAAATGCAGCGCGAGAAGTTGATACGGAAGAAGTCCGGGTACCAGCGACCGTCTTCGGTTTCAGCTTTCTGCAGCGAGATGCAACCCACCGGGCAAGCCACGGCGCACAGGTTGCAGGCTACGCAACGCTCTTCGCCATCGGGATCGCGGGTCAGGACGATGCGACCACGGTAGCGTGGTGGCAGGTAGACCGCTTCTTCCGGGTATTGCAGGGTGTCGCGCTTGCGAAAACCATGGCCGAAGACCATGACCAGGCTGCGCAACTGGGTACCAGTACCCTTAACGATGTCGCCAATATATTTGAACATGGGTCAAATCCTCACTGAACCGCGACTGCAGGCGTGTTCCACAACACGACCGCAGCGGTCACCAGCAAATTGATCAGGGTCAGTGGCAGGCAGAATTTCCAGCTGAAATCCATCACCTGGTCATAACGCGGACGCGGGATAGAGGCGCGCAGCAGGATGAACAGCATGATGAAGAACGCGGTCTTCAATGCGAACCAGACGAACGCCAGTTGCGGCAAGATGCCGAACGGACCGTGCCAGCCACCGAAGAACAGGGTGACCAGCAGCGCCGAGATCAGGATGATGCCGATGTATTCACCGACGAAGAACATGCCCCATTTCATACCGGCGTATTCAATGTGGTAACCGTCGGCCAGTTCCTGTTCCGCTTCCGGCTGGTCGAACGGGTGACGGTGAGTCACGGCGACGCCAGCGATGAAGAAGGTACAGAAGCCGAAGAACTGCGGAATGATGAACCACAGGTTCTGCGCCTGGTACTCGACGATGTCGCGCATGTTGAACGAGCCGACCTGGACCACGATGCCCATCAGGGCCAGGCCCATGAACACTTCGTAGGACACGGTCTGCGCCGACGCACGCAAGCTGCCGAGCAGGGCGAACTTGTTGTTACTCGACCAACCGGCGAACAACACCGCGTAGACCGACAGACCGGCCATGGCGAAGAAGAACAGCAGGCCGATGTTCAGATCCGCGACGCCCCAGGTCGGGGTGATCGGGATAATCGCAAAGGCGATCAGCAAGGCCGACATGGCCACCACCGGTGCCAAAGTGAAGATCACTTTGTCGGCAAACGGCGGGGTCCAGTCTTCCTTGAAGAACATCTTCAGCATGTCGGCGGCGATCTGGAACATACCGAACGGGCCAACGCGGTTCGGACCGTAACGGTCCTGCCACCAGCCCAGCAGGCGACGTTCGACAAAGCTGAGCAACGCGCCTGCAACCACAACGGCCAGCAGAATCACGATGGCTTTGACGACCGAGAGGATCACATCGATCACTTCAGGGGTGAACCAGGTCATTGCGCTGCCTCCTGCAGACCGTCGACGGATACGCCGGCGAATGCCGGTGGAATGCCGGCGATGCCCGCAGGCAATGCCACCAGACCGGCGCCCAGTTCTTCATTGATGCGCAGCGGCAGACGCAGGGTCTGACCGGCCACGTTCAGGCTCAGCAGGGCACCGTCGTTGACGCCCAGACGATCCGCTTCGGACTTGGCCAGAGCCACGTATGGAGCCGGAATGCGCTCTTGAACCGGTGCGGCTTTCGAAGAGTTTTCTTCGCTGCCGAACAGGTGGAAGAACGGCACGGCTTGCCAGGTGCCCGGCGCCGGGTTGAATGCGCGCGGTGCTGCAGCGAACCAGTTCAGTGAATCACCGGTGCTTTCGATCAGGCGGGTGCCCGGGTCACCGGCTCGGATGTGACCACCGACTTCGTCCTGGAACTTGTTCCACGCTTGTGGCGAGTTCCAGCCCGGCGACCATGCGAATGGCACTTGCTGACGCGGTTCGGTAGAGCCCGAGTAACCTTCCATGGAGAAGGCAAACGCGGTGTCTTTGTCTTGCGGGGTGCGTGGTTCGTGAACGCTGATGTCGGCGCGCATCGCGGTGCGACCGGAATAACGCAGCGGCTCACGTGCCAGTTTCAGACCCTTGATGCGGAATGCCGCCGATGGTGCAGCGTCGACGATACGCGCCAGTTGCTCGGTGCTCGAAGCAACGGCAGCGGTGACGTGGTCGAGTTGCGTCCAGTCGATCGGCTGGTTCAGCAGGGTCGCGCGCAGGGCGTGCAGCCAGCGCCAGCCTTCGTGAACCAGAATGCTCGCGTCCATGTATTGCGGGTCGAAAACCTGGAAGAAGCGCTGGGCGCGACCTTCCTGGCTGACCAGCGTACCGTCGCCTTCAGCGAAGCTTGCCGCTGGCAGGACCAGGTGCGCGCGGTCGCTGGTAGCCGTCTTCTGATGGTCAGCAACGATCACCACTTGCGCAGCGTTCAGTGCGGCATCGACTTTTTCTTTGGCGGTGCGGGTGTACAGATCGTTTTCCAGCACAACGATCGCGTCAGCCTTACCGTCGATGACGGCTTGCAGCGCAGCGTCGACCGATTCGCCACCGAGCATGGCCAGGCCAAGGCTGTTGGCTTCCGGCACGATCAGGCTGATCGAACCGTTTTTCTCGCGCAGCTTCAGCGCCTTGGCGATGTTCGCCGCGGCTTCGATCAAGGCTTTGGAGCCCAGCGAAGTACCGGCGATGATCAGCGGACGTTTTGCCGCGAGCAGGGCGTCGGCAATGCGCTTGGCCAGTTCCAGTGCTTCGGCGTCCAGACCTTCAACGGCCGGGGCGCTGGCGTCCAGAGCGTGAGCCACGGCGAAACCGATGCGCGCCAAGTCGTCAGGCGCGGCGTGTACGCATTCTTCAGCGATGTCGTCGAGCTTGGTTTCAGCGAGGCTGGCGATGAACAGCGGGTTCAGCGCGTGCTGACCGATGTTCTTCACCGCAGCGTCGAGCCAAGGCTGAACACGCATGGCTTCGGCCATATCTTCGGCCTTGCCTTTGACCGATTGACGCAGCGACAGCGCCACACGGGCGGCGGTCTGGGTCAGGTCTTCGCCAAGCACGAAGATCGCATCGTGGTCTTCGATGTCGCGCATGTTCGGCACTGGCAGCGGGCTGTCTTTCAGCACTTGCAGGACCAGACGGATGCGCTCCAGTTCGGAGGCTTCGATACCCGAGTAGAAGTGCTCGGCGCCGACCAGTTCGCGCAACGCGTAGTTGCTTTCGAGGCTGGCGCGCGGCGAACCGATACCGACGATGTTGCGACCGCGCAGCAAGTCAGCAGCTTTATCCAGTGCAGCATCCAGACCGAGCTTGGTGCCGTCGGCCAGCAGCGGCTGACGTGGACGGTCGGTGCGGTTGACGTAGCCATAACCGAAACGGCCACGGTCGCAGAGGAAGTACTGGTTCACCGAACCGTTGAAACGGTTTTCGATGCGACGCAGTTCGCCGTAACGCTCGCCCGGGGAGATGTTGCAACCGCTCGAGCAGCCATGGCAGATGCTCGGCGCGAACTGCATGTCCCACTTGCGGTTGTAGCGCTCGGAGTGAGTCTTGTCGGTGAACACACCGGTCGGGCAGACCTCGGTGAGGTTGCCGGAGAACTCGCTTTCGAGGGTGCCGTCTTCAACGCGACCGAAGTACACGTTGTCGTGGGCGCCGAACACACCGAGGTCGGTGCCGCCGGCGTAATCCTTGTAGAAACGCACGCAGCGGTAGCAAGCGATGCAGCGGTTCATTTCGTGGGAAATGAACGGCCCCAGTTGCTGGTTCTGGTGGGTGCGTTTGGTGAAGCGATAACGGCGCTCGTTGTGGCCGGTCATCACTGTCATGTCTTGCAGGTGGCAATGACCGCCTTCTTCGCACACAGGGCAGTCGTGCGGGTGGTTGGTCATCAGCCATTCAACAACACTGGCGCGGAACGCCTTGGACTCTTCATCTTCGATGGAGATCCAGGTGTTGTCGGTGGCCGGGGTCATGCAGGACATGACGATGCGACCACGGGTGTCGTTCTCGTCGGTGTACTGCTTGACCGCGCACTGGCGGCAAGCCCCGACGCTACCAAGCGCGGGGTGCCAGCAGAAATAAGGGATGTCGAGGCCCAGCGACAGACATGCCTGTAACAGGTTGTCTGCCCCGTCGACTTCGAGCGCTTTGCCGTCTACGTGGATAGTGGCCATGGTTCAAAGGTCTTCGTTGGCCCGGTGTCAGCGGGCGTGGCTAATGGAATCTTGTTATCCGTCCGAATCCAGTCAGCCCCGAAAGGCGTCATCGGACGAAAGGCGAAGGGCACGGACCCTTCGCCTTTTTAAGCGTTTACGCGCCGATTACGATCGGCCTTGCCAGAGGCGGGACGGCGGCGCTGACTGGCGCGATACCGGCTTCGAACTCTGGACGGAAGTATTTGATGGCACTGCCCAACGGTTCCACTGCACCCGGTGCGTGAGCACAGAAGGTCTTGCCCGGGCCGAGGAAGTTGACCAGACCCAGCAGGGTCTCGATGTCGCCTGGCTGACCGCGACCTTGTTCGATGGCCATCAAGAGCTTGACGCTCCATGGCAAACCATCGCGGCACGGGGTGCAGAAACCGCACGACTCGCGAGCGAAGAACTGCTCCATGTTGCGCAGCAAGGAGACCATGTTGACGCTGTCGTCCACCGCCATGGCCAGGCCGGTACCCATACGGGTGCCCACTTTGGCGATGCCGCCGGCGTACATTTGTGCGTCGAGGTGTTCTGGCAGAAGGAAACCGGTACCGGCGCCGCCTGGCTGCCAGGCCTTGAGCTTGAAGCCGTCGCGCATGCCGCCGGCGTAGTCTTCGAACAACTCGCGACCGGTAACGCCGAAAGGCAGTTCCCACAGGCCCGGGTTTTTGACTTTGCCGGAGAAGCCCATGAGCTTGGTGCCCATGTCTTCGCTGCCTTCGCGGGCCAACGATTTGTACCAGTCAACGCCGTCGGCAATGATCGCCGGCACGTTGCACAGGGTTTCCACGTTGTTCACGCAGGTCGGCTTGCCCCACACGCCAACAGCGGCAGGGAAGGGCGGCTTGGAGCGCGGGTTGGCGCGGCGGCCTTCGAGGGAGTTGATCAGTGCAGTTTCTTCACCGCAGATGTAACGCCCGGCGCCGGTGTGGACGAACAACTCGAAATCGAAGCCGCTGCCGAGAATGTTCTTGCCCAGCAGGCCCGCAGCCTTGGCTTCTTCCACGGCACGGTTCAAGTGCTTGGCTGCCGTGGTGTATTCGCCACGCAGGAAGATGTAGCCACGGTAGGTTTTCAGCGCGCGAGCACTGATCAGCATGCCTTCGATCAGCAGATGGGGCAGTTGCTCCATCAGCATGCGGTCTTTCCAGGTGTTCGGCTCCATTTCATCCGCGTTGCACAGCAGGTAGCGGATGTTGATGGATTCGTCTTTGGGCATCAGGCCCCACTTCACGCCAGTGGGGAAGCCTGCACCGCCGCGACCTTTCAAGCCTGCGTCTTTCACGGTCTGGACGATGGCGTCCTGATCCATGTCGGCGAAGGCTTTGCGCGCAGCGGCGTAACCGTTTTTGGCCTGGTACTCGTCGAGCCAAACGGCTTCGCCGTCGTCACGCAGACGCCAGGTCAGCGGGTGAGTCTCGGCCGAACGCTGAATGCGGTTGGCAGGACCGAAAGATGTCAGGGTCATACGTAGCCCTCGAGCAGTTTGGCGACGCCAGCAGGCTGCACATCACCAAAAGTGTCGTCGTCGATCATCAGCGCCGGTGCCTTGTCGCAGTTGCCGAGGCAGCAGACAGGCAGCAGGGTGAAACGACCGTCGGTGGTGGTCTGACCCAGGCCGATGCCCAGATTGTTCTGGATTTCGCTGACCACCGACTCGTGGCCGCCGATGTAGCAGACCATGCTGTCGCAGACGCGAATGATGTGACGGCCAACCGGCTGACGGAAAATCTGGCTATAGAACGTCGCCACACCTTCAACGTCGCTGGCCGGGATGCCGAGGATCTCGCCGATCGCGTACAGGGCGCCATCCGGCACCCAGCCGCGTTCTTTCTGAACGATCTTCAGGGCTTCGATCGACGCCGCGCGCGGGTCTTCGTAGTGATGCAGCTCGTGCTCGATGGCCGAGCGCTCGGTTTCACTGAGGGTGAAACGGTCTGTCTGGATAAGCGTGCTGTTCATGCTTAGCGGTCCACGTCGGCCATAACGAAATCGATACTACCCAGGTACGCAATCATGTCCGCGACCATGCTGCCTTTGATCACCGAAGGGATCTGTTGCAGATGCGGGAAGCTTGGAGTGCGGATCCGGGTACGGTAGCTCATGGTGCCGCCGTCGCTCGTCAGGTAATAACTGTTGATGCCCTTGGTCGCTTCGATCATCTGGAAGGATTCGTTGGCCGGCATCACCGGGCCCCACGAAACTTGCAGGAAGTGTGTGATCAAGGTTTCGATGTGCTGCAGCGTGCGCTCTTTCGGCGGCGGCGTGGTCAGCGGGTGATCCGCCTTGTACGGGCCTTCCGGCATGTTGCGCATGCACTGGTCGATGATCTTGATGCTCTGGCGCATCTCTTCGACGCGGACCATGCAGCGGTCGTAGGCATCGCCGTTGGCAGCCAGCGGTACTTCGAACTCGAAGTTCTCGTAGCCGGAGTACGGACGCGCCTTACGCAGGTCGAAATCGCAACCGGTCGAACGCAGGCCAGCACCGGTGACGCCCCATTCCAGGGCTTCTTTGGTGTTGTACTGGGCGACGCCGATGGTACGACCCTTGAGGATGCTGTTCTGCAGGGCAGCCTTGGTGTATTCGTCGAGGCGTTTTGGCAGCCATTCAACGAAGTCTTTCACCAGTTTTTCCCAGCCGCGCGGCAGGTCGTGGGCAACACCACCGATGCGGTACCAGGCCGGGTGCAGACGGAAACCGGTAATGGCTTCGATCACCGTGTACGCCTTCTGGCGGTCGGTGAAGGTGAAGAACACCGGAGTCATGGCGCCGACGTCCTGGATGTAAGTCCCGAGGAACAGCAGGTGGCTGGTGATCCGGAAGAACTCGGCCATCATGATGCGGATGACGTCGACCTTCTCAGGCACCTTGATGCCGGCCAGCTTCTCGACCGAGAGCACGTACGGCAGGTTGTTCATCACGCCGCCGAGGTAGTCGATACGGTCGGTGTACGGAATGAAACTGTGCCACGACTGACGCTCGGCCATCTTCTCGGCACCACGGTGGTGGTAACCGATGTCCGGCACGCAGTCGACGATCTCTTCGCCGTCCAGTTGCAGAATGATGCGGAACGCACCGTGCGCGGAAGGGTGGTTCGGGCCGAGGTTGAGGAACATGTAGTCCTCGTTCGGGCCGGAGCGCTTCATGCCCCAGTCTTCAGGACGGAAGCGCGCGGCTTCTTCCTCAAGCTGTTGCTTGGCGAGATTGAGGCTGTACGGATCGAATTCGGTGGCGCGCGCCGGGAAGTCCTTGCGCAGCGGGTGACCTTCCCAAGTCGGCGGCATCATGATGCGCGACAGGTGCGGGTGGCCTTTGAAGTCGATGCCGAACATGTCCCAGACTTCACGCTCGTACCAGTTGGCGTTCGGCCAGATGCCGGTGACGGTCGGCAAGCTGAGGTCGCTCTCGGACAAGGCAACCTTGATCATCACGTCACTATTACGCTCCAGCGACATGAGGTGATAGAACACGGTGAACTCGGCGTCCGATGGCAGCCCTTGACGCTTGGTGCGCAGACGCTCGTCCACGCCGTGCAGGTCATAGAGCATGACGTACGGCTTGGGCAGGTTGCGCAGGAAGGTCAGGACTTCGACGAGTCTGGCACGCGCCACCCACAGCACCGGCATGCCGGTGCGGGTCGACTGAGCGGTGAACGCTTCGGCGCCAAAACGGTTGTTCAATTCAACGACCACATCCTGGTCGTCTGCCTTATAAGGCGGGATGTACAGAGCACTGCCTGTAGTCATGGTTATTTTTTCGCTTTCGGTCAACGTAAAGAATGAAGCCAGCTTCTCGTTTCTTTGTCAGAACAGATCTGGATCAGACTTCGTCAGGGCTGCGCAGGTTGGTGACTGCGATTCGCTGTTCGCGGCGCTCTTCCTTTTGCGAAGGCATGTCGGCGCGATAAACGCCTTGATCGCCAACGACCCAGGAAAGCGGACGACGCTCCTTGCCGATCGATTCCTGCAACAGCATCAAGCCTTGCAGAAATGCTTCCGGACGAGGAGGGCAGCCAGGTACGTAGACGTCCACGGGCAGGAACTTGTCCACCCCTTGAACCACAGAGTAGATGTCGTACATGCCACCGGAGTTAGCGCACGAACCCATGGAGATAACCCACTTCGGCTCGAGCATTTGCTCGTAGAGACGCTGAATGATCGGCGCCATCTTGATGAAGCAGGTCCCGGCGATAACCATGAAGTCGGCCTGACGCGGTGATGCCCGGATCACTTCGGCGCCAAAGCGCGCGATGTCGTGGGGCGCCGTGAAGGCGGTGGTCATTTCCACGTAGCAGCACGACAAGCCAAAGTTGTACGGCCACAGGGAGTTCTTACGTCCCCAGTTGACCGCGCCACTCAGCACGTCTTCCAGCTTGCCCATGAAAATGTTTTTGTGGACTTGATCTTCTAACGGATCGGAAACGGTTTCCCGTTCGCCAATCGGATATTGCTCGTTAGGAGCATCGGGGTCGATCCTGGTGAGATTGTATTGCATTGCCAAAGCCTCATTGTTTCAGCTTCGCCTGCCGCTTGCGACGAGCTTCCGGAGCCCAGTCAAGGGCGCCCACTCGGAACAGGTAGACAAGACCTGCCAACAGAATTGCTATGAAAACGAGAGCTTCGACGAATCCGGTCCAGCCGCTTTCGCGGACGGACACAGACCATGCAAAGAGAAAGAGGGCTTCGATATCGAAGATCACGAAGAGCATCGCGACCAGATAGAATTTGGCTGAGAGCCGCAAGCGGGCGCCACCGGTAGGTAGCATGCCCGACTCGAACGGTTCGTTTTTGCTGCGGCCCCAGGCTTTTGACCCAAGGAGGCTGGAGACGCCAAGCATGAAGGCACACAGGCCGACGACACCCAGAAGGAAAATGGCAAAGCCCCAGTTGTGGGCCATGAGTCCTGTCGCTTCGGGCATGCTGGTAATCCTTAACAGAGAGCAAAGGTCTCTGAGCTTGATAAAGAAATAGGCAGTGACGATATGTCGCAGCAATCAATCGCGCTGATTTTATGGCTAAACACCCTGCAAGTAAAATTCCTATAGCGAAATTATTTATTGGAATAAGGACATAGCGCGTCTCCAATGCCCTGCAGCCCATGCGTTGCGGGCATTAGGCGGGTTTATGCAAATAATGTTTTGTAGGGAATGTAACGAACATAGTTGCAGCTAAATGATAATTGATATCGTTTGGAGTGGTTTTGTAACTGTTTAACGGGATGTCAGTTGGGAAGTTGTCTTACTTGCACGTTACTGCAAGTAGCGACGGCGCCCGTTTTAGCGGATTTTTCTGACGGTTGTACCGCGCTGGATCAATGTTTTCTCCGAACGACACCGATCCCTGTAGGAGCTGCCGAAGGCTGCGATCTTTTGATCCTGCTTTTGATTCTGAAAAAACAAAGTCAAAAGATCGCAGCCTTCGGCAGCTCTTACAGGGGAGTGTGTGTTTTCCGGGGGCAAAAAAAACGCCCCGAACCAGTCGGGGCGTCAGTTTTGCGGCTCTGCGGTTAGCTTTCTATTCGATCCGCAGAGGCCGTTTGCTCAGGCGAAGCAGATCAGTGGAACTGTTCTTCTTCAGTCGAGCCGGTCAGTGCGGTTACCGACGACGAGCCACCCTGAATCACAGTGGTCATGTCATCGAAGTAGCCGGTGCCCACTTCCTGCTGGTGCGCCACGAAGGTGTAACCCTTGGCGGCGTCAGCGAATTCCTGCTCTTGCAGCTTCACGTAGGCAGTCATGTCGTTGCGGGCGTAGTCGTGCGCCAGGTTGAACATGCTGTGCCACATGTTGTGAATGCCGGCCAGGGTGATGAACTGGTGCTTGTAACCCATGGCGGACAGTTCGCGCTGGAACTTGGCGATGGTCGCGTCGTCCAGGTTTTTCTTCCAGTTGAAGGAAGGCGAGCAGTTGTACGACAGCAGTTGGTCCGGGTATTCCTTTTTGATCGCTTCGGCGAAGCGGCGAGCCTCGTCCAGATCCGGCTTGGCAGTTTCACACCAGATCAGGTCGGCGTACGGAGCGTAAGCCAGACCACGGGCGATGGCTTGATCGAGGCCGGCGCGAACCTTGTAGAAACCTTCCTGAGTGCGCTCGCCAGTTACGAACGGCTGGTCGTACGGGTCGCAATCGGAAGTCAGCAGGTCAGCAGCGTTAGCGTCGGTACGGGCCAGGATGATGGTCGGAGTACCGGCAACGTCAGCAGCCAAGCGAGCAGCGGTCAGCTTCTGTACGGCTTCCTGAGTAGGAACCAGTACTTTACCGCCCATGTGACCGCATTTTTTCACGGAAGCCAGTTGGTCTTCGAAGTGAACGCCGGCGGCGCCTGCTTCGATCATGCTCTTCATCAGCTCGTATGCGTTCAGCACGCCACCGAAACCGGCTTCAGCGTCAGCCACGATCGGCGCGAAGTAGTCGATGTAGCCATCGTCGCCCGGGTTCTTGCCGGCTTTCCACTGGATCTGGTCAGCACGACGGAACGAGTTGTTGATGCGCTTGACCACGGTTGGAACCGAATCCACCGGGTACAGCGACTGGTCCGGGTACATGGATTCTGCGGAGTTGTTGTCCGCAGCCACTTGCCAGCCCGACAGGTAGATCGCCTGGATACCGGCTTTAACCTGCTGAACAGCCTGGCCGCCGGTCAGGGCGCCCATGCAGTTGACGAAATCTTTCTCAGGACGGAAGGACGGCTTGGCACCCTGGGTGACCAGGTTCCACAGCTTGTCGGCGCCCATTTTTGCAAAGGTGTGCTCAGGTTGAACCGAGCCACGCAGACGGACGACGTCAGCAGCGGAGTAAGTGCGTGTCACGCCTTTCCAGCGCGGGTTTTCAGCCCAGTCTTTTTCGAGGGCTGCAATTTGCTGTTCGCGTGTCAGTGCCATGGAGATAAACCTCGTCGCGTCTTTATGAAAAGTTGTTCTGCGGTGGAAAATTCCTGCGCTCGCTGACCAGAAGCTTAGGTGGTCAAGGCGGATTCGGCGGGGTAGGCGACGGGATGAACGATGGGCTCGAGGGGAAGTGAGCAGGTAGTGGCGCACTGCAGGGCGCATTCGGGCGTCGTGGGCCTTTACACGGTCTACAGCGTGAAGCCGGGTTACCTAATTACGCTTCCGTCCCTCGGGACAACTTCGTTCCAGTCGGCAACCTCGTCAAACACACCTTGTGGGCGGTACAGACACGAAACGGTTCGCGGGGTAGGTGCGAACGTCGCTTCGAAGGCCCTTGCCAGGGCCTCTGATTAGCGGGAGCGAGGCCATCATGCCTTCGCTTTTTTACCCCGTCAAACGTTTTGTAGTGCTTTTTTTCAAGCACTACATCTTTCGTCTAATACGACTAATCAGTCAGTTTTCGGTGCTTTAGTCCAAGGCGTCGACTTTCACCCGCAAGGTCATGTCATCCCGGCCTTGAGTCGAGTAGCTGCGGGTCAGGCCCTGTTTGTCGGCCTGAGTCTGGCGATTTACGCCGGCGAGGGTGATCCACTCGCCGAGGCGCCCGCTGACAGTTGTGTCGGTGCTTTGCACGTTCACTACATCGGGACGTTCCTGGCTCATGCGGTCACGGTTGGTACTGATCGCCAGGTGAACGATGTCGCCGGTGACGCTGGCGGTGACGTAGAAACCCTGAGTGACGTTGCGATATTGCGTCTGGCTGTTGTAACCGCCGTAGGAATCACTCTGAACATTGGTGATCGGAACGCTCTGGCCGACTTGGATCAGCGCCGGCATGCCATCGGTGGCCTGAACCTGCTGGACGCCGCCTTCGCGGCTGGTGGTGCTGCGGCTGATGATACGGGTCTGGTTCGGCTGAGCGCCGTTGACCGAATAACCTTCGTCGCCCCGGCCATTGTTTTCATTGGTGTCGACGCTGATCAGCAAGCGCTTGGGCGCAGTGTCCAGTTGGGTGATCAGCGCCTTGAGTTCCTGAATCTTGTCCGGCTCGGCTTTGATGATCAGTTGATTGCCGTAGGCGCTGACCTGACCGTCCTTGCCGAGGAAGTCTTGCGCCATCGGCAGCATGTCGGTGCTGGTGCGGTAATTGAGAGGCACGATTTCTGTGGCTGCCATCACCGAAAAACTGCAACCGAGCAGCAGGGTGGTGAGCCGGGTGCGTAGGGACATGTCCGTTATCTCCGCTTTCGAAAGGCTTGATATTGCCAGTTTGTCGGCCTTGGGTGGGGCAAGTTGAATCGTAGACAGCAAAACGCCCCGGCATCGGCGGATGTCGGGGCGTTTTGTGGTGTTCTCGAGGGCCTCTTCGCGAGCAGGCTCGCTCCCACAGTAGATCTCCAGCGGACACAAATTGTGCGTCAGGCACAGGTCCAGTGTGGGAGCGAGCCTGCTCGAGAAAGCCGCACCTCGGTCTCAGGCCGAATGGCGAACCATGTCGACATGCGGAATCCCGGCTTCGAGGAATTCCTCGCTGACCAAGCTGAAGCCCAAGCGCTCATAGAACGCGGTGGCCTGAACCTGCGCGCTGAGCATTTGCTGCTTCAATCCGCGTTCTTCAGCTTCAGCAATGACCGCTTGCATCAGCGCATCACCGACCTTCATCCCGCGCCAGTCTTTCAGCACTGAAACCCGGCCGATGTGCCCATCGGGCAGCAAGCGCGCAGTGCCGATCGGAAAGTCGCCTTCAAACGCCAGAAAATGTACGGCGGTCGCGTCATCCGCGTCCCATTCCAGCTCAGGTGGCACCGATTGTTCGGCGATGAACACCGTTTCACGAATGCGCCGGATCTCGGCGATGTCCTTCTGCCAGTCTGCGACACGTACGCGAATCTTATTCATCGGCGAACCCCAGGCTCCCTTGCTTGACCAACTGGCACAGCAGGCCGCAAGCGTCTTCGTCGTTCAGCCACTCACCGAGGTTGTCGGTGTGCAGGGCGTCAGCGGCGCAGATCAGCTTCAGCAGTTCGCGCAGCTTGCCCGGCAGGTAACGGCTCTGGCCGCTGGCGAACAGCAGCAGGTCGTCATCGACTTCCGACCAGGCCAGGCGCGCACTCGGGTTGCGGATCAGAATGGCGCCATCCTGCAGGGCAGCGAGGAAGTCTTCTTCTTCGATGTCTTCCGGGCCGGCCACCAGTTCTGGATAACGCGGCTCGGTCATGTACTGGCCGAACCAGGTCAGCAGCAGGCGCTCGTCGCTCATGTGCTCGGCGAGCAGCGCTTTCAGGCGATCCAGTGCATCGTGTTGAATCTGGTGTGGATCGGCTGCTGGCTGTGCGTCGGCGTCGGTGTAGCGCTCTTCGTCAGTCAGGAACTGGCTGAGGAAGTCGGTGAAGTGGGTCAGCACTTCAGAAGCGCTTGGTGCGCGGAAGCCAACCGAGTAGGTCATGCAGTTGTCGACCGCGACACCGCAGTGCGCCAGGCGTGGCGGCAGGTAGAGCATGTCGCCCGGTTCCAGCACCCACTCTTCGGTCTCGTGGAATTCGGCGAGGATGCGCAGATCCGCGTGTTGCAGCAGCGGGCTCTCGGAATCGCACATCTGGCCGATTTTCCAGTTGCGCTTGCCGTGGCCCTGCAGCAGGAACACGTCGTAGTTGTCGAAGTGAGGACCAACGCTGCCACCCGGGGCGGCGAAGCTGATCATCACGTCGTCAACGCGCCAGCTCGGCAGGAAGCGGAAGTTTTCCAGCAGTTCGCTGACTTCCGGCACGAACTGGTCGACCGCTTGTACCAGCAGAGTCCACTCTTTTTCCGGCAGCTTGCTGAACTCGTCTTCAGCGAACGGGCCGCGACGCAGTTCCCACGGACGCTCGCCGTGCTCGATCACCAGGCGCGATTCGACTTCTTCTTCCAGGGCCAGGCCGGCCAGTTCGTCGGCGTCGATCGGGCTTTCGAAATCAGGAATCGCCTGACGGATCAGCAGCGGCTTTTTCTGCCAGTAGTCGCGCAGGAATTCGCGTGCCGTGATGCCGCCCAGAAGTTGAAGAGGAATATCGGGATTCATATGTAACCTATTGAAAAAAAGCACTTTTCAGACGGGAATAAAAACGCCCGGCGCGGCCGGGCGTCTCAAACGGATCAAGCGGTCGATCAGATGCGTTTGGCTTGCGCTACAGCGTTGCCGATGTAGTTGGCCGGGGTCAGTTGCTTGAGCTCGGCTTTCGCTTCGGCAGGCATGTCCAGACCATCGATGAAAGTCTGCAACGCTTCCGGGCTGATGCCCTTGCCGCGGGTCAGTTCTTTCAGCTTCTCGTACGGGTTTTCGATGTTGTAGCGGCGCATCACGGTCTGGATCGGCTCAGCCAACACTTCCCAGCAAGCGTCGAGGTCAGCGGCAATCTTCTGCTCGTTGAGCTCCAGTTTGCTGATGCCTTTGAGGCTGGCTTCGTAGGCGATCACGCTGTGGGCGAAGCCGACACCGAGGTTGCGCAGTACGGTGGAGTCGGTCAGGTCGCGCTGCCAGCGGGAAATCGGCAGTTTGCTCGCCAGGTGCTGGAACAATGCGTTGGCGATGCCCAGGTTGCCTTCGGAGTTTTCGAAGTCGATCGGGTTGACCTTGTGCGGCATGGTCGACGAACCGATTTCGCCAGCGATGGTGCGCTGCTTGAAATAACCCAGGGAGATGTAGCCCCAGATGTCACGGTCGAAGTCGATCAGGATGGTGTTGAAGCGCGCGATTGCGTCGAACAGCTCGGCGATGTAGTCGTGCGGTTCGATCTGCGTGGTGTACGGGTTGAAACCCAGGCCTAGCTCGTCTTCGATGAAGGCGCGGGCGTTGGCTTCCCAGTCGATCTGCGGGTAGGCCGACAGGTGCGCGTTGTAGTTGCCGACAGCGCCGTTGATCTTGCCCAGCAGCGGCACGGCAGCGACCTGAGCAATTTGACGCTCGAGACGGTAAACCACGTTCGCCAGCTCTTTACCCAGAGTGGTCGGCGAAGCTGGTTGGCCGTGAGTGCGCGACAGCATTGGCACGTCAGCGAAACGGATGGCCAGTTCGCGGATGGCGTTGGCAGTCTGGCGCATCAGCGGCAGCATCACGTCGTCACGACCTTCGCGCAGCATCAGGGCGTGGGACAGGTTGTTGATGTCTTCGCTGGTGCAGGCAAAGTGGATGAACTCGCTGACCTTGGCCAGCTCCGGCAGTTTGGCCGCTTGCTCTTTGAGCAAGTATTCGATCGCTTTGACGTCGTGGTTGGTGGTGCGCTCGATCTCTTTGACGCGCTCGGCGTGCTCCAGCGAGAAGTTTTCAGCCAGTTCATTGAGAACGGCGTTGGCCTCGGCGGAGAAGGCTGGTACTTCAGGGATGCCAGCGTGGGCGGCCAGACGCTGGAGCCAGCGCACTTCAACCAGAACACGGGCACGGATCAAACCGTACTCGCTGAAAATCGGGCGCAGGGCCTGGGTTTTGCCGGCGTAGCGGCCGTCAACAGGGGAAACCGCAGTGAGCGAAGAAAGCTGCATGGGGTGTTCTCGGACAGTCGGGCAACGAAATGGGGCGCGTATCATACATGAAAAAATCCGCCGGTCCGTTGCCAACTGACCGGCGTATTACGCGTTACAGACTACAAAGCTTTTGTTGCAGGGCGAATTACTCGCTGCGCATCAACGGATACAGCTCTTTGAGCAGCTTGCGCCGGCTGATCACCAACTGCCAGCGATGGCCGCCGAGCTGCCGCCACAGGCGCGCCGAACGAATGCCGGCAAGCAGCAGGGCGCGGATTTTCGAGGCATTGCTCGGCTGCTGCAGGTTGCGCATGTCGCCGTGCACCTGGATGCGTTGGCGCAAGGTGCTCAGGGTGTCCTGATACAACGCGCCGCACGCCGCGACGACGTTTTCATGGGCCGGGCCGAAATGTTCGACCTGCGACTGGATCTGCGGCAAGCGCTTGCCGATGATGTCGAGCATGTCGTCACGTTTGGCCAGTTGACGCTCAAGACCGAGCATCGACAGGGCATAACGCAGCGGCTCGCGTTGCAACGTGCTTGGGTCGCGCTCGAGGGCGCCAATCAACGCACGGTAACCTTCGCGCAGATTGATGTCGTCGCCGCCGTACACATCCAGCGTGTCCTTCGGGTCGCGCACCAGCAGGCTGCCGAGCATGCAGCTCAGGCCAGCCTCGCTGGTCTGGCCGGTCTTGGCGATCCGGTCGACCAGCACCGCGGCGAGAAACACACCGCCCAGCGCCGTCAGTTGCTCCTGAGTCGGGCTCATGCCTGGCCGCTCCACGGCTCGGCGACTTCGATCACGCCGCCGCCGAGGCAGATTTCACCGTCGTAGAACACCACGGACTGGCCCGGAGTGACCGCGCGTTGCGGTTCGTCGAACACGGCGCGGTAGCCGCTGGCGGTTTTTTCCAGGGTGCAGGCCTGGTCGCTCTGGCGATAACGCACTTTCGCGGTCAGGCGCAGCGGCTGGCTCAGGTCGATCGGGTTGACCCAATAGATTTCCGAAGCGAGCAGGGCGCTGGAGAACAGCCACGGATGGTTGTTGCCTTGGCCGACGATCAGCTCGTTGGTGTCGAGATCCTTGCGCAGCACGTACCACGGTTCATCGCCGGCGTCTTTCAAACCGCCGATACCGAGGCCCTGGCGCTGACCGATGGTGTGGTACATCAAACCGTGATGACGGCCGATGACTTCGCCTTCGGTGGTCTTGATCTCGCCCGGTTGCGCCGGCAGGTATTGCTTGAGGAAGTCGCTGAAGCGACGCTCGCCGATGAAGCAGATCCCGGTGGAATCCTTCTTCTTGGCGGTCGCCAGCTCGTATTTCTCGGCAATGGCGCGCACTTCCGGCTTTTCCAGTTCGCCGACCGGGAACAGGGTCTTGGCGATCTGTTCGCCGCCGACGGCGTGCAGGAAGTAGCTCTGATCCTTGTTCGGATCGAGGCCTTTGAGCAGTTCGGTGCGGCCATCGATGTCACGGCGGCGCACGTAGTGGCCGGTGGCGATCAGGTCGGCGCCGAGCAGCATGGCGTAATCGAGGAACGCCTTGAACTTGATCTCGCGGTTGCAGAGGATGTCCGGGTTCGGCGTACGTCCGGCCTTGTACTCGGCCAAAAAGTGCTCGAACACGTTGTCCCAGTACTCGGCGGCGAAGTTGGCGGTGTGCAGCTTGATGCCAATCTTGTCGCAGACAGCCTGGGCATCCGCCAGGTCGTCCATGGCGGTGCAGTATTCCGTTCCGTCGTCTTCTTCCCAGTTCTTCATGAACAGGCCTTCCACTTCATAACCCTGCTCGATCAGCAGGAGAGCGGAAACGGAAGAGTCCACGCCGCCGGACATGCCGACAATGACGCGCTTCTTGGATGTGTCAGAAGGGGCTGGATCACGCATAGGGATTCAATGAGTGTCTTGAAAAAGGACGCGATTCTAGCAGGCTCGCGGCCTCAAGGCTAAAGAGAAGGGCGGATCAGTTCGAGGCTGAAGTGATGGCCGGCCAGATAATCGTCGATGCAACGGATGATCAGCTGGCTGCGCCAGTTGTCGCGTTGGGCGATTAATTCGTCGCGGGTCAGCCACTTGGCGCCGACGATGCCGTCGTCGAGTTGATAATCGGGGTGGTGTTGCACGGCTTTGGCGCTGAAGCACACGCGCTGGTAAGTCACGCCGTTGCTCGGCGCGGTGTACAGGTAAATGCCGATCACGCCGGTGGGCTCGACGTCCCAGCCGGTTTCTTCGAGGGTTTCGCGTACGGCGGCGTCGATCAGGGTTTCGTCCGGGTCGAGATGGCCGGCGGGCTGGTTGAGTACGTTACGCCCGGCTTTGTGTTCTTCGACCATCAGGAAGCGACCGTTGTCCTCGACGATGGTGGCGACGGTGATGTGGGGGAGCCATTCCATAAAACCTTCCTCAATCTATTGGTTGAAACCCATTCCCATTGTGGGAGCGAGCTTGCTCGCGAATGCGGTTTATCATTCAACATTTTCATTGACTGATCCGCCGCCTTCGCGAGCAAGCTCGCTCCCACAGGGGAAGTGTGAACTCTGAAAACACAAACCCCGGCACAAGGCCGGGGTTTGTGATGTTCCCATTACAACCTTAAACCAGCGCAGCAATCGCCGCGTTGAGGGTTGCGCTTGGGCGCATGGCCTTGCTGATCAGCTCGGCATTGGCGTGGTAGTAACCGCCGATGTCGACTGGCTTGCCCTGAACGGCGTTGAGCTCGGCAACGATGGTCGCCTCGTTCTCGGTCAGAGTCTTGGCCAGAGTCGCGAACTGCGCTTGCAGTGCAGCGTCTTCAGTCTGGGCAGCCAGGGCCTGAGCCCAGTACATCGCCAGGTAGAAGTGGCTGCCGCGGTTGTCGATGTTGCCGACTTTGCGCGATGGCGACTTGTTGTTGTCGAGGAACTGGCCAGTGGCCTGGTCCAGGGTTTTCGACAGCACCAGCGCTTTCGGGTTGTTGTAGTTCACACCCAGATGCTCGAGGGACGCCGCCAGTGCGAGGAACTCGCCCAGCGAATCCCAGCGCAGGAAGTTTTCTTCAACCAGTTGCTGCACGTGCTTCGGAGCCGAACCGCCAGCGCCGGTTTCGAACAGGCCACCGCCGTTCATCAGCGGCACGATCGACAGCATCTTGGCGCTGGTGCCCAGTTCCATGATCGGGAACAGGTCGGTCAGGTAGTCGCGCAGTACGTTGCCGGTCACCGAAATGGTGTCCTTGCCTTCGCGGGTGCGCTGCAGGGTGTACTTCATGGCGTCGACCGGCGCCATGATCTGGATGTCCAGACCGCTGGTGTCGTGATCCTTCAGGTAGGCCTGAACTTTCTCGATCACTACGCCATCGTGAGCGCGCATCGGGTCCAGCCAGAAGATTGCTGGCGTGCTGCTTGCGCGAGCACGGTTGACGGCCAGTTTGACCCAGTCCTGGATCGGCGCGTCTTTGGTCTGGCACATGCGGAAGATGTCGCCGGCTTCAACAGCCTGTTCCATCAGCAGGTTGCCCTTGCTGTCGGTAACGCGAACCACGCCGTCAGCCTTGATCTGGAAGGTCTTGTCGTGCGAGCCGTACTCTTCGGCTTTCTTCGCCATCAGGCCAACGTTTGGCACGCTGCCCATGGTGGTCGGATCGAAAGCGCCATTGGCTTTGCAATCTTCGATCACGGCCTGGTAGATGGTCGCGTAGCAACGATCCGGGATCACCGCCTTGGTGTCGTGCAGCTGACCGTCGGTGCCCCACATTTTGCCGGAGTCACGAATCATTGCTGGCATCGAGGCGTCGACGATCACGTCGCTCGGCACGTGCAGGTTGGTGATGCCTTTGTCGGAGTTGACCATCGCCAGCGATGGACGAGCAGCGTAGACGGCGGCCATGTCAGCTTCGATCTGTGCTTGCTGCTCAGCCGGCAGGGCTTTGATGCGCGCGTACAGATCGCCGATGCCGTTGTTCAGGTTGAAGCCGATCTCGGCCAGCACGTCAGCGTGCTTGGTCAGGGCATCTTTATAGAACTCGGCAACGATCTGGCCGAACATGATCGGGTCGGAGACCTTCATCATGGTCGCTTTCAGGTGAACCGAGAGCAGCACGCCCTGGGCCTTGGCGCTTTCGATTTCAGCAGCGATGAACGCACGCAGGGCGTTTTTGCTCATTACGGCGCAGTCGAGGATCTCGCCAGCCTGAACGGTGGTTTTTTCTTTCAGGACGGTAGCGCTACCGTCCTTGGCGATCAGCTCGATCTTCACAGCGTCAGCGGCGTCGATCAGGGCAGCTTTTTCGCTGCCGTAGAAATCGCCGGTGCTCATGTGAGCGACGTGGGACTTGGAGTCTTTGGCCCAGGCGCCCATTTTGTGCGGGTGCTTGCGCGCATAGTTCTTCACCGACAGCGGTGCGCGACGGTCGGAGTTGCCTTCACGCAGAACCGGGTTCACGGCGCTGCCCTTGACCTTGTCATAACGTGCCTTCGCGTCTTTGTCGGCGTCGCTGGTTACGGTTTCCGGATAGTCCGGCAGGTTGTAACCCTGAGCTTGCAGCTCTTTGATCGCGGCTTGCAGCTGTGGCACCGAAGCGCTGATGTTCGGCAGCTTGATGATGTTGGCTTCAGGCGTAACGGCCAGGTCGCCCAGTTCGGCGAGGTGGTCGGCTACGGCTTTGTCGCCCAGTTGCTCGGGGAAGCTGGCCAGAATGCGCGCTGCAAGAGAGATATCGCGGGTTTCCACGGCGATATCGGCCGAAGCGGTGTACGCCTCGATGATCGGCAGCAGGGAATAGGTGGCGAGGGCTGGAGCTTCGTCGGTGAAGGTATAGATGATCTTCGAGCGGGTGGGCATATTCGGATTAACTCTCTCTTCTTTGCTAAAGCGTGCGCAGAAACTCGAGGGGCGCCGGGTAAGCGCGTTCGTTCAAAGTCATCCATGAACCGAATGTCGAGATTCTTCGCGGTGATGTTGGGTGCATCAGTAGAGCGTCAAGCAGTCGGACTGCGGTAACAACCCGACCAATCAGGCGGAAAGTCTCGTGCTAGAGAGGCCAGCCGTCGTGACCCTGTGGTCAGCGGGCGGCATTATACATAGGTAGCTGGCAATCTGCCGATGGTTCATATGCAACGATTCTCGTCCATTGGTCTAAAGGTCGCAGGGCAGGGTGGGGCGTAGAGTCGTCGCGAATGCTTGAGTTTGGCGCTTTTCCCTTTGCTTTCAGGCTTGTACGAAACGAGATGTGGCCGCGCCACGAACAGAGGGTTTGCGTGTTGATTTAACTGGGTTACGCTCGAACCAAGCCAGATGTTCAATCCAAACAATGGAGTTCAGCATGGGTTACAAGAAGATTCAGGTTCCAGCCGTCGGCGACAAAATCACCGTCAATGCAGACCATTCTCTCAATGTTCCTGATAACCCGATCATCCCCTTCATCGAAGGTGACGGCATTGGTGTCGACATCAGTCCGGTGATGATCAAGGTTGTCGATGCTGCAGTTCAAAAGGCATACGGCGGTAAACGCAAGATTTCCTGGATGGAAGTCTACGCCGGGGAAAAAGCCACTCAGGTTTACGATCAGGACACCTGGCTGCCTCAGGAAACCCTCGATGCAGTCAAGGATTACGTGGTTTCCATCAAGGGCCCGCTGACCACCCCGGTCGGTGGCGGCATCCGTTCGCTGAACGTTGCTCTGCGTCAGCAACTCGACCTGTATGTCTGCCTGCGCCCGGTGCGCTGGTTCGAAGGCGTACCAAGCCCGGTGAAAAAGCCTGGCGACGTCGACATGACCATCTTCCGCGAGAACTCCGAAGACATCTATGCCGGCATTGAGTGGAAGGCCGGTTCGCCGGAAGCCACCAAGGTCATCAAATTCCTTAAAGAAGAAATGGGCGTCACCAAGATCCGTTTCGACGAAAACTGCGGCATCGGCGTCAAGCCGGTTTCGCTGGAAGGCACCAAGCGTCTGGCGCGCAAGGCTCTGCAATATGTGGTCGATAACGACCGCGATTCGCTGACCATCGTGCACAAAGGCAACATCATGAAGTTCACCGAAGGTGCCTTCAAAGAGTGGGCCTACGAAGTGGCCGCTGAAGAATTCGGCGCGACCCTGCTCGACGGCGGCCCGTGGATGCAGTTCAAGAACCCGAAAACCGGCAAGAATGTCGTGGTCAAAGACGCCATCGCCGACGCCATGCTCCAGCAAATCCTGCTGCGTCCGGCCGAGTACGATGTGATCGCAACCCTCAACCTGAACGGCGACTACCTCTCCGATGCCCTGGCGGCGGAAGTGGGCGGTATCGGTATCGCGCCGGGCGCCAACCTGTCCGACACCGTGGCGATGTTCGAAGCGACCCACGGTACTGCGCCGAAGTACGCTGGCAAGGATCAGGTCAACCCGGGGTCGCTGATCCTCTCGGCCGAGATGATGCTGCGCCACATGGGCTGGACTGAAGCGGCGGATCTGATCATCAAGGGCACCAACGGCGCCATTGGTGCCAAGACCGTGACCTATGACTTCGAGCGTCTGATGGACGGGGCCAAGCTGGTTTCGTCTTCGGGCTTTGGGGATGCGTTGATTTCGCATATGTAAAACGCGGGCACATAAAAACCGTCTGGCTCGATGAATTGAGTCAGACGGTTTTTTTATGGCTGGAAATTTAGTGGCGTCAGTTGGTTACTTTTTCTTCGTGAGTGGCGGCCGGGGTCGCTTCTTTGGCCACGTCTGCCGAGCAGATCTTCACTGCGTGAAGGCCTTTGGGGCCTTGCACGATCTCGAATTTCACTGCCTGACCCGCTTTCAGGGTTTTGTATCCTTCCATCTTGATCTGAGAGAAATGAGCAAAAAAGTCGATCTCTTTGCCATCCTCATCGCGGCCTTCACGGGCGTCGGTATTGATAAAGCCGAATCCCTTGGCATTGTTGAACCATTTCACCTTGCCGACAGCCATGCTCAAATCCCTCTGCAACAGACTCCATCGCTGGAGTATCATCCAGTTCATCCGCAATCTTATTCGTTAAAAGAATTGACTCCGCGGATCTTTTTTACCCACTGTGGGTTCTATTGGTTGTAACACCGTTTTCCCGATAGTCAAGGTGACCGGGCAGTCGGAGTTGAAAACGTGGACAACCGCCCCCACCACTGTATTTGCACAACTGACGAACCTTTCTTTCCATGCATGCAATCAGCCAGATTCGACTAACATTCAATCAGGATCGCCCGCTTCTCCAAAAGGATCATCCAGAGGAGCACGACGACGATTCGGCAGGCGTTGCTGTTCAGGAAGCAAAGCCTGCGTTACAGGCGCCGCCGATGTACAAGGTGGTTTTGTTCAACGATGACTACACACCGATGGATTTCGTCGTCGAAGTGCTCGAGGTGTTTTTTAACCTGAATCGCGAGCTGGCGACCAAGGTCATGCTGGCCGTCCACACAGAAGGACGGGCAGTATGTGGAGTGTTTACCCGCGACATCGCCGAGACAAAGGCCATGCAGGTCAACCAGTACGCCAGGGAAAGCCAGCATCCGCTACTCTGTGAAATCGAGAAGGACGGTTAATCGCCGACCACTTGGGTATGAGGTGAAGCTATGTTAAACCGCGAGCTCGAAGTCACCCTCAATCTAGCCTTCAAGGAGGCTCGTTCGAAACGTCATGAATTCATGACCGTCGAACACCTTTTGCTGGCCCTATTGGACAATGAGGCTGCCGCCACCGTTTTGCGTGCCTGCGGCGCAAACCTCGACAAACTCAAGCATGACCTGCAGGAGTTCATCGACTCCACCACGCCATTGATCCCCGTTCATGACGAAGATCGTGAAACCCAGCCAACCCTGGGCTTCCAGCGTGTACTGCAACGTGCTGTTTTCCACGTACAGAGCTCGGGCAAACGCGAAGTAACCGGCGCCAACGTGCTGGTTGCCATCTTCAGTGAGCAAGAGAGTCAGGCAGTGTTCCTGCTGAAACAGCAGAGCGTTGCGCGCATCGATGTCGTCAACTACATCGCTCACGGCATTTCCAAAGTGCCGGGGCATGGCGATCACTCTGAAGGTGAACAAGATATGCAGGACGACGAGGGCGGTGAGTCTTCTTCTTCAGGCAATCCTCTGGATGCTTATGCCAGCAACCTCAACGAACTCGCGCGTCAGGGTCGTATCGATCCGCTGGTCGGCCGCGAATCGGAAGTCGAGCGTGTCGCGCAGATTCTCGCGCGCCGGCGTAAAAACAATCCGCTGCTGGTTGGCGAAGCAGGCGTGGGTAAAACCGCGATTGCCGAAGGCCTGGCCAAGCGCATTGTCGACAACCAGGTGCCGGATCTGCTGGCCAACAGCGTTGTTTACTCTCTCGATCTCGGTGCTCTGCTCGCGGGCACCAAGTATCGCGGTGATTTCGAGAAGCGCTTCAAGGCGCTGCTCAATGAACTGAAAAAACGTCCGCAGGCGATCCTGTTCATCGACGAAATTCACACCATCATCGGTGCCGGTGCTGCTTCCGGTGGCGTCATGGATGCTTCGAATCTGCTCAAGCCGCTGCTGTCGTCTGGCGACATTCGCTGCATCGGCTCGACCACGTTCCAGGAATTTCGCGGCATCTTCGAGAAGGATCGTGCCTTGGCGCGTCGCTTCCAGAAGGTCGATGTCGTCGAGCCGTCGGTGGAAGACACCATTGGCATCCTGCGCGGCCTGAAAGGGCGTTTCGAGCAGCACCACAACATCGAGTACAGCGATGAGTCGTTGCGCGCAGCTGCTGAACTGGCCTCGCGCTACATCAATGACCGGCATATGCCGGACAAGGCCATCGACGTGATTGACGAGGCGGGCGCCTACCAGCGTCTGCAACCGGTCGAAAAGCGCGTGAAGCGCATTGAAGTGCCGCAGGTTGAAGACATCGTCGCGAAAATCGCGCGGATTCCGCCTAAGCACGTCACCAGTTCCGACAAGGAACTGCTGCGTAACCTGGAGCGTGACCTGAAGCTGACGGTGTTTGGTCAGGACGCGGCGATCGATTCGCTATCGACGGCGATCAAGCTGTCTCGTGCCGGGCTCAAGTCGCCGGACAAGCCAGTCGGTTCGTTCCTGTTCGCAGGTCCGACCGGTGTTGGTAAGACCGAGGCTGCGCGGCAACTGGCCAAGGCGTTGGGGATCGAGCTGGTTCGCTTCGACATGTCCGAATACATGGAGCGTCACACCGTATCGCGTCTGATCGGTGCGCCTCCAGGCTATGTCGGTTTCGATCAGGGCGGTCTGCTGACCGAGGCGATCACCAAGCAGCCGCATTGCGTATTGCTCCTCGATGAAATCGAGAAGGCGCATCCGGAAGTCTTCAACCTGCTGTTGCAGGTGATGGACCACGGTACGCTGACCGATAACAACGGGCGCAAGGCGGACTTCCGCAATGTGATCGTAATCATGACCACTAACGCCGGTGCCGAAACGGCGGCACGTGCTTCGATCGGTTTCACTCATCAGGACCACTCGTCCGATGCGATGGAAGTGATCAAGAAGAGCTTCACGCCGGAGTTCCGTAACCGTCTGGACACCATTATCCAGTTTGGTCGCCTCAGTCATGAGGTCATCAAAAGTGTGGTGGACAAGTTCCTTACCGAGCTTCAGGCGCAGCTGGAAGACAAGCGTGTGCTGCTGGAGGTCACTGATGCCGCGCGTAGTTGGCTGGCGGCGGGTGGTTATGACTCGGCGATGGGCGCACGTCCGATGGCGCGTCTGATTCAGGACAAGATCAAGCGTCCGTTGGCGGAGGAGATTCTGTTTGGCGAACTGGCCGAGCATGGCGGTGTGGTGCACATCGACATCAAGGATGGTGAGTTGACGTTTGACTTCGAGACTACCGCAGAGATGGCCTGATGGCTTGATGTTGATTGGGAAGGCGCCTTCGGGCGCCTTTTTTGTTGTCTGGAGTTTTTGGGTGTATATCCGTTGCTGCGGGTGTTGCTGATTAGGGTTCCGCCCTTACGGCGGGTCACTTTTGGCAAACGCCCGGAATGCCGGCCCAGCCAAAAGTAACCAAAAGGGCTTGCTCCTACGTGCGGCCCGCTCGCTGGGGCTCGGGGTTCCTTCGCTGCGTGATCGATCCGGGCGCAGCGTCTACGGTTTGCTTCGCTGCACCTCCTCTCGCTGTGTTTGGCTGCGCCAAACGGTCGCTGCGCTCCCACGCCCGGATCAATCCCTTCACTCAGCCTTCCGACGTCGCCTTACAGATCAAAAGCCGCAGCCGAGCTAACGCTCATCCTGTTGAGTGGTGAAGAGCATGCGGTCGGCTTTTGTTCGGTGTTGGATTCGCCCCTCACCCCAGCCCTCTCCCGAGGGAGAGGGGGCCGATCTGTGGGCTTTTCAGAACCTGAGTTCAACTCGGTATTTCACGTCGGCGTTGCTCTCCCAAACACCACCGTCAGTCCCCTCTCCCTCCGGGAGAGGGCTAGGGTGAGGGGCTTTTGATCTGGCTCTTGATCTTGCTTTGGCTTTTGATCTTTTGCCCCATCGGCAGGCCGAGCGTAGGTGTTCATCCGGGGGTAGGCGCGCAGCGCCGTGCGGCGCAGCCGCATTCATCGAGAGGAGGTGCAGCGAAGCAAACCGTAGGCGATGCCCCCGGATGGACACCGTAGCGAGGGAACACTGAGCCTCAGCGAAGTGCCGTACGCCGGGGCAAAGCCTTTTGGGTTACCTTTTCGGCGTTTGGAAAAGGTGACTCGCTGTAAGAGCGAAACCGCCAGTAGCAACCCCCGCAGCAACGGATATACACACAAGACCAAAACCCAAATCCCAGACAAACAAAAACGCCCGGCATAAACCGGGCGTTCTGTATTGACTTGATTAACGAGCGCGGTAAGTAATGCGCCCTTTGCTCAAGTCATAGGGCGTCAGCTCGACGCGCACTTTGTCACCGGTAAGAATACGAATGTAGTTCTTGCGCATCTTGCCGGAAATATGCGCGGTTACGACGTGCCCATTTTCCAACTCCACACGAAACATGGTGTTGGGCAGGGTGTCGACGACAGTGCCTTCCATTTCGAAGCTGTCTTCTTTCGACATGCAGTAAAGCCCTCGGTATCCAATGAATGGCCCGGTGCAACTGCGCCAGGCAAAAGCGGCGTGCATTGTGCCCGAAAAATGGTGTTTACGCCAAGGGGTTTACGGCTTGGGTTTAGTTGAGGATGACCCAGCGCTGATTAATCAGCAATTCGATGGGTCGGTATTGCGTCTTGTAGTTCATCTTTTTGCAGTTCTTGATCCAGTACCCGAGGTACACCGCCTCAAGCCCGAGGCGCTGTGCCTCGGCGATTTGCCAGAGGATGGCAAATCGGCCAAGGCTGCGGCGCTCTTCGTCGGGTTCGTAGAAGGTATACACCGCCGACAAACCGTTCGGCAGTAAATCGGTCACTGCCACGGCGAGCAACCGTCCGTCGAGTCGGAACTCGTAAAAGCGCGAGAAGGGCAGATCGCGTACCAGAAAAGTCGAGAATTGATCACGGCTCGGCGGGTACATGTCGCCGTCGGCGTGACGTTGTTCGATATAGCGCTGGTACAGATCGAAATATTCTTCACTGAATTGCGGTTTGGCCGGGCGCACCTGCAGATCGGTGTTGCGCTTGAAAATCCGCTTCTGCTGGCGATTGGGTGTGAACTGCGCCACCGGAATGCGCGCAGGCACGCACGCATTGCAGTTCTGGCAATGCGGGCGGTACAGATGATCGCCGCTGCGACGAAAGCCCATTTCCGACAGGTCTGCGTAGACATGCACATCCATGGGCTGACTCGGATCGAGAAACAGGGTCGTGGCCTGCTCCTCGGGCAGATAACTGCAAGAGTGAGGCTGAGTGGCATAGAACTTCAACCGCGCCAACTCGGTCATGATCAACCCTCGGGATAAGCTGGTGAATTAAGTGTAAGCCACGCGCGCAAAAGTCGCTCAGCAAACCCAAGTGGCACGATTGGGTTGATCCAGGTGATTGGCCAGATAGTCGGCGAATTGCTGACGAGGAATCGCCCGCGCGCCGAGGCTGTGCAGATGATCGGTCGGCATCTGGCAATCGATCAGCACGAATCCCGAGTCTTGCAGATGGCGCACCAGGGTGGCGAAGCCGAACTTGGAGGCATTGTCGGCGCGGCTGAACATCGATTCGCCGAAAAACAGTTGGCCCATCGCCAAGCCATACAGGCCGCCGACCAGCTCTCCCTGATCCCAGACCTCCACCGAATGGGCGAAGCCGCGACGATGCAGTTCGACGTAGGCGTCCTGCATCGCCTCGGTGATCCAGGTGCCGTCAGCGTAATCCCGTGGCGCGGCGCAGGCGCGGATTACCGCATCGAAGTCTTGATCGAAGGTCACTTGATAGCGTTCCTGGCGGAGCAATTTGCTGAGGCTGCGCGAGACGTGCAGTTCGTCGGGAAATAACACCGTGCGCGGATCCGGTGACCACCAGAGAATCGGCTGGCCTTCGGAAAACCAAGGAAAGCAGCCATGGCGATACGCTTGAATCAGCCGATCGGCCGACAGATCGCCACCGGCGGCGAGCAATCCGTTAGGGTCGCGCATGGCCTTTTCCAGAGGTGGAAAAGTCAGGGAATTACGTTGTAACCAAGTCAGCATGGCATCCAGGCTTGCAGAAGGGGAGGGCGGTGCGGGCTGTTCGGCCCGCGATAAAGTGTGCCGTTAAATGACAGGAATGTCGTCCAGATACTTCTCGGCATCGAGCGCGGCCATGCAGCCGGCGCCCGCCGACGTCACCGCCTGGCGGTAAACGTGGTCGGCCACGTCGCCGGCGGCAAACACCCCGGGAATCCCGGTGGAGGTCGCGTCGCCGTCACTGCCGCCCTTGACCTGCAAATAGCCGTCGCGCATCGACAACTGGCCTTGAAACAGGTCGGTGTTGGGTTTGTGGCCAATGGCGATGAAGACGCCGGCCAGTGCCAGTTCGCGGGTTTCGCCGGTATGGCTGTTACGCAGTCGCGCGCCGGTGACGCCGCTGGCATCGCCGAGTACTTCGTCGAGATTCTGGTTCCAGTGCAGGCGCACATTGCCGTTGGCGGCTTTCTCGAACAGTTTGTCCTGAAGGATTTTCTCCGAACGCAGTTTGTCGCGGCGATGGATCAGGTGTACCTCTTTGGCGATGTTCGACAGGTACAGGGCTTCCTCAACTGCTGTATTGCCGCCGCCGACTACGGCGACCACCTGATTGCGATAGAAAAAGCCGTCACAGGTCGCGCAGGCGGAAACACCTTTGCCGGCAAAGGCTTCTTCCGAAGGCAGCCCCAGATACTGCGCCGAGGCGCCAGTGGCAATGATCAGTGCGTCGCAGGTGTAGGTGCCGCTGTCGCCAACAAGTTCGAACGGGCGCTGCTGCAACTTGGCGGTGTGGATGTGGTCGTAAACGATCTCTGTGGCAAAGCGTTCGGCGTGCTTCTGCATGCGCTCCATCAACACAGGGCCGGTGAGGCCTTCAACGTCGCCGGGCCAGTTGTCGACTTCAACGGTGGTGGTGAGCTGGCCACCTGCCTGCAGGCCGGTAATGACCACGGGTTTGAGGTTGGCGCGAGCGGCATACACGGCAGCGCTGTAACCGGCCGGACCGGAGCCGAGGATGATCAGGCGTGAATGCTTCGCTACGTTCATCAAATACACCTCATAAGCCTTTGTCACAAAAGGTAATGCATGCTCAAATTGGCCAACAGGTCTTGTGTGCTTGACTATGCTTGATCCTGGGGTTTGAAGCATGGCATCGGACGCACAAACCCGTACAATGCCGGGCTGTTACAGAATATTCGCAGTGCGCTGTATTCATGGCTGTGTTTATAAAACCGGCAGCACAGTGTTAAAAGTAGTCTCAGTTGCGCTCGTTCACTTTTTTACCTGCCTGGATTGGGCAGTTTTTTATCGTCATTCAATAGATGGACGCGCCTCGGGCGCAGGAAAAGAAGCGTTTTGAAGAAATCCACCGAAGCACCAAAAACAGTCGTTCCGCTCTGGCGCCAACAGTTGCACTACCGGCTCAAGGAGGGTGCATTGATCGCCATCGGTGCCTTGTGCCTGTTCCTGATGATGGCTTTGCTGACCTACGGCAAGGACGATCCGGGCTGGAGCCACAACAGCAAGATCGACGATGTACAGAATTTCGGCGGCCCGGCGGGCTCCTACAGCGCTGACATCCTGTTCATGGTGCTGGGTTATTTCGCTTATATCTTCCCGTTGCTGCTGGCGATCAAGGCCTACCAGATCTTCCGCCAGCGCCACGAGCCGTGGCAGTGGAGCGGCTGGCTGTTCTCCTGGCGCCTGATCGGTCTGGTGTTTCTGGTGCTGTCCGGCGCTGCGCTGGCGCATCTGCATTTCCACGCAGCGTCGGGTTTGCCGGCAGGTGCGGGTGGGGCACTGGGCGAAAGCCTCGGCAATCTGGCGAAAAATGCCCTGAACATTCAGGGCAGCACGCTGCTGTTCATCGCGCTGTTCCTGTTCGGCCTGACAGTGTTCACTGATCTGTCGTGGTTCAAGGTGATGGACATCACCGGCAAGATCACCCTCGACCTGTTCGAACTATTCCAGGGCGCGCTCAATCGCTGGTGGGCGGCGCGTACCGAGCGCAAACAACTGGTCGCGCAACTGCGTGAAGTCGACGATCGTGTGCATGACGTGGTCGCGCCGACGGTGACCGACAAACGTGAGCAGGCCAAAGTCAAAGAACGCCTGATCGAACGTGAGCAAGCCCTGAGCAAGCACATGTCCGATCGCGAGAAACAAGTGCCGCCGGTTATCGCACCGGCTCCGGCCAAAGCGCCGGAGCCAAGCAAGCGCGTGCAGAAAGAGAAACAGGTGCCGTTGTTCGTCGACAGCGCTGTGGAAGGCACTTTGCCGCCGATCTCGATTCTCGATCCTGCAGAAAAGAAACAACTCAATTACTCACCGGAATCCTTGGCGGCGGTCGGCCACTTGCTGGAGATCAAGCTCAAGGAGTTCGGTGTCGAGGTCACGGTAGATTCGATCCACCCGGGCCCGGTGATTACCCGTTACGAAATTCAACCGGCGGCGGGCGTCAAAGTCAGCCGCATCGCCAACCTCGCCAAAGACCTTGCACGTTCCCTGGCCGTGACCAGTGTGCGGGTGGTCGAGGTGATTCCGGGCAAGACCACCGTCGGTATCGAGATCCCCAACGAAGACCGGCAGATCGTGCGCTTCTCCGAAGTGCTGTCGACGCCTGAGTACGACAACTTCAAATCGCCGGTCACCCTGGCACTCGGTCACGATATCGGTGGTAAACCGGTGATCACTGACCTGGCGAAGATGCCGCACCTGCTGGTGGCCGGTACCACCGGTTCCGGTAAGTCGGTGGGTGTGAACGCGATGATCCTGTCGATCCTGTTCAAGTCTGGCCCGGAAGACGCCAAGCTGATCATGATCGACCCGAAAATGCTGGAACTGTCGATCTACGAAGGCATTCCGCACCTGCTGTGCCCGGTCGTCACCGACATGAAAGACGCCGCCAACGCCCTGCGCTGGAGCGTTGCCGAGATGGAACGCCGCTACAAGCTGATGGCGAAAATGGGCGTGCGTAACCTCTCTGGCTTCAATGCCAAGGTCAAGGAAGCCCAGGACGCAGGCGAGCCGTTGAGTGATCCGCTGTACAAGCGCGAAAGCATCCACGACGAAGCACCATTACTGCAGAAGCTGCCAACCATTGTTGTGGTGGTCGACGAATTTGCCGACATGATGATGATCGTCGGCAAGAAGGTTGAAGAACTGATCGCCCGTATCGCCCAGAAGGCGCGTGCGGCCGGTATTCACTTGATCCTCGCAACCCAGCGGCCATCGGTGGACGTGATCACCGGTCTGATCAAGGCCAACATTCCAACGCGTATGGCGTTCCAGGTGTCGAGCAAGATCGACTCGCGCACCATCATCGATCAGGGTGGCGCCGAACAACTGCTCGGCCACGGTGACATGCTTTACATGCCACCGGGCACCAGCCTGCCGATTCGGGTTCACGGTGCATTCGTATCCGACGATGAAGTACACCGCGTGGTCGAAGCATGGAAACTGCGCGGCGCACCGGAATACAACGACGACATCCTCAACGGTGTCGAAGAAGCCGGCAGCGGTTTTGAAGGCAGCAGCGGTGGCGGCGACGGCGATGATCCGGAAGCCGACGCGCTGTATGACGAAGCCGTACAGTTCGTACTCGAAAGCCGTCGCGCCTCGATTTCCGCGGTACAGCGCAAGCTGAAGATCGGCTACAACCGCGCCGCACGGATGATCGAAGCCATGGAAATGGCCGGCGTCGTCACCTCGATGAACACCAACGGTTCCCGTGAAGTCCTGGCCCCTGGCCCGGTACGCGACTGATTGCAAACGCAAGAGGCGGGACAATGATGTGCCGCCGCTCTCCCAACGAGTATTCAAGAGGACTCCCATGCGTCTTATCCGCATGTTGCTGCCAGTACTGGCGCTGACCACTCTCACGGCCCACGCCGATGACAAGGACGTGGCGCGTCTGACCCAATTGCTGGAAACATCCAAGACCCTGAGCGCGAACTTTTCGCAGCTGACCCTCGACGGCAGCGGCACGCAGTTGCAGGAAACCACCGGCAACATGACCCTGCAGCGTCCGGGCCTGTTCTACTGGCACACCAATGCGCCGGCCGAACAGACCATGGTTTCCGACGGCAAGAAAGTCACCCTGTGGGACCCTGATCTGGAACAGGCGACCATCAAGAAGCTCGACGAGCGTCTGACCCAGACCCCGGCGCTGCTGCTGTCCGGTGACGTGTCGAAGATCAGCCAGAGCTTCGACATCAGCGCGAAAGAGGCAGGCGGCGTGATCGACTTCACTCTCAAGCCGAAGACCAAGGACACCCTGTTCGACAACCTGCGTCTGTCGTTCCGCAACGGTCTGCTCAATGACATGCAACTGATCGACAGTGTCGGCCAACGCACCAATATCCTGTTCACCGGGGTCAAGGCCAACGAGCCGGTATCGCCGTCCAAGTTCAAGTTCGACATCCCCAAGGGTGCCGACGTGATCCAGGAATAAACACGAAACCCTGTGGGAGCGAGCCTGCTCGCGAAAGCGATATTTCATCCAGCATTAATAGTGACTGATACACCGCTTTCGCGAGCAGGCTCGCTCCCACAAGGGCAAATGATCGACTTGATCAAATAGAGGTTTCAACGCTACGTGATGGATCTGTTTCGCAGTGCACCGATTGCCCAGCCACTGGCCGCGCGTTTGCGTGCGACCAATCTGGATGAGTACGTCGGTCAGGAGCACGTGCTCGCTCGCGGCAAGCCTCTGCGTGAGGCGCTGGAGCAGGGTGCCCTGCATTCGATGATCTTCTGGGGCCCGCCGGGCGTGGGTAAAACCACCCTTGCACGATTGCTCGCCGAAGTCTCCGATGCGCATTTCGAAACGGTCTCGGCGGTGCTCGCCGGGGTCAAGGAGATCCGTCAGGCCGTTGAAATCGCCAAGCAGCAGGCCGGCCAGTACGGCAAGCGCACGATTCTGTTTGTTGATGAAGTGCACCGTTTCAACAAATCCCAGCAGGACGCGTTCCTGCCGTATGTTGAAGACGGCACGCTGATCTTCATCGGCGCCACCACCGAAAACCCTTCGTTCGAACTCAACAACGCCTTGTTGTCGCGGGCCCGCGTCTACGTGCTGAAAAGCCTCGACGAAGCGGCGCTGCGCAAACTGGTGCACCGCGCACTTACCGAAGAGCGTGGTCTGGGCAAGCGCAATCTGACGCTGAACGACGAAGGCTTCCAGATGTTGCTGTCGGCCGCCGATGGCGATGGCCGGCGTCTGCTCAATCTGCTGGAAAACGCCTCGGATCTTGCTGAAGACAACAGCGAAATCGGCACCGAGCTGCTGCAAAGCCTGCTCGGCGACACCCGTCGGCGTTTCGACAAGGGTGGCGAGGCGTTCTACGACCAGATCTCGGCGCTGCACAAATCGGTACGCGGCTCCAACCCCGACGGCGCGCTGTACTGGTTTGCGCGGATGATCGACGGTGGTTGCGATCCGCTGTACCTGGCGCGGCGTGTGGTGCGTATGGCCAGCGAAGACATTGGCAACGCCGACCCGCGCGCACTGAGTCTGTGCCTCGCGGCGTGGGAGGTGCAGGAACGCCTCGGCAGTCCGGAAGGCGAGTTGGCCGTGGCCCAGGCCATCACTTATCTGGCCTGCGCGCCGAAGAGCAATGCGGTGTACATGGGCTTCAAAACCGCTCTGCGTGCCGCTGCTGAAAACGGCTCGCTGGAAGTACCCCTGCACCTGCGCAACGCACCGACCAAACTGATGAAACAATTGGGCTACGGCGACGAATACCGTTACGCCCACGATGAGCCGGACGCTTACGCCGCCGGCGAAGACTACTTCCCGGAAGAGCTCGAACCGATTCCGTTCTACCAACCGGTGCCGCGCGGCCTCGAATTGAAGATCGGCGAGAAGCTCAACCACCTCGCCCAACTTGACCGTTTAAGCCCTCGGCAGCGGAGAAAATAGTGCTTCCATTGATTGTTGCGGTCTCCGTCGGCGGTGTCGCTGGCACCTTGTTGCGCTTCGCCACCGGCAATTGGGTCAACGCCAATTGGCCGCGGCACTTCTATACCGCGACGCTGGCCGTTAATATCGTGGGCTGTCTGCTGATTGGCGTGTTGTACGGCCTGTTTTTGATACGCCCGGAAGTGCCGATCGAGGTACGCGCCGGGTTGATGGTCGGCTTCCTCGGGGGGCTGACGACTTTTTCATCCTTTTCACTGGATACGGTGCGCCTGCTGGAAAGCGGGCAAGTGCCGCTGGCCCTGGGCTATGCGGCACTCAGCGTATTCGGCGGGCTGCTCGCGACGTGGGCTGGCCTGTCTTTGACCAAACTTTGATAACGAGAAACCGACATGCTCGATTCCAAACTGTTACGTAGCAACCTTCAGGACGTAGCGGACCGCCTGGCTTCCCGTGGCTTTGCCCTGGACACCGCGCGCATCGAAGCGCTGGAAGAACAGCGCAAGACCGTCCAGACCCGCACCGAAGCACTGCAGGCTGAGCGTAACGCGCGTTCCAAATCCATCGGTCAGGCCAAGCAGCGCGGCGAAGACATCGCGCCGCTGATGGCGGACGTCGAGCGCATGGCGGGCGAACTGAGCGCCGGTAAAGTCGAGCTGGACGCGATCCAGACCGAACTGGACTCGATCCTGCTCGGCATCCCGAACCTGCCACACGAATCCGTGCCGGTCGGCAAAGACGAAGACGACAACGTCGAAGTGCGCCGTTGGGGCACGCCGACTGCATTCGATTTCGAAGTGAAAGACCACGTGGCGCTGGGCGAGAAGTTCGGCTGGCTGGATTTCGAAACCGCCGCCAAGCTGTCCGGCGCCCGTTTTGCCCTGCTGCGTGGCCCGATCGCCCGTCTGCACCGCGCACTGGCACAGTTCATGATCAACCTGCACGTCAACGAGCACGGCTACGAAGAGGCCTACACGCCTTATCTGGTTCAGGCCCCGGCACTGCAAGGCACCGGTCAACTGCCGAAGTTCGAAGAAGACCTGTTCAAGATCGCTCGTGAAGGCGAAGCCGATCTGTACCTGATCCCTACCGCCGAAGTGTCGCTGACCAACATTGTTGCCGGTGAAATCGTCGATTCGAAACTGCTGCCGATCAAGTTCGTCGCGCATACGCCGTGCTTCCGCAGTGAAGCTGGCGCATCGGGTCGTGACACCCGCGGCATGATCCGTCAGCACCAGTTCGACAAAGTTGAAATGGTCCAGATCGTTGAGCCATCGCAATCGATGGAAGCGCTGGAAGGCCTGACCGCCAACGCCGAAAAAGTCCTGCAACTGCTCGGTCTGCCTTATCGCACCCTGGCGCTGTGCACTGGCGACATGGGCTTCAGCGCGGTCAAGACTTACGATCTGGAAGTGTGGATCCCGAGCCAGGACAAGTACCGCGAAATCTCTTCGTGCTCGAACTGCGGCGACTTCCAGGCCCGCCGTATGCAGGCGCGTTTCCGTAACCCGGAAACCGGCAAGCCTGAGCTGGTGCACACCCTGAACGGTTCCGGTCTGGCCGTCGGCCGCACTCTGGTGGCCGTGCTGGAAAACTACCAGCAGGCCGACGGTTCGATCCGTGTGCCGGATGTGCTGAAGCCGTACATGGGTGGCCTTGAGGTCATCGGCTAAATGAAATATCTGCCGCTGTTTCACAACCTGCGCGGCAGTCGTGTGTTGGTCGTCGGTGGGGGGGAAATTGCCTTGCGCAAATCCCGCCTGCTGGCCGATGCCGGTGCGCTACTGCGGGTGGTCGCACCTGAAATCGAAACGCAACTGCGTGAACTGGTTACTGCCTCTGGCGGTGAATGCCTGTTGCGCGGTTACGTCGAGGCGGATCTGGACGGCTGCGGGCTGATTATTGCCGCCACCGACGATGAAACGCTGAACGCACAAGTTTCCACCGATGCTCACAAGCGTTGCGTGCCGGTCAACGTGGTCGATGCGCCGGCCTTGTGCAGCGTGATCTTCCCGGCGATCGTCGATCGCTCGCCATTGATCATCGCGGTGTCCAGCGGCGGCGATGCGCCGGTGCTGGCGCGTTTGATCCGCGCCAAGATCGAAACCTGGATTCCCTCGACTTACGGTCAGTTGGCCGGGCTCGCCGCGCGTTTCCGCAATCAGGTGAAAAGCCTGTTTCCTGATGTGCAGCAGCGTCGTGGCTTTTGGGAAGACGTTTTTCAGGGTCCGATTGCCGACCGCCAACTGGCCGGGCAGGGCGCGGAAGCCGAGCGTTTGCTGCAGGCCAAGATTGATGGCGAGGCCATGGTCACCACCGGCGAGGTGTATCTGGTTGGCGCCGGTCCGGGCGATCCGGATCTGCTGACCTTCAAGGCCTTGCGACTGATGCAGCAAGCCGATGTGGTGCTGTACGACCGCTTGGTGGCGCCAGCGATTCTTGAGCTGTGCCGTCGTGATGCCGAGCGGGTTTATGTCGGCAAGCGTCGTTCTGATCACGCCGTGCCGCAGGATCAGATCAACCAGCAACTGGTCGATCTGGCCAAGGCCGGCAAGCGCGTGGTCCGGTTGAAGGGCGGCGATCCGTTTATCTTCGGCCGTGGCGGCGAAGAAATCGAAGAGCTGGCAGCCCACGGCATTCCGTTTCAGGTGGTGCCGGGGATCACAGCGGCCAGCGGTTGCGCGGCATATGCCGGGATTCCGCTGACGCATCGTGATTACGCGCAGTCGGTGCGTTTTGTCACCGGGCATTTGAAGGACGGTTCCACCGATCTGCCATGGGCCGACCTTGTCGCCCCGGCGCAGACGCTGGTGTTCTACATGGGCCTGGTCGGCTTGCCGGTCATTTGCGAACAACTGATCAAACATGGTCGTTCGGCGGATACCCCGGCCGCGTTGATTCAGCAGGGAACCACGGTCAATCAGCGCGTCTTCACCGGCACGCTGGCTGATCTGCCGCGATTGGTGGCGGAGCATGAAGTGCATGCGCCGACATTGGTGATCGTCGGGGAAGTGGTGCAACTGCGCGAGAAACTGGCGTGGTTCGAAGGGGCTCAGGCGCAGGTCTGAGTCAGATCAAAAGATCGCAGCCTTCGGCAGCTCCTACATGAGAATGCGTTCCCTGTAGGAGCTGCCGAAGGCTGCGATCTTTTGCTTTTTGCTATTAACCCTTCAACCAAACCCCTTTCCCAGCCAACCGCGCCCGATCATGGGCCACGGTGAAATCCTGCGCCGGCCCCTTCGGCACAACCCCCGTCGGATTGATCGTCTTGTGACTGCCGTAGTAGTGGTTCTTGATGTGCTGGAAATCCACGGTCTCGGCAATCCCCGGCAGCTGATACAGCTCACGAAGCCAGTTCGACAGATTCGGGTAATCGGCAATCCGCCGCAAATTGCACTTGAAGTGCCCGTGGTACACCGCGTCAAAACGAATCATCGTGGTGAACAAACGGATGTCAGCTTCGGTGAGGTATTCACCCGACAAGTAGCGATTGGCGCCCAGAAGACGCTCCAGATGATCCAGCTCGGCAAACACCTCATCGAACGCTTCTTCATAAGCCTGTTGCGAAGTCGCGAAGCCTGCGCGATAGACACCGTTGTTTACCGCCGGATAGATCCGCTCGTTCAGCGCATCGATTTCACCGCGCAACGGCGCCGGGTAGAAATCCAGATCATTGCCGGTCAGATCATCAAACGCGCTGTTGAACATGCGGATGATCTCCGCTGATTCATTGCTGACGATGCGTTTGAGCTTTTTGTCCCACAGTACCGGCACAGTGACGCGCCCTGTGTAATCGGCCGTGTCGGCGGTATAGCGCTGGTGCATGAATTCGAAGTTGTCGAGCTTGTCGCCGGTCGAGCCGAGCGTCGTATCGAAAGTCCAGCCGTTTTCCAGCATCAACCAGCTGACCACCGAAACGTCGATCAGACTTTCCAGACCTTTGAGCTTGCGCAGGATCAGCGTGCGATGCGCCCATGGACAGGCGAGAGAAACGTACAGGTGGTAGCGCCCGGCTTCAGCGGCAAATCCGCCTTCACCGCTGGGGCCGGGCTGGCCATCGGCGGTGACCCAATTGCGGCGTTTGGCCTGTTCGCGCTGGAACGCGCCGTCCTTGCTGCTTTCGTACCACTTGTCCTGCCAGCGGCCATCGACGAGTAAACCCATGATCAAGACTCCGTAAACCAATAATCGTTGGAGTCGAGTCTATTCCGATGAGTTCGAACAAAAAGCGCAAAGATCGGGCGTGAATGATCGGTTAAATCGATTTGTTCCGCGCAGCCCAGTATTGCTCGGCGGTTGCGAAGGCTTGCTCACGACTTTGACCCAGACCGCGCAAGGCCAGCGCCATGGTCGCAATCAAGGCCATTTGCGGGTAACTGTCGACGACATCTCCGCGCCAGACGGCTTTCAGATGTTCAACGTCCAGGGTCGCCGGTTTGACGTGGCGCTGCGCCGACAATTGCGGCCATTCCTCGTCCCAGCTTTCGCCGCCGGTGGTGCCGTAGAGGTGGCTGTCGGCATCCGGGTTAATCTCGATTTCGCCGCCGTCGCCCTTGACCACAATCGCCGTGTCGCCGAGCAGACCGCTGGCATCGCGATGCACCGCCTGATAGCCGGGGTGGAAGATGCTTTGCAGCCCACAACGCGCACCCAGCGGATTGAGAATCCGCGCCAGCGAATGAATCGGCGAGCGCAGGCCCAAGGTGTTGCGCAGGTCGATCATGTTCTGCAACTGCGGCGCCCAGTCCACCAGCGGCATGAATGCCAGTCCGCCGTTGTCCAGTGCTGTGCCGACCTGCTGCCAGGTGCGGCACAACGGGATGTTCAACTCACCGAGCAGCTGCTCGCTGTACATTCGCCCGGCGGTGTGTGCGCCGCCGCCGTGCATGAAGATGCGCACACCGTTCTGTGCCAGACACTTCGCCGCCAGCAGATACCACGGCAGATGGCGCTTTTTGCCGGCATAGGTCGGCCAGTCCAGATCGACGTTCAGTTTTGGGGCCTGCAAACGCTCGCGCAGGGCCTCGGTGAAACCGGCCATCTCCTCGGCGCTTTCTTCCTTGTGCCGCAGCAACATCAGGAACGCGCCGAGTTGGGTGTCCTCGACCTTGTCGTCAAGGACCATGCCCATGGCTTCGCGGGCTTCTTCGCGCGTCAGGTCGCGAGCGCCGCGTTTGCCTTTGCCGAGGATGCGCACGAACTGGGCGAAGGGATGCTCGGCGGGCGTTTCGAGGGTCAGCGCTGGAAAGTCGGTCATAAGCAATTCGTCGGTTTGGGCAGGCCCGCCAGTTTCGCGGCGAGTTTGGCGGGGGTGCCTTTGAACAGTCGGTTCAGGTGAAGGCTGTTGCCTTTGTCCGGGCCGAGTTTCAACGCGGTGTACTTGATCAGCGGCCGGGTGGCCGGGGACAGCTGGAATTCCTCGTAGAAGTTGCGCAGCAGTTCGAGGACTTCCCAGTGTTCGGGCGTCAACTCGATGTCTTCGGCGGCGGCGAGGGCGCTGGCGACATCCGCCGACCAGTCGCTGAGGTCGACGAGAAAGCCATCCTTGTCCAGTTCGATGGCGCGGGCGCCGACGGTCATGGAGTTCATAGCCAGCTGTTGACCTTGTCGTGGTGGATCGACAGCTCGACGAAGGCCGGGTAATCGATGGCTTCGGCCCAGTCCGGCACTTCGATGGCGCGCGCCTGTGCATCCTCGGCCAGAACGAACAATTTGATCTGGCGGCTTTGCAGATCGGTGAATGGCGCGGTACCCGGTTGCAATGCATAGACGGAATCGCCGGACAGCAGCAGGGCATCAGCGCTGCCGATCAGGCGCAGGCAACTGGTCAGACGATCGTCGCCAAAAGGGGAATGAGACAACACATGCAAAGTCGACATCAGAGGGTGATCACCTGGTCGTAACGGTCAATAAGGGCGGTGATTTGCTCGGCGGCCAGCGGCTGCGCTTCGTCCAGTGACAGATTGCCGAGACCACGAGAGCTGGCACTGTCGGCGCAGTAAAACAGTTCTTCGACACCAAACATCGGCAATGCCTGCAGGTTGGCGCTGAGGTCTTTCTGCTGCAGGGCCTTGGCGTTTTGCCCGGCGCTGAGTTGCAGCACGCCGTCATCGAGAAACAGCAAACCGATCGGTAGATCAAAGGCGCCGCCGGCCAGCACGATGTCCAGCGCTTCGCGGGCACCGGGGCCTGACCATGGCGATTGGCGGCTGATGATCAACAGGGACTTGGCCATCTCACGCACCTCCGAAGCAGATCAAGCGGTCAGCATCTTGCACTGCGTCATGCAACTGACCGAGGCCGGACAATTCCCACGGCGCGCTGACCGAAATCGCTTCACGCTGATAACGCTTGGCCTCTTCAGCGTTCAGCGCACCACGGCGCAGGGCGGCGGCGATGCACACCACGCCGTCCAGCTTTTGCTCGCTGATGAACGTGCGCCATTGTTTGGGCAGGTCGAGTTCGTCCTGCGGGGTGACTAGCGTATCCGAAGCGTTGTAAACGCCGTCCTGATAGAAAAACAGCCGGACAATTTCATGCCCACCGGCCAGCGCGGCTTGCGCAAACAGCAGGGCGCGGCGCGAGGAGGGCGCATGGGCGGCGGAAAACAGCGCAATGGCGAACTTCATGACGGACTCGATCAGCAAAACTGCGGCCATGATAAAGCATTGCAGACCGCAAAGGATCGCAGCGCTTGCAGCGAAACACGATCTCTGCAGGAGCTGCGGCACGCTGCGATCTGTTGATCTTGATCTTTAAAAGCAAGATCAAAAGATCGCAGCCTCGTTTCACTCGGCAGCTCCTACATGAGCGTTGGTTGAGGAATCCGTTAGCGGGGCATGTAGCCCAGTTGCCAGCGGCGCGGGATTTTCAGGGAAAACAGCCCGATGATTGCAGCCAGCAAACCGCTGACAAACATCGCCTGTAGTCCCAAATGATGTTCCAGCACCGCCCCCAGAATCGCGCCGATAAACATTCCGCTCCAAGGCACCAGTTGCACCCGCCAGCCGCTGCGCCGTTCGCCAAGCATCCAGCGCCCCAAGCCACGGCCGAACCGCGACAATGCGCCAGTCACGTAAGTCAGTCCGACCGGCAAGCCATTCACTTCTTCGACCGACGCGTTGAGCATGCCCATCGCAATGATCGCCGCCAGCAGCGCCGGCAATTGTGTGTCGAATGGCCAGGCCGCCGCCGCGCACAACAGGGTGGCAATACACAGCAGCAACGGCAGCGCCCGGCGTCCACCGTAACGTGCGACGACAACGCCCAAGGCATTGCCGACGATAAAAGTTGCGACGAGTATCAACAAACGCACGGTCAACCCGACATCGCCATCACTGATCGCCACAGCGAGTCGAGTGGTGTTGCCGCTCATGAACGAGACGAAGTCGCCGCTAGCCATAAAGCCGATGGCGTCGGTCATCCCGGCCAGCACCGAGAGGCTGGCAACTAGCGCCAGACCAATCCGCCCGCGCCACTTCTGTGTGTGCAGGTGGCCGGGGCTGGCGCGGTGAGTCGAGGCGGATGGCAGCATGAGTGGCGGTGTCCTTTCGCGGCGGTTACGGTTCTATGCCATACAGATCGCAATATTCCAGCCAATCCATCCCGGCCATTTCCGCGACTTCACGATGTACTTCCAGACGCTGCGCCTGGTATTCCTCAGGCGAGTCAGCGGTCAGTTGCAAGGTCAGCTCCCAGGCAAACAGCCCGAGACTTTCCGCTTCAGCCTCAAACGCTTCATGCAGGCGTTCTTCACGATACTGCGCTTGAGTTTCGCCTTTGGCCTGAGCCAGTAGCGGGTTGAGGTGGTCGAGGGATTCGCGCAGTTCGGGACGCGCGTCGAGAAACACTTTCAGGGCATGTTCATGTCGCTGGTCGGTGGGCGCCATGGGTTTTCCTTGTGAGGCTGATGACCTTAGGTTGCCGCAGCGATTGGCGGATGTCGCGGTATAAATGCAGTAAAGCAGAACGATTCCTGCTGCTGCGATGATACAGTCCGCTTTTTTTGAATGAGCGAATGCGATGCGAATTCTGATGGTAGCGTTGGCCGCGACACTGCTGGCCGGTTGCGCAGGCTCGGTGATGGACGATGCTCGCACGAAAACCCCATACAAGGTGTTGACGTCGAACAAAGCCGAAAAAGATGTGGCGCGGTGTGTGCAATTCGGCTGGCAGGACGAAGCGGTGTTCGGCGTCGATGCGGCGGCGTATCTGGAACCGCGCAAGTCGGGCGGTACGACGGTATACACCCGTTCGGCGGAGTCGTTTGTCGACGTGATTACCGAGGCATCGGGTACGACGTTGAATTACTACGCGCAGAAGGATGACTTTGTCGCCAAGCGCCGGTTGGCGGCGTTGGCGACCTGCCTGTAATGGTCAAATTGATGCAGTGAAGCGCAAACCGCTTTCGCCAGCAGGCTGGCTGCCACATTTGAAATGCATTCCAAGTGTAGGAGCCAGCCTGCTGGCGGTGGGGCCAGTGAATTCAACCCCTCAACCGTTTTTGCAAGTAATGCCGGCTATGCCCCGGCGGATAATCGATAATCTCGCCAAACTGGCTGAATCCCAGCTTCTTGTAGAACTCCGGCGCCTGAAAATCGAAGGTGTCCAGCCAGATGCCCAAGCAGTGCTTCTCGTTGGCGAGTTCTTCGGCCATGGTCATCAGTCTTGATCCCAGGCCCTGGCCGCGCCCCTGTTCCGGCACTAAAAGCAGCTCGATGTACATCCACTTGAAGATCACCCGACCATACAAACCGCCGAGAATCGCGTCGTGCTCATCCCGCACTGTCAGCGCGAAAGGTTCCGACGTGGAGCCTCCGGTCTTGGCATCGTTATAGGCAATCAGTGGCTCGAGAATGGCCTTGCGTTGTTCTTCCGTAGGATTCTTCGACAACTCGATTCGCAACGTCATGCGCAACTTCCTTGTGATGTGAACCTGCAAGCCTATCCTGCCCCGCGGGCATCGTCCAAGCGCTTCTTCAACCCGGTGGAACCGCCGCTTACGCGCTGCGGTCTAGCCTTTACAGCGTCATTCCAGCACGCGGTTGATGAGGAATCTCCATGAATATTTTCGAAGCCCTTCGCGAAAGCCACGATCGCCAGCGTAGCTACGCCAAAACCCTGATCGAAACCAGCGGCGATACGCCGGAGCGGGTTGAGGCGTACAAACAACTCAAAGCCGAACTCCAAGCCCACGAAACCGCCGAAGAACGCCATTTCTACATTCCATTGATGGAGCTTGACGAGGGTGTCGATCTGAGCCGCCATGCCATCGCCGAACACCATGAAATGGACGAGATGATGGAAGAACTCGACGAGACCGAGATGTCCAGTCCGGCGTGGTTGGCAACCGCGAAGAAGCTGTCGGACAAGGTTCATCATCATTTGAAGGAAGAAGAGCAGAAGTTCTTCCAGATGGCCGGCAAATTGCTCAACGAAAAACAGAAAGTACAACTCGCCGGACAATACGAAAAGGAGTTCCAGGCACAGTTGTCGTGAGTACCGAATGGCAGTGTTTGCAGCATTGGCGTGTAATCTTTTGGCGTCACCTCGGGTGGGCGTTATCGTAAAAGACTGTATATGCATCCAGTATTTGCGGTGTTTTTACGTCATAAACCCGCCGACTGCGACAAAACCGCCAATAGACAAAAAATTCACCTCCGTTAGCTTGAAGGCCTCTCCTCGGAAAGGAGAGTTCTTAAATCAACGGAGTGAAAAACATGAATCAACCACAAATCCAACTGCGACACGGTCGTGTCATTTCCCCTGCAAGCCGCGGTGCGGTAGCGATCGAGCAAGGATTGCTCGGCGCCTGGCAGGTCAACGAAATGGAAGGCGGGAAGAATTTCCCGGCGCTGGCAGCGGGGCCGTTTCCGGCCCCTTACCAGAGCGACTCGGACAGTGTCACGCCACCGGCCGACGGCTACATTCTCAGCGGCGGCAAGAACGATGCCCGCGATTGCGTGAACTTCACCAATGAAGAGATGAGCAAGAAACTCGCTCGCCCGTTCACCTGGCCGCTGCTCAATGTCACGCCGGGGCAGACCCTCGAAATCAAGTGGGAATACACCGCGCCGCACACCACCCGGGGCTACCGCTGGCTGATCACCAAGGATGGCTGGGACCAGAAACAACGCATCAGCCGCGCGCAACTGGAGGCGCAACCGTTCTTCGAGGACTTCTACACTCAGGTGCCTTATTACAGCTATCCGAATGAGCTGAAGGCCAAGGTCAATCACGCGGTGAAACTGCCAGCCAACAAGAAGGGCCATCACGTGATCGTGCTGATGTGGATCGTTGCCAACACCGGTAACGCCTTCTATCAGGCCTTCGACGTCGACTTCAAATAACGGCGCTGCGTCGTCAAACCCACACGTTCTGAAGGATTAGAACATGTCAAATATCGACTTTTCTTTAATGCAAAACCCGGCGAGCGATGCCGCTTCGCTGATGCCGAGCATTGCCGGCAAAAAGATCCTCATGGGCTTCTGGCACAACTGGCCAGCGGGGGCGAGCGATGGTTATCGCCAGGGCCGCTTTGCCAGCCTCTCGCTGGAGGAAGTGCCCAAGGAGTACAACGTCGTTGCAGTGGCCTTCATGAAGGGCAGCGGCATTCCGACCTTCAAGCCGTTCAACGTGTCCGATGCCGAGTTCCGCCGCCAGGTCGGCGTGCTCAACAGTCAGGGGCGGGCCGTGCTGATCTCCCTCGGCGGTGCCGATGCGCACATCGAATTGCGCAGCGGTCAGGAACAGCCGCTGGCTAACGAAATCATCCGTCTGGTGGAAACCTATGGCTTCGATGGACTGGACATCGATCTTGAACAGAGCGCGATTGATTTCGCTGCCAACAAGACCGTCCTGCCGGCCGCGCTGAAACGGGTCAAGGATCACTACGCAGGCCAGGGCAAACACTTCATCATCAGCATGGCCCCGGAGTTCCCGTATCTGACCAGTACCGGCAACTACGTGAGCTACCTGCAGGCACTGGAAGGCTACTACGACTTTATCGCCCCGCAGTTCTACAACCAGGGTGGAGACGGAGTCTGGGTGCCGGAAGCCAATAATGGCGCGGGTGCGTGGATTGCGCAGAACAACGATGCGCTGAAGGAGGATTTCCTTTACTACCTGACCGAAAGTCTGGTGACCGGCACTCGCGGCTTCACGCGGATCCCGGCGGACAAGTTCGTCATCGGCCTGCCGGCCAACAACGATGCGGCAGCCACCGGTTATGTGACCGACAAAGCCGTGGTCGGGAATGTCCTCAAGCGTCTGGCGATCAAGGGGATACCGATCAAAGGTTTGATGACCTGGTCGGTGAATTGGGACAACGGCACTAGCAAGGATGGCGTGCCGTACAACTGGGAGTTCAGCCGGCGTTATGGGCCGCTGATTCAAGGGGTTCGTTCCGTTGGGCAGGATGCCGATGACATGCAATCGCTCATCGCTCGTTAGTTGCAAATAAAGAAGCCCGGTAGCGCTGCCGGGCTTTTTTTGTTCGCGCAATTATTCGACCATGGCGGCTTACTCAGGAAACAGGATCAAGCGTCATGTCCAACACAGCCGAGCGGGTCAACATCGTCGACACTCAGGTGTTGTCCCATGACTGGTATTTGCTGAAGAAAATCACCTTCGACTATCACCGCAACAACGGCGAGTGGCAGCGTCAGACTCGTGAGGTCTACGACCGTGGTAACGGTGCGGCGATTTTGTTGTTCAACCGCGAGCAGCGCACGGTGGTGCTGACCCGGCAGTTCCGTTTACCGGTGTTCGTCAATGGCCATGATGGTTTGCTGATCGAGGTGGCGGCCGGGTTGCTCGAAGGTGCTGCGCCGGAACAACGGATTCGTGATGAGGCCGAGGAGGAAACCGGTTATCGCGTGCACGATGTGAAGAAGGTATTCGAGGCGTACATGAGTCCCGGTTCGGTGACCGAGAAGCTGCACTTTTTCATTGCTGAATACGACGCGGCATCGAAGGTCAGCGACGGTGGTGGTCTGGAAGAGGAGACTGAAGAGCTGGAAGTGCTGGAGTGGCGATTCGACGAAGCGTTGGCAGCGTTTCAGCGCGGTGAGATCTGCGACGCCAAGACCATCATGCTGTTGCAGTATGCGGCGATGAATAACTTGTTTGCCCAATAAATCAAAAGATCGCAGCCTTCGGCAGCTCGCACAGGAAAACGCATTCCAGGCAGGAGCTGCCGAAGGCTGCGATCTCTTGATCTGTATTGACTGACTAGAACAAATCTCCGGTTTTGCCAATCTGCGACCAGTCGCCACCTTCAAGTGTCAGCAAGCGCTCTTTCGCCTCAAGTCCCCCGGCAAACCCGGTCAGCTTCCCCGAGGCGCCGATCACCCGATGACACGGCGCCACAATGGAAATCGGGTTGCGTCCATTCGCGGCGCCTACTGCCCGTACGGCGCTGGGGTTGCCGATCTGTTCGGCAATCTGGCTGTAGGTGCGCGTCTCGCCAAATGGAATGGTCAGCAGGGCCGCCCAGACCTTTTTCTGAAAGTCGGTGCCGGCGAAATCCAGTTCCAGTTCGAAACAGTCCCGCGTCCCGGAGAAATATTCTTCAAGTTGCCGGGCGGCCTTACGCAGGATCGGATTGTCGGGCGCTTCACTCATCGGCCCGAGGCGCACGCGGTTCGGTTTGTCGTTTTCCCAGAGGATGGCCGCCAGTCGTGAGCCGTTCGCGACCAGCTTCAGCTCGCCGACGGGCGAGGGCAGGGTGATGAACGAGTAAGACATGACGGCAGACTCCGGATCAGGACGGCAACAGCGCCCAGCATACTGCCTGAGCGGGGAGGCGCAATACGCAAAGCCGACCATACTGCTTGTTGCTCTTGAAGCGTTCCCCCTCTGTTTTGCACAGACCCTAAAACAAAAAAAGAGATCGACTCATGAAGTACGAACCTTTGGCCAAATCGCTGATAGCGACCTCACTGGCACTTAGCTGTCTCATGGCTCACGCGGCTTCAGTCGCACCGGTTGCCGCCGAAAACGGCATGGTGGTCACCGCGCAACATCTGGCCACCCATGTGGGTGTCGATGTACTGAAAAGTGGCGGTAATGCCGTCGATGCGGCAGTCGCCGTGGGTTACGCGCTGGCGGTGGTGTATCCCGCAGCAGGCAACCTCGGCGGTGGCGGCTTCATGACCATTCAATTGGCGGATGGGCGCAAGACCTTCCTCGATTTCCGCGAAAAAGCGCCGCTGGCGGCGACCGCCAACATGTACCTAGACAAGGAAGGCAACGTCATTCCCGATTTGAGCACCCGTGGCCATTTGGCGGTGGGTGTGCCCGGCACGGTCTCCGGTATGGAACTGGCGCTGAGCAAATACGGGACCAGACCGCGCAAGGAGATGATTGCCCCGGCGATCAAACTGGCGGAAGACGGTTTCGCACTGGAGCAGGGTGACGTCGAGCTGCTGGAGTACGCCACCGACGTGTTCAAGAAGGACATGCGTGACTCCGGCTCGATCTTCCTGCACAACGGCGAGCCGATGCAGGTCGGGCAGAAGCTGGTGCAGAAGGATCTCGGCAAAACCCTGCGGACCATTTCCGAAAAAGGCGCCGACGGCTTTTATAAAGGCTGGGTCGCCGATGCCATCGTGACCTCCAGTCAGGCCAACAAAGGCATCATCACCCAGGCGGATCTCGACAAATACAAGACCCGCGAACTGGCGCCGGTGGAGTGCGATTATCGTGGTTACCACGTGGTCTCGGCGCCACCACCAAGCTCCGGCGGGGTGGTGATCTGCCAGATCATGAACATCCTCGAAGGCTATCCGATGAAGGATCTGGGCTTCCATTCAGCTCAGGGCATGCACTATCAGATCGAAGCGATGCGCCACGCGTATGTCGATCGCAACAGCTATCTCGGCGATCCGGACTTCGTCAAAAACCCGATCGAGCACCTGCTGGACAAGAACTACGCAACCAAACTGCGCAACGCCATTCAGCCGCAAAAGGCCGGCGTCTCGGCTGAACTCAAGCCCGGCGTAGCGCCCCATGAAGGCAGCAACACCACCCACTATTCGATCGTCGACAAGTGGGGCAATGCCGTGTCGGTCACTTACACCCTCAACGACTGGTTCGGCGCGGGCGTGATGGCGAGCAAGACCGGGGTGATCCTCAACGATGAAATGGACGACTTTACCTCCAAGGTCGGCGTGCCGAACATGTACGGTCTGGTGCAGGGCGAAGCGAATGCCATTGCGCCGGGCAAGGCACCGTTGTCCTCGATGAGCCCGACCATCGTCACCAAGGACGGCAAAGTGGTGATGGTGGTTGGCACACCGGGTGGCAGCCGCATTATCACGGCGACTTTGCTGACCATGCTCAACGTCATCGACTACGGCATGGGCCTTCAGGAAGCGGTCGATGCGCCACGCTTCCATCAGCAGTGGATGCCGGAGGAAACCAACCTCGAAGACTTCGCCGCCAGCCCCGATACGCGCAAGATTCTCGAGAGCTGGGGCCACAAGTTCGCCGGCCCGCAGGACGCCAACCACATCGCCGCGATTCTGGTCGGTGCACCGTCGCTGGGCGGTAAACAGGTCGGCAAAAACCGCTTCTACGGCGCCAACGATCCACGCCGCAACACCGGCTTGTCGCTGGGTTACTGAGGGGCGTAAAAAGGGGGCAGGCTCACGTCCGCCCCTGTCTCAAGGACTGATCAAGGAAGGCTCATCATGACCACCGCATTATTGATCATCGACGTCCAGCGCGCCCTCTGCTCGGGCGAATATCAGTGTCATGACATTCATCGCGTGATCGAAACCATCAACGGTTTAAGCGCCCGCGCGCGCAAGGCTGGCGTGCCGGTGGTGCTGATCCAGCATGAAGAAAAGGACAGCCCGTTGGCCCATGGTGTCGAAGGCTGGCAACTGGCCGAAGGGCTTGAGACATCGCTCAAAGACCTGCGCGTACGCAAGACCACCCCGGATTCGTTCTACCAGACCGACTTGCGCAAACTGCTGCCGAGCGAAGACTTCGAAAAACTGGTCATCTGCGGTCTGCAAACCGATTACTGCGTCAACGCCACCGTGCGTCAGGCCCATCAACTGGGCTATGACGTGGTGCTCGCCGCCGATGCGCATTCAACCGTCGACAACGGCAACATGAGCGCCGAAGACATCATCGCCGAACACAACAAGGATCTGGCGCACCTGACTGGCTCCGTGGCGCGTATCGACGTCAAACCCGCAGCCGACATCACGTTCTGACAACCCACACAAAACCCTGTGGGAGCGAGCTTGCTCGCGAAAGCGGTGTACCAGCCGATATCAAACTGACTGACACGCCGCCTTCGCGAGCAAGCTCGCTCCCACAAGGTAACTGAGGACTTCATGACACCGGGATTTCCGGCAGCAGCACTGGCATACTGCGCGCCGTCCGAAGAATGGAATCTCTCGATGTTCGCTCTCTCCCTGCGTCATGCCTTGGCGCTGATGTCCCTTGCGTTTGCCGCTGTTACCCAGGCCAGCAGTTTCGATTGCGCCAGCGCTGCCAGCAAAACTGAAAAAGCCATTTGCGGTGATCCGCAGATTTCGCTGCTCGATGAGAAACTGGGCAAGCTTTGGCACTCGACATTGGCCAATGTCCCCGATGCCAAAGCCCTCAAGACTGACCAGCGGCAGTGGCTGAAAAGCCGTAACGCCTGTGGCGATCAGACAGCCTGTTTGCGCCGCCAGTACCTGATGCGCCTGACCGAACTTGAACACGCCACCCAGCCCTTCAGTTGGGACGCGACCTGGCAGCTTGTTCCGCCGGGGACTTCAACCTCGGCGACAGTGATAACCCAGCGCCGCGATGCTACGCACATCAGCATCGACATTACGGCAGCCGAGGGCGCCAACTCCGGTGATCTGGACGGTGTTGCCACACTCAAGGACGGTAAGGCCGTTTACTCGGAAGACGAGTGCACCCTGTTGTTCACTCCCATCAACGGTGTGCTGGATATTTCGCTCGTGGGTGCAGGCGGATATTGCAGTGCCGGACTGGGCGTCTACTACACCGGTCGTTTTGTTGCTTCGCAGCAACCGCTGACGCTGAATTACGACATGCTCAGCCTGGGCCTGGCACAAACACCGGAAGAGAATCAGGCACTGCACACGTTGCTTAAGACTGATTATCAAACGCTGGTGGAAAAGTCCGGCTCGTTGATGACTGGCGAGCCAGGCACCGACGTACCGGGTAGTCAGGTCTGGGAGATGTGGATGCGCGGCCTCGGCGGTACCGGTGTCGTGATGCGGTCAACCGCTGGCCATTTCTGGGTGTTGTTGGTGACCTACGACAGTACCGGCCACTCGCGTCTGCGTTACTACACCAATGCTGCGAAATGGAAAAAACGGCTACCCGACGCCTTGCACGACTGGAACGAGCGCATGAAAGCTCATCTGGAACTCCCCATAGACTTCATGCCCTGATCTGCGCAGCAGCCCTCCCTCAAGTCGCAAACAAAACCCCACGAATCTCGCCCACCCGCGGTGTCACCACGACACCCTCCAGCACCATTCGCGTAATCGTCTGCGCCGCCGTTTGATAATCCTCATCCTGCGGCACTTCGCGCCCCATGATCCGGCCCATCTGCCAGCCAATGTTGGTGTACGTACGCGTCGCCGACCAGATGAACAACATCAAATGCTCAGGATCCACCGGCGCCAGCAAGCCGCGCTCGATCCAGCTGCGCAGGCATTCAACATTGCGCCGCGCTTCGGCCTGCAACAGATCGCGGCACTCGCCGGGCAACTGTCGACCGCCCAGCAGTAACTCGCCACTGAACACTTTGGCAATCGCCGGATGCTCGCGGGCAATCCGAATCCGCGCGGCAACGTAGGCGCGCAGCCCCATCAGCGGATCATCACTTTCACGCAGCGCCGCCGAAGCTTCCAACAACGGCTCGACAAACCCCAGCAGTACTTTGCTGTAGAGGTTTTCCTTGGTCTGAAAGTAATAATACAGATTGGCCTTGGGCACCCCGGCACGCGCCGCAATGTCGCGGGTCTGGGTGGCGTCAAAGCCGTTCGCGGCGAACTCTTCGCTGGCGGCGGCGAGGATCAACTGCTCGTTGCGTACGCGGATCGCGCTCATGGAAATGGAGACTGAATGGACGGCATGGCAAGGTTCTGGCTATTTCGGTTTCGCAATATACAAAACTATATAGCGATGAAGCCAGCACACTCGAAGGGCAGCGCTATGCTGTTTCGATCATTGATTGGAAACGGAGCGAGGCCATGACCCTTCAGGCACTGCGGGCCGACGCGACATACCTGGATGCGGTGGCGGCGTTGTTCGACGCTTATCGAGGCTTTTACCGGCAGGCGTCGAACCTTGAACAATCACGCACCTTCATCGCTGAACGCATGGCTGCCAGCGAATCAGCGATTTTTCTTGCTCAGGATGAACACGGTGAAACGCTGGGTTTCGTGCAGCTGTATCCGACATTCTCGTCAATCGATGCCCACCGCACCTGGCTGCTCAGCGACCTCTTCACTGCACCCGCCGCCCGTGGACGCGGCGTTGGCCGACTGTTGATGAACACTGCGCGGGATTTTGCTTTGGCAACCGGCGCCAAGGGCTTGGTGCTGGAAACTGCCACGGACAACTTCACGGCGCAAGGCTTGTACGAATCCCTCGGCTACGTACGCGACAGTGGTTACTACACCTACATCCTCGACTTGCGGCAGGGCTGAGCAATTTTTTTGCCGATTTCGCCAATTCAGGCTTTCGCTGGAAGGCCGCTCTCTCTAGAATCCGCTCGGCCTTCGCAATGAAGGCTCAATGCCATCATTTGGTCTTGTACACATAGGGACGGACATCATGCAATTCGGGAAAATGCTGGCGCTGGGGCTGGTACTTGCGCTGGGCGGTTGTGCCAGTTTCACCAAAGACGAAGTGGCGCCGGTGACTATGCCGTCGATGGCCAGTTACACCAACAAGCCAAACGTTTACGTCGATTTCGATTTTTATCAGGGCGAGCCGAAAAGTGGTTCCGCCGTGGAAGTGCCGCAGGCACGTGATCAACTGAAACCACAGCTGCAAAAAATCCTCACTGACTCGGGTCTGTTCGGCCGTGTCACTCTGGACGAGTTCCAGAAGCAGCCGGGCGACTACAGCCTGCGTCTGAAAATGTACAACCATCCGCCGAATGCAGGCTCCATGGTGCTGGCCTTCATCAGCGGCTTCAGCATGATGGTAATCCCGGCGTACGGCACCGATCAGTACACCTTGAGCCTGGAAGGCTTGGATGGCCAAGGTCAGGCCCTCACCACCGCGAGCAATCACGATGCGGTCGGCACCTGGATCGGCATCTGGTTCATTCCGCTGATGGCCAACACGCCTAAAGACGCGGTGAATGACACCTTTACCCGTCAGGTCAACGCGTTGCTCAAGCAAATGGTTGATAACAAAAACCTGAAGTACTCGGCGCTCGAAACCGGTATTCCACGGGTTTGAAGCGAAAAAAAGAGCCGCAATTGCGGCTCTTTTTTTGCCCTTATTTCAGGGCCTGAATGAACTGCGGATCGCTGTACAGTTCCTTCAGCAAGTCACGCACCATCGGGTTGTAAGCGTTGACCGCGTTCGGGATCGCAATGAAACCGAAGAAGCTGCTGCTCCACTGGCTGCTGACATTCTTGGTCGCGTCGTACACCACATCGTTGCCGTTGAGCAGGGTGAAGCGTGCGGCCAGTTTGCCGTCGCCCGTGCCCATGCCGGCGGACAGTTCGTTCTTCACCACTAGCACTTTCAACTGACGCTGAGCCTGCGGGTCGAGCAGACCGGCCTTGCGCAGTTCTTCGGTGATCGCGTCCTGAATGTGTGCCGGGATGCTGCCGGACGGCGAGCGGACCGGATTGGCACGCACCACCAGCGAACCTTCACCGGATTCGGCCGTAACCTGAGGATTGCTGATCGCATGCAGCGGTGGGGTTTGCTTGAGCTTCTGCACGTTCTCGAAGCTCGGCTCGTAACGGGTCATGGTCATGCCACAGCCTTGCAGCAGCACGGCCAGCATCGGGATCAACAACAGCGACTTCTTCACGGCAGTTCCTTGCGTGGGAATAGAGGAGGGCGCGAATTATGGGCAGAGTGCCATCATTGAGCAACCTCGTTCGTCGGCGCTTTGAGCAATTGCTCGATCTGCGCCAGTTCCCAAGTACTGAGCAGGCTCACCGGGTCGGTGCCGAAACGCTGCCAGCGCTCTAGCGAGCCTTCTTGTCCATCGTCGCTGCGGGCGTGTTCACAGTGATGTAATCGCCCCCCGGCAAAATCCAGCAGCAGGCGCCAGCCGTCGATATCGACTGTGACCAGTCCGGTCTCGGCAGGTGCTTCGCAGACTTTGAACGCGAGCACACCGAGCGCCGCTTCACGCAAACGCTGGCACACTTCGCGGGACGTCAGAAATGCAGACATGTCGAACTCGATGAATACCGGAGCGCGCCAGCATAAAGCCCGAGCCGACAGGTGTCAGCGTTCACTGGCTCGATCCGGAACAATTCCGTAACATCCGCAACCCTCTTTTCCCCGAACACCCGCGGCCGTGCTCGTCGGCCGCTCAGTCAGGTAAGCCATGAAACCGATTCGTCTGCGCGCCGATGTCCTGGCCGGACTCACCACCTCGTTTGCCCTGTTGCCCGAATGCATTGCGTTCGCGCTGGTGGCGCACCTCAATCCGCTGATGGGCTTGTACGGCGCTTTCATCATCTGCACGCTGACGGCGTTGTTCGGCGGCCGGCCGGGCATGGTGTCCGGCGCGGCGGGTTCGATGGCGGTGGTTATCGTCGCGTTGGTGGTGCAGCACGGTGTGCAGTATTTGCTGGCGACGGTGTTGCTCGGCGGTTTGATCATGATGGCGTTCGGACTGCTGCGCCTGGGCAAACTGGTGCGCATGGTGCCGCACCCGGTGATGCTCGGTTTCGTCAACGGCCTGGCGATCATCATTGCTTTGGCGCAACTGGAGCACTTCAAGAGCGGTGAAGACTGGCTCAGCGGTGCGCCGCTGTACCTGATGACCGGACTGGTGGCGCTGACCATGGCCATCGTCTACATCCTGCCGCGTCTGACGAAAGCGGTACCGCCGGCACTGGTGGCGATTCTCGGTGTCGGCCTGCTGGTTTACCTGTTCGGCCTGCCGACCCGCACCCTTGGCGACATGGCGCACATCGCCGGCGGCTTGCCGACTTTCGCCCTGCCGGATATTCCGTGGAATCTTGAAACCCTGCGCATCATCGCGCCTTACGCGATTTTGATGGCGCTGGTCGGTCTGCTGGAAACCCTGCTGACGTTGAACCTCACCGATGAAATCACCGAAACCCGTGGCTACCCGGATCGCGAGTGCGTGGCGCTCGGTGCGGCGAATATGGTCTCGGGTGCGTTCGGTGGTATGGGCGGGTGCGCGATGATCGGCCAGACCGTCATTAACCTCAGTTCCGGTGGGCGCGGGCGCTTGTCTGGCGTGGTCGCTGGCGTGCTGATTCTGTTGTTCATTCTGTTTCTGTCGCCGCTGATCGAGCGTATTCCGCTGGCGGCGCTGGTGGGTGTGATGTTTGTGGTGTCGCAGCAGACTTTTGCCTGGGCGTCGTTGCGGGTGGTGAACAAAGTGCCGCTCAATGATGTGCTGGTGATCATCGCGGTGACGACCATCACCGTGTTCACCGATCTGGCCACTGCGGTGCTGTGCGGCATCATTATCGCGGCGCTCAATTTTGCCTGGCAGCAGGCGCGTGAGTTGTATGCCGATGAGCATTTGGAGGCTGACGGCAGCAAGCTTTATCGTCTGCATGGCACGTTGTTTTTTGCCTCGACTACGCCGTTTCTCAATCAATTCGATCCGGCCAATGATCCGGCTCGGGTGACTTTGGACTGTCGGCATTTGAGTTTTGTCGATTATTCGGCGATTGCGGCGTTGAAGACTCTGCGCGAGCGCTATGCGAAGGCGGGTAAGCATTTGCAGGTGTTTCATTTATCGGAGCGTTGCAAGAAATTGCTGAAGCGGGCGGGTGAGGAGCATCACTGATCAGCCGTGGGCGTTGGCTATGGTTGTCTGGATTACGGAGTACATATCCGTTGCTGCGGTCACGGCGGCTTAGGGTTTCGCCCTTACGGCGACTCACTTTTTTTACAAACGCCTAAAAAAAGTAAGCAAAAAAACGCTTGCTCCTACGTGCGGCCCGCTCGCTGGGGCTCGGGGTTCCTTCGCTCCGTGATCCCTCCGGGCGCAGCGCCTACGGTTTGCTTCGCTGCACCTCCTCTCGCTGTGTTTGGCTGCGCCAAACGGTCGCTGCGCTCCCCACCCCCGGATGAATCCCTCCACTCAGCCTTCCGACGTCGCCCGTGGATCAAGATCAAGAGCGGCAGCCGAGCTAACGCTCATCCTGTTGAGTGGTTAGAAGCGATGCGGTGCGAGGTGGGTACTGCTTTTGCTTTTCTGTGGGAGCGAGCCTGCTCGCGATGGCGGTCGGGTCATTCAACGATGTTTTGAATGACACACCGCTATCGCTAGCAGGTCAGCTCCCACAGGTTTTTGTGTTCGACCAGAATTCAGATGGCCGGGAAGTCGATGTCCGTCAGCGCCGCATTGTTCAGGTAATTGGTCAGGCTCTGCACGGCCACCAGCGCAATGACTTCAATGATCTTCACGTCGTCGATGCCGGCAGCGCGGGCGGCGGCGATCTGTGCATCGCTCAAATGGCCGCGACTTTCGGTCAGCTGACGGGCGAGGGCGGCATACGCGTTGAGTTCGCCTTGGCGGGCGGCGACGATGTCTTGCGCCGAGAGTCCGGCCTTGCCGGCGAACAACGTGTGCGCTGCGAGGCAATAATCGCAACCGTTGACCTGCGACGTAGCCAAATACACCGCTTCTTTCTCCTGAGCGCTCAGCGAGGTTTTGCCGAGGATCGCCGAGGCTTGTACGTAGGTTTCGAGGGCCACCGGTGCTTTGGCCAGGGTGGTGAAGACGTTGGGCAGGAAACCGATTTTCTTTTTCACGCCTTCCAGTACTGGGCGGGTGGCGTCGGTGGCGGTTTCGAGGCTGATTGCGTGGATGCGGCTCATGGTGATTCTCCGAGAGTCCGGTGCGAAGTGCGCCGGGGATGGAGGTCATGTTATTGAGTGAGGCTGGTGGATTGGCGGCAAATCGTCGAGGATATGCGGCAGATCGTCCAGACATGCTCTTGGAGTCGTCCATGGATCGCCTTTCAACATTGCTCAGCCATTTCGGCGTGTCTGCTGGCACTTTTCACAGCGGCACGTTCTGCGGCGTCGCGGTTCATGAAAATGAACCGGTCGGCCATGTGCATTTGTTGCAGGCTGGCGAGTTGCTGCTCAAGCCGGGCAGCGAACGCGAGATCCGCCTCAGTGAACCGTCGCTGATCTTCTTCCCCCGACCCTTCGCCCATCGCATGTTTGCCGACGAAACCATGGACACTCAGGTAGTTTGCGCAACGCTAACGTTTGATGGCGGTTCCGGCAACGCGTTGGCGGCGGCACTGCCGGATTATCTGGTGCTGAAACTGACGGACATCCCGGAGCTGGGCAACACCGTCGAATGGCTGTTCAAGGAAGCGTTCGAAGGTCATTGCGGGCGCGTCGCGGTGATGGATCGCCTGTTCGAATTGCTGGTGATTCTGCTGTTGCGGCACCTGATCAGCAGTCGCGAACAACAACCGGGGATGATTGCCGGGCTGGCTGATCCACGTCTGTCGCGTGCCTTGAATCTGATGCACGAGCAACCGCAAAAGCCATGGAGCGTGGCGGATCTGGCGTCTGTCGCCAACTTGTCCCGCGCCGGGTTCGCCGAGCAGTTTCGCCGCGTTGTCGGGCAGACGCCGGCCGATTATCTGCTGAGTTGGCGCGTCAGTCTGGCGCAGAAACGCCTGCGCGAAGGTAAACCGATTGCGCTGATTGCCGAAGAAGTCGGTTACGAAAGTCCTTCGGCGCTGGCCCGGGCGTTTCGGCGCAAGACCGGGCTCAGTCCGCGGGAGTGGAAGGCGGGCGTCTGACGATCATTTGGCGAATTTCTTCGCCCCGGCGACGCACAGGATCACGCCCAACGTCACGGCGAGCATGCCAATGCTGACGTGTTCATGCAGCAGCGTCGCCGCCAGCGCCAGACCAAAAAACGGTTGCAGTAATTGCAACTGACCCACCGCCGCAATCCCGCCCTGAGCCAGACCGCGATACCAGAACACAAAGCCGATCAGCATGCTGAACAGCGACACATAGCCCAGACACACCCACGCCGACAGATTGATTGTGCTGAAGGAGGCGGGCGCCAGCCACAGACTCAACACCGCCATGAGTGGCAGCGACAGCACCAGTGCCCAGCAAATCACTTGCCAGCCGCCGAGGGTGCGCGACAGTTTCGCGCCTTCGGCATAACCGAGGCCGCAAGCGAGAATGGCCGCCAGCATCAGCAGGTCACCGGTGGGCGAGGCCGTCAGCCCTTGTGCCAGCGCGAAGCCGACCACCAGAGCGCTGCCGAGAATCGAAAAGATCCAGAACACCGGTCGCGGCCGCTCACCGCCGCGCAGCACGGCAAAAATCGCCGTGGCCAGTGGCAGCAAGCCGACAAATACAATTGAATGCGCCGACGTCACGTGTTGCAGCGCCAGGGCGGTCAGCAGGGGAAAGCCGAGCACTACGCCCAGCGCGACAATCAACAGCGACAACCACTGATCGCGCGCCGGACGCCGTTCGCGAAACAGCCACAGCAGCGCTACCGCCAACACCCCGGCGATGGCCGCGCGGACCACGGTGAGAAACACCGGATCGAACTCCAGCACCGCCAAACGCGTGGCCGGCAGTGAGCCGCTGAAGATCACTACGCCGATAAAGCCGTTGATCCAGCCGCTGGTTTTTTCCAGTGCCGGGGTCGTCAGATTCGAGGTTCGTTCCATACCGGATCACGCTCAGAGGTGGGTTGCGTTGCGGCCATGCTAGAGCCGAGAATCAGCACAATCAAAGAATTGTCATGGATACATCTCGACATGCCACGCTCGCGCTACAAGACACTCGTTGATGCCTATGCCGCAAACATTCGCTCGGGCCAATTGTCGCCGGGCACACGGCTGCCGACCCATCGGCAACTGGCCGCTCAAGAAGGCCTGGCGCTGGTCACCGCCTCGCGGGTATATGCAGAGCTGGAGGCCATGGGCCTGGTCAGCGGCGAAACCGGGCGCGGCACGTTTGTCCGTGAAACCTCGCTGGCGCCGGGGCAGGGCATCGATCAGAAAGACGTGGCGGTCGGCATGATCGACCTCAATTTCAATTACCCATCATTGCCCGGTCAGGCGGATTTGTTGCGCAGCGCGTTGCGGCAATTGGCGTTGTCCGGCGACCTGGAAGCGTTGCTGCGTTATCAACCGCATGCCGGTCGCGCCCACGAGCGCGCCTCGGTTGCCCGGCACCTGCTGACGCGCGGAGTGACGGTCGAAGCCGAGCAAGTGCTGATCGTCAACGGTGCTCAGCAAGGCCTGGCGGTGACGCTGATGGCATTGCTCAAACCCGGCGATGTGATTGCCGCCGACGCGCTGACTTATTCCGGATTCAAGGTCTTGGCCGAGGCGCTGCATCTGGAAGTCGTGGCGATCCCGTTCAGCGATCAGGGGCCGGATCTCGCTGCGCTGGAAAAACTCTGTCGCAGTCGCTCGGTGCGTGCCGTGTACAGCATGCCGACGTTGCACAATCCGCTGGGCTGGGTGATGCCGTTGGCGCAGCGCGAGCAGTTGGTGGCGATTGCCCGTCGACATGATCTGACGATCATCGAAGACGCGGCCTACGCATTTCTGGTGGAAAACCCACCGCGTACGCTGATCGATCTGGCGCCGGAGCGCACGGTGTACGTCTCGGGCCTGTCGAAAAACATCGCCACCGGACTGCGCGTCGGTTTCATTGCCGCCCCGCCAGAAACGGTGCCGGCTCTGGAGCGCATCATCCGCGCCACCACCTGGAACACCCCCGGCATCATGACCGCCATCGCTTGCGGTTGGCTCGACGACGGCACGGTGACGCTGCTTGAGGAGCAGAAGCGCAACGACGCCAAGGCGCGACAAGCGCTGGCGGCCGGAGTGCTGAAAGGGCTGCCGAGTATTGGCCATCCTGCGTCGTACTTCCTGTGGCTGCCGCTGCCGGAAGACGTGCGCGCCGATCAGATTGTCGTCGAGTTGATGCATGAACAGATTTCGGTCACCACGGCAGTGCCGTTTTCGGTGTCGGGGCATGTGCCGCATGCGATTCGCTTGGCATTGGGTTCGGTAGACATGGAGGTGTTGCGTCAGGCGTTGACGACGGTCAGGAGGATCATCGGCGCTTACCTGTAAAAACAAAATGCTACCCTTGCGCCGCCCAATGCAGACCGATCCGGAACCCGCGATGAAAAACACCGCTGCACTGTCACTCGCCCTGATGCTCGCCACCAGCCTGCTGAGTACGTTCACCCACGCTGCAGGCGATCCCGAAGCCGGCGCAAAAATCTTCCCGCGCCTGTGCGGCGGCTGTCATCAGGTCGGCGAATCGGCCCGCCCCGGATTCGGCCCGCAACTCAACGGCATCATCGGCCGGCCTGCCGGTACGTCGGCTAATTACGTGTATTCCGATGCGATGAAGAACTCGGGGGTGACCTGGGATCGTGAAACGCTGATCGCCTATCTGAAGGACCCGAAAGGTGTGGTGCCCGGTACGCGGATGATTTTCTGGGGGCTTAGCGACGAAGAGAAGCTCGATAATCTGCTGGCCTACCTCCAGACCTTCGCGCAATAACGGTAGAAGGTCGCGTTTATGAGAAGCAGCGATGCCGGGTTGAGGCTCTGGCTGGCAAACCCTCCCATCACGCTCGATCAATTCCGCCGACAGGGGGCATAACCGTCGCGGTCACGCCTTTCGCGATTCAAGTATTGCTGTGTTCTGGCGATATGTCTGACACCCTGGTCTCAGATTGAAAACGACATGAAAAAGTTATTCGGCGTTATGGCTGCCTTCGTTTTGCTAACGGGTTGCGTGACCAAAGATCTCCGCGTTGAAGATCGCCAGCAGATCAAAACCCTGAAAGTGCTGCCGGTGTTTGTCGCCGTCGACAACTTTCAGTACACCAGCATGACGCAGGCCTGGGGAGCAGGTCTGGGCGCCGGAGCCGGTGCGGCGGCGGGCATGGCTTCCGGTGCTTCGACTGTTGGCGCCGGTGCGTTAACGGGGGCGGGCTCTGTGGCAGGGACGAAAGCGGCGGACGTGGCCACCGGAGATATCACTCTGGCGATTCGCAACAACATGAAGGCCAATGGCATCGACCTGAGTCAGTTGATTCGGCAGAGCTTCGAAAAACGCGTGCAGCAGGAACATTTGTTTACTGTGGTGGGCGAGGGTGAGATAGCCGATGCCGAGGTCGAAATCCTGGTATCGCAATGGGGGCTTTGCCTGAAGAACTACAGCACCGTGTTGTACCCGGTGATCGGCGCCACGGCGCAAATCAAGCGCAACGGCTCCGCGGTGTGGCGCAATTTCGACACCATTTCCGTATCCAACGATGCCAACACCATCGCTTACACTCCGGAGCAATACGCCACGGATCCCGAAGCGTTGCGCAAGGCATTCAGCCATGTCTCAGATCTGGTGGTCGGTAAGCTGGTCGAACACTTGAAGCAGTGAAGGGCTGATCACGCCACCTGATTGCGACCCGCAGCCTTGGCCTGATACAGCTGCTGATCAGCGCGCTTGATCAATGCGTTGTGGCTGTTGTCGGCCGGGTCTGCCAAGCCGACGCCAATGCTCACCGTCACATTCCCGACCACAGGAAATTCGGCCTCGGCAATCGCCGCGCGAATCTTCTCGGCGACGACTTCCGGGGTGTCGGGTTGGGCGATTTCCGGCAACAAGACTGCGAACTCTTCGCCGCCGTAACGGGCGACGAAATCGGTGGTGCGCAAGCTGCTATGAATCAGTTGCGCCAACTGTTGCAGCACCTCATCACCCACCGCATGACCGTGGCTGTCATTGATGCGCTTGAAGTGGTCGGCATCGATCAGTAGCAGGGCAAACGGGCGCCCGGTGCGGCGGAACAGCAGGGTGTATTCGGTGAGTTTCTCGTCGAAGCGACGACGGTTGTAAACGCCGGTCAAGCCATCGTGAGTCGCCAGGCTCAGCAGCTCGGCGTTGGCCTGCGTCAGCGCCGCAGTGCGTTGCGCCACCGTGGCTTCCAGCGAGGCATTGGCCTCTTGCAGTTCGCGTTCCTTGCCGAGCAGTGATCGGGTCATCGCATCAATGGACTGGCCAAGCTGAGCGATTTCCCGCACCGGGTGTTGCAGCGGGAATTGCGCGCCCGGCTGTTGGTTCTGCACCTGCCGGGCCGAATGCGCGAGCTGTTCGATCGGGCGGCTCAGGTACAGCGCCAGGTAGTAAGCCACCAAGCCGAACAGCACCGCCGCGAAAACGCCGAGAATCAGCAATTTGTACATCAGCAGGCGCGCCGGTTGCAGTGCGGTTTCCAACGGCTGGCGCACGGCAATCGACCACGACAGCACCGTACTCGATGGCGTCGGCACGCTGACCATGCTGGTGAGAAAGCCGTTGCCCGCCGTCCAGCCCTGCAATTTCGAATCAGTCGCCGCCAGTTGCTGGCCCATCAGTGCTTCGGGGTAGAGAATCTTGCCATCGTGATCGATGATCAACGCTTCGATATCCGGCATTGAATTTTTGTGCGCAAACGCCGCCGACTCGACAATGCGTGTTACCCAGCTCCAGTGTGCGTGGGCGCCCAGGACACCAATCACCTGGCCGTCGGCGTTGCGGATCGGTGCGGCGAAATCGATGAAGCGCAGCGGTTCACCGTTCGGCAGGGCCGGCAGCATTTTCGCCAGCAGCACCGCCTCATGAGGATCGCCGGTGTACTCGCCGCGCAACCCGGCCTGGAACCAGGGCCGTTGCTGCACCGATTGACCAACCAGCAAGTCGTTCACCGCCTGATGCACCTTGCCCTCGGCATCGGTGACGCCCATCCACGCATACTCGGCGCGGGCCTGGGTGCGCAGTTGCATCGATTTCAGAATCGCCGGGTTGTCCAGATCGCCACGCTCCAGATGCGGCGCGCGGCTGAGCAGATACACCTCCAACTGGCGTTCGCGCAGTTGTTCACCCAGCAACGATGCGGCCGAGCGCGCGGTGTTGAGCAAGGCATTGCCGCTGGCCTGTTTCATTTGTTCGGTGGCGATGTGGCCGACATAGAAGCCCACGCTCAGCAGCGTCAGCAGGGACAAACCGGCAAACCAAAGGGTGAGGTGGCTACGCAGACTGGCTTTGAGCATGGGCAGGCGAGGTCTGTTTTGGAGTTGTGGCCGCATGGTATGCGCAATGGGCGGTGGGTGACCAGTCGGGGAATGGATGGTTGCGGGCAGGAAAAAGCCCGGCTGATCAGGCCGGGCTTTTTCTTGGGGTTGCGATGAAGCCAGTGGTTTAGGCGACGCGGCGTTCGATCAGACGATCGGAACCGCCTTCGGCAACGCGGCGTTCAAGCAGACGATCGGAACCACCTTCGGCAACGCGACGTTCGAGCAGGCGATCAGAACCACCTTCAGCAACGCGGCGTTCGATCAGTCGATCGGAACCACCTTCAGCAACGCGGCGTTCAAGCAGACGATCGGAACCACCTTCGGCAACGCGACGTTCGAGCAGGCGATCAGAACCACCTTCAGCAACGCGGCGTTCGATCAGTCGATCGGAACCACCTTCAGCAACGCGACGTTCGATCAGACGATCGGAACCGCCTTCGGCAACGCGGCGTTCGATCAGTCGATCGGAACCACCTTCAGCAACGCGGCGTTCGATCAGGCGATCGGAACCGCCTTCAGCAACTCGGCGTTCGAGCAGACGATCAGAACCGCCCTCAGCAACACGACTTTCAATCAACTTGTCCGAGCCGCCTTCAGCGACCTGGGTATGTGCCGGGGTGGCGGCAAAAGCGTTAATGGCGAAAACCGAAAAAGCGATGCTGAGAAGGGTTTGGCGTTTCATGATCGTGTGCTCCAAGGGGTAGTTGTTTGTCTGGAGCCGATGTTACGCCGTGGATTTTTTATGAGAACTTCATTGACGTGATGATGAACATCGACCGCAATGATGGTTCACCAATCCCTATAGGAATTGCCGCTGGCTGCGATCCGTTGATCTTTCTCAGAGCGGCTTCGCCGCCCGAACACACAGTTCACCGGTCGCGCGCGTCAGGGCCAGCTCATGCAACGCGTCGTGGGTCAGGCCACTGCGTGCCTTGGCCAGCCACGCCGGGCAATTCGCGTCGTGGCGATACGGCATGAACGCGGCGTATTGCTGCAGCAGACGGGTTTGCAGTTCATCCAGACGCGGACGGATCTGTTTACCAAGGTCGGGGCGCGGGGTGTCTGGTGCGGCAGCGGCCGCCTGCCATTGTGCGAGCAAGCCGTACTGCACCAATTTGTTCGCCTCCATTTGCGCCGCGATCAGTTGCGCCACGTCTTCAGGGTCGAGCTGGCGCTCGGCGGCCAGCGTGCGAGCATTGGCGATGACCTGCGCCTCACGAGGGCTGTCTTGAATCGGTTTGCCGCTGTCCCATTTGGTCAGCGCGACGAGGTCGCCGATGTTCAGGCGTTCGTTGAGTGTTTCCAGCAACGGCTTCAACGTTTCGGCGGGCGCGGCGGCGTGAGCGCTGGTGGTGAGCAGGGCGAGTAGGCTGGCGGTCAACAGATTGGCAACGTGCGGCATGAACAGAGCCTCAATGAGAGCAATGGAAGTGGGCAGTTGTTTACCACAGCGCTGAACCGACACCTATAGATCCGTGCTCATTACACAGGTGCGGGCACCGGTAATAAACACCGATTTGAAATGTTAATTGCACCCCGCGAGCAACTCACCGAAGCTATCCTCAATCAGCCCTCCCGCCGTCGAGATGGACCTCTATTCAATGCAAGCCGTCGCCCAACGCCCACTCTGGCACACCTACCTGCTGTTCCTCGCGCCGATGGTGCTGTCGAATTTTCTGCAATCTATGTCGGGCACGGTCAACAGCATCTACATCGGCCAGATGCTCGGCACCCAGGCACTGGCGGCGGTGTCGGGGATGTTTCCCATCGTGTTCTTCTTTATCGCGCTGGTGATCGGCCTCGGTGCGGGCGCCGGGGTGTTGATCGGGCAGGCCTGGGGCGCGCGTGAGCCGCACATGGTCAAAGCGATTGCCGGGGCGACGCTGTTGCTCGGCGTGCTGATCGGTCTGGTGGCTGCGGTGTTGGGCAGCGTATTCGCGCGGCAGGCGTTGGCGGGTTTGGGGACGCCGGCGGATGTGCTCGACGATGCGGTGGCGTATGCCCATGTGATGATGTGGATCTTGCCGTCGCTGCTGGTGTTTGTGTTGTTCACCCAATTGTTGCGTGGGGTCAGCGATACGCTGTCGCCGTTGCTGGCGCTGATCGTATCGACCGGTGTCGGGCTGGCCCTGACCCCGGCGCTGATTCGCGGTTGGTTCGGCTTGCCGCAACTGGGCATTCAAAGTGCGGCGTACGCAGGGCTGGCCGGTAACCTGGCGGCAATGGCATGGCTGGCGTGGCGCTTGATTCGCAAGGGCCATCCGCTGGCGCCGGACCGCGAGTTCTTCGCCGCGCTACGTCTCGACGGGGCGATTCTCGGCAAGGTGTTGCGCATCGGTCTGCCGACCGGCGTGCAGATGATTGTGCTGTCGCTGTCGGAGCTGGTGATTCTGGCGCTGGTCAACCAGCACGGTTCGCAAGCGACGGCGGCCTATGGCGCGGTGACGCAAATCGTCAACTATGTGCAGTTCCCGGCGTTGTCGATTGCGATCACCGCGTCGATTCTCGGTGCGCAGGCCATCGGCGCCGGGCGACTGGAGCGCATGGGGCCGATTCTGCGCACCGGGCTGCTGATCAACGTGTGCCTGACCGGCGGCTTGATAGTGCTCGGTTACCTGTTGTCGCATTGGTTGCTGGGGCTGTTCCTGACCGAGGACTCGACCCGGGCGATGGCTGAGCATCTGCTGCACATCATGCTGTGGAGCCTGTTGGTTTTTGGCTTCCAGGCCATCATTGGCGGGATCATGCGCGCCAGCGGCACGGTGCTGGTGCCGGTGATCATTGCGATCATTTGTGTGGTCGGTGTGCAACTGCCGGCGGCGTACTGGCTGGACGGCCAATATGGTTTGCAGGGTGTGTGGATGGCGTTTCCGGTGGCGTATCTGAGCATGCTGGTGTTGCAGACCCTGTATTACAAACTGGTCTGGCAGCATCAGAAGATCGAGCGACTGGTGTAGGCGCTGGCGTAACAGTCGGATGTTTGCTTAAGTCAACCGAGGCCCTCGACGGCAGGCCCCGCCTGGAGAATCCCATGTTGATCCGATTGCTGCTGGCTGCCGCGTGTTCGCTGTGCGTCATCTCTGCCGCGCAGGCTGTCGAATACACGCGGGTCAACACCACCGCCAGCCAGATCAGTTTTACCTACAACCAGATGGGCTCGCCGATGTACGGCACCTTTGGCAAGTTCGAGGCGACGCTGGACTTTGATACCGACAACCTCGCCAACGCCCGTACCACGCTGCACATTGACCTCAACAGCATCGATGCCGGCAGCGAAGACGCCAACACCGAGCTGGTGAAACCGGCGTGGTTCAACACCGAAAAATTTCCCGTGGCGGTGTTCGAATCCCGACGTTTCACCCAAGTGGCCGAGCGTCGCTATCTGATCGACGGACAACTCACCCTCAAGGGCATTACCCGCGAAGTGCAGGTGCCGGTGGAATTGAAACCGGGCAGCGCCATCGGCATTTTCGATGGTGAACTGGTGCTCAAGCGCGACGAGTTCGGCCTCGGCGCGGGGGAGTGGGCGGACACCGTGGTGTCCAAGGACATCGCCATCAAATTCAAAGTGGTAGCGCCGCAGCAGTGACCTCGTCAGTCAATAAAACCGGTCCTGTTCTTTCATCGCCTGAATCTGCCAGAACGTCCTGCCGGAGATCAGCAGAAACAGCAACGCGAGCAGCGCGCCGCCGCTCATGATGTAGAAGCTCGTGCGGTAACTCTGCAACTGGCTGGCGATGCAGCTTTTATCCGGCATCCAGGGCGACACCAGCAGGGTGATCGGGCCATCGACTTCGTACTGGGTATGCTCGACGTAGCGTTCGTCAGCGTGTTGCCCTTCATGGGGCTGGCCTTGGGCATCGGTGTATTGATAGTGAATGACCTTGCCATTGGCGTTCATTGGAATCTGTTCCAGTGCCGTGACACTGCCACGGGTTTCCACGCCGTTAAAACTCAGCGCCCCATAAAGCATGCCCGACTTGTGAGCCATTGCAGCGAGCAGCAGAACTACGCAGCAAGCAACGGTCAGCATGACGATACGGTTGTAGAGGTGATCCTTGGCAGCTTCGCGCGGGTAGTACATGGCCGGTCCCTGGTGGTGACATTGGTAGGAGACCGTTACATCGGCGCTCGGAAAAGGAACTTTAGACGTCCGCCGGGCCGGTCACGGTATGATGTCGCGGTTCGTCGACCGCTGCGGTTGTCGGCAACGCTTTTTACCGTCGGAGTTCGTCATGCCACGCATCACCCACTACAAATCCCCATGCCCCGAAGGCGTCAACAGCCAGATTCTGCAAATGGTCGTCGATTACCTGACCGACATCAGCGCGGTCGGTCTCGGCCCGAGCAACCTGCTATATAACGTCTATCAGTACGCGGTCGGCTATGAGGTGCATCTGTATCTGGAAGCGTTGAGTGGCGAAAAGGGCACCGACGTCGAGTTGCTGGTGGCCACCGACGAGGATGATCCGGAGCAAGTGATCGGTTTTCTGTTGTACCTGCCGGTGCAGGGCGATTGGGAAGCCTGCAGCGTGGCTTATATGGCGGTGCGCGAAGGGCATCGGCGTCAGGGCGTGGCGCGGGCGCTGATCGGCGACATGGTCGGGCGTTATCCTCATGCGGAACTGGCCTGCACCGTGGGTAAAGTCTCGTACTTCGAAGCCTTGGGTTTTGAAGTGATCGGTTCACGGGAAACGCAGGTATTGATGAGCACCCGGCATTACCGCAGCAACGGCCTGCGCAGATTTATCGACACCACACCGATTTACCGGTCGCTGGAAGTGCAGCAGATCCACACCTATCTGCTGCAGAAAAACGGCAAGCGCGCGATGCTCGACGCCGAGAAACAGCGCGACCGACACCTCGATCAGACCACCCGTCACACCGAAGAATTTGTCCGGCAGCGCCTGACCGTGCACTGATCTCACATCGCTGAAAAAGCCCTTGCTGTGAATGGCGCAGCAAGGGCTTTTTTGTGCGCGTCATTCAGCCGAGTTTGACGTTCATGGTGATCCGCGCCGTGAACACGTGCTTGTCCTCGGTGTCGCGAATATCCACGGTGACGATCTTGTCGCCTTCGCTCTGCCAATCCACGCCTTCACCACTGGCCACTGCCGTCAAATCGGTTTTTGCCTTGGCCAGATATTCCACGGTCATGCCTTTGGGGATCCAGCGTGCGCCGGCCGGGATCGACACATCGGTCATCATCCCGGCGGCGAGTTCTGCGGCGTTGCACATGGCAATCGCATGCACGGTGCCGAGGTGGTTGGTGATCTCTCGACGGAACGGCACTTGTACCGTCGCCGCGTTGGCGCGCAACTCGGTCACCAGTGGGCTGATGGTGCTGAAGTACGGCGCGACCTGGCAGGCCATCTGGCTGAACGCTTGCGGGCCTGCGCTGTTGAACATGCTTAGAAACTGACTCATGGAAACGCCTCGCGGAAAGTGATTTTGCAGAATGATGTTCCGTTACAGAATAATATTCTGTAACGGAACGGTATTCGGTCTGCGGGAAATCTGTCAACCTGTGCGTGTTTTTTTCATGGGCACGACGTGTGCCTTTCAATCCCGACTTTCAGGCAGTGAGCCGCATGGACACCGCAGATCTACTTGAACGCAGCTACCCCGGCCGCCGCGCCGAACTCAAGCGCGATATCTTTCGCAAGGCGCTGAGCCTGTTCAACGAGCAGGGGATCGAGGCCACCACCATCGAGATGATTCGCGCCGAGTGCGATACCAGCGTCGGGGCGATCTATCACCATTTCGGCAACAAGGAGGGCTTGGTCGCCGCGTTGTTTTTCACCGCGCTGGAGGATCAGGCGCGCCTGCGCGATGCCTATCTGGATGCAGCGAAAACCACCGAGGAAGGTGTGCAGGCGCTGGTGTTCAGCTACGTCGATTGGGTCGAGCGTCAACCCGAATGGGCGCGCTTCCAGTATCACGCGCGGTTTGCCGTGACCAAAGGGCCGTTCAAAGACGAACTGGCCGAGCGCAACAAGACCCGCAATCTGCGTCTGCGCGACTGGCTGGCTGAATCGGGGCGCGCTGCCGAACTCAAGGCGCTGCCCGCCGAACTGTTGCCATCGTTGATCATTGGTCAGGCCGACAGTTATTGCCGCGCCTGGTTGGCGGGGCGGGTGAAGGGCCGTCCGGCGGATTATCGCGAGTTGCTGGCACAAGCGGCGTGGCGCTCGATCCGCGCCGATTCGCTGTCGGACAGCTGATTTGCGCAGAAAAAAAAAGAGCCTCAAAGCTCTTTGATGGGGAGGAAGTAGAGCCCTCGAGGCTCAAGATGCGCATGAAGCAAGGCACGGGCTTGATTGGGGTTCAGAGCACCCGTGCCTACGCAGCGCTCGATAGAGCGGAGCCACTGCGTGATTCCATCGTAGGAGCCTGCAAGTGGCGGCTCAAGTACCGCCAGTCGCACGGGCAACTAGACGCTGGCCTCTTTCATGAATGTTCACAGACTCCCTGTAGGAGCTGCCGAAGGCTGCGATCTTTTGATCTTGTCTTTTAAAAGCAAAATCAAAAGATCGCAGCCTTCGGCAGCTCCTACAGTGTTTTTGCGGTGTCAGCGGGCGCCAGGCCAGCCTGATTTTTCGAGAGCAGCGAGCAGGGTTTGCGCATCCAGTCCCGGCACCGAATGCCCATTACCGTCGGTGCTGTCACTGGCCAGCAACGCATTGATGATCGCTTCTTCAACCGCCTCGGTCGCGGCGAGAAACAGCTCGCTGATATGGTCATTGTTGACCATACGCAAACCGTCGCAGGTCGGCGCGCCTTTGCCTTCGTAGGCTGCCGGCGGCACGTGATCATTACCCGTAGCGAAGGCGATGAAAATGTCGCCGCTGTGATCCTCGTTGCCACCGCCGGTGCGCGCCAGGCCGAGGCTCGCGCGTTGCGCCAGACGTGTGCACTGGTGAGGCAATAGCGGCGCATCGGTGGCCAGACAGACGACGATCGAACCCATGCCCGGATGTGGCAACGATGCCCGCAAGAACGGCGAATCTTTCTGTTCCATGTAGCGCCCGACCGGGTAGCCATCGACCCGTAGCTCGCTGCGAATGCCGTGGTTGGCCTGCACGATGGCGCCGACGGTCCAGCCACCCTGAGCACGGCTCAACCGCCGCGATGAGGTGCCGATGCCACCCTTGAATTCATGGCAGATCATGCCGCTGCCACCGCCGACCGCGCCTTCCACGACGTGACCTTCAACAGCTGCGCTCAGCGCTTCGGCGACGTGTTTAGGCTGGACGTGAAAACCGTTGATGTCGTTGAGCAAACCGTCAAAGGTTTCCAGCACTACCGGCATGTTCCAGTAGAGACGACCGTCGTCGGGTTGCTGCTGGCGATCCAGGGCAATCAATGCATCGCGCACTACACCAAGGCTGTGGGTGTTGGTAAACGCAATCGGGCTGGTCAGCAGACCCGCCTCGCGAATCCATTCAAGGCCGGTGGCGTCACCATTGCCGTTGAGCACATGCACGCCGGCAAAACACGGTTGCTGATTGGTCGAACCCGGGCGCGGTTCGATCAGTGTGACACCGGTGCAGATGTCCCGCCCGGCGCTGCTGCGGCCGCGCACATTGCTGTGGCCGACGCGTACGCCGGGTACATCGGTGATGGCGTTGAGCGGGCCGGGCGGCAGTTGGCCGATGCGGATGTTGAGGTCACGGGCACGAGGTTTCATTGATTTCTGTCTCTCTAAAAAATGCTGGGTTGTGCGCGGCCCCTGTGGGAGCGAGCCTGCTCGCGAATGCGTCGGCACTTTCAACACATCAGTGCCTGACCCACCGCTTTCGCGAGCAGGCTCGCTCCCACAGGGTTTTGTGCAATGTTCAAAAGGCTTTATTGGCCGTTCTTAACCTTGCTCCACACCCGCGTGCGCACTCGCTCGGTGGCTTTTGGCAGGGGTTCAAGGGTGTACAGCGTGGCCATCGCTGCGGCGGAGGGATACACCGCCGGATTGTCCCGAGTCGCGGCGGCTACCAGCACTGTTGCCGCGCGGTTGCCATTGGGATACGACAGATGATCACTGACCGGCGCGATCACTTCGGGCCGCAGCAGATAGTCGATAAACGCCAGACCCTGAGGCCGATTCGGCGCGTCCTTGAGCAGCACCAGCGTGTCGAACCACACCGGCGCGCCTTCCTTGGGCAGGCTGTAGGCGATCTTTACGCCGTTGTTGGCTTGCTCGGCATTGGTCTTGGCTTCCAGCATCGCGCCTGACCAGCCGACGGCGACGCAGATGTTGCCGTTGGACAAATCGCTGATGAATTTCGACGAGTTGAAGTAGGCGATATGCGGACGCAATTTCAGCAGCAACGCTTCGGCCTTTTTATAGTCTTCAGGATCGGTGCTGTTCGGTGGCAGCCCCAGATAATGCAGGGCGACCGGCAGCATCTCCGACGGCGAATCGAGCATCGCCACACCGCACTGGCCGAGTTTGGCGAGGTTGGCTTCGTTGAACACCAGATCCCATGAGTCCACCGGCGCTTTGTCGCCGAGCGCCGCGCGTACCTTGTCGACGTTGTAGCCGATGCCGTTGGTGCCCCACAGATAAGGCACGGCGTATTGATTGCCGGGATCGTTGTTGGCCAGTTTCGCCAGCAGGTCGCTGTCGAGATTCTTCCAGCCCGGCAATTGATCGCGCGGCAGCGGGGCGAGGGCGCCGGCCTTGATCAGCGTCGGCAGGCTGAAATTGCTCGCCACCACCACGTCGTAACCGCTGCGGCTGGTCATCAGTTTGCCTTCGAGGACTTCGGCACTGTCGAACGTGTCATAGACCGGCTGGATACCGCTGTCGCGCTGGAAATCGTGCAGGGTGTTCGGGCCGATGTAGTCGTACCAGTTGTAGACGTGCACGCTCGGTGCGTCGGCGGCCATGGCGATCGAGCTGGCGCTGAGACCGGCCAGCAGGCCCAGTTTTATGCTGAGGTTGATACAGCCACGGTGACCACGCATGATGCGGCACTCCTGGCCTGTGCAGGCCGGTGATGAACAGGAGTGCTCAGCCTATCGGGCCGGTCACACCTGACCCATTCCCATCATGGGTTACTCAAAAGGGGTAGTGCGTGGACGCGTTGCTGCAGGAGTTGCCAGTGCATCAAAGCCTGGCGCGGGTATTTGCCGGTGTTGGTCAGGACGGTTTCTGGCGTGCGCTGGTGGACACTTTGCGATTGTTGGTGCCGCTGGACAACGCGCTGGTGGCGCTGATGCAAGCCGGGCAGGCGCCGCAGTTGCTGATCGACTTCGACAGCAAGGGTCGCCCCGACGAGCAGGAAGAACTGGCCGGCTACAGCGCCGGGATGTACTTGCTCGATCCGTTTTATCAAGCTGCCTCGACCGGCATTGCCGATGGTTTGCACAGCCTCGCCTCGGTGGCGCCGGACCAGTTTCTGCACAGCGAGTACTACCAGAGCTACTTTCGCTCGGTGGTGGGCGAAGACGAGTTGCAGTTCATGATCAACGTCGAGGGCGGCGTGCTCGGTTTGTCATTGGGCCGTTCGACGCCATTCGACATGGCCGAGCAGGGCAGGTTGCTGTGCGTACGCGAGTGGGTGCTGGCGGCGATGCGTCGGCATGTGCAGTTGTTGCCACCGCAGGGTGCGGTGGCGGAGGCGGTGGTCGGGGATCTGGCGACGTTGCTTGACCGCTTCGATGCGCGGCTGACCGTGCGTGAGGTCGACACGGCACGGCTGATCTTGCAGGGCTTCTCCAGCAAGGCGATGGCCCAGCAGATGGGCATCTCGCCGGAGACGGTCAAGGTGCATCGGCGCAATCTGTATCACAAGCTCAATGTCACCGGGCATGGCGAGTTGTTTGCGCTGGTGTTGCGCCCTCACTGAAGATCATCAGCCGTACCCATAAACCTGTGGGAGCGAGCTTGCTCGCGAATGCGGTAGATCAGTCAACCTCACAGGCGACTGCCAAAACGCTTTCGCGAGCAAGCTCGCTCCCACAAGGGATGTGTGTTGTTCAGGGGATCTTCTGGGTGTCAGGCGGTGCGCTGGAAGACCAAAGCCTTGAGGCCGCTTTCAGGATCAATGTCCGGAAACTCCGGCGGATTCTCCAGCCGCTCTACAAAGCGCAGGCTCGGCGCTTCCTGGGTCACGCCATCGATCAGAAAGTCCGAACCGAACGCCGGATCGTTCATGCACGCCAGCACTGTGCCTTGGGGCGTGAGCAATTCCGGCAAACGACGCAGCACGCGCTGGTAGTCCTTGGTCAGCAGGAAACTGCCTTTCTGAAACGACGGCGGATCGATGATCACCAGATCATACGGGCCGCTGTTGATCACTTTGCCCCAGGACTTGAACAGGTCGTGGCCAAGGAAACTGACTTTGCTCAAGTCATGACCGTTCAAGCGATGATTGTCGCGACCCCGGCTCAGAGCTGCGCGCGACATGTCCAGATTGACCACATGGCTGGCACCACCCTCGATGGCTGCCACGGAAAAACCACAGGTGTAGGCGAACAGGTTGAGGATGCGTTTGCCATCGGCCTGTTCGCGCACCCAGTTGCGCCCGTAACGCATGTCGAGAAACAGCCCGGCGTTCTGCTTGCGACCCAGATCGACACGGTACTGTAAGGCGCCTTCAACGATGGTCATTTCGTCGATTTCATCGCCCAGCAACCATTCGGCAGTGCTTTGCGGCAAGTAGCGATGCTGGATCAGCAAGGAGTGGGCGCCGGACTGTTTCCATTCGGCGGACCCCGTGAGCTCCAGCAGCAGCGCCTTGAGATTCTCCAGTTGCTCAGGCGCCGGCTCCTTGAACAGCGACACCAGCACCACGCCTTGCAGCCAGTCCACGGTCAACTGCTCCAGCCCGGCCCAGCAGCGTCCGCGCCCGTGGAACAGACGGCGGGTTTCGCTCGGCGCTGCCGCAAGGGCCGGCAGCAGATGGGCGTGGAGGGTGACGAGGGCTTCAGGGTTCATCGGTCAGGATCGGCAAGCAAAAGGGCCGGCATTTTAACCACAAATCCGTCGTCGCGAACGATTGCCTGCGACGGGGAAAAATGGCCATTCGCAAAAGACCTGTATCAAAAATGAATTTCTGCAGAGCCCACCGCTCATACCAGATAAGCAGCGGATTCAAGCCGCTAAATCGTTAATGCAATTCAGGGAGTGCGGTTCCATGTGCCCAATATTGACGGCGAACGCGGACCTTCCTGGCGGGTTGATTCTGGTGGTTGAGGATGATCCGTTGATTCTGGAGTTTCTCTGCGAAATTCTTCAGGAGGAAGGTTTCAAGGTCGAGCCGCGCACCAGCGCGGATGACGCCAAGCTGTATCTGGAAGAGCACGCGCCGGAAGTGGCCTTGCTGCTGACCGACATCACCATGCCCGGCGAAATCAATGGCGCTGGGTTGGCCAATCTGGTCGGCGACCGCTGGCCGGATAAACCGGTAATGGTCATGTCCGGCTATGAAACGCCCGAGACTTCCGGGGTCAAGCATCCAGTGGCGTTTATCAAAAAGCCGTGGGCCATTGGGCAATTGCTCGACTGTGTCGACAGCGCCTTCAAATCCAAGGCACCGCGCCTGCACTGACACACTGGGTGGATCGACCGGGCAAGTGCTACATTGCCCGCCCGGTCTTTTGCCAGAGGATGCGACCCTTTGTCTGCTCACGATGCTTTATTTGATCGCGCGTTCGGCGCGTTTCTGTTCGACATGGACGGCACTGTCCTCAATTCCATCGCCGCCGCCGAGCGGATCTGGTCAGCCTGGGCTTTGCGCCATGGTGTCGATGTGGAAACCTTTTTGCCGACCATTCATGGTGCGCGAGCCATCGACACGATCAATCGCCTGAACCTGCCGGGCGTGGATGCCGAGGCGCAAGCGGCGTTCATCACCGAGGCGGAAATCGAAGACGTTGAAGGCATTGTCGAGATTCCCGGCGCGGCCAAATTTCTCAACAGCCTGCCCAGAGAACGCTGGGCGATGGTGACCTCGGCGCCACGGGATCTGGCCTTGCGGCGCATGGCGGCGGCGGGGATTCCGGAGCCTGCGGTGATGATCACCGCTGAAGATGTGAAGGCCGGCAAACCTGATCCGGCAGGCTATTTACTGGCAGCCAAACGACTTGGCCAGGAGCCGCATGATTGCCTGATCTTCGAAGACGCCACCGTCGGTATTCAGGCTGCCGAAGCGGCCGGCGCGCCGCTGATGATCATCACCACCACGCACCAGCATCCGCTGGAAACGGCCCATGCGACGTTGGCCAGTTATGCTGCGGTGCAGGTAAAAGTCGACAGCGCGGGCCAGCTCCACCTGCAACGCAACTGACACAACACAATCCCTGTGGGAGCGAGCCTGCTCGCGAAAGCATTGTCATGGCCAATATTGATATTGGCTGACCCACCGCTTTCGCGAGCAGGCTCGCTCCCACATTTTTCCAGTGTGGATTGAAGATCAGTAAACCCCCGGCAGCAAACGCCAACTCCGCGCGCAATAAGCGTCATACTCCGCCCCAAACTGCGCCCGCAGCAGGGCTTCTTCCGAGTGAATCCGGGCAATCAACGGGATCAACGTCAGCGCTGCCAGTATCAATCCGACCACCGAACGAAACGCTAATGCCCAACCCACGGCATTGACCACCAACCCCAGATAACTCGGATTGCGCAGGTGCTCGTAGATGCCGTCCGTGACCAGTCGATGCCCCGGCTGAATCGCCACCAATCCACTGAAGCGCCGCCCCAGCACAAACACCGGCCACAATCGAAGCGTGCCGCCAACGATAAACAGCAAAGCGCCGAGCCAACGCACGCCCTCACCACCAAACGTCCAGAAGTTCACCCGGTCGCAATAGGCTGGCAAGAATCCACTGACCAGTCCAATCACACCAAACGCCGGAATCACCCAGCGATTGGCGCGATCTTCACGTTCGCCAGAACTGAGGTTGACCTCACTGAACAGTGAAGCAATCACCATCGCCACCGTCGCCAATGCCACGATCACCAATGAACCATGGGAAAAGAACATCGCCACCCCACCAATGCCCCACACCGCCAGACCCAGCCAGGCGAGGGTGGCGAGTACCGCGACGACGGTCATTTGCGCAGACATTTTCATGGTCAACTCACGGCTGGTTGCGTTTCCGTTGAGTGTAGATCCACCGCAAAACCTGTGGGCGCGAGCCTGCTCGCGAAAGCGTTGGGTCAGTCAATTTCTTATCTTGGATGTGCCGGCCCTTTCGCGAGCAAGCTCGCTCCCACAGGGATCTGCGTTGAACAGAGAATGCGAGATCACTTCTGAACCTGTGGGAGCGAGCTTGCTCGCGAAGGCGTTGGGTCAGTCAAATTCGATGTTGGATGTGCCGGCCCCTTCGCGAGCAGGCTCGCTCCCACAGGGGTCTGCGTTGAACAGAGAATGCGAGATCACGTCTGAAGGTGTGGGCGCGAGCCTGCTCGCGAAAGCGTTGGGTCAGTCAATTTCTTATCTTGGATGTGCCGGCCCTTTCGCGAGCAAGCTCGCTCCCACAGGGATCTGTGTTGAACAGAGAATGCGAGATCACTTCTGAACCTGTGGGAGCGAGCTTGCTCGCGAAGGGGCCATGTCAGTCAGCAGATACCTTGTCGTCAGTCAGGACTTTGCGGAACGTTTCTACCAACGGTCGCAAATTGATCCGGTGCCACGCTGCCCACAATGGCGTAGTCAGCGTCAGCCACGGCAGTTCTCGCAACACCACACCCGGCGGGGCGTTATGGCTCAGGCCTTTCTGAATCATCGCAATCCCCAGCCCCGACGCCACCAGCCCCAGCGCGGTAAACGGCTCGGTCGCCTGCATGCGCACATCCGGAGTGAAGCCGGCGCGGATGCAGGCGCTGACAAACTCATCGTTGGCATCCTGACGCGGCTGCACGCCGATCCACTCCTGAGCGGCCAGATCCTCCGGCTTCAACGCAGCCTGCTGCGCTAACGGATGATGTTCCGGCAACGCCAGCAGCATCGGCTCATCCAGCACCTGAAAGCCCAGCAGATCAGGATCGTCATCGGTCGGCGGCTCACTCACCAAGGCAATATCGAGACTACGCTGCCGCAGGCCTTCCAATTGCTCGGCGGAACTAAGGTTGTACAGCGCGACGTGAACGTTGGGACGATCCGCGCGCAATACGCGCAAGGCATTGGGCAGGACTCCGGCGTGCATGGCGTTCTCGATATAGCCGATGCACAGGCCACCTTCTTCGCCGCGACCGAGGCGTTTGCCGAGGGATTCGAGGCGATTGGCGTGGGTCAGCAGGGCGCGGGTTTCGGCAAGAAAAGTCTGGCCGTCGCGGGTCAGGCGAATGCGTTGCTGACTACGCTCGAACAGCGTCAGGCCCAAGCGCTCTTCGAGCTGGGCGATCTGCCGGCTCAGTGGCGACTGGGAAATATGCAGCCGTTCGGCGGCGCGGCCGACGTGTTCTTCCTCGGCGACTACAACGAAGTAGCGCAATTGGCGGATATCGATCATGTCAGACCTATAGGGACTCAAGTGCTGCGCATTATGTCTTGGACGGTCTCGGTGTCGCAATCTAGGATCTGCTCAACGGTCACACCGACCCAGAACCTATTGAGGAAAAACCAATGAGCTTGAAAGACAAACTGCCCGGCCAGCTGGGCTTCGGCACCGCACCACTGGGCAACATGTTCCGCGCCATCCCGGAAGCCGAAGCGCAAGCCACCGTGCATGCCGCGTGGGATGCCGGCGTGCGTTACTTCGATACCGCGCCGTTCTACGGTTCGGGCCTGTCGGAAATCCGCCTCGGCGAAGCGCTCAAGCAATACAAGCGCGACGACTACGTGCTCAGCAGCAAGGTCGGCCGGGTAATTCTCGATGAAGTCGAAGACGCCGCTGCCCGTGATCTCGGCGAGAAAAGCGGCGTGTTCGAACACGGTCGCCCGAACAAGATCGTCAATGACTACAGCGCCGATGCGACTATGCGTTCGATCGAAGACAGCCTCAAGCGCCTGCAAACCGATCGCCTCGACATCGTCTGGGTGCACGACATCGCTCAGGATTTCTACGGCGATCAATGGCTGGAATACTTCAATCAGGCCCGCACCGGCGCATTCAAAGTGCTGACCCGCTTGCGCGAAGAAGGCGTGATCAAAGGCTGGGGCCTGGGCGTGAACAAAGTCGAGCCGTGCGAATTGACCCTCGACCTCAGCGAAGCGCAGCCGGACGGTTTTCTGCTGGCCGGTCGCTACACGCTGCTCGATCACGAACGCCCGTTGCAACGCTTGATGGATGCGGCGCTGGCGCAGAACGTTGAAATTGTCGTCGGTGGCCCTTACAGCTCGGGCATCCTCGCCGGTGGTGCGCACTTCGAATACCAGAAAGCCAACCCTGAGGTCATCGCCAAGGTCGAGCAGATCAAACGCATCGCCGCCGCGTACAACGTTGATATCAAAGCCGCTGCGCTACAGTTTTCGCTGGCCAATCCTGCTGTTGCGGCGGTCATTCCCGGCGCAAGCAAACCCGGCCGAATTGCTGAAGATGTCGCCGCATTGTCAGCCGTTATTCCTGCCGGTTTCTGGCAGGCGATGCGCGACGCCAGACTGGTTTCCGAACGTGCACCATTGCCAATCGATGAGGTGAAAGCATGAAGATTGATCTGAGTGGAAAACTGGCCATTGTCAGCGGCAGCACTGCGGGCATTGGTCTGGGCATAAGCCAGTCGCTGGCTGAATCCGGGGCCACGGTGGTCGTGATCGGCCGTGACACGGGAAAGGTCGAGCAAGCGCTGGCGAGTATTCGCGAGAAAGTCCCGGGTGCACAATTGCGCGGTTTGACTGCCGATCTGGGCACCGCCGAAGGCGCGCAGAAACTGTTCGCCGCTGAACCACGTGCGGACATTCTGGTGAATAACCTCGGCATCTTCGACGCGGTTGATTTCTTCGAAGCACCGGACAGCGAGTGGACGCGTTTCTATGAGGTCAACGTGATTTCCGGCGTGCGTCTGGCGCGGCATTACGTGCCGGCGATGGTCGAGCAGGGCTGGGGCCGGGTGATTTTCCTGTCTTCGGAATCCGGTGTGGCAACGCCAGCGGACATGATCAACTATGGCGTGACCAAAAGCGCCAATCTGGCGGTATCCCACGGTCTGGCCAAACGTCTGGCTGGCACCGGGGTGACCGTCAATGCGATCCTGCCGGGGCCGACCTTCACCGATGGCCTTGAAGACATGCTCAAGGACGCCGCGGCCGAATCCGGGCGCAACCTGCGCGATGAAGCTGACGCTTTTGTGCGCAAGGCGCGGCCGACGTCGATCATCCAGCGTGTCGCGGATGTTGAAGAGGTCGCGCACCTGGTCACCTACATCGCTTCGCCGCTGTCCTCAGCCACCACCGGCGCCGCGTTGCGCGTCGATGGCGGTGTGGTCGACAGCCTCACGATCTGAATTCCCGAGAGAGACATTTATCTATGCCTACAGCATCTGCAACCATCGACATCCCGGCTTCGGCCGATCAGGTCTGGCAATTGATCGGCGGCTTCAACACGCTGCCCGACTGGCTGCCGTTTATTCCCAACAGTGAACTGAGCGACGGCGGCCGCGTGCGCACCCTGCAAACCGCTGACGGCGGCGTGGTGGTCGAGCGTCTGCAAGCGTTCGACAACGCCGAGAAAACCTACAGCTATTCGATCGAACAGGCACCGTTCCCGGCGACTGATTATCTGGCGACGATCAAGGTCGAAGCCCAGGGGCAGGGCGCGCGGGTGACGTGGTCGGGGCGTTTCAACGCCAAAGGCGTGAGCGATGAGGAAGTGGTGGCGTTGTTTAACGGCATCTATCAGGGTGGCCTCGAGGCACTCCGAGCCAATTACCCATCCTGATCATTGAGCACAAAACCCTGTGGGAGCGAGCCTGCTCGCGAAGAGGGACTGTCAGGCAACATCTTTGTTGAATGACTCACCGCTTTCGCGAGCAGGCTCGCTCCCACATTGATTGCATTTCAAGGTAGAAGTCAGGAATTCTCGATCAGGCTCTGCCGGCAATCGAGCACCAGTTTCGCTCCACCGAGATCACTGCTGCCAACTTCAAGACTGAAGCCATGCAAGCTGACAATCGCCGCGACAATCGACAGCCCCAAACCAAAACCACCCTGCGGCTGCCCACCCTCTGCACGATAAAAGCGCTGGAACACCGCCTCACGCTCAGCCTCGGGAATCCCCGGCCCTGAGTCGTGCACCTCAATCCGCGTCTGCCCACCCGCGTTCACCCCGCGCAACATCACCGTGCCGCCCGGTGGCGTGAACTTGATCGAGTTGCTCAGCAGATTCGCCAGCGCCTCGAACAACAACGCTCGGTCGCCATTGAGCGCCGGCAACGTCTCCGGCATGTTCAGCTCGAAACGCAGCTCGCCTTCCTCGGCCAGTGGCAGATAAAACTCATGCAGTTCTTCCAGCAATTGCACCGGATCGAGTTCGACAAAACCTGAACGGCGCTGGCGATCCTCAAGTTCGGAGATCCGCAGCAATCCGCGAAACCGCGCCATCAGCGTGTCAGCTTCGGCCAGCACCAGATCCAGCTGCGCCGCTTCCTGCGAGCCTTCGCCGGCCTGCTGCTGCATGCGATACAACTGCGCGCGCAGACGCGTCAGTGGTGTGCGCAAATCATGGGCGATGTTGTCGCAGACGCCTTTGACTTCATTCATCAAACGCTCGATGCGCTCCAGCATCGCGTTGACGATGGCGGCGAGCATGTCCAGTTCATCGCGGCGATTGGACAGCGGCAAACGGTGGGTCAGATCGCCGGCGACAATCGCCTGGGCGCTGTCCTGAATCGCCCGTATCCGGCGCAACGGTCGCCGCCGCAGCAAATGCCAACCGGCAATCCCCGGCAGAATCGTCAGCGACACGCCCCAGAACAACGCATGCAAAATGATCCGCGTCACCGCAAACAGCGAGCCGTTGTCGCGCAGCAGCACCAGCCAGCGGCCGTCGCGGGTTTGCGTGGCGACCGCGTCGCAGCTGTCATTGGGCAGGGTCGGATCGTCGGAGTCGGCGCAGTCGGCGAGCATGTGGATCTTGCCGTCCAGCTGCAGGCCTTCGGGGATCTGCTGGAGTGCGCCGCCGAGGTATACGCCTTGCGCATCGAACAGGCCATAAGCGTCGATACCGCGAATGTCGAAGGTCATGCTGGCGGCGAGGGCGTCTTCCAGTTGCTCGCCGCGAAAGTGCGAAAACAGGTGCTGACGTTGCATCAGCGAATGTTTGGCGAGGTTGTCGAGGTAGCCGGAGACCTCGTAATACATGACCCCCATGAGGATCGCACTCCACGCCACGAACAGCGAACTGTACAGCGCCAGCAAGCGGCTGCTGGAGGAACGCCAGCCGTCAGACGGGTTCGGCAATGACATAACCGGAGCCCCGTACCGTGCGGATCAGCGGCACATTGCCGACGGCGTCGATCTTCTTGCGCAGACGGCCGATGTGCACGTCGATCAGGTTGGTGCCGGGGTCGAAGTGATAACCCCAGACCTCTTCGAAAATCATCATCCGCGAGAGGATCTGGCCGCTGTTGCGCATCAGGAATTCGAGCAGCTTGTACTCGGTGGGCAGCAGCGTCAGCACTTGTTCGGCACGGCGCGCTTCGTGGCTGATCAAATCCAGCTCCAGGTCGGCGACCTGCAAGGTCGTTGCTTGAGTCGCGCCGCTGTTCTGCCGACGCAACAAGACTTCAACCCGTGCGGCCATTTCATCGGTGGCGAACGGCTTGGTCAGGTAGTCATCGCCGCCGGCGCGCAAGCCGCGCACACGCTCGTCGACATCGGAGAGGGCGCTGATCATCAGAATCGGCGTGGCCACGCCCATTGTGCGCAGGGTGGTGACGATGGCCAGGCCATCGAGTTCGGGCAGCATGCGGTCGAGGGTGATCAGGTCGTAGTTGCCGCTCACGGCGCGGTCGAGGCCTTCGCGGCCATTGTCGACCCAGTCGACGTCCAGTCCGTGGCTGCTCAGTTCGGCGACGATTTCCCGGGCGGTCACGGCGTCGTCTTCGATGGTCAAGATACGAGTCATAGGCAGACCTGCTGATCGGTTCAAACGGAATGGCAGCATTTTGCCAAGAAAATCCGCTGACGCTTTAAATTAACTTTCATGTTCACCTGTCACAAACGCAAATTTCGAGTGTGATGGGTATCCGAAGCCAATGCATAAAACCCGCTGTTATCCGGCAGTTGTTGCAATTTGCAAGGTTTTCGGAAGTTCATTCTTTATAACTGGCTGAAATTAAAGGACTTAATTAATTCTCGCGAATGGCACGGTCGCTGCAATTCATCTGATGACGAGTTGTAACACCATTTTTCATGCCTGGAGCAGAACAACAATGAATAGATCCCCTGATGGGTTTTATCCCGCCGTTGAAGAGTCGAGCAGCGTTTCGGGCGTGTCCTGGGGCGCGATCTTCGCCGGTGCTGCGGCTGCCGCTGCACTGTCGATGATTCTGGTCCTGCTCGGATTCGGTTTGGGTTTCTCTGCCGTTTCACCGTGGGCCGGAGAGGGCGTCAGTGCCAAAGGCCTGGGCATTTCAACAATCGTCTGGCTGGCGGCGACGCAGATCATCGCTTCCGGCATGGGTGGCTACATCGCCGGTCGCCTGCGGGTGAAGTGGGCGAACATGCACGGTGACGAGGTGTATTTCCGCGACACCGCGCACGGCTTCCTTGCCTGGTGCGTGGCTACGTTGGTCACCGCTGTGCTGGTGGTCGGTTCGGTCAGCAGCGTCATCAGTGGTGGTGTCCAGGCCGGTGCCAGTGTTGCTGGCGGTGCCGCCGGAGCCATGACTCAGGCAGCCGGTACTGCAGCGGCGAACACCGACAGCAACCAGTACGGTTACTACATCGACAGCCTGTTCCGCGATGACCGTCCAGCCTCCGTCAGCGATGACGCCGCGCATGGCGCCGTGGCCCGGATCTTTGCGCAAAGTCTGGCCAACGGTCAGTTGAGTGCCGAAGACCGTACCTACCTTGCGCAACTGGTCGCCCAACGGACCAACCTGACTCAGGCTGATGCCGAGCGCCGCGTCGATGAAATCTACGCGCGCACTCAGAAGGCTGTGGCCGACGCCAAACTGAAAGCTCAACAAGCCGCCGACACCGCCGCGAAAGTCGCTGCCTGGACCTCGCTGTGGATGTTTATCTCGCTGTTGGCCGGTGCGTTCTTTGCCAGCCTCGCGGCTACTTACGGCGGTCGCCGCCGCGATGCCGTCGAGTACGTAGAAGTCGACACCTACACCACGACCACTCCAGTCCGTTAAACAAGGAGCATGACCATGCGCTCACTTCTGCTGTTTTTCCTCGGCGTACCGATCCCGATCATCATCCTGATCGCCCTGTTCGTGCACTGATTGCTCCATTGAGGCCCATGCCTCGGCCGCTTCCACCTTCGGGTGGAAGCGGCTTTTTGCTTTCTGCGGGGGCAACAGCGAGAATCGCCGCCGGAAGTGGATTGGCCGCTTTTACCTCTCTTTAAGGATGAACACGTTGGACAAGAAGGAAATCAAACGCCAGTTGGTGGAGATGCTCGAAGCCGGGCGCTCGAAAACCGAAACGTTCAAGGCGTTGTCGGGCGGAGCGGTCAAGGATCGCGTGTTGGCGGCCTGGATCGGAGGGCGCCCGGATCCGGCCCTCAGAGCAAAGCATTCACTCAAAGTCATCCTGCTGATCGTGTTGACCTGCATTCAGGCATTGATCGGCTCAGTCGTCGGTTTCTTCCTGTTCTATGACGCAAGCGCCGGTCTGGCACTGACCATGTTGCTGATCGCTGGTGGCATTCCGTTGTTGTTTGCATGGGGCTTCTACAAGAACGTGGCGGCGGCTTACACCGTTTACGTCCTCCTCACCATCAGTCAGGTTTCACGCATGTTCAAGGGCTATGAGGAAGATCCGCTGTCGACCGTGATTGCCGTCGGCATCACCCTGGCCATTGTGTTCTACGCTGCCTGGATCAAATCCCTGCTGTTCCCGGACCTGGGTTTCATCGGCGCGAAAAAGATCAAAGGGCAATTCGTCTTCTCCAATTGATCGTTGGACAATCCAACCGCTTTCACTGGCCTGGATCAATATTTCGAGCGGCGAGATCGCCTAACGTAAATGATCCCGGCCTTTGCTGAGGTATGAACTACAGTGCTTCACGCGCACCTTGTTGCGCTGACGAAGTACCCGCGTCGACGCTCCCTCATAGCCACAATAAACGCGTCGACCCGGTGTAGTGCGGCAAGGAGCTGACACCACCTCAACCGAACCTTCACGGATGAACATTGCAATGCACTGCCAAGAAAGAACCTTCGATATCCAGCCGTTGGCGCAGGCGGATATGACCGTCCACATCAACGGCCAAGCGGTCACCGCCGCCATTGGCGAAACCGTCCTCAGCGTTATCCAGTCCCTCGGCGTGCGTCAGATTGCACGCAACGATCACAACCAGATCACCGGCGCCTATTGCGGCATGGGCGTGTGCCAGTGCTGTCTGGTGAAAATCAATGGCCGGCACAAACGCCGCGCCTGCCAGACCGTGGTGCGTGACGGCATGCACATCGAAACCCAGGTCAACCGCATCACCGCGCAGGAGGTGGTCGTATGAGCCTGCAACCGGTCATTGTCGGCGGCGGCCCGGCGGGGATGGCGGCAGCCATCGAACTGGCGCGCCACGGCGTGCGCTGCACCTTGTTCGAAGAAGCTTCGCGCCTCGGCGGCGTGGTCTATCGCGGGCCGTTGCGTGACGGCGTGCAACTGGATTATCTCGGCCCGCGTTACTCCGAAGCACTGGGCAAGCTGCACGGTGATTTTCAGGAGCAGGCCGGGCTGATCGACGTGCGCCTCAACCATCGCGTGGTCGGCGCTGAAGGCACCCGCGCGCTGATGGTGCTCGATAGCGACGAGCAATTGCACGAGATCGAGTACCCGCAATTGCTCATGGCTGCCGGTTGCCATGAACGTAGCGTGCCGTTTCCGGGCTGGACCTTGCCGGGGGTGATCATGCTCGGCGGTCTGCAACTGCAAATCAAAAGCGGCGTGGTCAAGCCGCAAGGGCCGGTGATCATCGCCGGCACCGGGCCGTTGCTGCCGCTGGTGGCGACACAACTGCACGCCGCAGGTGTCAGCGTTGCGGGCGTGTATGAGGCCTGTGCGTTCGGCAAGATCGCCCGTGAAAGTCTGGCGCTGCTGAACAAGCCGCAGCTGTTTCTCGACGGTTTGAGCATGCTCGCCTACCTGAAACTGCACGGCATCCCGATGAACTACGGCTGGGGCGTGGTCGAGGCCCACGGCGAGGGCGAGCTGAAAAGCGTCAGCGTCGCGCCATATTCGGCCACTTGGGAACCGGACATGAGCCGTGTCGAGCGCTTCGAAGCCAAGACCCTCGCGGTGGGTTACGGCTTTATTCCGCGCACCCAACTGAGCCAGCAGATGGGCCTGGATCATGGCTTCAGCGACGACGGTTATCTGCGCGCCAACGCGAACGTCTGGCAGCAAAGCAATCAACCGCACGTACATCTGGCCGGCGACATGGGCGGAATTCGCGGTGGTGAAGCAGCGATGCTCGCCGGCAAGATCGCCGCAACCTCGATTCTGCTGCAACGCGGTGTCCTCGAGGAGGAACTGGCTCGCGTGCGCCGCGACCGCTACTTGAGCAAACTCAAAGCCATCGTACGCTTCCGCGCCGCCGTGGATCGCTACACCGAACGTGGCGTCGGCCAGACTGCATTGCCCGCCGCCGATACGGTGATCTGCCGTTGCGAACACGCCACCCGCGCCGACATCGACCTGGCGCTGGAGCAGGGCGTGCAAGACATCGCCAGCCTGAAAATGCGCACCCGGGTGAGCATGGGCGATTGCCAGGGGCGCATGTGCGTCGGCTACTGCAGCGATCGCTTGCGTCAGGCTACCGGGCGCAAGGATGTCGGTTGGTTGCGCCCGCGTTTCCCGATCGATCCGATTCCTTTTTCCGCATTCCAGTCTGTCGGCACGGAGGCCGCTGCCCATGAGTAAGTTCTATGACGTGGTCATCGCCGGTGGTGGCGTGATCGGGGCGTCCTGCGCCTATCAATTGTCCAAACGCAAAAACCTCAAGGTCGCGCTGATCGATGCCAAGCGCCCGGGCAACGCGACGCGTGCTTCGGCCGGTGGCTTGTGGGCGATTGGTGAGTCGGTCGGTCTCGGCTGCGGGGTGATTTTCTTCCGCATGATGTCGGCCAACCGCAAGCGCGAAACCCAGGGCGCGGCGGTGGCTGTGGATGCGAGCACGCCGCACATTCTGCCGGAGTCGTTCTTCGATTTTGCTTTGCAGTCCAACGCGCTGTACCCGGCGTTGCACCGAGAGCTGAAAGACAATCACGGGATGGATTTCAAGTTCGAAAAGACCGGGCTGAAGTTCGTCATCTATGACGATGAAGACCGGCTCTACGCCGAGCACATCGTCGGTTGCATCCCGCATCTGGCCGATCAGGTGCGCTGGCTCGATCAGGCGGCGCTGCGTGAGTCCGAGCCTAGCGTCAGCCATGAAGCACGCGGGGCGCTGGAGTTTCTCTGCGACCATCAAGTCAGCCCGTTCCGCCTCGCCGACGCCTACATGGAAGGTGCGAGACAGAATGGCGTCGACATTTTCGTCAACACCAACGTCACCGGCGTGTTGCACCACGGCAGCCGCGTCACCGGTGTACAAACGGCCGAGGAGGGCGTGTTCCACTGCAAGACGTTGATCAACGCCAGCGGTGCCTGGGCGGCGGACTTGAGTGAATGGGCGACGGGAATTCGCATCCCGGTGAAACCGGTGAAGGGCCAGATTCTGCTGACCGAGCGCATGCCGAAAATCCTCAACGGCTGCCTGACCACCAGCGATTGCTACGTGGCGCAAAAGGACAATGGCGAGATCCTGATCGGCAGCACCACCGAAGACAAAGGCTTCGACGTCACCACCACCTACCCGGAAATCGCCGGCCTGGTGCAGGGTGCGGTGCGTTGCCTGCCGGAACTCAAGGACGTCAATCTGAAGCGCACGTGGGCGGGCTTGCGTCCGGGTTCGCCGGATGAGTTACCGATCCTCGGGCCGATGCGTGGGGTGGAGGGGTATTTGAATGCCTGCGGGCATTTCCGCACCGGGATTCTGACCTCGGCGATTACTGGTGTGTTGCTGGATAAGCTGGTCAACGATGAACCGCTGCCGTTGGACATCACGCCGTTTTTGGCGGATCGCTTTGAAACAGCCCAGGTTAAGCAATCACTGGAATTAGAACTGGCTTAGGCCTTGGCTATCACAGGTTTTGTGAGCACCGAAAATCACTGTGGGAGCGAGCTTGCTCGCGAAAGCGGTCTGTCAGTCAACATCTCAATGACTGACAGATTGCATTCGCGAGCAGGCTCGCTCCCACATGGGGTTTTGTATGTGGCTCAGGTGTTGCGTGATTCTTCTTCGAGCTGGTCCGACTCGAACAACCGCGCCAGTTCCGCCCGGGCTTCCTGGGCGGTTTGCAGGACTTTGGCCGCATCGTCGTAGATCGCGTGTTGCGCCTCCAGCACCTGTTCGTCGTGATGCTTGAAGCGCTTGATCCGCGCATCGGCCTGGGCCTGGGTCAAACCAAGTCCCACCAAGGTGCGCCGGCTCATCTCCAGACTTGAGTAATACGTCTCACGAATCGCCTCCGCGCCGACATCGACCAAACGGTGCACATGCTGACGGTTACGCGCCCGGGCGATGATCTTCATGTGCGGATACAGCTTGCGCACCACCTCGGCGGTCTTGATGTTGGTCTCCGGATCATCCGTGGCAATCACGAAATATTCCGCCTCGCCAACCTTGGCCGCATTGAGGATTTCCGGGCGCATCGGGTCGCCGTAGAACACCGGCACACCACCAAAACTGCGCGACAGTTCGATGGTTTCCACCGAGGTGTCCAGCGCGACGAATTTGATGTTCTGCGCTCGCAGAATCCGCGCCACAATCTGGCCCATCCGGCCCATGCCAGCAATCACCACACGCGGGGTGTCAGTGTCGATCTCACGGTATTTTTCCGGCACTTCCACCGGCTGCACTTTCGGGCTGACCAGCCGCGCGCAGAGCAACAGCAACAACGGCGTCACCGCCATCGACAGGGTGATGGTCAGCACCAGCAAGTCATACAAGCGCGGTTCGAACAGGCCCTGATCACGACCGATCTTGAACACCACAAAGGCAAATTCACCACCCGCCGCCAACACGATACCGAGGCGTATTGCACTGACCTTGTTCAAGCCACCGGCCAGGCGTCCGACGACAAACAGCAGCGGCAATTTCAGCCCGATCAACAGCAGCGTCAGCCCCAACACGGTGATCGGCGCACTGAGCAGCAAACCGAGGTTGGCGCCCATGCCCACGCTGATGAAAAACAGCCCGAGCAGCAAACCTTTGAACGGCTCGATCTGCGCTTCCAGTTCATGGCGATATTCCGAATCCGCCAACAGCAGGCCGGCTAGAAACGCGCCCAGCGCCATCGACACACCGACCAGATCCATCAACCACGCGGTGCCGATCACCACCAGCAACGCTGTGGCCGTCGACACTTCCGGCAAACCGGTTTTCGCCACCACGCGGAACACCGGACGCAGCAGATAGCGCCCACCGACCACGACCACGGCGATACCGCCGAGTACTTGCAAGGCGTGATTCAGGCCCTCGGCATTGCTGGTGTCCTGAGCACCACCGGCAAGCATCGGCACCAGCGCGATCAACGGGATCGCGGCGATGTCCTGGAACAGCAGAATCGCAAATGCCAAACGTCCATGGGGGCTGGTCAATTCTTTGCGCTCGGCCAGACTTTGCAGGCCGAATGCCGTAGAGGACAGCGCCAGACCAAGGCCAAGCACAATTGCACTGTTCAGCGGTTGGCCAAATACCGACAACGCCAGCACGCCGATCACCGAAGCCGTCAGCAGCACCTGCGCCAGACCGACGCCGAACACTGATTTGCGCATCACCCACAAGCGTCGCGGCGACAGCTCAAGGCCAATGATGAACAGCAGCAACACCACGCCCAGTTCGGAAATATGCGCGACGCTTTGTGGATTGCCGATCAGGCCCAAAACCGACGGGCCGATAATCACGCCGGCAAACAGATAACCGAGCACGGCGCCCAGTTGCAGACGTTTGGCCAAAGGCACGGTGAGCACGGCCGCGAACAGAAAGACGACAGCGGCTTGCAACAGATTGCCTTCATGGGGCATGGGGGGTACTCCTGACAACGGTACGGCGGGGGTGACAAGGATAAGGGCTACAGCGACTTTTCATCCACCGAAGATCCCTGTGGGAGCGAGCCTGCTCGCGAATGCGGAGTGTCAGCCAGCATAGTTGTCACTGACAGAACGCATTCGCGAGCAGGCTCGCTCCCACAGGGATCTTGGTTTTAACCTGTAATAATTTGCATCAATTGGTTACATTCATAACCTCTGCGAATCAATCTCCCGAGTCTCACCATGGCCATCAACTTCGACCTCAATGACCTGCAAGCCTTTCGCGCCGTGGTCGAGCAGGGCAGTTTCCGCAAGGCCGCCGACACTGTTCGCCTGTCGCAACCGGCGTTGAGCCGGCGCATCGAGAAGCTCGAAGACGCCCTCGGCGTCAAACTCTTCGAACGCACCACGCGCAAGGTCAGCCTGACTCAGGCCGGGCGCGGTTTCATGCCCAGCGTTGAGCGTTTGCTCGATGATCTGGATGTCGCGTTGCTGGGCATCAGCGAAGTCGCTTCGACCCGTTTGGGTCACGTCACTGTCGCTTGCGTGCCTTCGGCGGCGTACTACTTCATGCCCCGCGTGATCGCGCGCTATCACCAGCAATTCCCGCGCATCAAAGTCAAAGTACTCGACTCCAGCGCGCACGATGTGTTGAGTGCGGTGGTCAATGGCGAGGCGGATTTCGGCTTGAGTTTTCTCGGCACGCAGGATGCCAAAGTCGAGTTCGAACCGCTTGTGCAGGAGTGCTACGTCGTCGCCTGTCGCCGCGATCATCCGCTGGCCGGGCGCAACAGCGTGAGCTGGGACGAGTTCTATCAGCAGGATTACATCTCGCTGGACAAGACGTCGGGCAACCGCTTTCTGCTCGATCAGGCGTTGAGCACGGTGGTGCCGCAGCGTTCGAGCATCTGCGAAACCCGGCATGTGACGACGATGATCGGTTTGGTGGAGGCGGGGTTGGGCGTGGCGGCGGTGCCGCTGATGGCGATGCCCGGGCCGGATCATCCGATCCTGACGCGGGTGCCGCTGACCGACCCGCAAGTGATGCGCAGTGTCGGCATCATCAAACGCCGGGGTCGCACGTTGACCCCGGCGGCATTGGAACTGGAGCGGCTGGTGGTGGAAATGAAGGTCCAGCCGCCTACGATCAGCGCTTGACCGAGTCCAGTCCGGTGGCCTGCACGTCAGCTTGCGCGGCCGGCGCGGCGAGGTAGGCGAGCAGGGCTTTGGCTTCTTCTGGATGCTGCGCACCGACTGGAATCCCGGCGGCAAAACGCGTCACCGATTGCACCGATTCCGGAATCTTCGCCACGAAACTCACACCCGGCACTGGCAGCAGTTCGCTGACCTGCTGGAAGCCCAATTGATAGTCGCCGGTAGCAACCACCGAGCCGACCGGGACCTTCGGGATCATCTTGGCCTTCGGTTTCAGCTGCTCTTCGATGCCCAGTTTCTTGAACAACTGCTGCTCGATGTACACGCCGCTGGCGCTGTCGGAGTAAGCCACCGATTGTGCGTCAAGCAAGGTTTTCTTCAAGGCGTCGACGCTGCTGATATCTGGTTTCGGCGCACCTTCACGCACCACCAGGCCGATCCGCGAATCGGCCAGCTCAACGCGCGAGGCCGGGTCGACCTTGCCCTGTTTGATCAAGTCGTCGAGGGCGTAGCCGACCATGATCACCACGTCGGCGTGCTCACCGCGCGCGAGGCGATTGGGGATCGCCTCCGGCGCTTTGCCCATCGACGGGCCGAGGCTGGTGGTCAGTGTGTTGCCGCTGGCGGCAGCGAATTTCGGCCCGAGAATCTTATAGGCAGCAGTGAAGCCCCCGGAGGTCATCACGCTCAATTCTTCGGCCTGCGCCGCGAGGTTGAACGCGAGACCGGCGAGCAGGGCGGTGACAGTAAACAGTTTTTTCATGGCAAGTTTCCTCAGGCCGCGACAGGTTGCAGACGACCACCGGCACGGCGGTACAGATAAAGAGTGGCGCACAAGGCACACAGCGCACCGATGCTCATCCAGTAACCCGGCGCGGCTTTGTCGCCGGTGTACTGGATCAGGAAGGTCGACATCGCCGGGGTAAAACCGCCGAAAATCGCCGTTGCCAGGCTGTAGGCGAGGGAGAAACCGGCAACGCGCACTTCGACCGGCATGATCTCGGTCAGCGCCGGAATCATCGCGCCGTTGTACAAGCCGTAGATAAACGACAGCCACAACAGCGACAGCAACATGTGGCTGAAGCTCGGCGCCTGCACCAGGTACGACAGCGCCGGATAGGTCGTGGCCAAGGCCAGCAGCGACATGGCGATCAGCACCGGACGACGGCCGATGCGGTCGGACAACAGGCCGCCAATCGGCAGCCAGAAGAAGTTCGACACACCAACCAGCAAGGTCACCAACAGTGCGTCGGAGGTGCTCAGGTGCAGCACGGTTTTGCCGAAGGTCGGCGCGTACACGGTGATCAGGTAAAACGCGGTGGTGGTCAGGGCGACCATCAACATGCCGCCGAGGACCACGCCCCAGTTCTGGCCAAGGGTGCGGAACACTTCGCCCATGCTCGGGCGGTGTTTGCGTGCGGCGAACTCTTCGGTTTCCGCCAGGTTACGACGCAGGAAAAAGATGAACGGCACGATCATGCAGCCGACGAAAAACGGAATCCGCCAGCCCCAGTCAGCCACCACATCCGGCGCCATCCATGCGTTCAAGGCGTAGCCCAACGCGGCGGCGACAATGATTGCCACTTGTTGACTGGCCGACTGCCAAGCGGTGAAGAAACCCTTGCGACCCGGCGTGGCGATCTCGGCGAGATACACCGACACACCGCCCAATTCCGCCCCGGCCGAGAAGCCTTGCAGCAAACGCCCGATCAACACCAGCGCCGGTGCAAACAGGCCGATGCTTTCATAACCGGGCACCAGCACAATCAAGATCGTGCCGCTGGCCATGATCGACAGCGTGACGATCAAACCTTTGCGCCGACCGACATCATCGATGTACGCACCGAGCACGATGGCGCCCAGCGGACGCATCAAGAAGCCTGCGCCGAACACCGCAAAGGTCATCATCAGGGAAGCGAACTCACTGCTCGCCGGAAAGAACACCGCCGCGATCTGCGTGGCGTAGAAGCCGAACAGAAAGAAGTCGAACTGTTCGAGGAAGTTGCCCGAGGTCACCCGGAAAATGGCGCCGGCCCGCGAGCCGTTATGTGGGATTGAGGCTGTCATAGAAAAGTACTCCACCGCTTTTATGACGTGCGCGACGGGAGGGCGGCGCACGGTTTTTATTGAGGCGGATGGTGGCGCAGGTGTAACTGGATGTTAATTGCATTGTTGGCATGGATTGATGTGCAAAGTGGATCAATGGTTTTTTTGGGTACAAATCCATTGCTGCGGTAACGGCTGCTTATGGTTTCGCCCTCACCCCAGCCCTCTCCCGAGGGAGAGGGAGCCGATTTCGGTTGGTTTTGAAACTTGCATTCGACTCGGTATCGCACGTCGGCGCACTTCTGCCAAACACCTCGGTCAGTCCCCTCTCCCTCCGGGAGAGGGCTAGGGTGAGGGGCTCTTGATTTTGCTTTTGTCTCCAGGACACCCAAATTCCAATGACCTCTAGCGGCCACCCCCGGTAAAAAAGGAATGTTTCCCGCCCCACGCAGTCGGAGTTGAGGTACTACCCAATTCAGGAGGTTCACCGATGAACAGCAAAACCCTAATCGCCAGCCTGGCCCTCGTCGCCGGCATTGCCGGGATCAGCCCACTTGTTCAAGCGGCGCAAACCTCAAATGAACAGGCCGTGCAATCCCCGGTCAGCGACCGCGAATTGAAGGTCAATGATCGGGCGCCGGATATTTATCAGCGCAGTGAAAAGGCAATTACCAACTGGAAACAGAAAGGTCTGAAACAACCCGAGCCGCAAGCGCAGTGGGTACAGATCAATGACCAGTACGTCATGGTGATGATCACCAACGGGACGATTGTCGAGATGAAACCGGTGGAGCGTTAATTTTTACGGCAATATCTGGCCATGAACGGGCGATCAAAATCGAGCGTCGTATGAATACAACCTCGTACGACGTTTCGAATGAATCGAGGTCAATGCCAGCATCATGAAAAACAAGCTACCTCATCAAAAACAAGGCACTCCCCGTTTCGGTGAAACGATATTTAACTCGCTACTCCATCGAGTTGACAGCAATGGATGGGGTGATGGCAAAATGATGGTTTGTCGCGTTTACATGGACTGTCATGACTATCAATTTCGGATTCACCGTTAAAGACTACAAATGTTTCAAGTCGCGCGGAGCCAGTATCCACCAAATCAAGCCCATCAACTTGTTGATCGGTAGAAATAATGTTGGTAAGTCGACTTTTCTAGAAGTGTTGGACTCTTTATGTGCTCCCGATGGCTGGGAGGGCACTCCGTTTGAGGAAATAGAGCTTTTTGAAACACTCACTGATGATGTATTCGCAAGGATAGATTTTGATGAGCAAGCTTATGTAGATGAGCCCGAGCCAGAAGCCGTTGATCACGAGCATCTCAGAGGGGCTGTGGTTACTTACAGGGAACGTCAACACGATACCGCTTATGTCGGAGTCAATTGTGAAGTTTCGGAATATGAACAGTATGGTCTGGCTGATCGATATTCAACAAATATGTTTCGTAGTGAGCTGGATGGAGGGTATATAGCGACTCAAAAAATTCTCGATAAGAAACATGTAAGATTACGTGCCGATCGCGATATTGTTCCAGAGGTCGATCAACAAAATATTACCTTCACGGATAATGGGGTTGGGGCGACGCAAATAGTTCATGCGCTCTCCCATCATTCTGAGCGGGATAGAGAGCTTATTACAAAAACCTTTTTAAGTGCATTGAATGAGGTGTTCAGTCCCGATACTCGGTTCATTGAAATTACAACGAAATATCACAAGACCGAAAAATTTTGGGAGATTTATCTTTCTGAAGATGGGGCGAAACTGTATCCGCTGTCCCAATCTGGAAGTGGATTAAAGACGATTATTCTAGTGCTGCTGAATTTGTTGGTTCGGCCAAAATTTGAAGATTTTCCGGTTTCTGAGTACATATTTTCTTTTGAGGAATTAGAGAATAATTTGCATCCTAGCCTGCAACGCAGATTATTCAAGTATCTCGAGAATTTTGCGGTAAGTAATAAGTGTCATATGTTTATTACCACTCACTCCAGTGTGGCCATTGATACGTACAGTTATTCGGATAGCGCGCAGATAAATCATATTCAAAAAATAGATGGAGAAGTGGTCGGGTTCGTTGTTAGCGACAACTCCCACGGGTATCGTGTGTTGTCCGACCTCGGGAATAGGGCCAGCGATCTGTTGCAAGCCAATGGCCTGCTCTGGGTGGAAGGGCCATCAGATCGCATTTATATTAATAAGTTTATTGATATTTTTAGCGAGGGAGAGCTTCGCGAAGGCGTGCATTTTCAGTATGCCTACTTTGGTGGGAGTCTCTTGAAGCATTTGGATATGTCTCTCCCTGAGCATGATGTCAATGAGGCTTTAAATGTTTTGCGGATTAATAAAAATGCTGTCCTTATTTGTGATGGTGACAGGCGTCAACCAGGTGATCCACTGAAGGCTAGAGTGATAAAGGCGATGCAGGATCTTAAGTCCACGGGCGGATATTCGTGGGTTACAGAGTGCAGAGAAATTGAAAATTGCATTCCTAAAGAGGCCTTTCAATCGGTAAATGCATTAAGTAATATTGCGCATATCGGAATGCATGAGTCGATACTGGAGTTCTTGACCCGGCATAAAGTGACAGAGGCCTCTGAATACACTCAAAAATTTGATAAGGCTAAAGAGTATGTAAAGTACTTTACTCAGAAAAATTTGGAGTTTCGTCCTGAGATTGAATTAAATATGAAGGAAATATGTTCCCGTATTCGAAGCTGGAATTTTATGTAGGTGGTCGCTCAAGCATTTAATAAAACCTAAATCATCTGCCTCGGCTTGGTGGCCGAAACCATGCGCGGGGCATTTTTCCATAAGGCTTAACGTTCTTTGGCGGATTCAGCCTCTATATCGGTAAGTGATTCATCACCTGCCCACCCCCCAGCCGATACTGATTATTGCCACTGCGCTTGGCCTCATACATCGCCAGATCGGCAATGTGCAGCAAGCGATCCATGGCCGTCGCATGATCCGGAAACACCGCCACCCCAAGGCTGGTGCCGATGTGGCGCTGGTCGTTGCCGATGCTGATCGGGGGCGACAGTTCGATGAAGATTTTCTGGCAGATGCTGCGGGCTTCGTCCTGCAAACTCAGGCTCGGCGCCAGGCCTTGCAGGATCACCACGAACTCATCGCCGCCAATGCGCGCAGCGGTATCGGTGGCGCGCAGGATGCGTTTCAGCCGCGTGGCCATGGTGATCAGCACCCGGTCGCCGGCGGCATGGCCGTAGCGGTCGTTGATGGTTTTGAAACCGTTGAGGTCGACGAATACCAGCGCTACGCGAGTTTCGGTCTGCCGCGCGTGATCCAGTGCTTCGGACAAGCGTTGTTCCAGCACCAGGCGATTGGGCAGGCCGGTCAGCGGATCGAAGTGAGCGAGGTGTTGCAGGTAACTGGCCGAGGCTTTTTCTTCGGTGATGTCGCGCACCACGCCCATCATTTTCACCACCGCGTCGTGGTCGTTGCGTACAACGTTGCCGGTTTCCCGCAGCCAGCGAATCGTGCCGTCGGGCCACACCACGCGGTATTCCTCATCGTGGTTTTCGCCAGTCTCCAGGCAGCGCAGTTCGCCTTCGCGCACCTTGGTGCGATCGTCCGGATGGACACAGGAGCAGAACAGCGCATAGGACGGGGTGATCTCACCGATCTTGAACCCGAACATGCCGTAGATCGCATCCGACCAGTACAAGCGATCCGTGTCGACTTCCCAGTCCCACGTACCGATGCGCGCAAAGTACTGGCTGCGCTTGAAGCGCTCGACGTCGCCGTCCTGCTGAATGTGTTGGCCATCGGCGGCCCGCCTCAGCAGATCCCGGTACTGCGCGAGCTGCCTGCGCAAACCGCGTTCGCGCCAAAGCAACACGGCGATGACGGCGAGCAAAATCGCGGCCACGGCAAGGCTGATCCAGAACAGAGTCATTCGGGCGCTGCCAGCATGGCGGGTCGATCCGTGGGGTAGTGGCGGTTGGCTATGTTAATGCTTCAATACTCAGTTCCGATACCACGTTGATCTGCGCTGGCAGGTTGCCAATCACCGGCATTTCTGGGAAAACGGCGGCCGGCTGAACAATAGAGTGAATGTTATGAATGATGAACTGCAGGTAATCGATCTTCAGATCGGTGAAGGCAAAGCCGCCGTCAAAGGCGCACTGATCACCACCCAATACACCGGATGGCTGGAAGACGGCAGCGAGTTCGATTCTTCCTACAGCCGTGGCAAACCTTTTCAGTGCGTGATTGGCACGGGGCGGGTGATCAAGGGGTGGGATCAGGGCTTGATGGGCATGCAGGTGGGGGGCAAACGTAAATTGCTGGTGCCGGCGCATCTGGGGTATGGCGAGCGGACGATGGGCAAGATCCCGCCGAATTCGAATCTGGTATTTGAGATTGAGTTGTTGGAAGTGCTGACGCGGGAGGATTGAAACCGGGTCTTTTTTACGCTTGGGAATAAATGCGATGGATGTGTGGCAGGTGGTTTCACAAGTTGCCGATTGGCTGGTTGAGAGGCATGCGACTCGTAGGGGATCGACCTACAACTATATGTTGTTCGTTTCCGCTGCCGCTGCAGTTGGCAGCTGGGTAGTCGCGAAAGAACTGCTCGCCAAACGCAAGGCTCTCAAAGCAAACGTGTCTGAAGCTCTGCAAAATGAAACGTTACGTGCGATGTCCTTTGCCCAGGAGGATGGGCGGCCAGTCAAACGCACTGCGACGTTGGTCCGGCAGGAAGAAACCTTTTTCGTCACGGTCATTCGCCATGACGATGAAGAATGCGTGGAGTCATCCAGTGAAGCGTTGCACTCGCTGGACGATGTCGACGTTTACTTGCGTGACCACACACCCTTTATCCTCGCGGATTTTCGAGCGTCGTGACTCACGCGTCCGATGCAGAAAGAACGCTTTCGCGAGCAGGCTCACTCCCACATTGGAACTGCGGTGTACTCGAATGCCGCGAGTAACCGCGAACAACTGTGGGAGCGAGCCTGCTCGCGAAGAACGATCACGCGGTCAGTCAGGCTGCGTGGGACATTTCGGCCAGTGTGTCGGCCACGGTTCTTTGCAGTGAGGGGAACCGGCGGGTCACGCGGCGCAGTGCGGGTAGCACGGCGTCGATTTCCAGTTCATCGAGTTGGGGAAGGACGGTGACGGCGGAGGCGACGATGGATTCGCGTTCGCTTTCGAAGAGCACCAGGCAGGCGTTCTGTGCCCAGCGTCCGTCCCGCTCGTTGAAGCCCATGGCCACCAGTGCCGCGACGACTTGTGCATCGGTTTTGTGGGTCATGGTTATTGCCTCAGGGCCGGTTCGATTTTGTCGAGGGCGCGGTTGACCGCGAGTTCGCCGAGCATGACCACTTGCTGGATGCCGAGCACGGTGTTGCGGTAGGGCGAGTCGAGCAGGGCGGCGAAGTCGCTGAGCATGACGCTGGCCGAGGCCATGGATTCGCAGGCGTGGGCCATGAGGTCTTCGGCGCCGGTGTTGGGGTCGACGAGGAACATGGTGCTGGGTTTGCGTGGTGGCGCTGGGGGCGCGGGTTTCAGGTAGTGATCGAGAGCGCGTTCGGCGGCTTCGTGGAGTTTTCTGGAGCCTGGTGTGGAATAAGGGGACGTTGAGTTTGGATCGATTTCCGCGTCTGTTTCGGGCGGATTCGGCGTAATTTTGAACATTTCTTAGAACCTTTTAATGAGGCCGACACGTTCATTGCGACTAAACAAATGGGTGGCAGCTATGCGCAGGTTAGTCGACCGGTGGTTCTAAGCAGTCCCGGCGCACCCGAAGGCGCCCTGCGCACAGCTACCATTAAGCTCAGGCGCGAGAATGCCTGACTGAACGGACTGTATGCTGCCAAAAAACCACCGAGCGACTAAACCCGATCACTGAACATTCAGTGACGCGAACCAAGTTACCGGCAGCCCCCAAGCCGCACAAGCCGGCGGATTCTGGCGTAGTTGTAGGCAAAGGCGCAAGGCGCTGTAGCCTTGTGGCTGATGTCTAAATGATGCTGCGTTTGACTGGACGCCTTCGCGAGCAAGCTCGCTCCCACATTTGAAATGCGTACCCCTGTGGGAGCGAGCTTGCTCGCGAAGGCGCCTTCAAAATCACTTCAGGATTCAACCCTCACGCCCCGCCCAAACCGCTCCCGATAAACCGACGGCGGCACACCCACGACCCCACGAAACGCCACACGAAAACTCTCCACCGAACGATAACCGCAACGCTCGGCAATCTGCTCGGTATTGTCCGGCGTACTCTCCAGCAACTCCCGCGCCCGCGCCAACCGTTCATGCTGCAACCACGCCTTCGGCGACTGCCCGCTAGCCTCGGTAAAACGCCGCAGAAACGTGCGCTCACTCATCGCCGCTTCGCTGGCCAGATCACGCACTTCCAGCGGTTCATGCAAACGCTCGCGCGCCCACTGCATCACCCGTGAAAGATCATTGCGCGGCGTCGGGCTGACCGGGGTCGGAATGAACTGCGCCTGACCGCCGGTGCGTTGCGGCGACATTACCAGACGCCGCGCCACCGAGTTGGCGACTTGCGTGCCGAAATCCCGCGCCACCAGATGCAGGCAGGCATCGATCCCGGCCGCGCTGCCCGCCGAGGTGATCAACTGACCGGAATCGACGTAAAGCACATCGGCATCGACGGCAATCGCCGGGAAGCGCTGCGCCAGTTCCGCCGTGTAACGCCAATGGGTGGTGGCGCCGTGGCCGTCGAGCAAGCCGGTGGCCGCCAGCACAAATACACCGGAGCAGATCGACAGTAATCGCGCGCCCCGGGCATGGGCCTGGCACAGCGCGTCGATCAATGCTGGAGGCACCGCCGCGTTGCGATCGCGCCAGCCGGGAATGATGATGGTGCGCGCCTCGGCCAATAATTCCAGACCGCCGTCGGCCAGCACCTGAATGCCGCCCAAGGCGCGCATCGGGCCTTTATCGACCGCCGCAATGGCGTGGGTGTACCACGGAAAATCGAACTCCGGCCGGGTCAGGCCGAAGACCTCCACGGCGATGCCAAACTCGAATGTGCAGAGGCCGTCGTAGGCCAGAATCGCGACCAGACCTGGTGATGTCGGCATTTGGCGGAAAATTCCCGGTGAGTGTCTTGTGCGCCACTGTAGCCGCAAGCGGCCGCTCGATAAAGTCTGTTCACACCCGTTCAGATAAAGGAGCAACACCCATGGTCAGTCTGGTTCGCGACATCCCCGCAGCCCCGTCGGCGATCGCCCTGATGCACTTCAGCAATCGTCTGACTTTCGAAACCGATTGTTCCGACGTGTTCAGTAGCCAGGAGGCTGGCGAGATTGATTTTGTTCTGGTCGATGTGCGCGGGCCGCTGGCCTTTGAGCGCGGGCATGTGCCGGGGGCGATCAATATCCCGAACCGGTTGCTGACGGCGGCGGAACTGGCGAACTACCCGAAATCCACGCTGTTCGTGGTCTATTGCGCCGGCCCACACTGCAACGGCGCGAACAAGGCGGCGGTGAAGCTGGCGGCGCTGGGTTACCCGGTCAAGGAGATGATTGGCGGCGTTACTGGATGGCTGGATGAAGGCTTTCAACTGAGCGTTGAGCAAGCCGCCAAAACCGCCATCGGCTGCGAATGCTGATCCCTTTGTAGGAGCTGCCGCAGGCTGCGATCTCATGATCTTGCGGTAAAAAAACCAGATCAAAAGATCGTCCGAACGCGGCCCGAGCCTGCGGCAGATCCTACAGGGAAATCAGCGATTTTCTGCGCTGGAAATGCTCTTGTCCTACAGCCTCTGCACCACGACGGCGCACCCGTTGATCCCGGTCAATCGGTGCGCCGATCTTTCATAAGTATTTGTCGCTTAAACACAATTTACCCTGTGCGCGCCGCCATAGACTGCCGGCCACTTCGGTGTTTGTAGCCAATTGGCCATGACCGAACGCTGAATCGAAAGCTGCCAATAAAAGCCTCCGCACACAGGAGTTATAAATGAAGAAGCTAGTGATGTTCGGTGCCCTGGCACTGTCGATGTTGTCCCTGACCGCTGTGGCCGAAGACGCCAAGCCGATCCGCATCGGTATCGAAGCCGGTTACCCGCCATTCTCGATGAAAACCCCTGACGGCAAACTGACCGGTTTCGACGTTGATATCGGCGATGCGCTGTGCGCGCAGATGAAAGTCAAATGCACCTGGGTCGAGCAGGAATTCGATGGCCTGATCCCGGCGCTGAAAGTGAAGAAGATTGACGCGATCCTGTCGTCGATGACCATTACTGATGACCGCAAAAAGAACGTCGATTTCACCATCAAGTACTACCACACCCCGGCGCGCTTCGTGATGAAGGAAGGCTCCGGTGTCAAAGCCCCGCTGACTGAGCTCAAGGGCAAGAAAGTCGGCGTGCTGCGTGCCAGCACCCACGACCGTTACGCCACCGAAGTGTTGGTGCCAGCCGGGATCGACCTGGTGCGTTACGGCTCGCAACAGGAAGCCAACCTCGACATGGTTTCCGGGCGTATCGACGCGATGCTGGCCGACTCGGTCAACCTGAGTGACGGTTTCCTGAAAACCGACGCCGGCAAAGGTTTTGAATTCGTTGGCCCGACCTACGAAGACGCCAAGTACTTCGGCGGCGGCGCCGGCATTGCGGTGCGCAAGGGCGATACCGCGCTGGCCGAGCAGTTCAACAAAGCCATCACCGAAATCCGCGCCAATGGCGAGTACAAGAAAGTCCAGGACAAGTACTTCGACTTTGATGTGTACGGCCATTAATACGCCGTAGAAAAAAGTGGCCCCGTTTGCGCGGTGGCCACTTTTTTTATGCTCTCTTTCTACTGATGGAAATCCCTGTGGGAGCGAGCTTGCTCGCGAATACGGTTTAACATTCAACATCTTTATTGACTGTCCAATTGCATTCGCGAGCAAGCTCGCTCCCACAGGGATCTCATTGATCCAGATCTACCAGACTGCAGGAGTTACCCATGCAACGCATCGACCATGTTCTGCCCTGGAGCCACTTGGGCAGCGAGCGCTCGCTCAGCGTGTTTCGCTACGGCGCAGGCACCCGCAAGGTGTACATCCAGGCCAGCCTGCACGCCGATGAACTGCCGGGCATGCGCACTGCGTGGGAGCTCAAGCAGCGTCTCAATGAACTCGAACAGCAGGGCCGTTTGCAGGGCGTGATCGAGCTGGTGCCGGTGGCCAACCCGATCGGCCTCGATCAACATGTGCAAGGTGCGCACATGGGCCGCTTCGAACTGGGCAGCGGCAAGAATTTCAACCGTGCCTTCGTCGAACTCAGCGCACCGGTCGCGGCGTTGATCGGTGAGCGTCTGGGCGCGGATGCCGAGGCCAACGTTGCACTGATCCGCCAAACCATGGGCCAGGTGTTCGATGAGCTGCCGGCCCCAGCCTCGCAACTGGAAGCCTTGCATCGTTTGTTGCTGCGCCATGCCTGCGATGCCGACATCACCCTCGATCTGCATTGTGATTTCGACGCGGCGATTCACTTGTACGCGCTGCCGCAGCACTGGCCGCAATGGCAATCGCTGGCGGCACGTTTGAAGGCTGGCGTGGCGCTGTTGTGTGAAGATTCCGGTGGCAGCTCGTTTGATGAATCCTGCTCGACGCCGTGGTTGCGTCTGGCGCGGGCATTTCCCAATGCTGCAATTCCGGCGGCGAACCTCGCGACCACGCTGGAACTGGGCAGTATGGGCGACACCCGGGTCGATCAGGCTCAGGCCAATTGTGAGGCGATTCTCGGCTTTCTTGCCGAGCAGGGTTTTATCAGCGGCGAATGGCCGGCGGCACCGGGCGAGTGCTGTGAAGGTCTGCCGTTCGAGGGCACCGAATATCTGTTCGCGCCACACCATGGTGTGGTCAGTTTTCTGCGCAATGCCGGCGAGTGGGTGGAGAAGGGCGATGCGCTGTTTGAGGTGGTGGATCCGTTGCAGGATCGCGTGACCACCGTGCGCGCCGGCACCAGTGGCGTGTTGTTTGCGCTTGATCGCGGGCGCTATACCGAGCCGGGGATCTGGCAGGCGAAAGTGGCGGGGCGGGTGGCGTTTCGTACAGGGAAACTGACTAACGACTGAAGGATCTTCGCTGGATTCACTGGCCCTTTCGCGAGCAAGCTCGCTCCCACAGGGGAATGCATTTCCAATGTGGGAGCGAGCTTGCTCGCGAAAGGGGTCATCAGCAGCACCCAACATGTTGATCCTCGCCGCAGGATGTTAGGCTCCCCCCCGAACCCGACACTCCGTGAAGGAAGGCTCTATGTTGAAGGTCTTTGCTCTGTTGACCCTGCTGGCGTCCACTGCTGTGCAGGCGCAAACCACGCTGCAATCCGATCTGCCGCTCAAGTACATCGAACAGGTGCACGCCGACGCTGAGGCTCGGCCGCTGGTGATCTTCCTGCACGGCTACGGCAGTAACGAAGCCGACCTGATCGGCATGAAATTCCAACTGCCGGCGCAATACAACTACCTGTCGGTGCAGGCGCCGCTGTCATTGGGTGAAGGACGTTTCCAGTGGTTTCGCAAGAAAGGCGAAGGCGCCTACAACGGCGAGACCGATGATCTGAAGGTCAGTGGCCAGAAGCTTCGCGACTTTATCGCGCAAGCAGCGAAGAAATATCACACCACCCCGAGCAAGGTGTACCTGATCGGCTTCAGCCAAGGCGCGATGATGACCTACGAAGTGGGGCTGAGGCCGCCAGTGGCGGTCGGTGGGATTGCGGCATTGAGCGGGCGTTTATTGCCAGTGTTGAAGGCTGAACTCAAAAGCGAAAAGCAGCCGTTGCCGCTGAACATCTTCATCGGCCACGGCACCGCCGATAATCCGGTGCCGTATAAAAACGGCACCGAGGCCAACGCGCAACTACAGAAACTCGGCTACAAACCGCAGTTCCACGCCTATCCCGGCGTCGGCCACAGTATCAGTGCGGCCGAGCTGCGTGACTTGAACGGCTGGTTGCAGCAGCTCAATCCTTGAGGATGGTTTTCACCAGCGCATCGTGACCTTTCTTGTCGCTGGCGCGGGAGATCACCTGCACCAGCGCCATCTTCGTGCCGGAGCCGGCCATCAGCGTGGTGTTGAGGGTCTGGCCACCGCCCTGGGTCGCGGTGCTGTCGACCTGACGCAGGCCAAGGCCGGTGCCTTTTTGGGTCAGGCTCTTTTCACTGAGTTTGTTGAAGTCCGGCAGCGCTTTGCGCTGGTCTTCAATGAAACTCGCCACGCTGCCGTCGAGGAACTGGCCGTCGTTGTCCTTGACGTGCTGGCCTTCGGGAATCTTGTTTTCAGCGGTAATGACCACGGTTTTTGTGGCCTCGTTGGTGTACATCGTGCCCGTGGTCCCGCTCGGGCTGGTCGGCAGCGGGTCGGCGATGAAACCTTTAGGCAGCACAAAGGTGAACTTGCCATCGAGCATCGAGACTTTCTCGGTGCTGGCTTTTTCCTTCGCTGCTTGCGCGTGAAGGGCGCCGAAACCGGCGAGGGCCGCCACCAGCAGGACGACGGCTTTTTTGCTCAACAATGACATGTGAATCTCCGGTGGATGGTCGCGCGAGGCGGGCGATCATCCCACGGAGGGGGGCGGGCGTTCCAGCGCGAATCGTCTGAGCGGTTACTGCGCCTGCGCTTTCGCCAGCGGACGGGCCAACAGCCGTTTGGTCACACCGAGCATGGCCACCGACACCGCCACGCCTACAGCAAATCCGCTCAGGCCCATGCTCGGCAACGTCAGTGCCGAGACCAGGCAAAACGCCGAAAACGAATACATGCCGGTCGCCGTCGCCCGTAACAATGCGGCGGTAAATGCCGGGCCGCGCGTTTGTTGCGAGAACACCGCCATCACACTGCCGAGCACCGGGAACACCGCAAGCAAACCGCTCCAGCGCTCGCCGACGGTGCTGGCGAGCATCGTCACCACCAGGGTCAACGCGGCGCCGGCGATCATCCGCCAGATCAGTCTGTCCGACTTCGGCGCCGGGCCGTTGAGCATCGGTTGCACCGTAGGAAACAGATACGGCGATGCCAGCAACGCAACCGCCGCCGCTGCCACTGAAAACGGCAGCGACGCCGGAATCAGCGACAACACCCCAGCAATCACGGCCCACACCGACAGCGACGCCGCCAACGCCAACGGCCAGTTCGCTCGTTGCGCGACCTGCGCGTAGGTGATGCAGAACGCAATCATCGCGAACATCGCCGATAACGCCGCCACCGCCGACTGCGCGGCAAACGCCGGACCCTGCTCGATGGCGAGGAAAAACAGAATTGGCCCGACCACCACCGGCAATCCCGACAGCCACCCGGCCACACTCGGCCCCCAGCGTTTGCCCGCCAGGGAAATCAGCAGCAGAAATCCGGGAATCAGCAGCAGTTTGAGGATCAGCACGCAGGAGTCTCCATCCGTTGAAGGTTCGCCACGTTAGCATTGTCGATCAGCGATTGCTGCCTATGTGCGCAGTTTTTGTATACAAAGTGTCGGGAGCAATACCCGACTATGCTCTGACTATCAGGGCTTGCCGGAGTCGATGCCGCGATGAACAGAACACCGAAGGTGTTGCGGGGATGCTGCGGCATCGGCTTGTGGGCGCTATTGCTGACGCCAACCTGGGCCAATTGGCAGGACGCCGTGCCCGGCGCGCAAATCATCGGCACCGGCGATTACAGCGTGTTCGGTTTCGATGTGTACAACGCGCGCCTGTGGAGCGCCGCGCGACCCTTGGTCGACGGCCAGCCGTTTGCGCTGGAACTGATCTACCGCCGCAATATCTCTCGCGACGATCTGGTCAAGGCCAGCGTCGACGAAATCAAACGTCTGGCCGATGGCCGCGTCAGCCCGGCGCAATTGGCCGGTTGGCAAATACAGATGCAGCAATCGTTCGTCGATGTGCAGGCCGGCACGCGGATTACCGGCGTGTACCTACCGGGGCAGGGCGCGCGGTTTTTTGTCGGTCAGCAGTTGCAGCACGAGATTGATGACCCGCTGTTTGCCCGAGCGTTTTTTGCTATCTGGCTGGATCCGCGCACACGCAGTCCGGAGTTGCGCGAACAGTTGTTGGGGGTGAGTCGATAAGAGCAAAAGATCGTCCGATCGCGGCCCGAGCCTTCGGCAGCTCCTACATTGGAATGCACTCTCCTGTAGGAGCTGCCGAAGGCTGCGATCTTTTGCGCTTCAAGGCTGTGGCGGAAACCTCTAAGCTGCGTCTTTCCGACTTGTTTCTGGATGTGTGCGTGAAATTCAGCTTGCCCAAAATCGCCACCGCGCCGTTTTGCCCGCCGGAAGTGGCCGGCAGTGTCGCGGTAGATCCCAATGCCTCATTCTTCAAACGCGTGCTGCGTTTTGCCGGTCCCGGTTTGCTGGTGTCGATCGGCTACATGGATCCGGGCAACTGGGCCACCGCCATCGAGGCCGGTTCACGCTTCGGTTACAGCCTGTTGTTTGTGGTGTTGCTGGCGAGTCTGGCGGGCATGGTCGTGCAGTGCTTGTGCTCGCGACTGGGCATCGCCACCGGTCGCGATCTGGCGCAACTGTCCCGCGAGCGCTACAGCACACCGACCGCGCGCTTGCAGTGGGTGCTGGCGGAAATCTCGATCATCGCCACCGATCTGGCCGAAGTGCTTGGGTGTGCGCTGGCGTTCCATTTGCTGCTCGGTTGTTCGCTGACCTTCGGCATTGCCCTGACCGCGTTCGACACCTTGCTGGTGCTGGCCCTGCAAAATCGCGGTTTCCGCCGGCTGGAAGCGATCATGCTGGTATTGGTCGCGACCATCGGCGTGTGTTTTTTCGTTGAACTGTTGCTGATCAAACCGTACTGGCCGGATGTCGCCCAAGGCTTCAAACCGTCGCTGGCGGCGATTGGTGAAGCGGCGCCGTTGTACCTGGCGATCGGTATTCTCGGCGCAACGGTGATGCCGCATAACCTCTATCTGCACACCTCGATCGTGCAGACGCGGATGATCGGCAAGGACCTGGCGAGCAAGCAGGACGCGGTGAAACTTGCGCGCATCGACACCATCGGTTCGCTGGCGCTGGCGTTGCTGGTCAATGCGGCGATCCTGATTCTCGCGGCAGCGGCGTTTCACCAGTCCGGGCACACCGACGTGGTGGACATTCAGGACGCTTACCACCTGCTTGATCCGCTGGTTGGCGGTGCGCTGGCCAGTGTGTTGTTCGGCGTGGCGTTGCTCGCATCAGGGCAGAGTTCGACCTTCACCGGCACCATCGCCGGCCAGGTGATCATGGAGGGCTACCTGAACCTGCGGATTCCGTGCTGGCAGCGCCGCTTGATTACTCGCGGACTGGCGTTGATTCCGGCGTTTATCGGCGTGTGGCTGATGGGCGATAACGCGATCGGCAAATTGCTGGTGTTGAGTCAGGTGGTGTTGAGTCTGCAGTTGCCGTTCGCCTTGTATCCATTGATCCGCATGACTAATGATAAAAAGCTGATGGGGCCGTTTGTGAATCGCTGGCCAACCCGGGTGTTGGCGTGGGGGTTGTTTGTGGTGATCAGCGGCGCTAACAGCTGGTTGATTTTGCAGTGGGCGGCTTGAGCCAGCATTTGCGGTGACTGGGGTGGCCTCTTCGCGAGCAGGCTCGCTCCCACATTGTTCGAGTTGATCACAACAGTGTGTACACCCCATAACCCTGTGGGAGCGAGCCTGCTCGCGAAGACGGACTATCAGGCGCCCACGTCGCTGAACATTGGAATGCGCCCATTGAGCGAGGGCCTGTAGTGCCAGTTCAGGCAATTCAGATCGATGCCCTTTGCGAGTATTTCCCGCACCGTAGCTCCGGCAATACTCATCGCCAACGCTTGCCCCGGACACTGATGCCGGCCACTGCCAAAACTGAAACTGCGGCGGTTCTCGCGCTGCGGCAGAAACTCCTCCGGCTGTCCGTTAAGCGCCGGATCTCGATTGGCCGAGGCCAGCAGCACCAGAATCACATCGCCCGCCTCGACACGCACACCGGCAATCTCACAGGACGCGGCGACAAAGCGCCGGGTGTTCTGCACGGGCGGGTCGAAGCGCTGGACTTCGCTGAGCAACGCTTCGATGGCTTCGCCGCGCAAATCCGGATGCCGACGAAGCGCCAACAGCGTATTGCCGATCAGTCCGGCACAGGCTTCGAATGTCTGCGAACAGAGCCCGATCAGGTTGGCGATCAGGGTTTCTTCATCGCCGACAAAGCGCCGCTTGATCGCGTTGAGCAAGTCGCTCGCAGGTTCGGCGAGCAATTCGATAAAGTAGCCGCGCAGTTGCTCGGCCGCTGCATCCGCTGCGGCCAATTGCAGGTCATCGCTCAACGGTGACAGGCAAGCGACGAAGTCCGCCGTCAGCTCGCTGACTACCCGCGCCTGTGCTGGCGTGAATCCCAGCAGCGCCGCGACCACGCACACCGGGCCACGAAACATTGCCTTGTACACACCGTCGGCGTCCGCTGTGATCAGCCGTGCGGCGACCAAAGCATTGATCGTCTCAAGGTCCAGCGCTGCCAGCTCAGGCTCGATCGCAGAACGCGGACAGCGCTGGCGTTCACCGTCATTCATCCGCATCAGTTGGCCAAAGACTTTGCCGGCCATCCTGCCGGCAATCGCTTTGGGCACGGGCTCCTGCGCCGGACGCACCCGGCAATCAGCGTGGGCCAACACCGCACACACCGCACGGGCGCTGCTGGCGACCCACAGTTTCAGCTCGGGATGAAACGTCAGTCCACCTGCTGCGCGCAGTTCGGCGTAGTAGGGATAAGGGTCGGCATGCGTTGCGGCGCTGATCGGGTTCATGGTTTGCATCCTTGTCGGCGGGGAAAGTGTTGCTACTATCTCCACTGCGCAACGACGACGATTCGTCCGGGAGCGAACTATGCACGCAGAACATCAAGACATCGGCGTATCGCAGGTGGCCGCCGCCATCGCCGAGCCGGCGCGGACAAAAATCCTCTGTTCGCTGATGGACGGCCACGCCCGCACCAGCACGGAGCTTGCGACGATCGCTGAAGTCAGCGCCTCGACCGCCAGTGTGCACTTGGCGAAACTCAAGGACCTGGCCCTGGTGCGCCTGCATGTGCAGGGCCGCCATCGCTATTACAGCCTCGCTGATCAGCGCGTGGCGCAGGCGCTGGAAGCGTTGATGGTGATTGGCCAGAACGCGGCGCCGACGTTCAAGGCGCATACGCCGGATCGTCTGCAATTCGCTCGCACCTGTTATGACCACATGGCCGGAACGCTGGCGGTGTTGCTGCATGACCGTTTGCTTGAGGCTGGTTGGCTGGTGCAAACCGACGAACAGGCGTATCGCTTGAGTGACAGTGGCGAGGCGTTGTTTCTCGGTTTGGGCATCGAAGTGCAGGATTTGACGACGCTGCGCCGCAAGTTTGCCTGCCCGTGTCTGGACTGGAGCATGCGCCGGCCGCATCTCGGGGGTTCGCTGGGTGCAGCGTTGTTGCAAACGGCGCTGAAGCGCAAGTGGGTGACGCAGGATCTGGACAGTCGAGCGTTGGCGTTGACGGCGCTGGGGCGTAAGGAGATCAGTGCGCGGTTTGGCGTTGAATGGCCGGTAGACGGGCAGATCAAAAGATCGCAGCCTTCGGCAGCTCCTACAGAAATCGCGTACACCCGATAAATCTCGACCCTACCCGATCCAGGTAGGAGCTGCCGAAGGCTGCGATCTTTTGATTTTCAGCTTCTGACCGACGAGGGGCGCATCTGCCACCTTGTATCACCGCAGACGACTCTATACTGTATATGCAAACAGTAAAGGGCCCGTGCCATGCAAATCATCGACAAGCTGAGCATCCTCGCCGACGCCGCCAAGTATGACGCTTCCTGCGCGAGCAGTGGCGCGCCCAAGCGCAGCTCCGAAGGCAAGAGCGGGTTGGGCTCGACCGATGGCATGGGCATCTGCCACAGCTACACGCCGGACGGGCGCTGTGTGTCGTTGTTGAAGATTCTACTGACCAATTTCTGCCTTTACGATTGCCAATACTGCGTCAACCGCCGCTCCAGCGATGTTCCGCGTGCCCGTTTCACCCCCGAAGAAGTTGTGGCGCTGACCATGGATTTCTACCGGCGCAATTGCGTCAGCGGGCTGTTTCTCAGTTCCGGCATCATCCGCTCGGCGGACTACACCATGGAACAACTGGTGCGGGTGGCGAAGCTGCTGCGCGAAGAGCATGAGTTTCGCGGGTACATCCATCTCAAGACCATTCCCGAAGCCGATCCGGCATTGATTGAAGAGGCTGGCCGCTACGCCGATCGCCTGAGCGTCAACATCGAACTGCCGACCGATGCCAGCCTGCAAGTGCTGGCACCGGAGAAGGACATCGCTTCGATCAAGCAGGCGATGAACACCATCTACACCGGCGTGCAGACCGTTTTGAACGAACCGCGCTCGGCGAAGTTCGCTCCAGCCGGGCAAAGCACGCAATTGATTGTCGGCGCCGACGACACCGACGACAGCACCATCCTCCACAGCGCCCAGGCCTTGTACGGCAACTTCCGACTGCGCCGGGTCTACTATTCGGCCTTCAGCCCGATCCCCGACAGCCCGAAAAGCGTACCGCTGGCCGCGCCGCCGCTGATGCGTGAGCACCGTTTGTATCAGGCCGATTTTCTCTTGCGCAGTTATGGCTACAGCGCCGACGAGTTGCTCAAGGGGCCGGGTAATCTGGCGCTGGACATCGACCCGAAACTGGCTTGGGCTTTGCAAAATCGTGAAGTGTTCCCGCTGGATCTGAACCGTGCCGAAGCGTCTCTGATCGCGCGTATTCCCGGTATCGGCCTGCGTACCACCGAACGTCTGGTCGAGCTGCGTCGACAGCGGCGCATTCGTTACGAAGACGTCGCGCGCATGCGCTGCGTGCTGGCCAAGGCCAAGCCGTTCATCATCACCAGCGACTACCACCCGCAGCAGGCTGAAGTCACCAGCCATTTGCTCTATCAGCAACTGCGCGACCGGCCGATGCCGCAGCAGATGGGGCTGTGGGGATGATCAATCTCGATTGCGATGATCTGTTCGACACCTGGCGCCAGCAGGCGCGCTGGTTGCTGAGCCATGAAGTTGATCCGAGTCTGGTGAGCTGGGCCTCGGAAGGTGTCGGTGATCTGTTTGCCAATGATGAGCCGGTGCCTGAAGGGCAAGGGCCGTTTCAGGCACGTATTCCGCGAGCGTTGCTCGACACGCTGGAGCAAGCCTCGCGCTATCGCGGCGATCAACGCTGGAGCCTGCTCTATGAGGTGTTGTGGCGCGTCAGCCACGGCGACCGCACGGCGATGATGGCCGGGGACAAACTCGGCAGTGAACTGCAGCGACGGATCAAACAAGTCAATCGCGAAGCCCATCATCTGCATGCGTTTGTGCGCTTCATCGAACGCCCTTCATCCAGCGCGGGTCCGCAATATGTGGCTTGGCATGAACCGGCCCATGACATTCTGCACAGCGCCAGCGAGCACTTCATCGGGCGCATGGGCCGCCACCGCTGGTTGATCGCCACGCCACGTGACGGGGTTTATTACGATGGCGAGCAACTGATTCATCAGCGGCAATGCCCGCTGGAATGGCAGCAACTGGCGCAGAATGTCGACGATCCTCATGGGGATCTGTGGCTGACTTATTACAGCCACATCTTTAATCCAGCGCGGTTGAACGAGAAGGTCATGCAGGGGCATTTGCCGGCGCGGTTCTGGAAGAATCTGCCGGAAGGGGAGTTGATTCCCGGGTTGATTACGCAGGCGCGAATGGGTAAGCAGCAGAATGGGCAGGCGAGCGGGATTGCTGAGCGACTTGGTAAACGGATAACGCTGAAAAGCCCCTCACCCTAACCCTCTCCCAGAGGGAGAGGGGACTGACCGAGGTGTTCTCGCGTACTACACCGACCTGAAAGCTCGCGTCGAACTCAGGTTTTGAACGGCACAACGATCGGCTCCCTTTCCCCCTCGCCCCCTGGGGGAGAGGGCTGGGGTGAGGGGGAAAAGATCTCCAGCCTTACACAAAAACAACCAACAACCACGATCAAAAAAGCCCCCCACCAATCACTCGGTAGAGGGCTTTTCTACATCAGCAGCCGTCAGATCAAACCTTGACGATCCAGCCCGCTGGCGCTTCGATGTCGCCGGTCTGCACGCCGGTCAGCTCTTTGTAGAGCTTCTGGGTCACAGGACCCACTTCGGTCTCGCTATGGAACACATGCAGATGGTCGTTGTAGCTGATACCACCGATCGGGGTGATCACCGCAGCCGTACCGCAAGCGCCGGCTTCTTTGAAGTCCGACAGCTTGTCGATCAGCACGTCGCCTTCAACCACTTCCAGGCCCAGACGCGTTTTTGCCAGTTCGATCAGCGACAGGCGGGTGATGCCTGGCAGCACGGACGGCGAGTTCGGGGTGATGAACTTGTTGTCGTGGGTGATCCCGAAGAAGTTGGCCGAACCGACTTCTTCGATCTTGGTGTGGGTCATCGGATCCAGATAGATCGCGTCAGCGAAGTTGGCTTTCTTCGCTTTCGAGCCCGGCATCAGGCTGGCGGCGTAGTTGCCGCCGACCTTGGCTGCGCCGGTGCCTTGTGGGGCGGCGCGGTCGTAGCTGGAGATCTGGAAGTTGTGCGGGGTCAGGCCGCCCTTGAAGTAGGCGCCGACCGGAATGCAGAAGATCGAGAAGATGAACTCGGGTGCCGTGCGCACGCCAATGTTGTCACCCACGCCGATCACGAACGGGCGCAGATACAGCGCGCCGCCAGTGCCGTATGGCGGAATGAAGCGCTCGTTGGCGCGAACCACGGCTTTGCACGCTTCGATGAACTGCTCGGTGTCGACCGTCGGCATCAGCAGACGCGCGCAGCTGCGTTGCATACGCAGGGCATTCTGGTCCGGGCGGAACAGGTTGATCGAGCCGTCCTTGCAACGATAGGCCTTCATGCCTTCGAAGCACTGCTGGCCATAGTGAAGGGCAGTCGAGCCTTCACTGATGTGCAGCACGTTATCTTCGGTCAGGGTGCCTTTGTCCCACTCGCCATCGCGAAAGTACGACAGATAGCGTTTGTCGGTCTTGATGTAATCAAAACCCAGCTTGTCCCAATTGATGCTTTCGTTACCCATGACACCCTCTATCACTGAACAACCGTCGAAACGGTTCAAGGCTTCTGACGTTTTTTGGATGGGCACAACAATACTTCATTCTTGAGCGGTTTCGCAGCCCGGACTATCGGATGACACACAGATAAATCGTGTTGCCCTCAAGAATTCGCGAGCAGGTCGAATCGTCGCACCGTCGCTCCCACATTTGAAATGCGTTCCACCTGTGGGAGCGAGCCTGCTCGCGAAGGGGCCGGTGTTGCCACCACCATCTACAGGTGCAACGCATGCCCCAGAGCACGCAACGCCGCTTCCTGTACCGCTTCACCCAAGGTCGGATGCGCATGAATGGTGCCGCCGATGTCTTCCAGCCGCGCGCCCATTTCCAGGCTTTGCGCAAACGCTGTCGACAATTCGGAAACGCCCACGCCTACCGCTTGCCAGCCAACAATCACATGGTTATCCCGACGAGCGACCACGCGCACAAAGCCGCTTTTCGATTCCAGCGTCATCGCCCGTCCATTGGCGGCGAACGGGAAACTGGAAACGATGCAGTCCAGACCCGCAGCTTTTGCCTCGTCCGGGGTTTTGCCGACCACCACCAATTCCGGGTCGGTGAAGCACACGGCAGCAATCGCTGTCGGGTTGAATTCGCGGGTTTTGCCGCTGATCAACTCGGCAACCATCTCACCTTGAGCCATGGCGCGGTGGGCCAGCATCGGCTCGCCGCTCAAGTCGCCGATGGCGTAAACGTTGCGCATGCTGGTCTGGCAGCGACTGTCGATCTTGATCGCCGAACCGTTCATATCCAGATTCAGCGCTTCGAGGTTCCAGCCTTGGGTATTCGGTTTGCGACCGACGGCGACTAGCACCTGATCGGTTTCCAGATTCAGGGTTTCGCCTTCTGGATCGCGCACCTGCAAAGTGCCGTCGAAGCCCAGCACGCTGTGCTTCAGATACAGCTTCACGCCCAGTTGCTTCAGCGCGTCATGCACCGGTTGCGTCAGTTCGGCGTCGTAGGCCGGCAGGATGCGATCCTGCGCCTCGACCACGCTCACGTCGGCGCCAAGCTTGCGATAAGCGATGCCCAGTTCCAGACCGATGTAACCACCGCCCACCACCACCAGACGTTTCGGCACGGATGTCGGTGCCAGTGCTTCGGTGGAAGAGATGATCGGTCCGCCAATCGGCAGGATCGGCAGATTGACGCTGGTCGAACCGGTGGCCAGCACCAAGTGCTCGCACTGGATGCGCGTGTCGCCGACGTCGACGGTTTTACCATCGATGACCTTGGCCCAGCCATTGATGACCTGAACTTTGTTCTTCTTCAGCAGTGCAGCGACGCCGGTGGTCAGGCGATCAACGATGCCGTCCTTCCACTCGACGCTTTTAGTGATATCGAGCGTCGGCGCGGCAACGCTGATGCCCAGCGCCGAATGCTGGCTGTGATGCTGCGTCTGGTGAAACTGCTCAGCCACATGAATCAGCGCTTTCGACGGAATGCAGCCGATGTTCAGGCAGGTGCCGCCCAACGATTGACCTTCGACCAGAATGGTCGGAATGCCCAGTTGGCCGGCGCGGATCGCCGTCACATAACCGCCGGGACCGCCGCCGATAATCAGCAGCGTAGTGTTCAGAGATTGCATGCGCGCCTTACTCCACAAACAAGGTGGCAGGTTGTTCGATCAAGCCGCGAATGGCCTGGATGAAGAGTGCCGCGTCCATGCCGTCGACCACGCGGTGATCGAAGGAGCTGGAGAGGTTCATCATCTTGCGGATCACCACCTGGCCTTTGACGACCATCGGCCGTTCAACGATTTTGTTCACGCCGACGATGGCCACTTCCGGCAGGTTCAGCACTGGCGTACTGACGATGCCGCCCAGTGCACCGAGGCTGGTCAGGGTGATGGTCGAGCCGGACAATTCATCGCGGCTGGCCTTGCCATTGCGTGCGGCGTTGGCCAAACGGGAAATCTCGGCGGCGCTGTCCCACAGGCTGCGCGCCTCGGCGTGACGCACCACCGGCACCATCAGGCCGAGGTCGCTTTGCGTAGCGACGCCGACATGCACGGCGCCGAGGCGAGTAATGACCTGGGCTTCGTCGTCGTAACGGGCGTTCATCTGCGGGAAGTCGCGCAGGGCCACAACCAGAGCGCGGACGAGGAACGGTAGCAAGGTCAACTTGCCACGGCTGGCGGCGTGTTTTTCATTCAGATGTGCGCGCAGTTCTTCAATCGCGGTGACGTCGATTTCTTCGACATAGCTGAAGTGTGCGGCACGCTGGGTAGCGTCCTGCATGCGCTGGGCGATCTTGCGGCGCATGCCGATGACTTGAATCTGTTCTTCGTCGTTACGCTGGGCGTAAGCGGCGGCGACTGGAACTGAAGCGTTGGACTGACCTTGCGCCAGATAGGCTTCAAGGTCTTCGTGCAACACACGACCGGCCGGGCCGGAACCGCGCACCAAACGCAACTGAATGCCCAGATCCAGCGCATGTTTGCGCACGGCCGGCGAGGCGAGCGGACGTTCGTCTGCTTCGCGGGCAACCATCGGGCCTTGGCAAACCGCAGCAGGGCGCGGGGCGGCTGGAGCAGGTTTACTCTCAACGACTGCTTCAACTTTCGGCGCCGCAGGTGCTTCTTTTACCGGAGCAGGAGCAGCCGATTCCTTGAGGTTGCCAGCACCTTCAACCTCGATGCTGATCAGCACACTGCCAACCGCCATCACTTCACCTGGCTGACCGCCGAGGGCAATCACTTTCCCGTGCACTGGCGACGGAATATCGACCATCGCCTTGTCGGTCATCACGTCCGCCAGCACCTGGTCTTCAACGACCAGATCGCCAACCTTGACGTGCCACTGCGACAGTTCTACTTCTGCGATGCCTTCGCCGATGTCCGGCATCTTGATAACGTGCGTGCCCATTCAGACCTCCATAACCCGTTTCAACGCCGCGCCCACTCGGGAGGGCCCTGGGAAATACGCCCACTCCTGCGCGTGCGGGTAGGGAGTGTCCCAACCGGTGACGCGTTCGATCGGCGCTTCCAGGTGATGGAAGCAATGCTCTTGCACCAGCGACACCAGTTCGGCGCCGAAACCGCAGGTGCGCGTGGCTTCGTGAACCACCACGCAACGGCCGGTTTTCTTCACCGACTTGACGATGGTTTCCAGGTCCAGCGGCCACAGGCTGCGCAGGTCGATGACTTCAGCATCCACGCCGGATTCTTCGGCAGCGACTTGCGACACGTAAACGGTGGTGCCGTAAGTCAGCACGGTTACGTCCTTGCCCGGGCGAGTGATCGCAGCAACGTCCAGCGGCACGGTGTAGTAACCGTCCGGGACCTGGGCTTGCGGGTGTTTCGACCACGGGGTAACCGGGCGGTCGTGGTGGCCGTCGAACGGGCCGTTGTACAGGCGTTTCGGCTCAAGGAAGATCACCGGGTCATCGTTTTCGATGGAGGCGATCAGCAGGCCTTTGGCGTCATATGGGTTGGAGGGCATCACGGTGCGCAAGCCGCACACCTGAGTGAACATCGCCTCGATGCTCTGGCTGTGGGTCTGACCGCCATAGATGCCGCCGCCGCATGGCATGCGCAGGGTCATCGGTGCGGTGAACTCGCCAGCCGAGCGATAACGCAGGCGCGCCGCTTCGGAAATGATCTGGTCGGACGCCGGGTAGACGTAGTCGGCGAACTGGATCTCGGCGACCGGACGCAGACCGTAGGCGCCCATGCCGACGGCCACGCCGACGATGCCGCTTTCCGAGATCGGCGCGTCGAACACCCGCGAGGTGCCGTATTTGGTCTGCAGGCCTTCGGTGCAACGGAATACGCCGCCGAAGTAGCCGACGTCCTGACCGAACACGACGACATTGTCATCACGCTCAAGCATCACATCCATGGCCGAGCGCAGGGCCTGGATCATGGTCATGGTGGTCGTGGTCATGGCGGTTTCCAACTGAATATTGTTGTTGTGATCGTTCATGTCAGATCCCCAACTGCTGACGCTGGCGCTTCAAGTGCTCCGGCATCTCTTTGTAGACGTCTTCGAACATGGTCGCGGCGCTTGGAATCTGGCCGCCGGCGAGGGTGCCGTACTGTTCGGCCTGTTTCTGCGCGGCAATCACTTCGGCTTCGAGCTCGGCGCTGACGGCGGCGTGCTCTTCCTCCGACCAGTGACCGACCTTGATCAGGTGCTGTTTGAGACGGGCGATCGGGTCGCCGAGCGGGAAGTGGCTCCAGTCATCGGCCGGACGATATTTCGACGGATCATCGGAGGTCGAGTGCGGGCCGGCACGGTAGGTGACCCATTCGATCATGGTCGGGCCGAGGTTGCGGCGGGCGCGTTCGGCAGCCCAGGCAGATGCCGCATACACCGCGTAGAAGTCGTTGCCATCCACGCGCAGCGAGGCGATGCCGCAACCGACGCCGCGTCCGGCGAAGGTGGTGGCTTCACCACCGGCGATGGCCTGGAAGGTCGAAATCGCCCATTGGTTATTCACGACGTTGAGGATCACCGGCGCACGATAAACGTGAGCGAAGGTGAGGGCGGTGTGGAAGTCCGATTCGGCGGTGGCGCCGTCACCGATCCACGCCGAGGCGATTTTGGTGTCGCCCTTGATCGCCGAGGCCATGCCCCAGCCCACGCCCTGAATGAACTGGGTGGCGAGGTTGCCGGAAATAGTGAAGAAACCGGCATCCTTGACCGAGTACATGATCGGCAATTGCCGGCCCTTGAGCGGATCGCGCTCGTTGGACAGCAGTTGGCAGATCAGGTCGACCAGCGGAACCTCGCGGGCCATCAGAATGCTTTGCTGGCGGTAGGTCGGGAAGCACATGTCGTCGATGTTCAAGGCTAGGGCCTGAGCACTGCCGATGGCTTCTTCGCCAAGGCTCTGCATGTAGAACGACATTTTTTTCTGACGCTGGGCGACCACCATGCGGTTGTCGTAGATCCGCGTCTTGAGCATGGCGCGCATGCCTTTACGCAGGATCTCGACCGGCACGTTCTCGGCCCATGGGCCGAGGGCGTTGCCCTGATCGTCGAGCACACGAATCAGCCCACGGGCCAGGTCGGCGGTGTCGGCAGGTTCGACGTCGATGGGAGGTTTGCGCACCGTACCGGCATCGGTCAGATGCAGGTAGGAAAAATCGGTTTTGCAGCCTGGACGGCCCGAGGGTTCAGGGACGTGCAGACGCAGCGGTTCATACGCTTGGGTCATGGCTTCTACGCTCGATCTTGTGAATTTCTTGTAGTGAGCTGGCAGTCATTCTTCGGTAGAAGAAATCTTGTCCTACAACAATCATAGGCCCGGGCAAGAAGAATATTTATCTCTGTTTCGTTGCGCTGGAGACGATTTGCAGATAGAAATTCTGCATAAACATAAAAAACAGGTGGTTTTGTCTCATGCGCAAACTGGACCGTACAGATATCGGCATTCTCAACAGCCTTCAGGAGAATGCGCGCATCACCAACGCCGACCTCGCACGCTCGGTGAATCTGTCGCCGACACCGTGCTTCAACCGGGTCAAGGCCATGGAAGAATTGGGGCTGATTCGCGAGCAGGTCACGCTGCTGGATGCCGATCTGCTGGGGCTGCACGTGAACGTGTTTATTCACGTGAGCCTGGAGAAGCAGGTCGAGGAAGCGCTGCAGCATTTCGAGGAAGCCATTTCCGACCGCCCGGAGGTGATGGAGTGCTACCTCATGGCCGGAGACCCGGATTACCTCATCCGGGTCCTGGTGCCGACGATTCAGTCGCTCGAACGCTTCATGATGGACTTCCTGACCAAAGTGCCGGGTGTGGCAAATATCCGGTCAAGCTTTGCGCTGAAACAGGTGCGCTACAAGACCGCGCTGCCGTTACCCGCTAACGGTTTGACGCTGGGCAGTTGAACGTCAGATATAGTCATAGCGGTAATCGAGCTCTGCGGTGAAGAGGGTTTGCTGGACGGTAAAGGTTTGCGCCCAGGGCGCCAGTTCGTTGGCGGGGTGAAAGATCAGGACGGTTTCATTCATGTCTGTCGAGCCGGCCTCATTGGTAAAGCCGGGAGTGCCAGGATGCTGGTGTTTCCAGCGTTCCCACAACAAGTCGAGGTAGCAGTGGTGCAGGAAGAATATTGGATCATTGGGTGAGGAAGCGTCCCCCATGCTGCCGCCTATCCACGCATGCACCGGATTGTGCAATTCGATTTCCGAGACATTTTCCCAACCACTCCCATTCATCCAGTAAGGCGCCCTGTTGAGCGTCGATATGACGGTCTCTGCGCTGGGCAGTGCGCCGATTGCCCCGAGATTTCGACGAATGCCCGTGTTGCCTGTGCCTTCGTCCCAGACCCTGACATCGAATTGCGATTGTTCCCTGGAAAACGGGCCGCTGGTGACACGCTGGTCTTGCAGGTTGTCACCGTTCGAACCCATGAAGTCCGAGGTGAAGGGGTTGTCGGCGCCGGTCAGTTGCCAGTTCCAGTAAGGCAAGGTGATGGTCGGATCACTGGCGGCGGACTGCAGGGCCAGTTCGAACTGGCGGATCAGAATGCGATGCCACGGATAGAACAAGGGGCTTCGATGTGGATTGGGTACCAGCGGACTGGCCCCGCCCATCGAATTCTTGTGGATCTGGACGAAATCATCATAGCGGCATTGCTGCCCGGGTCGCAGGACACTGTCGACGTTGTTCTTCAGCCTCAGGATGGCATCGATGAATGCGGATTTCTGTTGCGGTGTCATGTCTCGGTGATTACGACGAATATCCATATTGCGAAAACTCCATTGAATGTTTGCCCAATGGAGTCTGCTCGCTTACAGGATTTTCACCAGTTCATCACCCTCGACAGCGTTCGTAGGAAAAATAATCCGGTGGCCGGTCGAGCGGTTTTTTCCTATAGGGAATTGAGCGGAATCTTCAGGTAAACCACACCGTTGTCCTCCGCTGGCGGCAGATGTCCGGCCCGGACATTCACCTGAATCGCCGGCAGCAACAGCGTCGGCATACCCAGCCCGGCATCGCGCTTGGTGCGCATTTCGACGAACGCTGCTTCATCGATCCCGTCATGCACATGAATATTGCTTTTGCGCTGCTCGCCGACCGTGGTCTGGCACTGCGAGGCGCGACTCTCGGGCGGATAATCGTGGCAAACGTAGAGTTTCACGCTGGCGGGGAAGGCCAGCAGTTTGTGGATCGAGGCAAACAACTGATGGGCATTGCCACCGGGAAAGTCGCAGCGCGCCGTGCCGACATCGGGCATGAACAGCGTGTCACCGACCAGAATCTGCTCGCCATCGATCAAATAAGCCATGTCCGCCGGGGTGTGGCCGGGGACGTGCAGAGCGGTGGCCTTGAGGTTGCCGATGCGGAACGACTCGTTCGGCGCGAACAGGTGATCGAACTGCGAGCCGTCGACGCAAAACTCCGGCTCCAGATTGAACAGCGTCTTGAACACGTTCTGCACTTTGCTGATCGATTCACCGATGGCGATCTTGCCGCCCAATTCCCTGCGCAGATACGGCGCGGCGGACAGGTGATCGGCGTGGGCGTGGGTTTCCAGCAGCCACTGCACCTGCAGGTTGTGCGCGCGAACGAAGGCGATGATTTTGTCGGCTTGGGCGGTGCAGGTGCGTCCGGCGGCGCCGTCGTAATCGAGCACCGGATCGACGATCGCGCACTGCCCGCCATCGGCTTCATAGACCACATAGCTGTAGGTCGAAGAGGCGGGGTCGAGGAAAGCTTCAATCTGCGCGGGCATGGACACCAACCTGAACAAGGGAAATGGGTTGCAACACTTTATCTAAAAACATAATGTTCGCAGCTTAAGTGACCTTCAAGGCATCGTGCAAATGCAATCCAGTCTGACCGAATGTGAAGTCGCCCAGCTGCGCGCCTCGGCCTCCAAGGCCTGCGCGTTGCTCAAGGCTCTGGCCAATGAGGATCGCCTGCTGATCCTGTGTCAGCTGACTCAGGGTGAGCGCAACGTCGGCGAACTGGAAAAGATGACCAGCGTGCGCCAGCCGACGCTGTCTCAGCAATTGGGCATCTTGCGTGACGAAGGGCTGGTCGCGACCCGTCGTGAAGGCAAGTACATTTTCTACGGCCTCGCCAGTCCGGAGGTCATCCAGGTGATGAAAACGCTCTCCGGGTTGTATTGCGGCGCCGTGCTGAAAAGTCTGGGCCATCAATAAATGCCAGCCATGACACTGGTTCAATGTGGGAGCGAGCCTGCTCGCGAAAGCGCTAGGTCAGGCAATACTTGCATCGACTGATACGCCGCCTTCGCGAGCAGGCTCGCTCCCACATTGGGATTTGTGGTTTGGCTCGAACAATCCTTGCGTGCAGCAAAAGGAACAAGCAATGAACGATCAACACTGGGGCCCATCCATCAGTGCAGACATCGTGGTCATCGGCGGTGGTACGGCCGGTATCGGTTTTGTCGCCAGTCTGCTCAAGCGTGATCCGAGCCTGAACATCACGGTCATCGAGCCGAGCACTCACCATTACTACCAACCGGCGTGGACGCTGGTCGGCGGTGGCGCTTACGACGTGAAAGACACGGTCAGGCCGATGGCCAAAGTACTACCGCGCCAAGCCACTTGGATACAAGCCGCCGTCACCGGCATCGATCCCGACAAAAAACAACTCACCCTTAACGACGAGCGCACGGTCAGCTACCAGAACCTGATCGTCTGCCCCGGCCTGCGTCTGGCCTGGGAGAAGATCGAAGGCTTGCAGGAAAGCCTCGGCCAGCACGGCGTCACCTCCAATTACAGCTACCAGCACGCGCAGTACACTTGGGATCAGGTGCAGAAACTGCGCGGCGGCAAAGCGCTGTTCACTCAACCGGCGATGCCGATCAAATGTGCCGGCGCGCCGCAAAAAGCCCTGTACCTGTCCTGCGATCACTGGCTCAAAAGCGGCGTGCTGAATAACATCCATGTCGAATTCAACCTGGCCGGCGCCGCACTGTTTGGCGTGGCGACGTTCGTGCCGCCGTTGATGAAGTACATCGAAAAGTACAACGCACAGTTGGCGTTCAATTCGAATCTGGTCAAGGTTGACGGCCCGACGAAAACCGCCTGGTTCGAGATCAAGGACGCTGAAGGCAACGTCACCCGCGAGGCGAAGACCTTCGATCTGCTCCATGTCGTGCCGCCGCAGGTTGCGCCGGATTTCATTGCCCAGAGCCCGTTGGCCGATGCTGCAGGCTGGTGCGAAGTCAATCCGCACAGCCTGCAGCATCCGCGGTTTCCCGAGGTGTTCGCACTCGGTGATATCTGCGGCACCAGCAACGCGAAAACCGCCGCAGCGGTGCGCAAACAAGTGGTCGTGGTGGCGGAAAACCTGCTGGCCCTGCGCAAGCAACAACCGCTGCCTCTGAAGTACGACGGTTACGGTTCCTGCCCGCTGACGGTAGAGAAGGGCAAGGTGATTCTCGCCGAGTTCGGTTATGCCGGGAAGTTGCTGCCGACTTTTCCAATGGACCCGACTGTGGCGCGACGTTCGGCGTGGTTTCTCAAGGCCTCGCTGCTGCCGTGGTTCTATTGGAACGGCATGCTCAAGGGCCGTGAGTGGCTGACAAGTCTGTCCAAGGTCGACTGAGAAAACCCTATGTTGCTGGCAAGTCTGTTTGGCATGGTGATGGGGTTGGTCCTCGGCTTGACCGGGGCCGGCGGCGGGATTCTTGCGGTGCCGGCGCTGGTGCTCGGGCTTGGCTGGACGATGACGCAAGCGGCGCCAGTGGCGCTGTTTGCGGTCGGCAGTGCAGCTGCGGTCGGCGCGATCGATGGCTTGCGTCATGGCCTGGTGCGCTATCGCGCGGCGTTGTTGATTGCGGCGTTGGGTGCGGTGTTCTCGCCGTTGGGAATTTACTTCGCGCATCAGTTGCCGGAGAAAATCCTGATGATTCTGTTCAGTCTGCTGATGGTCATGGTGGCCTGGCGCATGCTGCGTCGCGAGCGTCAGCAGGAGGGGCCGAGCGATCACGGTCACGCCAGTTGGGGCCAGAAGAACTGCATGCTCAATGAAGAAACCGGGCGTTTTGACTGGACCGCCAAATGCACCGCTACGTTGGCGGCGCTGGGCGCCATTACCGGCGTGGTTTCTGGATTGCTCGGGGTCGGTGGCGGTTTTTTGATCGTGCCGGCGTTCAAGCAACTGACCGATGTGCAGATGCGCGGGATTGTCGCCACGTCGTTGATGGTGATCAGTCTGATTTCGGCAATCGGGGTGATCGGCTCGTTTCACGCAGGCGTGCGGATTGACGGACAGGGCGCGGCGTTCATCGTCGCCAGCATTGTCGGCATGATCATCGGCCGCAAGCTTTGTGCGCGAGTGCCGGCGCGGGCGTTGCAGGTGGGGTTTGCCAGTGTGTGTCTGGTGGTGGCGGGGTATATGTTGTTGCGGGCGTGAGGTTCAAAAGAAATCGCAGCCCATCAAGGGCTGCGATCTTTCTATCGGCTTACAACACCAGATGCGGCAACCACAGCGACAGTGCCGGCACGTAAGTCACCAGCATCAACACCAGGAACAGCACGGCATAGAACGGCAGCAGCGCCTTCACGGTGCTTTCAATACTCACTTTGCCCACCGCCGAGCCGACAAACAGCACCGCACCCACCGGCGGCGTTATCAATCCGATCCCAAGGTTCACCAGCATGATCATGCCGAACTGCACCGGGTCGACGCCGATGCCGAGAATCACCGGCATCAGGATTGGCGTCAGGATCAGGATCAGCGGCGCCATGTCCATCACCGTGCCGAGCAACAGCAGCATGACGTTGATGCACATCAGGATCACGTAGCGGTTGTCCGAGAGGGTCAGGAACATCGTGGTGATCTTCGCCGGGATCTGCATCAGGGTCATGATGTAGCCGAAGCTCGCGGCGAAACCGATCAGGATCATCACGATCGAAATCGTCCGCACCGTACGGTGCATCAGTTTCGGCAGTTCGCTCCACTTGTAGTCGCGGTAGATGAACATGGTGACGAAGAATGACCACAGCACCGCGATGGCCGCCGATTCGGTCGCGGTGAAGATGCCGGACAGGATGCCGCCGAGGATGATCACCATCGCCATCAGGCCCCAGAGGGCTTCGCCGACGATTTTCAACGCCTGGCGCATCGGGATCACTTCACCCTTCGGATAATTGCGTTTTCTCGCGAAAATCAGACACAGCACCATCAGACAGGCGCTCATCAGCAAGCCCGGCACGATGCCCGCCATGAACAGCGAGGCAATCGAAACCGTGCCACCAGCGGCCAGGGAGTAAAGCACCGAGTTATGGCTTGGCGGGGTCAGCAGGGCTTGCACCGAACCGCTGACCGTCACGGCGGTGGAGAAGTCCCGTGGATAGCCCTTGCGTTCCATTTCCGGAATCAGCACCGAACCCACCGACGCGGTGTCGGCCACCGACGAACCGGAGATCGCGCCGAAAAAGGTCGAGGCGACAATGTTGACCAGTGACAGACCGCCGCGGACAAAACCCACCAGCACCCCGGCACACGCCACCAACCGGCGGGACATGCCGCCCTCGGCCATGATCGCACCGGCCAGTACGAAGAACGGAATGGCCAGCAGCGAGAATTTGTTCACCCCCGAAGCGACCTGAATCATCACCGCCTGGAACGGAATGTCGATCCACCATGCACCGATCAGCGCGGCGGCGCCCAGCGCATAGGCGACTGGCATGCCGATCAGGATCAAAGCGATAAAACTGCCCAGCAGTATCAGAGCGTCCATTAAGCGGCACCTTCACTTTCTTCAACCAGGTCGAACTGCACGACGCGCCGTTTGCTCTGGTCACCGAGCAAGAGTTTTTCCAGCACGAAAATCAGCGTCAGCAAGCCGCCCACCGGAATGGGCAAGTAGGTCACGCCAACGCGCAGATCGGGCAGGGCGGCCATGAACTGGTTCCAGGTGGACATGCACAGCTTGGCGCCCCAGATCGTCATGAAGATGCAGATCGCCGCCATCAGCAGCTGGGAAAAAATCGCCGCTGCGGATCTCACGTGCGCTGGCATGCGATCGGTGAGCATGGCCACGGCCATGTGCGCGCCGGCGCGGTAACTGGCGGCGGCGCCGATGAAGGTAAACACCATCATCAGCAGGATCGCCGTGGGCTCGGGCCAGCTCGAACCGGTGCCCAGGACGTAGCGGGCGAACACGCCCCAGGGAATCATCAGGGAAATCGCCAGGACGGAAAGGCCGGCGACCCAGATGCACGTCATGTAGATCTTGTCGTTGATACGCAGCAGTAGATTCTTCATCGGGTTCCACCGTAACCGGGCGCGCCGCAGTCATCGGGCGCACCGGGCCTTGTTCATGAGGACGGAGCGGGAGGCGTTACTGAACGGCTTCGATCTTCTTGATCAGGTCGGCATACTTCGCGCCGTACTTTTCCCGCACCGGTGCGGTGGCGTCGTAGAAGGGTTTCTTGTCGACCTCGATGAACTCGACGCCGGCAGCCTTGAGTTTTTCTTCACTGGCAGCGGACTTCTTGTCCCACAGCACGCGCTCTTCGGCCTGGGCAGCCTTGGCGGCTGTCTTGACCAGCGCCTGTTGATCCGGGGTCAGTTTTTCCCAGGTGATTTTCGACATCACGATCGGCTCTGGCAGGATCAGGTGACCGGTCAGGCTGTAGTACTTCGCGTTCTGGAAGTGGTTGTGTTCGAGCAGGGTTGGCGGGTTGTTTTCCGCGCCGTCGATTACGCCGGTCTGCAGGGCACTGAAGATTTCGCCGGTATCCATCGCGATGCCGTTGCCGCCCATGGCGTTCATCATGTCGATGAACATCGGGTTGCCTTGCACGCGGATTTTCATGCCCTTGAGGTCTTCGAGCTTGCGTACCGGTTTCTTGGTGTAGACGTTGCGCGTGCCGCCGTCCATCCAGGCCAGGGCCACGAGACCGAATTCGGAATTGGTGATTTTGTCGAGAATTTCGTCGCCCACTGCGCCGTCGATGACGTTACGCATGTGTTGATGATCGCGGAAGATGAACGGCATGTTGAACACGTTCACGTCCGGAACCACGGGGCCGACGATACCCAGGCTGACGCGAGACAGCTGTACGGCGCCGACTTGCATCTGCTCGATGACTTCCTTTTCGGAGCCCAGCACGCCGCCGGGGAAGTATTGGAAGGTCAGCTCGCCGTTGGTTTCCTTGGTCAGGGTCTTGCCCATGTTTTCTTCGGCCACCACGGTGGGATAACCGGCGGGGTGAATGTCAGCGAATTTGAGTTGCAGTGCCTGAGCGGCGCCAGTGAAGGTAAACATCAGCGGGAGTGCAGCGGCCAGCAAGGTGCGTTTGAAGTTCATGGGGGTGAGTCTCCAGTCTTGTTATTTTTGTGTTCAAGGCACAGCGGTGCAGCAGAGGCGGGTATTACAGCGAATCGTTGAACTGCGGTTCCGGCAAACCTTTGACGTTGAGATTCAGGGCGAACACGCCACCGGCCAGGGATTGCGGGTCGTGGTCGTCGCCGGGGCGAATCGAGGTGACGAACAAGGTGTCCATCCGGCTGCCGCCGAAGGCACACATGGTCGGTTTTTTCACCGGCACCTCCAGTGAGAAATCAAGCCGACCGTCCGGGGCAAAGCGGTGAATCAGGCCGGCGTCGTTGGCGCAGATCCAGTAGAAACCTTCGGCGTCCACAGCAGCGCCATCGGGGCGACCGGGAAAATGGTTCATGTCGACGAAGACGCGTCGCTTCGACGGCGTGCCGGTCTCGGTGTCGTAATCGAACGCCCAGATCAGTTGCACGTCGGGATGCGAATCGGACAGGTACATGGTCTTGCCGTCGGGGCTGAAGCCGAAACCGTTGGGCACGATAAAACCGTCGAGCTGCGCTTCGATCACGCCAGATTGCCCGGCGCCGTAGCGGTAGAGCCGGCCTTCGGGCGCGCTCAGGCCCATATTCAGCACCATGCTGCCGGCCCAGAAGCGGCCCTGACGGTCGCAGCGACCATCGTTGAGACGCATGTCTTCGCGCGGGTGCTCAACGCTGGCGAGGCGTTCGCTGTCGAGGCTGCCGTCGCTGTGCGGATGCAGATGAAAGAAGCCGCTTTCCATCCCGGCAACCCAGCCGCCACGGCTGTGGCGGGCAATGCAGGCGAGCATTTCCGGGGTTTTCCAGGCATGCACGTGGCCGGTATCAGCGCTCCAGCGTTGCAGGCCGCCGTTGGGAATGTCCACCCAGTACAGCGCGTTTTCCTCTGCCACCCAGACCGGGCTTTCGCCCACGGCGTTGCGGGCATCGACGATCAATTCGGCTTGCATACTCATTCCTTTGCGTCGTTGTCAGGGGGATCAGTCGCCGAACGGACCTGCTGCGACAAACGCGCCGCCCTGGTAAATCCGCGCCGGGTCATCGGCGGCCGGCATCGGTTGTGCTTCGACTTTTTCGCGGAACACTTCGGAGCTGTCCTTTGGCGCGAAGCCGAGGTGGCTGGCGAAGCGGTTGTCCCACCAGACGTCCTTGTTGTCGGACATGCCATACACCACGGTGTGGCCAACGTTGGGCGTGTACAGCGCGCGCTCGAGCAGTTGCGTGAGGTCGTCGAAGCTCAGCCAGGTGTGCATCATTCGACGGTTCTGCGGCTCGGGGAACGAGGAGCCGATGCGGATGCTCACGGTTTCGATGCCGTAGCGATCAAAGTAGAAGCTGGCCATGTCTTCGCCGTAGGACTTGGACAGTCCGTAATAGCCGTCGGGGCGGCGCGCGGAGCTGGCGTCGAGTGGCTCGTCCTGTTTGTAGAAGCCGATGACGTGGTTGGAGCTGGCGAAGATCACCCGCTTCACACCGTGGCGGCGCGCTGCTTCGTAGATGTGGAAGACACCGCAGATGTTGGCGCCGAGGATTTCTTCGAACGGCCGCTCCACGGAGACACCGCCGAAATGCAGGATCGCGTCGACGCCCTCGACCAGTTGGTGTACGGCGTGTTTGTCGGCGAGGTCGCAGACCACGATTTCTTCGCGATCATCGACGGCCGGTGTGAGGGCGGCGATGTCCGACAGGCGCAGGACATTGGCATAAGGGCGCATACGTTCGCGCAGGACTTTGCCCAGGCCACCGGCAGCGCCGGTCAGCAGCAGACGGTTGAACGGGGCGCGGGGAGTGGAGATAGATGTCATGGCAATCCCTTACACGTTTGTTATTAGGTTTGTTGTAGGTTGTCGTATGACTGCGCTGAAGTATCGGTAGGGTTTCCGGAACTTGTCAACGCGACTTTTGGTGTAGATGACGGAAGGCCTGGCCTCTTTTCAATCACCACAGTTCTGTATTTGCAATGCAATCCCATGTGGGAGCGAGCCTGCTCGCGAAAGCGGTGTGTCATTTAGAGTTGATGTTGACTGACACGCCGCCTTCGCGAGCAGGCTCGCTCCCACAGGGTAAAGAGAGATCTGCTTACAACAACGAAATCGGATAACTGATAAAAATCCGGTTCTCGTCAAACTCGTTGGTGCTGAAGTCCCGGCGTATCGTTGCGTTACGCCATTTCACGTTGAGATTTTTCAGCGGGCCGCTCTGCACGGTGTAGGCCAGTTCCGACTCGCGGCCCCATTCCTTGCCGTCATTGGTGGTGGCGGTGTGCACGTTGTCGCCGCTGATGTAGCGGTTCATCAGGGTCAGGCCGGGAATGCCGAGGGCGACGAAGTTGTAGTCGTGGCGCAGCTGCCAGGAACGTTCCTTGGCGTTGTCATAACTGGCGTTGTAACTGTCGTTGGCGAGGGTGCCGCCGCTGGTGCCGTTGACCCGCATCCACGCGTCGTCGCCGCTGAGTTTTTGCAGGCCGACATAGAACGTGTTGCCGCCGTATCTGGCCGAAAGCAGAGCGAACGCAGTCTTGTTGTCGAGGTCGCCAGCCTGGGCGCTGCCGTCTTCCTTGCCGGTGAAGAAACCGAGGTTGGCACCCAGCGTCCAATCGCCCAACGGCTGGCTGTGGCTGAGGTTGAAATACTGTTGCTGGTAGATGTCGCTGAGTTCGGCGTACCACACACCGACCAGGGTGCGTTTGTCGTTGAAGGTGTACTCACCGCCACCAAAGTTGAAGCGATCCGAAGTAAACGCACCGCGGCCGTTCATCGACATGTCTTCCATGCTCGCGTCGTTGCGCGGGCTGTTGCCGCGGAACTGGCCGCCGTAGACGGTCAGGCCATTGATCTCGGTGGAAGTGATCTGGCCGCCACGAAAAGTTTGCGGCAGGGAGCGGCCGTCGTCGGAGCGCAGAATCGGCAGCACCGGCATCCATTCACCCACCTTGAGTTCAGTCTTCGAGACCTTGGCTTTCAGCGCTACACCGAACCGTCCGAAATTGTCTGCCGGGCGCCCGTCATCGTGGATCGGCAACAGTTGCGTACCGCCGGTGCCTTTGCCGCCATCGAGCTTCTGCGAATACATCCCCAGCAGATCGATGCCGAAACCGACGGTGCCCTGAGTGAAACCGGATTTGGCGTCGAGGATGAAGTTCTGCGTCCACTCTTCAGCCTTGCCCTGCGGGTAGGCGGGGTTGACGAAGTTGCGATTGAAATAGGCGTTACGCAGGTTCAGCGTGGCTTTGCTGTCTTCGAGAAAGCCTTCGGCATCGGCGCTCATCGGCATGGCAAGGGCGAGGCTGCTGCAGCCGATCAGACTTAAAGCGGTACGCTGGCGGGTGACGGAAAGACGGGAAGGGCGGACGGAATTGCAGACGAGTGTGCTCACTGTGACGCTCCCTGTTTCGTTTGTTGTTTTTATTATTTGTTATACGTCGTCGTACAACATGGGTGCGGATATTTCCTCGGTTTTATGGGAATGTCAACAGCGAGTTATACGATGACGTCCGGCCATAACGCAGAACCCTTGTGGGAGCGAGCCTGCTCGCGAAGACGGACTTTCACCCGACAAAGTTGTCGACTGACAGACCGCTTTCGCGAGCAGGCTCGCTCCCACAAGGGGAAAGTGTTTTAACCGTGAATTTGCGGCAAACTTCACCCACCTTCCGCACAAGGTCTTTCCATGGATCAATACGCCCCGCGCAACTGGCAGCCCCACGAAAAGCCCAGTCTGCCCGGTTCCCCCTCGACGCCGTTGCACTCCAACCCCAAGCGCCTGGCCTATGCCTTGGTCGGCGTACTGGTGGCGGTGACCGGTGGCTTGGGCAACTCGCTGGTGGTGGCCAACCTGCCTTACCTGCAAGGCGCACTTGGTGCGACCACGGCGGAAATGGCTTGGTTACCGGCGGCGTACGTGATGACCAACGTGTCGATGAACCTGCTGCTGGTGAAGTTTCGTCAGCAGTTCGGTTTGCGTGCGTTCACCGAAGTGTTTCTGGTGCTGTATGCGCTGGTGACCTTCGGCCATTTGTTCGTCAATGACCTCAATTCGGCGGTGGCGGTGCGCGCGGCGCACGGCATGGTTGGCGCGGCGCTCAGCTCGCTGGGCCTGTATTACATGGTCCAGGCGTTCCCGGCGAAGTGGCGGCTCAAGGCGCTGGTGCTCGGCCTCGGTACTTCACAACTGGCGCTGCCATTGGCGCGATTGTTCTCCGAAGACTTGCTGCAGATTGCCGAATGGCGCGGCCTTTACCTGTTCGAACTCGGCATGGCACTGCTCTCGCTGGGCTGCGTATTGCTGCTCAAGTTGCCGCCGGGCGACCGCTTCAAAACCTTCGAAAAGCTCGACTTTCTGACCTTCGCCATTCTCGCCACTGGCGTGGCGCTGCTGTGTGCGGTGTTGTCGCTGGGGCGAATTGACTGGTGGCTGGAGGCCAACTGGATCGGCTATGCGCTGGCCGCCTCGATTGCCTTGATCCTCGCCGGCCTGGCCATCGAACATAACCGCAGCAACCCGCTGCTGATGACCCGTTGGCTGGGCAGCGGGACGATGATCCGTCTGGCGCTGGCGGTGACCCTGATTCGGATGGTCACCTCGGAACAGTCCACCGGTGCGGTGGGTTTCATGCAGAATCTGAACATGGGCTATGAGCAGTTGCACAGCCTGTACGTGGTGATGCTGATCGGCAGTGTCGCGGGATTGTTGACCAGCGCACTGACCATCGACCCCAAACACCTGCTGATGCCGCTGATCATCTCGCTGGCACTGATGGCCACCGGGTCGGTGATGGACAGTTTTTCCAACAACCTGACCCGCCCGCAAAACCTCTACTTCAGTCAGTTCCTGCTGGCCTTCGGCAGTACGTTTTTCCTCGGCCCGACTATGGTCTTCGGCACCCGTAACGTGCTGACCAATCCGCGTAATCTGGTGAGTTTTTCGGTGCTGTTCGGGATCTGCAACAACCTCGGCGGCCTGCTCGGTGCGGCGCTTTTGGGCACCTTTCAGATCGTCCGGGAAAAATTTCACTCCAGTCACATCGTTGAGCACCTGACGCTGTCTGACCCTTTGGTGGCTGCACGCGTGCAGAGCGGCGGCTCGGCGTACGGTTCGCTGTTGGCCGACCCGAGTTTGCGCAACCTTGCGGGAATTCGCAGCCTGTCCAACGCCGCCACCCGAGAGGCTAACGTGCTGGCCTACAACGATGTGTTCATGTTGATTGCCGTGATTGCGGTGTTGACCATGATCTGGCTGTCCATTCGTGCGCTGTGGCTGATGAGCACCACCAAAGCCGCCGCCACGGCGCCATCCACACCTTCGAGCGGTGCCACTTCTTCATGACCGAACCGACCACCACGACCACCAATGCCATTGCTGCCACGCCCGAGGGTGTGGCGCCGCCGTCATCGCCGAACACCGAGCCGCGCTCGCTGCGGGTGCGGATCATCTCCTCGCTGGGCTTCGCGGCAATTGCCATCGTCGGTGTGTTGATCGTGCTCTATGCCTGGCAATTGCCGCCGTTCAGCAGTGCGGTCGAGACCACTGAAAATGCCCTGATTCGTGGGCAAGTGACGATCATTGGTCCGCAGCTCGCCGGCTATGTGTATGAAGTGCCGGTGCAGGATTTCCAGTACGTGAAGGCCGGCGATTTGCTGGTGCGGCTGGACGACCGCATCTATCAGCAGCGTCTCGACCAGTCGCTGGCGCAGTTGGCGGTGCAGAAAGCTGCATTGGCCAATGTGGTGCAGCAACGCAACAGCGCCGAGGCGACGATCAAATTGCGTCAGGCGGTGCAGGCCGACAGCGAAGCGCAGTTGCGCAAGAGCGAGGCGGATCTGCGGCGGAATCAGGAATTGGTACGCGACGGTTCGGTGTCGAAACGCGAGATGGACGTGGCGCTGGCGGCCAATGCGCAAAGCATTGCAGCGGTGGCTCAGGCCAAGGCCAATCTGGAAATTGCCCGGCAGGATCTGCAAACAGTGATCGTCAATCGTGGCTCGCTGGAAGCGGCCGTGGCCAGTGCGGAAGCGGCGGTGCAACTGGCGCGGATCGACCTGTCGAACACGCGCATTGTTGCGCCCCGTGATGGTCAGCTCGGGCAGATCGGCGTGCGCCTCGGCGCTTACGTCAACTCCGGGGCGCAGTTGATGGCGCTGGTGCCGAACCAGAAATGGGTGATCGCCAACATGAAAGAAACCCAGATGGACAATGTGCGCGTCGGGCAACCGGTGCGCTTCACTGTCGATGCGTTGAACCACCGCAAATTCACCGGGCATGTGCAGCATATTTCCCCGGGGACGGGGTCGGAATTTGCCTTGTTGCAGGCGGATAACGCCACCGGCAACTTCGTCAAAATTGCTCAGCGGGTGCCGGTGCGAATCACCATCGATCCGGATCAGCAGGAAGAAGAGCGGTTGCGGCCGGGGATGTCGGTGGTCGTCAGCATCGATACCGCAGCGGGCGACACCCAGCCCCACTGACACAATGCATAACCCTGTGGGAGCGAGCTTGCTCGCGAAAGCGATGTATCAGTGACATTTCTTTATCTGACACACCGCTTTCGCGAGCAAGCTCGCTCCCACATTTGAACTGTGTTTATCCAGCAATCATCGGGGGCAGGGTACCGAGCAGCGAGACAGCTGCAACCGCGCCAATGCCCAGCAGCCATTCGAGCATCACACTGCGTCTGAGCGCGCCCATGCGCTGTTCGCAATCATCAATCCGCAAACGGTTGAACAGCGCCAGGCCAAGCATTCCCATCACGATCAGCGCCTTGATCAACAGAATCAAGGCAAACCCGCTGAACAATGGCGTCGGCCACCACTGGCCGGTCAGCACGCGCACGTTGATCAAACCCGTCAGCAGCAGCCCGGCGACCAGCACATAACCGATGCCGCTGAAGCGCCGCAAAACTTCACGTATCGGCTCCGTCGGCTGACGCAGAATCAGCACCAGCAACAACAACCCGCCGAGCCACGCCGCTACGCAGGTCAGATGAACGATCTGGTTGAGGATCAGCAATTGCCCGCTCAAACCATCGAGCATCGCACCATGCCCGACTGGTGCCAGGGTCGCCAGTAACAAGCCGCTCAAACCCAACCGCAACGGCATGCTCGAGTGCCAAGGTGTAAACAGCAACGCCAGCAGCGCAGCATTGATCAGCAGATGCCAGCGCCACACCTGACCGAAAAACGTATGGCCCAGCACCAGCGCAACCGTGTCCGCATCAAACGCCGCTGCTGCCGAGCCGGCCATGCTCGCAGTAATCAAAAGTGCCCAGACAATCCCGCTGAGCAGCGCCACAGCGGCAAGCCAACGCGCCATTCGCGCCAGGCGCCGGTCCACTTGCAGCGCTTCATCCTTGAGCAGCAACGGCCTGAACAGCCAGGCTCCGAACAGCATCAACACCACGATGAAATGCGCAAAGCGGCACAGCACCAGCGCTTCACTCATGAATTACTGGCCAACCTTGAACTGATAAGCGCCTTCGCTTTTGTGCGTATCGACCGACACCGCGTGCCATTCGACTTTGTACTCGCCGGCACCCAGCGGTGCAGCCGGGGTGACGATCAGGATTTTCTTGTCGCCTTCGGTGGTCAGCGCTTTGACTGCGACCGGCGCACCATCCTTGGTCACGGTGACTTTGGTGAAACTGGCTTCGACACCTTCGGAAAAGGTCAGACGCAAATCGGCCGGCGCGGCGACGGTGCTGTCGGCCGCCGGGGTCTGGCTTTTCAGGTGGGCGTGGGCAAACACGGAAGATGCGGCGAACAGCGAAGCGAGCAGGGCAGTGGTGGTCAGGACGTTCTTGAACAGCATCGCGAATACCTTTGGGGCCGGAGTGAAGAAGCGTCAGTTTAGCCATCCGCTGACGTCAGTACGAAGTTTTGTTTGCAGCGGTCGCCCGCGGAGCAGAGCGGATGCTAGTCTTGGGCAACGCTGTTGTCAGGGAGCCCTCATGGGCAATCACAAGATCGAGATTCGTCGCAATAACGTCGAGAAAATCCTGCTGGCGGCGGAAAAAGTTTTCGCCGAAAAAGGCTTTGGCGGCACGGCCATGGCCGATATCGCGGCTGAGGTGCAATTGCCGCGCTCCAACCTGCATTACTACTTCTCCACCAAGAGCGAGCTGTACAGCGCGGTGCTGTTCGACCTGCTCGAAGTGTGGAAACAGGACGCGCTGTGCTTCGAAATGTTCGACGATCCGCGCGTGGTGCTGAGCAGCTACATCCGCGCCAAGATGAACCACTCGCGCAGCCGGCCGTACGGCTCGAAAGTCTGGGCCAACGAAATCATCCACGGCGCGCCGACGCTGGGCGAGGCGCTGGATGTCAGCCTGTATGACTGGGCGAAAATGAAGGAAGCGAAGATTCGCCAGTGGGTCGAGGACAAACGGATCCTGCCGGTGGAGCCGTCGAGTCTGCTGTACATGATCTGGGCGTCGACGCAGCACTATGCTGATTTTGATCATCAGGTGAATATTCTGAATGAGCATCAGCCGTTGTCGGATATGCAGTTCGAGCGGGCGGTGCAGACGGTGACGAGTGTGATTTTGCGTGGGATCGGGCTGGAGCCCTGAAGCAAAAGCTGACCCTCACCCCAGCCCTCTCCCAGAGGGAGAGGGGGCCTACCGAGGTGTATTTAGAGGTACATCGACCTGAAACACCGGGTTGATTATGGATTCAAAGCAGTCCTTGCCAGTTCATGCATCGGTTATGGATTCAAAGCAATCCTTGCCTATGAGTCCTGTCGATTATGGATTCACAGCAGCACTATCAGGTCGGCGGAGTTTCGCAGCATCCCCCAATCAGTCCCCTCTCCCTTTGGGAGAGGGTTAGGGTGAGGGGGCTGTTGGATCAGTCGGCGATCTAGACCGCAACGTGATACGGATTCCGCGGATCATGATTCCAGTCCAGAAACGGCTTGCCCGTTTCCATCGGCACCATCTCGATGCAATCCGCCACCGGACAAGTGATCTGGCACAAATTACAACCCACACACTCCTCATCAATCACTTCATATTTATGCGTGCCGTCCGCCTGCTTGAGACTGCTGATCGCCTGGTGTGAAGTGTCCTCACAAGCAATATGACAACGCCCGCAACCAATGCATGCCTCCTGGTCAATCTTCGCGATCACCTGATAATTGATGTCGAGGTACTTCCAGTCCGTGGTATTGCCCACCGCACGCCCGGAAAACTCGGCGATGTTGGCGTAGCCCTGACTGTCCATCCACCGCGACAGCCCATCCTTCATCTCCTCGACAATGCGGAAACCATGCAGCATCGCCGCCGTGCACACCTGCACCGCGCCGCTGCCCAGCGCCATGAATTCCGCCGCATCGCGCCAACTGCCAATGCCGCCAATGCCGCAGATCGGCAAGCCCTGGGTCTGCGGGTCGCGGGCGATTTCGGCCACCATGTTCAGTGCAATCGGTTTCACTGCCGAGCCGCAGTAACCGCCGTGGGTGCTTTTGCTGCCGACGGTGGGCAGGGCGACCATGTGTTCCAGATCGACGCTGGTGATGGAGTTGATCGTATTGATCAGCGACACCGCATCGGCGCCACCACGATGGGCGGCGCGGGCGGCGACGCGGATGTCGGTGATGTTCGGCGTCAGTTTGACGATCACCGGCAGCGAGCAATAGGTCTTGCACCAGCGTGTGACTTGCTCGACGTACTCCGGCACCTGACCGACCGCCGCGCCCATACCTCGTTCAGGCATGCCGTGCGGGCAGCCGAAATTCAGTTCGATACCGTCAGCGCCGGTGGCTTCGACCAGCGGCAGGATGTGTTTCCACGATTCCTCCACGCACGGCACCATCAGCGAGACGATCAGTGCGCGATCCGGCCAGTCCTTCTTCACCTGAGTGATTTCGCGCAGGTTGATTTCCAGCGAACGGTCGGTGATCAGCTCGATGTTATTGATGCCGAGCACTTCACGGTTGTTGCCATAATGCGCCGAGTAACGCGAGGACACGTTGACCGCGGCCGGGTCCTCACCGAGGGTTTTCCACACCACGCCGCCCCAGCCCGCTTCGAAGGCACGGACGACGTTGTAGGCTTTGTCAGTCGGCGGCGCAGAGGCCAGCCAGAACGGATTCGGCGCTTTGATGCCAGCGAAGACAATCGACAGATCGGCCATTTACGCAGCCTCCACATTAAGCATCAGTTGAACGTTGATCGCCTCGGCGGCGCGTTTGCCGTGCTGCACGGCTTGCACGGTGAGGTCCTGATCAAGGCTGGTGCAATCGCCGCCGGCATACACGCCGGGGATGCTGGTGCGCATGTTTTCGTCGACCTGAATGCGTTCGCCCTGGCGCTTGAGTTCACGGGCCAACGGGTCGGCGAGGGCGCTGCCATCGAACGCTTGGCCGATGGCTTTGAAGATCGCATCGGCGGCCAGTTCGAAGGTTTCGCCGGTGGTTTGCAGGCGACCGTCGACCAGATCGGTGCGGGCGAAACGCATGCCGCGCACATGGCCCTGAGTGTCGAGCAGCACTTCTTCCGGTTGCGCCCAGGTCAGCAGACGTACCTGATTGGCTTTGGCGATGTCTTGTTCGTGACCGGTGGCGCCCATGTCGGCGGCGCCACGGCGATAGACCAGATTGACGTCGCGGGCACCGAGGCGAGCCATTTGCACGGCCATGTCGATCGCCGTATTGCCGGCGCCGAGCACGATGCAGCGTTCGGCCAGTGGCAGTTGCGTGAGGTCATCGGCCTGACGCAGTTCGCGGATGTAGTCGGTGGCGGCGAGCAGACCCGGGGCATCTTCGTGAGGCAGGCCGAGTTGTTTGCTGGCATTGAGGCCAAGGCCGAGGAATACCGCGTCGAACTGCTGATGCAATTCGCTGAGGGGCAGATTCTCGCCGAGCTTTTGCCCATGACGGATCTCGATGCCGCCGATTTGCATGAGGAAATCCAGTTCCTTTTGCGCGTAGTCGTCGACCAGTTTGTACTTGGCGATCCCGTACTCATTGAGACCGCCAGCCTTCTCCCGTGCTTCGAAAATCACCACGTCGTGGCCGTGCATGGCACTGCGATGGGCGCATGACAAACCGGCCGGTCCCGCCCCGACCACGGCGATGCGTTTGCCGGTGATGGCGGCGCGCTGGAACGGGTGCTCGCTGAAGTGTGCGTTATCCACGGCGTAGCGTTGCAGCAGGCCGATCAGCACCGGCGCGCATTCCTGAGCGTTGTTGCGCACACAGGCTTGCTGACAAAGGATTTCGGTTGGACAGACTCGTGCGCAACTACCGCCAAGGATGTTCGCCGAGAGGATTTTCTGCGCCGCGCCGGGCACATTGTCCTGATGGATATTGCGGATGAACGACGGGATGTCGATCTCGCTCGGGCACGCATTCACGCACGGCGCGTCGTAGCAATACAGACAGCGCGAGGCTTCCAGATGCGCCTGCCGGTCATTGAGCGGCGGCGCCAGATCGGTGAAATGCCCGGCGAGGGCGGCCGCGCTTTCGTGCGGGTGGGGGAGATGGTTCAGGGTCTCGATCACGGTTGTGTGCCTCACGGTAACTGCCTCTATCGGGCATTGGCCAAATCCCCGTGTAGGAGCTGCCGAAGGCTGCGATCTGTTGATCTTGCTTCTCAAAAACAAAATCAAAAGATCGCAGCCTTCGGCAGCTCCTACACGGGGAATGCATTTCAAATGTGGGAGCGAGCTTGCTCGCGAAGGCCGAAGGCTTGGATTTCAGCGTTTAACGGCAGTCGGCTTATGCAACTCAGCCCGCTTGCTCAGCAAATCAAACACTGTCGGGTACGCCGGCCGTTCGATATACCGCCCGGCACCACGCTCAGCGCGCAAATCACCATCGGCCCAAACAACTTTGCCCTGGCTGACGGTATGGCTGGGCACGCCGCGCACGGTCTTGCCTTCGAAGATGTTGAAGTCCACCTGCTGATGGTGGGTCTTGGCGGAAATGGTGCGGGTGCCTTGCGGATCCCACAGCACCAGATCGGCATCCGCGCCGACGCGAATCGCGCCTTTGCGCGGATAGAGATTGAAGATCTTCGCCGTGTTGGTAGAGGTGAGGGCGACGAAATCCTGCATCGACAAACGTCCACTGTTAACGCCTTCATCCCACAACACCGCCATGCGGTCTTCGATGCCAGCCGTACCGTTGGGAATCTTGCTGAAGTCGTCGCGCCCGGCGGCTTTTTGCTCAGCGCAGAAGCAGCAGTGGTCCGTCGCGGTGGTGTGCAGATTGCCGTTTTGCAGTCCGTGCCACAGCGCCTCTTGATGACCGCGTGGACGGAACGGCGGGCTCATCACGTAACCGGCGGCGGTCTGCCAGTCCGGGTGTTGATAAACGCTGTCGTCGAGCAGCAAATGCCCGGCGAGCACTTCGCCGTACACCGGCTGACCCTTGCTGCGCGCATAGGTGATCTCGTCGAGGGCCTCTTTGGTCGAAACGTGCACCAGGTACAGCGGTGTGCCGATGGTTTCAGCGATACGAATCGCCCGGCTCGCCGCCTCACCTTCAACCTGCGACGGACGCGACAGCGGATGCGCCTCCGGGCCGGTGATGCCTTGGGCCATCAACTTGCGTTGCAGGTGATAGACCAACTCGCCGTTTTCCGCATGCACCGTCGGCACCGCGCCGAGTTCCAGGCAACGCTCGAAACTCGCCACCAGCGTGTCGTCGGCGGCCATGATCGCGTTCTTGTAGGCCATGAAATGCTTGAAGCTGTTGATGCCGTGATGGCTGACCAGCTCGGCCATTTCCTCACGCACCTGCTCGCTCCACCAGGTGATCGCGACGTGGAAGCCATAGTCGGACGCCGACTTTTCCGCCCAGCCGCGCCACTGATGAAACGCTTCCATCAATGACTGCTGTGGATTGGGTATGACGAAATCGATGATCGAAGTGGTGCCACCGGCCAGACCGGCCGCCGTGCCACTGTAAAAGTCTTCACTGGCCACAGTGCCCATGAACGGTAGTTGCATGTGGGTGTGCGGATCGATGCCGCCGGGCATCAGGTATTGACCGCTGCCGTCGAGCACTTCGGCGCCGGCGGGAATATCAAGGTTTTCACCGATGGCTTTGATCACGCCGTCGGCGCAATAGACGTCGGCGCGATAACTTTCATCATGGGTAACAACGGTGGCGCCACGGATCAACAGAGACATTCCGAGTTCCTCGCAGGCATTGACCGACTTGTGTCGGTTCTAGATGTTTTATTGATGTACAGCGTTGTAGGGTGTATTCCTGTCAGCGCTGTCAGGAATAGAAGCTAGTCGCAGATTTGCAATAGATCAAGATTATTTTTTATAAGCTTATGACTGTTTTAAGTATATGAAAAATAACGATAAAAACTGAAAATCACCAAAATGGTGAGGCTGTTCACCATTTTGACGCACTTGACAGGATGGAAATATGAGCAAGATTTCCTATGTGAAATCAGCCGCTTGAAGTTGAGCTGCGGTTGCTCGCTCACGATGAAAATAAATGCAGTGCACCAGTTTGAGTCCTGTCTGTTCGGACAACTTGCCAGGTGTTTAGCCTGAGCACCCAGACAAGTTTCCGCGAACTCCTCCGGTGAATAATTAAAACTGATGAATATCAGAAAGTTGCAAAGCGTTTGAAACACCGCCCGATGCGCTAGCGGGTTACCCGGCACGTTTATTGATGCCGCCGCTGACACCATGGCCGGTGCACGAAAGTTGTCAGTTCCTCCGGCCATCGTCCGGCTCGCACCCTTGTGCGCACGCCGCCTGATGAGCAAAAAAATAATCAGAAGAACAGTGGAGCGGCCATGCAACAGAACAGATCGCAAGTGACCGAGCGCGACGGCTTGTTCGAACTCGAAGCCGGCAGCGACGTCCTCGACAGTCCCCGTTACAACCACGATATGGCACCGACCAAGGTGCGCGAACGAACCTGGAACAAATGGCACATCACCGCGCTGTGGGTCGGCATGTCGATCTGCGTGCCGACCTACACACTCGGCGGTGTCCTCACGGCTTACTTCGGCCTGACTGTTGGTGAAGCGCTGCTGGCAATTCTGTTCGCCAACATCATCGTGTTGGTCCCGCTGACGCTCAATGCGTTTCCCGGCACCAAGTACGGCATTCCATTTCCGGTGCTGCTGCGCTCGTCGTTCGGCATTCTCGGCTCCAACGTGCCGTGCCTGATCCGCGCACTGGTGGCGTGTGGCTGGTTCGGCATTCAAACGATGTTTGGCGGGTTGGCCATTCACCTGTTTCTCGGCTCGGTGTTCGAGGGCTGGAAATCCCTCGGCGGCACGGGTGAGGTGATTGGCTTCATGATCTTCTGGGCGCTGAACCTGTGGGTGGTAATCCGTGGCGCCGAGTCGATCAAGTGGCTGGAAACCTTGTCGGCGCCGTTGCTGGTGGCGGTGGGCATTGGCCTGTTGGTGTGGGCGATGCCCAATGTGTCGATGACCGAACTGCTGGCGATTCCAGCCAAGCGTCCGGAGGGTGCCAGCGTGGTCAGTTACTTCGCCGCCGGGCTGACCGCGATGGTCGGTTTCTGGGCGACGTTGTCGCTGAACATTCCCGACTTCAGCCGTTACGCCAAGAGCCAGAAAGATCAGATCCTCGGGCAGATTTTCGGCCTGCCGCTGACCATGTTTCTGTTCGCCTCCCTCGGCGTGATCATGACGGCCGCGTCGGTGAAACTCGTAGGTGTGACCGTCTCCGATCCGGTCAGTCTGATCGGTCATATCCAAAGCCCGGTGTGGGTGGCGGTGGCGATGGCGTTGATCATCATTGCCACGCTGTCGACCAACACCGCCGCCAACATTGTTTCGCCGACCAATGACTTCCAGAACATCGCGCCCAAGGTGATCAACCGCACCAAAGCGGTGTTGCTGACCGGGTTGGTCGGGTTGTTGTTGATGGGCCATGAACTACTGAAAAAACTCGGTCTGATCGTTTCCGATGTGAGCCTGGAAACCGTGTATTCCAACTGGCTGCTGGGCTATTCGAGCCTGCTCGGGCCGATTGCCGGGATCATGGTGGTGGACTATTTCCTGATCAAGAAACAGCAACTGGACCTGGCCGGGTTGTACCGCGACGACGTGTATCCGGCGTGGAACTGGGCCGGGTTTCTCGCGTTCGGTGTGCCGGTGGTGTTGACCTTGCTGTCGCTGGGCAGCGATGCGTTCAGCTGGTTCTACAGCTATGGCTGGTTCACCGGCTCGGCGCTGGGCGGGATTATTTATTACGGGTTGTGCGTGATGCGCGCGCAGCCTTCGGTCGTGAAGTCGGCGGTGTAGCGGATGGCCCTTTCGCGAGCAGGCTCGCTCCCACATTTGAAATGCGTTTCCCCTGTGGGAGCGAGCCTGCTCGCGAAGGCGATCTACCCGACACCAGAGAAATATTCATAAGAAAAGCAGCCTGAGGAGATCCCCATGAACGCAGCCGTAGACGTTCTGCAATCGACCCATCAGCACATCAACCGCGATCGCCTGTGGGCCTCGCTCATGGAGCTGGCCAAGCTCGGTGCCACGGTCAAGGGCGGGGTCTGTCGCCTGGCCCTGACCGATCTCGACCGCCAGGCCCGCGACCTCTTCGTGCAGTGGTGCAAGGACGCCGGATGCAGCGTCACCGTCGATGCTGTCGGCAACATTTTCGCCCGTCGCCCCGGGCGCAATCCGAATCTGCCACCGGTGATGACCGGCAGCCACATCGACACCCAACCCACTGGCGGCAAGTTCGACGGCTGTTTCGGCGTGCTCGCCGGTGTCGAAGTCCTGCGCACCCTCAACGACCTCGGTGTGGAAACCGAAGCGCCGCTGGAAGTGGTGGTCTGGACCAACGAAGAAGGCTCGCGCTTCGCACCGTGCATGATGGGCTCCGGCGTGTTCGCGGAGAAATTCACCCTCGAAGAAACCCTCGCCAAAGTCGATGCCGACGGCGTCACCGTCGGTGAAGCGCTGAATGCCATTGGTTATGCCGGTTCGCGCAAGGTCAGCGGGCATAAGGTCGGCGCCTATTTTGAGGCACACATCGAACAAGGCCCGATCCTCGAAGACGAACAGAAAACCATCGGCGTCGTGCTGGGCGCGTTGGGGCAGAAGTGGTTCGACCTCAAGCTGCGCGGCGTCGAAGCCCACGCCGGCCCGACGCCGATGCACTTGCGTAAAGACGCGCTGGTCGGCGCCTCGGTGATCGTCGGCGCGGTCAACCGCGCCGCCCTCGGTCATCAACCCCATGCCTGCGGCACCGTTGGTTGCCTGCAAGCCTATCCTGGCTCGCGCAACGTCATCCCCGGCGAAGTGCGCATGACCCTCGACTTCCGTCACTTGGAACCGGCGCGTCTGGACTCGATGATTGCCGAGGTGAAGCAAGTCATCGAAGCCACCTGTGAGGAACACGGTCTGACTTATGAACTGACCCCGACTGCCGACTTCCCGCCGCTGTATTTCGAAAAGGGCTGCGTGGAAGCGGTGCGCGGGGCGGCGAAAGGTTTGGGCCTGTCGAATATGGACATCGTCAGCGGCGCCGGGCATGACGCGATTTTCCTCGCCGAACTCGGCCCGGCGGGGATGATTTTTGTGCCGTGCGAAGGCGGCATCAGCCACAACGAAATCGAGAACGCGGCACCGGATGATCTGGCAGCGGGGTGTGCGGTGTTGTTGCGGGCGATGCTGGCGGCTTCGGCGATGGTCGCGGGAGGGCAGCGCGCAGCTTGAAGATCAAAAGATCGCAGCCTTCGGCAACTCCTACAGGGAAACCATAAATCCTGTGTAGGAATTGCCGGAGACTGCGATCTTCGCTGTCACCACAACGTCATGAAAATGTGTGAATTTGCCGGCCCATGAAAATCATCACCTCCGGCGCGTCCTATCTGGACATCGACGCCTACGCCTGCTGCATCGCTTACGCAGAATTGCTCAACCTGCAAGGCATTCCCGCCCGCGCCGTCAGTAGCGCACAACCTAACGCCAGCGTTTCGCACACCGTGCTCGGCTGGGCTGCTACTTTTGACGATTGCCAGCCGACGCTGGACGATGAGTTTGTCCTGGTCGATGTCTCGGACTATCACCATTTCGACCCGTTGGTGGTGCTCGAACGGGTGGTGGAGATCATCGATCATCATCCGGGGTTCGAGCATTACTGGCAGCAGACGCTTGGGGCTGCCGCCGATATCCGTGCGATCGGCGCGGCGGCAACTCAGGTTTTTCAGCGCTGGCAGACGGCCGGTGTGCTGCCGCAGATCAGCATGCAAAGTGCCGCTTTGCTGGCCACCGCGATTCTCGACAACACGCTGAATTTTACCGGGCAGATGACCACTCCAGCGGACATTGAGGCCTATACCGATCTCGCTTCACGGGCAAAACTGACCGCAGACTGGCCCCGGCAGTATTTTCTCGAATGCCAGGCCAGCATCGAATCGGACCTCGCCGCAGCTTTGGCAGCCGACTCGAAACGGATGAAGTCCGAGAGCAACCTGCCAGGCTTCTTTGCGCAAATGACCGTGTGGGATGCCGACGCTTTGCTGCAAAAACACCGGTCGATGATCGAGCGCTGGATGGCAGAGCAGGGCGATGACTGGCTGTTGAATGTCATCAGCATTCGCGACAGCAAAAGCTGTCTGCTGGCACCGAATCACGTCAGCCAAGCAAAGCTCAATTGTCTATGGCCACTCGACTGGCAGGCTGGAGTCGCCGTTGTGTCGCCGTCAATGTTGCGCAAGGAATGGCTGAAATTGGGGCTGGACGCTGCCAGTCACTGCGCGCCAAACACCATCGTCCAGTAAACCCCTTCATCACTGCGCGCCTCACTGGCAAACCCGGCACCGACCTGGGTAAACATCGGGTTCATCAGATTGGCGCAGTGCCCGGGACTGGCCAGCCATCCGGCCATGGCCTTGCCCGGTGAACTCTGCCCGGCGGCAATGTTTTCGCCGATTTGCCGACCGCGATAGCCGGCCGCGCGGGCGCGATCGGCGGGCAGGTCACCGTCCGGGTCGCGGTGGGCGAAATAGTTGCCGTAAGCCATGGCTTTGCTGTGCCCCTGCGCGGCGGCGCCCAACGCCGCGTTCCAACTCAACGGTCGGGCGGCGGCGAAGCGCTGGCGCCCGCACATGCGTGGCCGGGCGCGCGCGGCGTTGACCTCGGCCAGCAGGGCCTTGCCGACGCTGCGGTTATCGCCAACGCGGCTGTCGAGCACCGGTTGCGCCAACACCACTTGCCACTCATTGCGCGAACGACTGACACCGATGTCGGCGTAGCTCGCATCCAGCAGCGCGGCGCAGTGCTCGTCTTGCAGCAGGTCGAAAGCCTCTTCGGCGTCCTCGGCGCCAATCACGCGAATACTGCGCACCGCCACGGCCGAATAACCGGACGACTTCAACGCTTCACGCATGCCGCCGGCGTAGCGATAACCGATCGGCAACGCCAGGTTCGACTTCAGCGCCAACGGTGCCAAGCGTTGCGCCGGGCGTCGATCGCAACGTTGCGGATGGGCGCGATAGTCGTTGATGGCGGCCACCAGTTGCCGCTCCGCACCGGCAAGGGCAGTTTCAGCGAACAACGGTGAAAGGATCAGCAGGCACAGCGAAACCAAGCGAGACGAGCGAACGGCGTGGCGCATGAGACGGGCAGCTCTGAAGAGGGACAGCGCAAAAGTTGATTGAACCGCAGAACGCGGCGCGAGTAGGACTGGGGAATCGGGACTTGGTTCACCGATTCAACACATCCGCCATCCACTGCAAATACTGCACACGGTCGGAGATCGAGTTATGCCCCGAATCCGGCACCACCCTGAGCACCGCCACGCCTTGCGGGAAGTGCTCCAGCAAGCGCTGCGTGCTGGCGCGCGGAATCACCTCGTCGTCACTCGCCGCCAGCAACAACGTCGGCACGCGGATATGCGCGGCGTACTTGCCTGATTCAAAACGATCCTTGAGCAACCACTGCACCGGCACCCATGGGTATTGCCGCGCCGCGATTTCTTCGAGGCTGTTGTAAGGCGTCACCAGAATCAATTGCTGCACCGGCCGCTGACTGGCCAGACGCACGGCCACTCCGGAACCGAGACTGCGCCCGACCACGGCAATCTGCGGATGACTGGCGTAGACCTGATCGAACAGTGCCAGAGCATCCTCGGCAATCGCCGCCTCGGACGGTGAACCATCGCTGCCACCAAAACCGCGATAGTTGAGCAGATACACCGCGTATTCAGGAAATGCCTCGGCAAACTCCGGCAGATTGCGCGACACGTCCTCGGCATTACCACCGAAATAGATCAGCGCCCTCGGCCCGACCCGCTCGCGGGTGACCACCGAAACCTGCGCATCCGGCATCGACAGGGTTATCCGGGAATCAGCGCTGTTGACGGCATTGGGCTGCGGAAAATAGATCAGCGAACGCTGGAAAAAGAACAGCGCCGCACACAGCACCAAGTACACGGCAACGATCAATGCGACGAGTGACATCAGGGTTCGGGACATTCGGCTACTTTTAACGGTGTGTGAAGGATCGCTGTCGCAGTGTAGTCCAGCCGTGCAACCGGGCCGCTCGCACACACAACATGCAACAGATCCACGCAGCAGGGGAACCAGCATGAGCCACACTGAGGGTTACTCCCGTCGCCGATTGCTCACGCTGGCTGCCGGGGTTTCGGCGGTCTTCACCTTTGATCGGGCGTTGGCCACAACCACCACGCCCGCGACTTCCGGAGGCCACGCCATGCAGACCCGCGCCATCCCGTCCAGCGCCGAGTCGCTGCCCATCGTGGGGCTGGGCACCTATCGCGGCTTCGACGTCGCCCCCGGTGATCCGGCCTACCGGCAATTGCCGACGGTGCTCGATGAGCTGTTCACCAAGGGCGGCACGCTGATCGACAGTTCACCGATGTACGGCCGGGCAGAGGAAACCACCGGTGAACTGCTGTCGATCCACGAGCCGCGTTCGCCGGCGTTTCTGGCCACCAAGGTGTGGACGCGCGGGCGCGAGGAGGGCATCGCGCAGATGGAGCAGTCATTCAGTCTGCTGCGCACCGAACGCATCGACCTGATGCAGATCCACAACCTGCTCGACTGGCAAACCCACCTGCCGACCTTGCGCGAATGGAAAGCCCAGGGGCGCATCCGTTACATCGGCATCACCCATTACACGCCCTCGGCCTACGACGAAGTCGAAGCGGTGCTGAAGGCCGAACAACTGGATTTTCTGCAAATCAATTACGCCCTCGATGATCGCGGCGTGGAAAAACGCATTCTGCCGCTGTGTCGCGAGCGCGGTGTGGCGGTGATCTGTAATCGGCCATTCGGTGGCGGCGGACTGCTGGCCCGGCTCAAAGGCAAACCGCTGCCGGGCTGGGTGTCGGATGTGCAGGTCAACAGTTGGTCGCAATTGGCGTTGAAGTTTCTGCTCTCACATTCGGCAGTGACTTGCGTGATTCCGGGTACGAGTAATTCACGCTATATGGCCGACAACGCCAAGGCCGGGTTCGGACCGATGCTCACCGATGCGCAACGGCATCAGTTGATTGCGTTGCTGGGTTGATCGATCTCGTAGACGGTGCTCAACCGCGATAGCGCAACGCTTCCAGCAACAACGCAAACGCCGGTGCCGCCTGGCGCCGGCTCGGGTAATACAGGTGATAACCGGCAAACGTCGGGCACCAGTCTTCCAGCACTTGCAGCAGACGGCCATCCGCCAGATACGGCGCGACGATGTTTTCCGGGATGTAGCTCAGCCCGAAACCGTCCAATGCGGCATCCAGCAACGGGTAGACGCCGTTCAAGGTGATCTGTCCGGCGACCCGCACTTTCAGGCTTTCGCCATCCTTCTCGAACTCCCAGCTGTACAACCCGCCATTGGTGGGCAGGCGCAGGTTGTTGCAGGCGTGCTCGGTCAGGTCGCGTGGCGTTTGCGGCGCGGTTCGTTTGGCGAAATAGGCGGGTGAGCCCACCACTGCCATGCGCATGTCCGGGCCGATGCGCGTGGCGATCATGCCTTGCGCGACGTCTTCGCCCAGGCGCACGCCAGCGTCGAAACCTTGCCCGGCGATGTCGACGAAACCGTAGTCGCAGCTCACCTCAACGCTGATGTCCGGGTACTTTGGCAGAAAGTCCTTGAGCACCGGGCGCAGCAGCCAATCCAGCGAATGGTCGGTGGCGTTGATGCGGATCTTGCCCGCCGGTGTGTCGCGCAGGTTGCTCAGGGCCGCGAGTTCCAGTTCGATTTCTTCGAAGCGTGGGCCGATGGTTTGCAGCAGGTGTTCGCCGGCTTCGGTGGGCGAGACGCTGCGGGTGGTGCGGGTCAGCAGGCGCAGGCCTAAACGCGCTTCGAGTGCGCGGATGGTATGGCTCAGTGCCGATTGAGAGACGCCGAGTTTGGCGGCAGCTTTGGTGAAACTGCGCTCGCGGGCCACGGCGAGGAAGGCGAGCAGATCGGTGGCGTTTTCCCGAAGCATTGATGAGTGTCCTGCATAAGTTTTTTTGAATTCTAGTCGATTATCGGAAGAGTTCGGCTGAGTAAAGTAGTGGCATTGATTATCTGGAGGAATTGCCATGAACCCGATTGCCGCTTCTGCGTTGACCCTTTCCCTGCTGGCAGGTGAGGTGCAGGCCAATGAATCCCCGCGTGTGACGGTCACGCCCAATGGTTCGCAACCTTCGGCGAAAGGCCCGGCGGACTGGTTCGCCGGCATAGTGCGGGTTGATGCGCCGTTCAAAGGCACTGAAGACGCGCGAGTCAGTGGTGCGACAGTCACATTCGAGCCGGGCGCACGTACTGCGTGGCATACGCATCCGTTGGGGCAGACATTGATCGTCACGGCCGGTTCCGGGTTTGTGCAGGAGTGGGGGCAGCCGGTGCGTGAGATTCGTCCAGGCGATACGGTATGGATCGCGCCGGGGGCCAAGCATTGGCACGGCGCGGCGCCGAACACGGCGATGACCCATATCGCTATTGCCGAAGTGTTGGATGGCAAAGTAGTGGATTGGATGGAGCAGGTGAGTGCCGAGCAGTATCCGGGTACCGAGTGAAGCGCTTCCCTCACCCCAGCCCTCTCCCGGAGGGAGAGGGGGCCGACCGAGGTGTCTGGCGTTATCCATCGACCTGAGAGACCGGGTCGATTATGGATTCACATTTGAGCTTTCAGATCGGTGAAATTCGCCAATTTCCCTCACCCCAGCCCTCTCCCGGAGGGAGAGGGAGCCGACCGCAGTGTCTTGCGTCATACATCGACCTGAGAGACCGAGGCGATTACGGATTCACAGCAAAACGCTATCCATCGACCTGAAAGTGCTGTGTCAATTATGGATTCACAGCAGGACGTTCAAGTCGGCGCAGCTCCTGAATATCCCCCAATCGGTCCCCTCTCCCTCTGGGAGAGGGCTAGGGTGAGGGGCTTTTAACGGGTCATCACATCATCTCCGGCAACGACGACAGAATCTTGTCCAGCGTAACCGGATACTCCCGCACCCTAGCCCCCGTAGCGTTGTAAATCGCATTCGCCACCGCCGCACTGACCCCGCAAATCCCCAACTCACCAACCCCCTTGGCCTTCATCGGCGAAGACACCGGATCCGTCTCATCAAGGAAAATCACCTCCTGATGCGGGATGTCGGCATGCACCGGCACCTCATACCCGGCCAGATCATGATTGACGAAAAACCCCAGCGTCTTGTCCACCGCCAACTCTTCCATCAACGCCGCACCGACGCCCATGGTCATCGCGCCGATCACCTGACTGCGCGCCGCTTTCGGGTTGAGAATCCGCCCGGCCGCGCACACCGCCAACATGCGGCGCACCCGCACTTCACCGGTCGCCGCATCCACCGCGACCTCGACGAAATGCGCACCAAACGTCGACTGCTGATATTTCTCGGCCAGATCACCGAACTCGATGCTGTCCTCGCCGACCAGTGCGCCGCCTTCAGCCGCATTGCGCAACGGCACGCTCTTGCTGCCGACCTGTACCTGACCGTCGACAAACTCCGCCTGATCCGCCGCCATGCCCAACTTGCCCGCCACCGCTTCACGCAGTTTCATGCACGCGGCGTACACCCCGGCGGTCGAGCAGTTGGCACCGAATTGCCCGCCGGAACCTGCCGACACCGGGAAGCTCGAATCGCCCAGATGCACGCTCACATCCTTCAAGCCAACCCCCATCATTTCGGCGGCGGTTTGCGCAATGATCGTGTAACTGCCAGTGCCGATATCGGTCATGTCGGTTTCCACCGTGACCTTGCCGTCGCGCTCCAGCCGCACCCGCGCACCGGACTTGACCAGCAGGTTGTTGCGGATTGCCGCCGCGACACCCATACCGATCAGCCAGCGACCTTCTCGACGTGTTCCCGGTTGCGCATTGCGCTTGTCCCAGCCGAATTTCTCGGCACCGGTCTGCAGGCATTCGATCAGGCGCCGCTGCGAAAACGGCCGCTCGGTTTTCACCGGGTCGACTTGTGTGTCGTTGAGAATGCGGAACTGGATCGGATCGAGTTTGAGCTGTTCGGCCATCTCGTCCATGGCAATTTCCAGCACCATCAGCCCCGGGGTTTCGCCGGGCGCACGCATGGCGTTGCCTTCGGGTAGATCCAGCGGCGCCAGACGCATGCTGACCTGCCGGTTCTCGGCGGCGTACAGCAACTGACTCGGTTGCGCCGCGACCTCGACCTTGCCTTCAGCCAAGTTGCCCGACCAGCCCTCGTGGGCAATCGCCGTGAGTTTGCCGTCCGCTGTCGCGCCCATGCGAATGCGCTGAATCGTCGCCGGGCGGTGGGTGGTGTTGTTGGCGATCTGCGGGCGGGCGAGGGCGACCTTCACCGGCCTGCCAGCCATCCGCGCACCGAGGGCGGCAAGGATCGCATCGGCGCGCACGAACAGTTTGCCGCCGAAACCACCGCCAATGTAGGGCGAAATCAGCCGCACCTTTTCCTTGGGTAAGCCGAGCGTCGTGGCGATGTCACCGACGCTCCAGGCGATCATTTGATTGGATGTCCACAAGGTCAGTTGATCGCCTTTCCATGCCGCCAGTGTGGCGTGCGGCTCCATCATCGCGTGGGACTGATCCGGCGTGGTGTAGGTCTGGTCGAACTGCACCGGCGCGGCGGTGAACGCTTTGGCGAAATCACCGTGGCTGACGTCGGGCAGTTCGTCTTTCGGCTCGACGCCTTGGTCGCGCACGCTGGCCAGATCGAATTCGCCTTTGGCCGCGACGTAGTCGACCTTGACCATTTGCGCAGCGGCGCGCGCCTGTTCAAAGGTCTCGGCAACCACCAGCGCAACAGCCTGGTGATAGTGCTGAATCTCCGGCCCGGCCAACAAATGCGCGGCGTTGTATTTGCCCTTGCCGAGCTTGCCGGCGTTGGCGGCGGTAACGATGGCCAGCACACCGGGCGCGGCTTTCGCCTGTTCAAGATCGATATTGTTGATGCGGCCCTTGGCGATGGCCGAGCCGACCATGACACCGTAAGCCTGATTGGCCACCGCTTCATGCTGCTCATAGGCGTAAGGCGCCTGACCGCTGGTTTTCAGCGGGCCTTCGATGCGGTCGGTGGGTTGGCCGATGACCTTCAACTGGTCGATCGGGTTGGTGGTGGCGGGCGTGTCGAATTTCATGCTTCATCCCTCGCTTGCGCCAACACCGAACCGAGCGTGCGCTCGACCAGGGTCAGTTTGAATTGGTTGTCGTGGGTCGGCGTGGCACCGTCGAGCAGGCGTTCACTGACCGCTTTGGCGCCCTTGGGCAGCAATGCTTCGGCGGCATCAACCCGCCATGGTTTCGGTGCGATACCGCCGACGGCGATGCGGCCACTGCCGTCCTTTTGCAGGATCAGACCGACCGAGACCAGCGCAAACGCATAGGACGAGCGATCTCGCACCTTGTGATAAACGTGAGTGCCGCCGACTGGCGCGGGCAATGTCACCGAGGTGATGAATTCGCCGGGTGTGAGGCTGGTTTCGATGTTCGGCGTGGTGCCGGGCAATTGATGAAAATCAGCCATGGCGATGCTGCGGGTCGTGCCATCCGGTTTCACTGTTTCAATCTGCGCATCAAGGGCACGCATGGCGATCGCCATGTCACTCGGGTGTGTGGCGATGCACGCGTCGCTGACGCCGATGATGCCCAACTGCCGACTGACCCCGCCAATCGCTGCGCAACCGCTGCCGGGTTGGCGTTTGTTGCAGGCCTGATGGGTGTCGTAGAAATACGGGCAGCGCGTGCGTTGCAGCAGGTTGCCAGCGGTGGTGGCCATGTTGCGCAACTGCCCGGACGCCCCGGCGAGCAGGGCGCGGGAGAGCAGGGCGTAGTCTTTGCGCACGCGCGCGTCGGCAGCCAGATCGGTATTGCGCACCAGCGCGCCGATGCGCAATCCGCCTTCGGGGGTGGCTTCGATCTGATCCAGGCCGAGGTGATTGACATCGATCAGGTGCAGCGGGGTTTCGATGTCGAGTTTCATCAGGTCGAGCAGATTGGTGCCGCCAGCGATGAAACGTGCGCCTTGAACTTGCGCAGCTTGTGCGGCGGCTGCGGCGGGGGAGTCGGCGCGGCTGTAATTGAACGGTCTCATGCCGGTACCTCCGCGACTTCCGTGATGGCTTCGATGATGTTCGAGTAGGCGCCGCAGCGGCAGATATTGCCGCTCATGCGTTCCTGAAACTCACTGGCGATCAACTGCGGCGCCTCGGTGAGGCTTTCACTGACATGGCTGGGAATGCCATCGCGGATTTCCTTGATCACCGCCACTGCCGAGCAGATCTGCCCCGGTGTGCAATAGCCGCACTGATAGCCGTCATGCTTGATGAACGCGGCTTGCATCGGGTGCAGATTGTCGGGCATGCCGAGGCCTTCGATGGTAGTAATCTCGCTGCCTTCGTGCATCACTGCCAGAGTCAGACAGGAATTGATCCGTCGACCATCGGCGATCACCGTGCAGGCGCCGCACTGGCCGTGGTCGCAGCCTTTTTTGCTGCCGGTCAGTTGCAGGTGTTCGCGCAGGGCATCGAGGAGGGTGGTGCGGGTGTCGACGTCAAGCGCACACGGCTTGCCGTTAACGTTGATCGTCACTGTGCTCATGGCCGGTTGCTCCAGATTGGCCGCGTAGGCCTTGAGGCTGATAAACGGCGGCATCGCGAAGGCGGTGGCGGTCACGGCGCCGAGGATCAGAAATCCGCGTCGGGAAATCGTCATGGTTCGATTCCTTTTCTCTCTTCATCAGGGCAGCAGGGTCATAGATGGCCCAAGCGGGCAGCCAGCGTTATCGCCGGTCTCGTTAAGGAGTGACTGCTGGAGAGAGGAAAAGGTTTTTGCGGATTTTCGCTATAGAGTTATGTGCACAGTTCATCAATCCATAGAGCGTCACTCAGCCATTGTGGGAGCGAGCCTGCTCGCGAAGAGGCCGGCACAGCCAATATCTTCATTGGCAGACCGGACGCCTTCGCGAGCAAGCTCGCTCCCACACTGGAATGGATTCTGCCTGTCTAATGTGAGCCAACCACCATATGCGTAAACGGCGCCACATACGCCTGCAACGTCACCAGTCCGCCGACCAGAATCGCCAGCACAATCGAGTGGAAGAACACGTAGCGCAGAATCTCGCCCTCATGCCCGTACCAGCGGGTCGCGGTGGAGGCGACCACGATCGATTGTGCATCGACCATTTTGCCCATCACCCCACCCGAACTGTTCGCTGCCGCCATCAGCACCGGACTGATCCCGAGCTGTTCCGAGGTGACCCGCTGCAAGCCGCCAAACAACACGTTCGACGCCGTATCCGAACCGGTCAACGCCACACCCAGCCAACCGAGCAAGGTGCCGAACATCGGATAGAAAATTCCCGTCGCGGCAAATGCCAGGCCCATGGTCGCATCGAGTCCCGAGTAGCGCGTGAGAAACCCCAGCGCCAGCATCGCCGCAATGGTGATCAGCGAAAACCGCACCACCCACAACGTGCGCAGGTATTGCTTGATCAGTTGCGGAATCGAATAGCCCATCAGCAAACCGCCGACAATCGCTGCCAGCAGAATCCCGCTGCCGGTGGCGGTCAGCCAAGTGAACTTGTACACCGCTTCCTCAGCTTTCGGCGCCGCGACCACCGGCGGTACTTTTTCGATTTGCAGGTGCAGGCTGGTGAACGTCACCGCCGGGGCAAAAATCGGGTTGGCCTCGCGCAGCGGTTTGCCGGCGGGATCAAGCTTGGCCGATTGAGTGACCGGGTCAATCACCGGACGGGTGTCGAACATATTCTTGAAGCCCTGCGTGCCCCAGGCAAACACGAACACGGTGAGGATGATCCACGGCATCCACGCGCGCATCACCGCCGGGCGCGCCTGATCACTGAACGCGGCGCTGGCAGTGATTTTTTCTTCATCGACCTTGGAGTTGTCTACGCGCCCCGAAAGCGCAGCGGAGGTGTGAATGGTCGCCGGTTTCCACACCTTCAAAAACAGCGTCAGACACGCCATGGAAATCAGCGCGGCGATCACGTCCACCAACATCGGCCCGTGGTAGTTCGACACCAGAAATTGCGGGATCGCGAAGCTGACGCCGGCCACCAGAATCGCCGGCCAGATCTCGAGCATCTTGCGCCACCCGGCGAAGGCCCAGATCAGCCAGAACGGCACCAGTACCGAGAAAAACGGCAACTGCCGACCCACCATCATCGACAGTTCCATTTCATCCAGACCGGTGACTTTGGCCAAGGTGATGATCGGCGTGCCCAGTGCGCCGAATGCCACCGGCGCGGTGTTGGCGATCAACGCCAGACCGGACGCGGCCAGCGGCGAAAAACCGAGACCAATCAGAATCGCCCCGGTCACCGCCACCGGCGTGCCAAACCCGGCCGCGCCTTCGAAAAATGCACCGAAGCAGAAGGCGATCAGCAGCAACTGCAAACGACGGTCATCGGTGATCCGCGCGAGGGAATCCTGCAGGACTTTGAACGAACCGTTCTCGGTGGTCAGGCGATGCAGAAAAATGATGTTGAGGACGATCCAGCCGATCGGCAACAAGCCATTCGCTGCACCAAACAACGCGGCGGAACCGGCCATGCTCGCCGGCATGCCGAATGCAAAAATCGAAATCAGCAGGGCGGACGCGAGCGCCAGCAGCGCCGCGAGATGCGCTTTGACATGAAAGAACGCCAGCGCTGCGAGCATCACCACCACCGGTACGGCGGCCATGAGCGTGGAGATCACCGGGTTGCCGAACGGGTCGTAAATTTGCTGCCAGACCATGGTCCACCTCTGCTTGTTGTTATTGAGGGCGCAGATCCATTGCGTGGGGCTAGGTTGCAAGCAGTATAGGTGGCATTTCGCCGCCGCTCGGGCTGCGAGGACGGGGCGACAAACGGTCGCTAGTGGCCATTGAATCAACGGCGTTTTGCCCGGTCGTATCTGCGGCTGCACGCACCGCTCCAGAAGGCTCGGGCAGCGTGGCCGATTCCGTCGTCAAGACCTTGGTTTTAGGGAAGTGTTGAATGAAGCGCGCAACAACGATGCTGCTGACCGTGACCGCCGCCGTAATGCTAGGTGGCTGTGTCGCGGATTTTGATGATGACCACCGCCATGGCCGGCATTACGACCGCGATCATGGCCGCAATTACGACCATGACCGGCGCTGGGACGACCGCGATGATCGTCGCGACGGGCGTCGTTACTACCGTGATCGGGATGATGATTGATTGAATCCGCAGCCCAGGGACGGGCTAATGTTGATTTGATACGTGGATGGACGCAGTGATGGCAATTTAGTAGCATGTGCGCCTTTTTACTGCCTCGTCAAGGAAGATCATGTCCTTTGCTTCTCCGCTACGCTTCGCGATGACACTGGCGGGCACGGTGCTGTCCTGCACGTTGCTGTCGGGTTGCAGTATCACCGGCACTTACCCGGATGCAACCGACCCAGACGCCGCCAAAGTGCGGTTTGTCGCTAATACCGATAACGCCACGATGAACTATTTTGACGCGCAGCATTGCGATGGCCTGACCACCGGCATCCTCAATAATCTGCTTCTTCGCGACAGCAATCGGCGCGTGGGAATGATCGTTGCGCCGCCGGAAAAGGCTCGTGGTTATCTTGAGTTCAAGCTCAAACCCGAGCAGGAAGCGTATCTGAGCGTCAATACACAGGTCGGCTACGCGGTTTGCGGTTCAAGCTTTTCCTTTACCCCCAAGCGTGGCAATGAATACGAAGTCACCCTTGATGTCACCAAGTCCCAGTGCATCACATCGTTGCGTCATTTGGAGCGCATTGGCGGTAAAGATGTGCGCACGGTCATCCCGTTAGATCACAACCCGCCGGCAGCGTGTGTGGGGCTTAGTCCGCTCTTTCCAAAGCCGCTGGAATCGCTGCCGGACACGCCGGAGCGCACGGTGATGATCGACCGCATTGTCGATGCCAGTCTCTTTGTGGCGATGAAGTCTGATCCCCAGAAGCCGACTTCGGCGAGCGTTACCGGGGATAAAATCGATGCATTGGTCCGCGAGCGCAAGGCCAGAATGGGCTTTGACATGCCGGATGAGTATTGGACGCTTTACCGCCAGAACATGCTTGAATTCGACAATGAAACCGAGGCTGTTGCCAGCGAGGCGATGACCCGCTCCAGCGCCGAGTACCGCAAGCGCTTGCGCAGTGTCGACGACAAGCGCTTGAAGGAATGGTCCACCCTCGACGGTACCTCCGGTAAACGCGGCAATACCGCGCCGACCGAAATGGAGACCGCCATGATCCAGTACTATTTGCAGTCCTCCAAGGATGCCATGCGCGAAGCCGTCCGGCGCCATTTCGACCGTTTGGCCGAAATGGATGCGCAGTACAACGTTTGCTCGCGTTTCGCTGAGTGCTGGAAGCCCTGAGCGTCGCCGTCCTGATGTGAAAAAGCCCACTGCGCCGATACGGCCAGTGGGCTTTTTTGTGCGTGTTGCAATTAAAAGTGAGCGCTCGCCCGGACGCTGGATCGCGCAGGCACAGAGGCCTCGATGTCCAGCAAATGGGTGGCGAGAATGTCGCTCAGAAAACGGAACTGATCGTTGAGGCCGACCACTTCATTGCTGAAATGATTGCTCGCGGCGGGCATCAGCAGATCTTCGAAATCTTCGTTGAACACCAGTGCCTGAGCTCTGTGCGACACGGCGTGCTGGTCGTAATAGTTGCTGCCGAACACCGGGAAACTCACGGAGAGTATGACGTGGGTGTGAATCATGCTGTGAACTCCTCGTTGTGTTTCGGATGGGCTAATCGTGCCTTTCATGGGCGGTGGGCGGAAGGCAATCGTGGCGATGGTGAATATCGATGGCAGTGATGGTTGTCGCAGACCACTGTGGGAGCGAGCTTGCTCGCGAAGGCGTCGAGCCAGTCGATTCATATGTGTCTGATACACCGCATTCGCGAGCAAGCTCGCTCCCACAGGGGATCTACAGTGTTTTCGCGATAGCGGACAAATGGTCCGACGCCCACACCTATACTCAAATCTGACTCCTCCTTGTTGAAAGGAAACCGCCACCGTGAACCCGCGTGCGCTGCTCGTCGCCGCACTGTTGTTGCTGGCCGGCTGCGCCACTTCGGCGCGGGCGCCGGTGTCGGCGCCGCAGGCCGTGTTTGTCTCGCCGGCCACCTGGCAGCAGATCGACCGGGAAATCGTCAGCGCTTCGCAGCAGTCCACCGAGCAAGTCAAAGTCTTTGCCCGTGGTTCGATGGAACATTGGCGCACTCGGGTCTATCAGCAAACTGAAGAAAATTTCATCCCGTGGTTCAGCAGCTACTGGACCCAGGAATGGCTGTCGATGAAGGTCAGTTGGTACACGATCAATGCCGGTGGCGAGCAGGACGCGTCGGCCAAGCGCCTGGCGGCGTATCTGCTTGAGCAATATCAGGAAAGGGTGCTGGCGCCGGTGGCGGTGGAGATTGATCCGGATGCGATCCTCGGGCAGGCCACGGCGTTCTACGCGCAACTGATGGCACAGCAGATGCCGCTCATCGCCCAGCGTCATGGCGTGCCCGTTGGTCAGCTCAATGGACGCTTGCAGAAAGTCCCTGCCATCGCGCTGGGCCCGCCGCCGGCGCGGGACGCTTCGTTGTTTCAGGTCATCAGTACGGAACCGTTGAACACCTTGCCGGCCTATGCCGCGCTGATCGACAAGATTCACACCGAGGGTGGCTCAAAGGGGATTGGCTCGACGGATGCCGGCATGGCCCCGGTGGCCAAACGCGCCAGTCAGCGGATGGAAGCGGAAATGGCCCCGCGTGGGGCTGCCAGCGCAGTCGCAGCAGCGGCCGGAAAACTGGCTGGCGGACTGATTTCGGTCGGTGTGGCCGGCATTCGCGCGATCATCCAGGCCAATGACCGGCCGGACAGTGAAGCGCTGATCCGCAGCAGTCTGGGCAGCACCTTCGACAAGGCTTGGCTGAAACTGGTGCAGAACCCGACCACCGGCGTCATGGCCGGTACCCTGCACATGGCCGGGCAGGTCGAGCGCAATCTGGGTGGGGGCGATGAACCGTCGGTCGGCTTGGGCGTGAACCGTGTCGACTGGCAACCGCCGCAATCGACCAATCAGCAGATCGAACCCAACGTGCAAGGAGAGTGATCATGGCTTACATCGATATTTTCGTAGCGCCGGTGCCGACTGCCAACCTTGAGCAGTACAAAAAGCACTGTGAAATCGCGGCGAAACTGTTCAAGGAATACGGTGCACAGGAAGTGATGCAGTGCTGGGGCGATGACGTGCCGGAGGGCAAGGTCACGTCATTCCCGATGGCGGTCAAACTCAAGGAAGGCGAAACGGTGTCGTCCGGCTGGCTGATCTGGCCAGACAAAGCCACCCGTGATGCCGGCATGGCAAAAATGATGGAAGACCCGCGCATGCAACCGGACGTCAACCCGATGGGGTTTGATGGTCAACGGATGATCTTTGGCGGCTTTAAAAATATTCTTGAGTCCTGAACCCGATTTTTGAATGGGCAAGATTCATGCTTCACCACAAAACCCTGTGGGAGCGAGCCTGCTCGCGAATGCGGTGTGTCAGTCAACAAAAAGGTCACTGAAACTCCGCTTTCGCGAGCAGGCTCGCTCCCACAGGATTAGTGGTCACTGGCTGTGATCACTCGGCAGAGGGGGTGATGCGGCAGCTTTTGCGGTCGCGGATCTGCTCGTCCGTCGGGCGTTCACGGACGAATTCGAAACGCGGCTCACCCTCGCTGTAATGCACCAGCCAGCCCCATTCCACTTCCTTCTCATCCTGCCCGGGTTGCGGCGGTCGGGCCCACCACGGTTCTTTGCTGAGGATCTCGCGCATGGCGGCCTCCGTTTGATGGCAATCCTTGAACTATAGCTAGCTGTCACGAGTCGTCCGGTCAGGCTGTGTAGAATCCGGCTGATCATGATGAGCAAGGGAGCAGGGCCATGACCGATGAAGCGAAGCGACTGTTTTTCGCCCTCGATTGCCCGCCGGCGCAACGCAAGGCGATTGCCCAATGGCGAGCGGATCTGGGCTTGCGAACCGGTAAGCCCGTGCCGGCGGACAACTTTCATCTGACGCTGCTGTTTCTCGGCGCGGTGCCATTAGCGCAGATCAACGAAGTCTGCGAGGCGGCCGGACAAGTGCGTACGCCGGGTGAGCCATTGAAAATTGCGCTGGATCGTCTGCAGGTCTGGCATCGCGCCGGGGTGTTGTCGCTGGCGCCGGAGCAGGCACCGCAGGCTTTGTTGCGGTTGGTTTATGCACTGGAGCAGGCGATGTTGCCGTTTGGCTTTGAAGAGACGCCACGCGAGTTTCGCCCGCATCTGACGTTGTCCCGTGAGTACCGTGCGCCGGAGCCGGAATCCGCTACGCCGCCGGAGTTTTTCCTGCGTGCTGAACGCTTCGCCTTGTTTGAATCACACAAGGGCCGCTATCGGATTCTTCAAGACTGGTCGCTGATGTGAAGGCACAAAAAAAGGCGCCCGAGGGCGCCTGAGAATTCACCTGAACCGAGGGAGCCAGGTGAGGCCGTTCATGGCAGGGTGCAGCGGTGGTAAGGCGCTGCGTGAACGGGAAATCAATGATTTTTCGAGTCAACACCGTCCCTGTGGGAGCGAGCTTGCTCGCGAAGGCGTCGGCTCACTCAACATCTGCATGGCCTGACCCACCGCTTTCGCGAGCAAGCTCGCTCCCACATTTGGATTTTCGCTTGTCCTATTTACCGAGTTTCACCCGGGTCCAGCCACGGGTCATGATTCGCTGTGTGGCAATCGGCTGATCCGGCACCGCGTACAACGTCGCCATCACCGCTTGCGACGGGTACGAACCCGGATCGTTGCGGATCGCTTCATCCACCAATGGTGTAGCCGCCGCGTTGGCGTTGCTGTAGCCATTGCTGTTGGTGATCTCGGCGATGATGTCCGGGCGCATCAGGAAGTCCATGAACAGGTAAGCGTTCTCGACGTTGGCGGCATCGCGCGGGATCGCGACCATGTCGTAGAAGCTGCCGGCGCCTTCCTTGGGAATGCTGTAATCGATCACCACGTTGTTGCCCGATTCCACGGCGCGGGCCTTGGCTTGCAGCACGTCGCCGGAGTAACCGACCGCTACACAGATGTTGCCGTTGGCCAGATCGGAGATGTATTTCGAGGAATGGAAATACGCCACGTTCGGGCGGATCTTCATGAACAGCGCCTCGGCTTCCTTGATGTGCGCGGTGTCCTTGTCGTTCACCGGGTAGCCCAGATAGTGCAGGGCGGCCGGGATCATTTCGGTCGGCGAGTCGAGGAAACTGATGCCGCAGGCTTTGAGTTTTTCAGCGTTTTCCGGCTTGAACAGCAAGTCCCAGGAATTGGTCGGGGCATTGGCGCCGAGCACTTCCTTGACCTTGGCCGGGTTGAAACCGATGCCGATCGAGCCCCACATGTACGGGAACGCGTGGGCGTTGTCCGGGTCACTGGCGGCGGCGTTTTTCAGCAGCACCGGGTTGAGATTCTTCCAGTTCGGCAGCTTCGATTTGTCCAGCGTCTGATAGACGCCGGCCTTGATCTGCTTGGCCAGGAAACTGTTCGACGGCACGACCAGGTCGTAGCCGGATTTGCCCGCCAGCAAGCGCGCCTCAAGGGTTTCGTTGCTGTCGAAGACGTCGTAGGTCACGCGGATGCCGGTCTCGTCTTCGAACTTCTTGACGGTGTCCGGCGCGATGTAATCGGACCAGTTGTAAACGCGCAGCACCTTGTCGTTGGCCTGGGCGCCCATGACCATTGCGCCCATTAAGGACAGTGTCAGCAGAGTCCTGCCAAACATTTTCATCGGTACAACTCCATTCTTTTTATTCACATTACGCAAAGCCCCCTAACCCTGACCCTCTCCCAAGGGGAGAGGGGACTGACCGAGGGGCTGACTACATTTGTGTAGGAGCTGTCGAGTGAAACGAGGCTGCGATCTTTTGATCTTTTACATCAAGATCAAAAGATCGCAGCGTGCCGCAGCTCCTACCGGTCAAGCGGTGGCGGCTTGTTGCGGTTGCTGCCACGACTCATTCGCCGTCTGATCCATCGCTTCCTGAATCGCTTTTTTGCGGTTGGCTTCTGCCTTGCGGCCGAAGTACCAGACCAGGAAGGTCACCAAGGAAACCGCCAGCAGAATCAGACTCGCCACAGCGTTGATCTCGGGCTTCACGCCCAGACGCACCGCCGAGAAAACTTCCATCGGCAGGGTGGTGGACCCCGGGCCGGAGACGAAGCTGGCCAACACCAGGTCATCCAGCGACAAGGCGAACGACATCATCCCGCCCGCCGCCAGCGACGGCGCGATCATTGGAATGGTGATCAGGAAAAACACCTTGAACGGCTTCGCACCGAGATCCATCGCCGCTTCTTCGATCGACAGATCCAGTTCGCGCAGGCGGGCGGAGACTACCACCGCCACATAAGCGGCACAAAACGTGGTGTGGGCGATCCAGATCGTGACGATGCCACGTTCCTGCGGCCAGCCGATCAACTGCGCCATCGCCACAAACAGCAGCAACAGCGACAGACCGGTGATCACCTCCGGCATCACCAACGGCGCGGTGACCAGACCACCAAACAGCGTGCGACCCTTGAAGCGCGTGACGCGCGTCAGCACGAAAGCGGCGAGGGTGCCCAATGCAACGGCGGCAATCGCGGTGTAGCAGGCGATTTCCAGCGAGCGCACCACCGAGCCCATCAGTTGCGTGTTGTCGAGCAAACCGACGTACCACTTTACCGACCAGCCACCCCACACCGTCACCAGTTTCGATGCGTTGAACGAGTAGATCACCAGAATCAGCATCGGCAGATAAATGAACATCAAACCGAAGATCAGCATGAACTTGGAAAAACCGAAGCGTTTCATCCCCGTGCCTCCATCTCTTTGGCCTGGCTGCGGTTGAACAGCAGAATCGGCACAATCAGGATCAACAGCATCACCACCGCCAGCGCAGACGCCACCGGCCAGTCGCGGTTATTGAAGAACTCTTGCCACAGCACACGACCGATCATCAGCGTCTCCGGGCCACCCAACAGTTCAGGGATGACGAACTCGCCGACCACCGGAATGAACACCAGCATGCAGCCGGCAATAATGCCGTTCTTGGCCAGCGGCACGGTGATTTTCCAGAAGTTGTTGAAGTTGCTCGAGCCAAGATCCTGCGCGGCTTCCAGCAGACTGCCATCGTGCTTCACCAGGTTGGCGTACAGCGGCAACACCATGAACGGCAAATAGGCATAAACCACGCCGATATACACGGCGGTGTTGGTGTTGAGGATCTCGATCGGGTGATCGGTCAGCCCCGTCCACATCAGAAACGCGTTGAGCAAACCGTTGTTGCTGAGGATGCCCATCCACGCGTAAACGCGGATCAGGATCGCGGTCCAGGTCGGCATCATGATCAACAGCAGCAGGACGTTTTGCGTTTCCTTGCCGGTCTTGGTGATCGCGTAGGCCATCGGGAAACCGATCAGCAGGCACATCATCGTGCTCAGTGCCGCGACCTTCAGCGAACCGAGATACGCCGACAGGTACAGCTCGTCTTCGCCGAGCAGGGTGTAGTTGCCGATATTCAGCAGCAGCTGGAATTTCTGTTCGGCGTAGGTGTAGATCTCCGAGTACGGTGGGATCGACAGCGCGGCTTCCGAGAAGCTGATCTTCATCACCAGAAAGAACGGCAGCATGAAGAACAGGAACAGCCAGATGAACGGAATGCCGATCACCAGTTTTCGCCCGCTGGGCACCAGGCGCAGGAATTGCTGATTGAAGGTTTTCATGAGCGCAGTACCACGCCGCTGTCGTCTTCCCACCAGACGTAGACTTTGTCGTCCCAGGTCGGACGCGCACCACGGCGTTCGGCGTTGGCCATGAACGACTGGACGATTTTGCCGCCGGGCAGTTCGACGTAGAACACCGAGTGACCGCCGAGGTAGGCGATGTCATGCACCTTGCCTTCGGACCAGTTGTAGCGGAACTCGGGTTGGGTGGTGCTGACGAGCATTTTTTCCGGACGGATCGCGTAGGTGACCGACTTGTCCTGTACCGAAGTGCTGACGCCGTGACCGACGTAGATCTTCTGCTGCAAGTCCGGGCTGTGGATGATCGCGTGACCTTCGAGGTCTTCCACCACGGTGCCGTCGAAGGCGTTCACGTTGCCGATGAACTCGCAAACCATGCGGCTGACCGGCGCTTCATAAATGTCGACCGGGCTGCCGATCTGCGCGATCCAACCGAGGTGCATGATCGCGATGCGCTCGGCCATGGTCATGGCTTCTTCCTGGTCGTGAGTCACCATCACGCAGGTCACGCCAACGCGTTCGATGATCTGTACCAGCTCCAGTTGCATCTGCGAACGCAGCTTTTTATCCAGCGCACCCATTGGCTCGTCGAGCAGCAATAGCTTCGGACGCTTGGCCAGCGAGCGGGCAAGGGCGACGCGCTGACGCTGACCACCGGACAACTGGTGCGGACGGCGTTTGGCGTATTGAGTCATGTGGACAAGGCGCAGCATTTCATCGACGCGGGCATCGATTTCGCTGGCCGGCAAACGGTCTTGCTTGAGGCCGAAGGCGATGTTCTGCGCGACGGTCATGTGTGGGAACAGCGCGTAGGACTGGAACATCATGTTGATCGGCCGCTCGTACGGCGGCATGTCGGTGATGTCCACGCCGTCGAGCAGAATCCGCCCTTCGGTCGGACGCTCGAACCCGGCGAGCATGCGCAGCAGGGTCGATTTGCCCGAACCGGAGCCACCGAGCAGGGCGAAGATTTCGCCCTGATGGATCTCCAGGGACACATCGTCCACGGCCACGGTTTCGTCGAACTTCTTGGTGACACGATCGACTTTCACCAGCACCTTTTTCGGTTGCTGATGACCTTCAAGTGCCTTCCTGTAAGTGCTGGAGGCGTTTGCCATGTGAAACTCCCAACAGGTTTCGTTCGCCGGGCCAATGTGGCCGGGCTTAAGTGGATTGCAAGCCTGTACGGGATGCCTGTCAGCTCTGGCGCAGAACCTGTGGGAGCGAGCCTGCTCGCGAATACGGAGTGTCAGTCGACATCATTGTTTGCTGATACACCGCTTTCGCGAGCAGGCTCGCTCCCACAGGGGAAATGCGTTTACCTGACTGGCATTACCCGTACCGATCCGGCTTGTTCGGCGCCGCCGTCCTGGCTGCCTGGGTCGTACTTGTTGTTATTACGGGTGTCGCTGTTCACGAATGACGGATGCGCGCAGGCACACCCGATATTCATGGGGGCAGTAAATCGTTACGTATTCTTGGGTTGGATCAGCGCTGGTTGCGCCGCGCCGCCCGTTGCCGGCAAGCCTCGCCGAACGCCTGGAAAATCTTCAGGTAGTTCGGGTTGTCGAGCACTTGCCATTCCGGGTGCCATTGCACGCCGAGGGCGAAGGTCGGGCTGTGCTCGACCGAGACCGCCTCGATCAGACCGTCCGGCGCCACCGCTTCGGCACGCAGGCCGGGGGCGAGGCGATCGATGCCCTGGCTGTGAATCGAATTGACCTGGAACTCGCCCGGCAACTCCAGCGCCTCAAACACGCCGCCGCTCAATACTGTCACCGCATGGGCCGGTGCGTATTGCACGGCCACATCAGGGCTATCGGCTTCACGATGATCGAGCATGCCCGGCAGCTCATGCACCTTTTGATGCAGGCTGCCGCCGAACGCCACGTTCATTTCCTGGAAGCCACGGCAAATGCCGAGCACCGGAACGCCCGCCGCGATGGCTGCACGCAATAAAGGAAGGGTGGTGGCATCCCGCGCCGGATCGTGATCCGTGCCGGGGGCGCTGGCCGGACCTTGATAGTGGAAAGGCTCCACGTTCGAGGGCGAACCGGTCAGCAGCAGACCGTCGAGTTGACCGAGCAGGTCTTCGATTTCAGTCAGGTTGCCAAGGGAAGGAATGACCACTGGCAGCCCTTCAGCGCCAACGCTGACAGCACGTACGTACTTGTCGCCGCTGATGTGATAGGGGTGCAGGCCAATCTGTTTGACGCACGCAGTAACGCCGATCAATGGCTTGAATGCCATTTTTATTCACCTCGAAGTTTGACACTTGAACGAGCTTTTCCGGAGCTTAGCCTCGTTGATTTTAATTAACAACTGCCATGTAAAAAATTCTAAACGCCGTTCATCATCTCTTCATGATTATCGGGGCTCTGGCGCCTGTATTGGCACGCAAGTGTTAAAAAAAGCCCGAAAAATAAACCCTGAGCGGCCATGTGTTCGCTATTGACTTCACTTTGCCGTTCGGGTTGACTGGCTCGGCGAAACAGCAGTGAACATAATAATTAACAGCTAAATAGGTGCATCATGTCGGTCCCTCTGCGTACCGTTCAACTCAACGAAGCAAACGCATTCCTTAAGAAATATCCTGAGGTTTTGTACGTCGACCTTCTGATTGCGGATATGAACGGTGTGGTGCGCGGCAAGCGCATCGAACGCACCAGTCTTCATAAGGTTTACGAGAAAGGCATCAACCTGCCGGCCTCGCTTTTCGCCCTCGACATCAACGGCTCCACGGTGGAAAGCACCGGCCTGGGTCTGGACATCGGCGACGCTGACCGCATCTGCTACCCGATCCCCGGCACCCTCAGCATCGAGCCGTGGCAGAAGCGTCCCACCGCACAACTTCTGATGACCATGCACGAGATCGAAGGCCAGCCGTTCTTCGCTGACCCGCGTGAAGTGCTGGCCAACGTCGTACGCAAATTCGACGACCTCGGCCTGACCATTTGCGCGGCGTTCGAACTCGAGTTCTACCTGATCGACCAGGACAACGTGAACGGTCGTCCGCAATCGCCACGTTCGCCGGTGTCCGGCAAGCGTCCGGTGTCGACTCAGGTGTACCTGATCGACGATCTCGACGAATACGTCGATTGCCTGCAAGACATCCTCGAAGGCGCGAAAGAGCAGGGCATCCCGGCTGACGCGATCGTCAAGGAAAGCGCCCCGGCGCAGTTCGAAGTCAACCTGCATCACGTCTCCGACCCGATCAAGGCGTGCGACTACGCCGTCCTGCTCAAGCGTCTGGTGAAGAACATCGCCTACGACCACGAGATGGACACCACCTTCATGGCCAAGCCGTATCCGGGACAGGCGGGCAACGGTCTGCACGTACACATTTCGATCCTGGACAAAGAAGGCAACAACATCTTCGCCAGCGAGGATCCCGAGCAGAACGCCGCACTGCGTCACGCGATCGGCGGTGTGCTGGAGACCCTGCCTGCGCAAATGGCGTTCCTCTGCCCGAACGTCAACTCGTACCGCCGCTTTGGCGCGCAGTTCTACGTACCGAACTCGCCGAGCTGGGGCATCGACAACCGCACCGTTGCGGTTCGTGTGCCAACCGGTTCGGCCGACGCTGTGCGTATCGAGCATCGCGTTGCTGGCGCTGACGCCAACCCGTACCTGCTGATGGCTTCGGTGCTGGCCGGTATTCACCACGGTCTGACCAACCAGATAGAGCCGGGCGCCCCGGTGGAAGGCAACAGCTACGAGCAGAACGAACAGAGCCTGCCGAACAACCTGCGTGATGCACTGCGTGAGCTGGACGACAGCGAGGTCATGGCCCGCTACATCGACCCGATGTACATCGACGTGTTTGTCGCGTGTAAAGAGAGCGAGCTGGCCGAGTTTGAGAACTCGATTTCTGACCTTGAGTACAACTGGTATCTGCATACGGTGTGATTGGCTGAGGCCCTCAAAAGCTGAAGAGCCCCTCACCCTAACCCTCCCGAAACGTCGGACCGCCCGGAGGGAGAGGGGACTGACCCGGGGATGCTTGGGAAATTCTGCGACCTGAACCTGCTTTACCGAATCCATAATCGACTCGGTCGTTCAGGTCGGTGTATCTCCCAAGACAACTCGGTCGGTCCCCTCTACCCCCGGGAGAGGGCTAGGGTGAGGGCGGCCATCTCAAACCAGACACAACACCCCGACACCCCCATTCCCCCTTGTCGAGCCACAACAATGACAACGACCCGCAACGACTGGGAACAACGCTTCCAGTCCCTGACCATCGAAGCCCGCGCGTTCATCAACGGTGAATACCGCCCGGCCATCAGTGGCGACACCTTCGAATGCCTGAGCCCCGTCGATGGCCGTTTCCTCGCCTCCGTGGCCAGCACCGATGAAGCCGATGCCAACCTCGCCGTTGAAGTCGCGCGCCAGTCTTTCGAATCCGGCGTGTGGGCGAAAAAAGCCCCGGCCGAGCGCAAGCGCATCCTGATTCGCTTCGCCGATCTGATCCTGCAGAACCAGGAAGAACTGGCGCTGCTGGAAACCCTCGACATGGGTAAACCGATCAGCGATTCGATGAGCATCGACATCCCGGCGACCGCCAACGCGATCCGCTGGAGCGCCGAAGCCATCGACAAGATCTACGACGAAGTCGCCGCCACACCGCACGACCAACTCGGCCTCGTCACCCGCGAGCCTTCCGGCGTGGTTGCGGCAATCGTGCCGTGGAACTTCCCGCTGATCATGGCCAGCTGGAAATTCGCCCCGGCGCTGGCAGCGGGCAATTCGTTCATTCTCAAACCTTCGGAAAAATCGCCGCTGACCGCGATCCGCATCGCCCAGCTCGCACTGGATGCCGGCATTCCGAAAGGCGTGTTCAACGTTCTGCCAGGCTTCGGCCACGCCGTCGGCAAGGCGTTGGCGTTGCACATGGACGTCGACGTGCTGGCCTTCACCGGCTCCACGGCGATTGCCAAACAGCTGATGATTTATGCCGGCCAAAGCAACATGAAACGCGTCTGGCTCGAAGCAGGGGGCAAGAGCCCGAACGTGGTGTTTGCCGACGCACCGGACTTGCGCGCGGCAGCACAAGCAGCGGCCGGCGCCATTGCGTTCAACCAGGGCGAAGTCTGCACGGCGGGTTCGCGCTTGCTGGTCGAGCGTTCGATCCGCGAGCAGTTCATTCCGCTGTTGGTGGAAGCGCTGCAAGCTTGGAAACCGGGTCATTCACTCGATCCAGCCACCACCGTCGGTGCCGTGGTCGATCAGCGTCAACTCGACAACGTGTTGCGCTACATCAGCATCGGTCGTGAGCAGGGCGCCGAGCTGATTGCCGGCGGCCAACGCACCCTCGAAGAAACCGGTGGCCTCTATGTGCAACCGGCGCTGTTCGACGGCGTGACCAACGCAATGACCATCGCCCAGGAAGAAATCTTCGGCCCGGTGCTGTCGCTGATCACCTTCGACACTGCGGAAGAAGCGCTGCAGATCGCCAACGACAGCATCTTCGGCCTCGCCGCCGGCGTGTGGACCAGCAACCTCAGCAAGGCACACACCTTCGCCCGTGGCCTGCGTGCCGGCAGCGTCTGGGTCAACCAGTACGACGGCGGCGACATGACCGCGCCGTTCGGTGGCTTCAAACAGTCGGGTAACGGCCGCGATAAATCGCTGCACGCGTTCGACAAGTACACCGAGCTGAAAGCGACCTGGATCAAGCTCTGACTCTATTACAGCGGTGGTCGCCAGCGTCTGGCGGCCCTCGGAGAAACGTATGAAACAGCAACACGTAAACAGCTACTACGCCGCCACCCGCAACGAAGTCATCGACTTTCCGGTTCTGGAAGAGTCGGTCGAGTGCGACGTCTGCATCATCGGCGCGGGCTACACCGGCCTGTCCTCGGCACTGTTCCTCACCGAAGCCGGCTACAAAGTGACGGTGCTGGAAGCGGCCAAAGTCGGCTACGGCGCCAGCGGCCGCAATGGTGGTCAACTGGTCAACTCCTACAGCCGCGACGTCGACGTGATCGAAGAGCGCTACGGCGACAAGACTGCGGAAATCCTCGGCAGCATGATCTTCGAAGGCGCCGACATCATCCGTTCGCGCATCAAGGAATACGACATCCAATGCGACTACCGCCCGGGCGGCATCTTCGCAGCGATGAACAAAAAACAACTCAATGGTCTGGCTGAGCAAAAGCGCGGTTGGGAACGTTACGGCAACAACAACCTGAAGATGCTCGACGCGGCTGAGATTCGTCGTGAAGTCGGCTCCGATGCTTACGTTGGCGGCCTGCTCGACATGCAGGGCGGCCACGTGCATCCACTGAACCTGGCGCTCGGTGAGGCGGCTGCGATCACACGTTTGGGTGGCAAGATCTACGAGCAATCGGCGGCCGTGGAAATCAAATACGGCGAGCCCAACGTCGTGCGCACCGCCAAAGGTCAGGTCCGCGCCAAGTACCTGCTGATCGCCGGCAACGCCTACTTGCCGCAAGGCCTCGACAACCGCGTCACCGCGAAAAGCATGCCGTGCGGCTCGCAGATCGTCGTCACCGAACCGTTGACCGAGAAACAGGCGCGCAGCCTGATCACCAACAACTACTGCGTCGAAGACTGCAACTATCTGTTGGATTACTACCGCCTGACCGCCGACAACCGTCTGCTGTACGGCGGCGGCGTGGTCTACGGCGCGCGTGAACCGGACGACATCGAACAACTGATCCGCCCGAAGATCCTCAAGACCTTCCCGCAGCTCAAAGACGTCAAGATCGACTACCGCTGGACCGGCAACTTCCTGCTGACCATGTCCCGCATGCCGCAATTCGGCCGTATCGAAAAAAACGCCTACTACATGCAAGGCTACAGCGGCCACGGCGTCACCTGCTCGCACCTGGCCGGCAAACTGATCTCGGAAATGATCCGCGGCGACGCCGAACGCTTCGACGCCTTTGCCTCCTTGCCACACATGCCAATGCTCGGCGGCCGCACCTTCTCCGCACCACTCACCGCCCTCGGCGCCGTCTACTACTCACTGCGCGACCGCTTCGGCATCTAAGTTACCTCCCCGGCGGCGGCCCAAGACCCCGCCGGTTTTTTAATGCTGCAGCAACACCACCGATGTCACTGACACCCAGATATCCAACTGTGGGAGCGAGCCTGCTCGCGAAGAGGCCAGCGAAGGCAACATCAATCCGACTGAAACACCAAAGATCACATTGTAGGAGTGAGCCTGCTCGCGATGAGGCCAACCCAGCCACCATCCCTCCCACAGAAACACCACAAACCCTGTGGGAGCGAGCTTGCTCGCGAAGGCGGTCATCCAGTCAAAAATAATGGTGAATGTGCCACCCAATCGCGAGCAGGCTCGCTCCCACAGTAACTGCATTACCAAGGCAAGAAGGACTTTTACCCCACCGTCCATCGAACCTGCTGAGCAACACCGGCAAACGTGATTTAATAGCCGCCTTTCACGGTTCCGGGACACGGGAGCAACGTGATCCGCGCCCCTCGCGCGGCACCCGCCACCCACCCCCATTACCCGTGGGTCTGCGCGAGAACCGCCGAGCGGCGATCAGGCAAGGCAAAAACAGGCGAGGAAGCGGAGTGTAGGGCCCTACATGAGCATTCCGAGCCTGTTTTTAACGCAGCATGATCGTCGCGCAGGCAGTTTTCGCGCAGAGCCTAAGTACTTCTCACATAAGGCAGTCATGGATACGGGTTCTCGACTCAAACTAGTACGCGAAAGCTACAAACTCTCCCAGCGCGAGCTGGCCCGGCGTAGCGGCGTGACCAATGCCACCATCTCCCTGATCGAACAGAATCGCGTCAGCCCCTCCGTCAGCTCACTTAAAAAGCTGCTCGAAGGCATACCGATGTCCCTGGCCGACTTCTTCACCTTCGACCAACCCCCGCGCGAACACCAATACGTCTTCCGCGCCAACGAACAACCCGACCTCGGCCGCCACGGCCTGCGCCTGCTGCTGATCGGCGCCTCCGTGCCCAGCCGCCAGATGCGCTTGCTGCGCGAACAATACGCACCAGGTGCGAGTTCGGGGGAAGAGCCGATTGTGCATGCTGAGGGCGAGGAGTGTGGGCTGGTGACGCGGGGCACGGTGGAGTTGACTGTGGATGGGTCGGTGAGTGTGTTGAATGCGGGGGATGGGTATTACTTTCCGACCACGCTGCCGCATAAGTTTCGGAATATCGGGGCGGATGAGGCTGAGATTATTAGTGCTAATACGCCGGCGAATTTTTAATACTAGATATTTGAGTTACTTGCTCAATTGAGCTCTCGTTGTACATTTGAAAAATCCGATGCCATTTTGGTGTCGGATTTTTTTTACGATTTATTGAAGTGCATTCTGTTCGAAGATGGCTGCGAAGAGGGCGCGTAAATATTTTTTTGAGCTTTTAATGGCAGCAGAAAATCTAGTTCTGGTTGGTATAAAAAAATAGTTATTAATTGCGAAATGTTATTGCGACCTGTCAGTTGTGACAGGTGTGCATGGTCGTAAATTTAAATAGCATTAGTCAACTCCTTGCTATTGATGCCGGGGCCGGTGTTTTGAAGTGGATGGAGTTAATTTGTTGGCTGTTGAGTTTTACGGTCAAGAATTTTTCTCGGGAAGAATTGTTTATCGGTGACTGCTGAGCAGGAGCGATATATGAATAGTATTGAATTTGTCCAGAGAGCGGTTGACCTGCAAGGGTTGATGGCATTAACTAAAAAAAACTATCGTTTTTATGAAAAAGAAACGCCGCTGGAAAATTTATCTGATTTTGAGGTTCTTGCCATAAGATGCTCTTTAAATGCCGTGGAAGTTGATGATGTGATTGCCTATCTTGAAAAAAAGTATGGGTGTGCGAATAGTGGATCCATCAAGTCCTTGTTGTCGCTCTCAGTCTTGTACGGGGCGGATCAGTTTTTGGTGAAACTGATTTACCATCCGTTATTTGAAATTGCCCCTGAGTACGTAGATTTGCTTGTCGATTTGGTTTTTGGTTTGATGGAACGGGGGGAAACTGATTGCCCTAGGTCGTTAATTAAGTATCTAGTAGCGGTTTGCCCATTTAATCTGAAATTAAAAGCGTTGGAAGTCAGGCTGGCTTTAGAGGTTGAAAGCGAGGAAGCGGTGGAAGAATTATTCTCGCAGTTAACTCTTCAGGATTTTATGATGGAACCTAGCCTTGCTAGTGTCAGGATTGATTTTCTCTGTGAGAAAAATAGACTTGGTTGTGCAGGTGAGTTGATTGCTTTTTATACCGGGTTTTGTTTTTTGCCATGTTGTCTATTAAGTTCAATTATTTATTATTATATTGAGATAGGAGATCTCGTAACTGGAAGAAAGTTATTGAGATATCTAATCCGCTCTGAGTTTTGCTATCACAGGCAAATGCAGGCCGTATTGCGGATGATCGACAGCGAAAAAAGTGCGCAAGAAGTCGTTGAATATATCGAGGATGTTGAGGGGTGGTACCGTCTTCCTGATTTGATGGCTTGCAGAGCAGCGGTATCTTCTCTCTACCACAAGGGAGATGATGTTAGAGGGTTATCGCCTGTCTCGTGTATCGACTTAAGTGGAGTTGATCTGTTATCGAAAATTCCAGTTGCAAAAAACGTCATTCTGCTATGCGTGGATAAGTTATACCGAGTTCCGGCTTTAGTTGCTATTTTTGATGTGGTCAGAGAAATGAATCAATGTGCGATCAAGCCGGTTTTTGCTTTGTTTCTACCCGAATCGGAAATATCTTTTTGGGAAATGATATCTGGAAAAGTTTCCCAGTTTGCGGGGCTGCCAGAGTTTCTTTTAATTCACGATAATATGCCGGAGATCAGTAAGTGTCGTGAGCGTTACGGGTATCATACTGTCAGAACACTTTCGTCTATGGCGTATGGTAGATTGTTTGCGATAAAGATGCTGTGTGGTATGGGGTTTGGTAAGTTGATCTATTTGGATGCGGATATAGTTGTGGTCAACGATCTGATGCCAATGTTTGCTGTCGATCAGATGGGGTTTCCGGTGTCCGGTGTAGTCGATCGGAAAATAGATAAAGTTGTGCGAGCAATGAAGCTTCACGGTATATCAAATCAGAAATACCTGAACTCAGGTGTGATGCTATTTGATTTGAAGCACCCTGCTACCGAAGTTATTCTTCAGAAAGCTATAGGTTATGTGTTGGATCCAGAAGTGGAGTTGATATATCACGATCAGTGTGCAATTAATAAGGCGTTGAAAGGGCATTTTCATCCTCTATCTGCGAAGTACAATTCTTTTCTGTTTCCAGGAGATATAAATCATCTCGAGCGTGACAGTGTGGTATGGCATTTTCTTGATTCCCCAAAGCCTTGGCAGGCCTCTCATCGTGGTGGAAGTGGTCCCAATCTATGGCACAAACACTTCTTGCTTGCTCAGGCGGATTTGAGAAAGCTCGGTATTCACGACTTGGAGGCGCTCTGAGAGGGAGTGGAGTTGGTTTAGTAGTTGGCTAATGGTTTTCGGGACGCTCTGGCACTCGCCACCGCTTGAGAATAAAAACCGCACTTATGCGGTTTTTATAAGAGGATATTATATTTTTAAAGTATCAAACCCCCGCTGCTCAATCACTCGAAACACATCACTCACATCCTGCACCATGATCCGGGCGATGTTGGTCACGGTGTTGATGTCATGTTCGGCGTGGTCTGGGAGGCGGATGCAGGCAATGAGATCGAGGTATTTGAGGACGGCATCGAGGCGTTCGGCAGCGCAGGCGTGGAGATCGCGTAGTGGGGCGTTGGTGTCGATGATGAGGACGGGGTGCTCGGTGGCGGGGTGGGACATGTGGGCGTAGTGGTGGAGCGGTGTTTTGATCGTCATAGGTTGCACTCTTCAATGTATTAGGAAGTGCCACCTTTCTGCTGCGAAACAAATGGGTGGCAGCTGTATGCGGGTTCGCAGACCGGAGAAGAGTCAAACCGGCAGACCCGAAGGTCTCCCACACACAGCCGCCATAAAATGAAGCGGTGGCGGATTTTGCCACAGTTGTCATTTAGCGGTACGTGTCACTTCTGAGGGCTGCGAAACCCATCGCTGACTGCGGTCGGCGACAACCTCACTCTAGGCAGCAATTTCAGCCGCCACAACCGACCTGTAGGACGTGATACGCACACCTGTGAAAAGGTAGCTTGCTCCCGCTCGGCGACACATCCGTCGTAATTCGGGGCGTGCGCTATGTCTGGGAGAAACGGACTATCCGGTTTTGGCGCAGCTTCGCAAGCCAGCGGGAGCAAGTTCTCTCGCCACATGGGGTGTTTTCCTACGAAGTTTTCAGACATCGAAATGGTCCGAGACTTTCGAGTGATGACCACTCGTCCGACACACCGCACCTTCGCCGCACACCTTCTTCCAATGCTGTAACTCACCACGCAAAGGAAGAGCCACCATGTTGAACCATAAAATCGCGGTGTTAACCCTCGCGGCGTTGCTGTCCGGCAGTTCGCTGTACGCGATCGCGGCTGGCGAGACGTCCACCCCAACGGCAAACGACGGCACAAGCCAGACTCGTGAGCCGGCGTCCCCAGCCACCAATGCCGATCCGGATGCCGATTCGCTGCCCAAAGGTGGGGATGGCGGCAAGACGGATAACGGACCGGTGCCTTCTGCCACCAAACCCAGTGGTGCTGGGCAATCAACCGGTAGCAGCAGTGGCGGAAGCGGCGGCGGTTGATGGATATCGCGTACTAAAAAGCCCGGTCCTTTTGAGCCGGGCTTTTCTTTGCCTGTCGCTAGCATGGATATCAGTCGTTTACTTCGTTTTCCAATGCCCGCCACCGTTCTCACAATCAATCCGCGCCTGGGCCAAATGCTCCACGTCGTAGTAATACGTGGTCACTTGGGCGTTGTCGGGGATGTTCAATGCCTTGGCATTCTTGTCTTTGCTGGTGGAGTGCGGATTGGCCAGGGATTCCTGGGTTATGGTGGCGATGCACGTGGCCTGGTAGTGATCGGCACAGTGTTCGACCTTGGTTTTAGTGCTGCTGAGCATGTCTTTGCTTTCGTTGCTGCACGACCAGTCGATTGAGTTGACCGGCATGCCTTCGTATTCATAGCAGCTGTGGGTTTCCACCGCCGGCACCGAGGCGCTGGAGGATTGGGTCTGGACGTCGCAGCCTTCGGCCATGACGCAGGTGGGGATGACTGCGAAGGTGGCGATCAGAAGCAGGAAGCGAATGTTCATCGGGGTTTCCTCTTCAAAGGCGCCGGGTCTGATCGATGATGTTGGCGCTTTATAGTTTCGAGACGGCGTGGAGGAGGGAGGTTCCATCGGGTTTTTGATTTGCTCCTGTCGCGTACACTGCGAAACAATCGGAAACATTCAGCGCCAAAGGATTGGAACATCGCCATGATGGTTATCGGCAGCCGCAACAACGCTCCCACACCGCAACATAAAACCCACGACGTTTACATTTTCAGCCTCGACCTGTCCCGGCCGGCCACGCCTTTGTGTTTCGAACAGTCAATAGGTGGCGGGCATGCCGAGCAGGGCGGTGCCCGGTGGTTGGCGCTGGATGAGCTGGACGCCTGGCCCGGTGATTGGCGCGAGCATCTGAGAAAGGCTGATTGCGCCTGGGTCGCTGAGATAATCGATGCCGATCCGCAAGCTGACCAAATCACCATCGTGTCGTTGATTCTTCAGCGTCATTCCGGGCCAGCCAAACCAGTCGGACGGCTGAAGGCAATCGGCAACTGGCTCAAACGCAACATCCACGTCGGCGGCCGCTACGGCGTTTAACCCTCGGAGAATCCCATGACCCAGACCCTCGAACGTGCTATCGCCATCGCCGCCACGGCCCACGCCGGGCAGGTCGACAAGGGCGGTGCGCCGTACATTCTGCATCCGCTGAAGGTTATGTTGCGCATGAGCACGCTGGAACAACGCATCGTCGCCGTGCTGCATGACGTGGTTGAGGATTGCGGTGTCAGCCTCGATGACTTGCGCAAGGAAGGCTTCAGCGAAGAGGTGCTGACGGCGATTGAGTCGGTGAGCAAAGTGCCGGGCGAGTCCTACGAGGATTTTGTCGAGCGCGCCGCGCAGAACACGATCGGTCGGGTGGTGAAGCTGGCGGATCTGGAAGAGAACAGCGACCTGTCGCGGATTGCTTCGCCGAGCTGGGAGGATCTGGAACGGGTCGAAAAATACCGCCGGGCAATTGGACGGTTGCGCGGTTAACAGGGGATTGCCCGCTTAGGTCATTTCCCGATCGATTTACTGCCATGCAAGGCACAGAGGGAGGAACCAAGGATGGAGTTTGCAACGATCGTTCAGCTACTGACGGTAATCGGAGTCGTCGCTGCTGCGACAAAGGTAATTCGCGAATTATCGTTTATGGGCAAAAGCCGGCTTGCGGAGGAGTACCGGGTCGCGAAAGAGGTGTTGAAGGATATTGAGCAAAACCCTGATTTACCTCTTTTGGTCAGGGAGCGCGGCTACCTGGCTATCGCGGGTACTTCGACGATCAATCCCGCCGATGTCGCGTATCTGATTTCCCTCGTTAATCCGGCCAGAAACCTCAGGGACTATGTGCTTTCCAGAAAGTACGTTGAGCTTGATGTCGAGCGCCACAGGATTGATTTCCGCCCGAAGTATAGAAAGCGTTTTTCCAGGATCTGGAGAAAAGCCTGGAGTTTCACGCTGTATATCGTGTGGTCCGCTATTGCGATGTCTCCACTTCTGTTGATCCAGCCAATGGGGCTTGAACCGAAATTCGCCTTTTGGATGGGTATCACCGTGCCGGTCGCGGGTTTCTTTGGTGTCAGCTCGTTGCTTGAATGCCTGAAGATTATCAAGGGCGAGAAGCTGGTTCAGTCACAGGAACAGCACACCCGCAGAATACTGGTTGCGCAAACACCGAAGAAACCATCGATCACGCGCCATGAAAGTACATCCTGACTCATTGGTTCAGACGACGTAAGTCACACTTTCAAGTCGATGGAGGATTGATGAAATCTATTCTGTGTTTGTTGATTGCGGCTGGTTTCGGCGCGCTGTTGCAGTTCGAAGGCGTACCCCATGGCCTGCTGCTGGGTTCGATCGTCGTTACCGCATTGTTTGCCAGTAAAACCGGTATCGCCCCGGCAACCCCCTATGGACTGGGTTACATCCAGGTCACGCTGGGCATCGCCACCGGGCTCATGTTTGAAGCGTGGGACAGCGCGACGGCCTCGACGATGTTGCCGAGCCTCGGCGTGTTGCTGATTTGCCTGGCAGTGCAGATCGCATTGGCTGGATGGTGGCTGACGCGCGGCGCAGGCTGGAATCGCACTGATGCGCTGTTGGCGGTTTATCCCGGTGCGCTGGCGGCGGTGTTTGATTTGCTCGAATCGGAAAAGGCGTCGAGCAAGGTCATCATCGTGCATCTGATGCGCTTGCTGCTGATTACCGTGCTGGTGAGTTTCCTGATTCCCGGCCAAGCGGCCATCGCGGTTGCCGACGGCGATCCTTTGACGACGGGCATGGCGCTGACCGCGTGTTCGGTGATCGCGCTGAGTGTACTGCTCGGACGCTTGCTGCTGGTGATTGGTGTACCGGCGCCGTTCATGCTCACCGCGATCATCATCACGGCGGTGTTTGTGAAAGCGGGATGGCTGCACGGTTTTCACATGCCGGATTGGAGTTTGAATCTGGCGGCGCTGATTCTCGGTGTGCGTATCGGTTCACGTTTTCAGGGGCTGGGTGTCGCGGAGCTGGGACGTCATGGGCGCATGGCGTTGGTCTCGGTCGGTTTGATGATTGTGGTGGCGGCGGTGTTTGCTGAAGTCGCGGCACGCTGGTTGGGCAATGATCCGCTTTCGCTATGGTTGGCGTACATGCCGGGGGCGATTGAGACGATTGCGATTGTCGCGTTTGGTGGTGGGCTGAATGTGGTGTTTATCCTGACTCATCATTTGAGCCGGATGGTGTTGCTGCATTTTGCCCCGGCGTTGTTGGTGCAGGTGCGGCGGGCGCGCGAGGAAACATGACTCGAGCTGATGCCAATGTGTTGCGGTGTGTCAGTTAGATCCGTCCCCCTCACCCCAGCCCTCTCCCCCAAGGGGGCGAGGGGAAAGGGAGCTGATTGTGGGCTGTTCAAAACTTGAGTTCGGCTCGATATTCCAGGTCGGCGTAGCTCGGAAAAACAACTCTGTCAGTCGCCTCTCTCCCAGGTGGGCGAGGGCGAAAGGGAGCCGATTGTGGGCTGTTCAAAACTTGAGTTCGGCTCGATATTCCAGGTCGGCGTAGCTCGAAAAAACAACTCGGTCAGTCCCCTCTCCCTCTGGGAGAGGGTTAGGGTGAGGGGCTTTTGCTCTACGTGGTCGATGCGGCACTAGCGGATGTGTGCGTCGAAGCCTTCGCTATCCGGCGCGATATCGCTCTTCAAGGTCAAAGCAGGGATCTCATACTCCCCCCCATTCTGCTGCCGGAACCCAATCGGCCTTGCACTCCACAACTCATCCAGCCGCCGCCCCAACTCATCACAAGTCTCGGCATATCGCGCTGCATCCATCCGGCTAGTCCGATACACCACAAACGGTGGCACCACTTCAAAACCGGGGTAGTACAAAATCCCGTGTTGAATCGGAAACAGCAAATCATCAATCGGCCCGTTAATCCCGCGCGGTGCGTAATGCGACTCCCAGCCACCGGTGGTGACCATCAACATCGCCCGTTTGCCTTTCATTTTCCCTTCGCCATAACGCTCGCCCCAACGACTGTCGGAATGTTCGCCGACGCCGTAGGCAAAACCGTAGGCGTATACCCGATCGACCCAGCCTTTGAGAATCGCCGGCATGGTGAACCACCACAGCGGAAACTGCAGAATCAGCGCATCCGCCCACAACAGTTTTTCCTGCTCGCGAGCGATGTCGGCAGCCTGGGTGCCTTCGGCGTAAGCGATTTTCGAGTCGAGGGAGGCGTGGAACGGTTTAGTCGCATCGCGCTGCGGGGCATCGTCAGCGTCGAGGCTGGCTTTCCAGTTCATCGCGTAGAGATCGGAGACTTGCACGGTGTGGCCGGCGGCTTGCAGACGCTGGACGCTGAAGTCGCGCAGCGAGCCGTTGAGGGAAGTCGGTTCTGGATGGGCGTAAACCAGTAGCACGTTCATGTTGAAGCTCCGTTAGCTGAGTGACTGCAGGATCGGCGTTCAACCGGTATATTGGAAATGAATGTCTGATATGTCTGGTATAGCCATGAATAATTTGAGACGGCTGGATATCAATCTGCTGCTGACCCTTGATGTGCTGCTGGCGGAGCACAACGTCACCCGTGCGGCGCAACGGCTGAACCTGTCGCAGCCATCGGTGAGTGTGCATCTGGCCAAGTTGCGCGACATCTTCGGGGATCCGCTGCTGTTGCCCGGGCCGCGCGGCATGCGCCCGACGGCGCGCGCCGATGAATTGCGGGAGCCATTGCGCGAGGCGCTGGAGGCGTTGGAGAGGGCAGTGGCGCCAGCCAGTGCGTTCGCCCCGGCGTTGGCGACCCACACCTGGAAAATCGCCGCGACGGATTATGGCGAGTCGACGGTGGTGTTGCCGGCGCTGAGCGGCTTGCGCGAACAGGCGCCGGGCACGCGTCTGGCGGTGATCGATCTGACCCCGGCGCATTTGGTTAAACAGGCCGAGCAGGGCGTGTTCGATCTGGCGCTGCACATCAGCGAAGACGCGCCGCCGGAGTTGCATCGACGTCCGCTGTTCACCGAGCGTTACGTGCTGGCGGGACGAGTCGGGCATCCAGGTTTGATGCAGGCGCCGAGCCGCGAACAGTTCTGCGCGCTGGAGCACGTGATGGTGTCGCGCGAGGGCGGGGGCTTTTTCGGGGTGACCGACCGGGCGTTGGCTGATGTCGGGCTGATGAGAAAAGTGGTGTTGTCGGTGCCGCACTTTCTGATGGCGATGTCGGTGTTGGCCAGCACCGATCTGGTGGCGATGCTGCCGTCACGCCTGGTGCGCGGCAACCCGGCGTTGCACGTGGTCGACGCGCCGCTGGAAGTGCCCGGTTACGAAATGGCGATGTTCTGGGGCGAACGCTCGCACCGTGATCCGGCGCATAAATGGCTGCGTGAGCATTTGTTGGCGTCGGTCTGAGGCACTGTCAGGCGTGGCCGAGGGCAATTGCAAACGACACGACGATCATGCAAGCAAACGCAAAATTGAGATTCATGAGGTGTTCATCCTGAGCCTTTTAGAAGTGCGGCCATTCTGAACAGGTTGAAAGCAAAGAAAAAATTCGCCTTGTTGATTCCAAAGATCGAAACAATCGATACCTGCCGATTTGTGTTTGCGCGAGGCTTTGGTTAGTCTCGCGAAACCTGCAACTACAAGCATAAACAGGCATAACCATGCACGATCATTCCGCGGCTGAACTGCCGTCCCTGCGTCGACAGAAAATTCTTTTGCTCCTTGAACGTGACGGTAAAGTCATGGCGTCCGAGTTGAGTCAGCACTTCGCAGTCTCCGAAGACACCATCCGCCGCGACCTGTCCGAACTGGACAACGCCGGTTTGGTACAGCGCGTGCACGGCGGGGCGTTGCCGCGTCCGAAGGACTCCGGCAAGGATTACTTCACGCGGCTGGATGAGACGGATGAGGTGAAGATTCGCCTGGCGCAACGAGCGGCGCAGGAGATTGAAGACGGGCAGATTGTGCTGTTCGACTCCGGCTCGACCACGCTGCAAGTGGCGCGCTCGTTGCGTGCAGATATCAGCATCACGGCGGTGACCGCTTCGCCGATGACGGCGATTGCGCTTTCGGAATTCAAGGGTGTGAAAGTGATTCTCGCTGGCGGCCAGTTGAACCCGCGCACGATGGCGGCGGGTGGGCATGAGGCGCTGCGGTTGCTGGCCGGGATCCGGGCGGATCTGGCGATTACTGGCGTGTGTGCGATTCATCCGGAAGTGGGGATTACCTCGCTGCATTTTGATGAAGTGCCGGTGAAGCAGGCGATGCTCGATGGCGCCGCGCGAGTGATTGCGGTGACCACGGCGGACAAGTTGGGGGCGGTGGAGCCGTTTGTGGTGGCGCCGTGTTCGCGCCTGCATACGCTGATTACCGAGCGGCATGTGGCGTCGGGGAGTGTCGAAGATTACCGGCGGTTGGGGATTGTGGTCGAGCAGTTGCCTGATTGAGGTTTTGTGGTGGTTTTGATGGCCCCTTCGCGAGCAAGCTCGCTCCCACATTCGAACGCGTTTCTGAGATAGAACTCGGTCAACTGTGGGAGCGAGCTTGCTCGCGAAGGGGTCGGTACATTCAACCCATCTTTCAGCGAAGTCGCTCAAGCATCTGGTAATACCACATCCCCGCCGCCAACAACGGGTTACCGAGCAAATCCCCCATCGGCACGCGTATGTGCTGGCACTGGGCAAACGTATCGAACTGTTCCATTTGCCCGGTGATCGCGCGGCTCATGATCTCGCCCATGATGTGCGTCGTCGCGATACCGTGCCCCGAGTAGCCCTGGCAGTACCAGACGTTGTCCGAGAGCTTGCCCAGTTGCGGGATGCGGTTGATGACGATGCCCATCGCGCAGCTCCATTGGTAATCAATCTGCACGCCTTTGAGCGCCGGAAAGGTTTGTTCGATGCACGGGCGCAGTTCGGCGGCGATGTCCCGTGAATCCTTGCCGCTGTAGTTGGCGCCACCACCGAACAGCAAGCGGCCATCGGCGGTGAGGCGGTAGTAGTCGAGGACGAAGCGGCAGTCGTACACCGCGAGGTCTTCGGGGTTGATCTGTTTCGCCAGATCGCCTAGGGGCGCGGTTGTAACGATGCCGCCCATGGCCGGAAAAATCTTGCCCTTGAGCTGCCCCGGTTCGAGCTTGTGATAGACGTCGCCGGCGAGCATCACCTGATTGGCATCGATCTGCCCGTGAGCCGTGCGCACACCGGGCGTAGCGCCATGAATGATCTCCAGCACTTCGCTGTTTTCGAAGATCAGCGCGCCAAGACTTTCCGCCGCCCGCGCTTCACCGATGCACAGGTTGAGCGGGTGCAGATGCATGTTGCGGGAGTTCTTGATTGCGCCGTGGTAGAGATCGCTTTGCAGTAGATCACGCACCTGGCTGCGGTCGAGCAGGCTGACTTCATCAGCTAATCCGCGCCGTACGGCTTCTTCATAATCCTTGCGCAAGTCAGTCATGTGGCTGGGTTTGTACGCGGCGTGTAAGTGGCCGTGTTTGAGGTCGCATTGAATGCCGTATTTCTCGACGCGTTGCTGGATGATTTCATGTCCGCGCCAGCGCAGGTGCCAGATGAAATCATCGACCTCGTCGCCGAGTTTCGGACGCATCTGTTTGCGCATTGCGCCGTCGCCGGAAAGGCTGCCGGTGACTTGGCCGCCATTGCGCCCGGTGGCGCCCCAGCCGATCTTGTGGCTCTCGACGATGGCGACTTTCAGGCCTTTTTCGGCGAGTTCGACGGCGGTGGCGACGCCGGTGAAACCGCCGCCGATGATCACCACGTCGACTTTGTGCCGGCCTTGCAGGGGCGGGTAGTTGGTGTCTTGGTTAAGGGTGGCGGTGTAGTAGGAATTGCAGCGTTCGGTCATGTCAGTGTCCACACAAAATTCGGGAGTCGGAGTGCAATCCCTGTGGGAGCGAGCTTGCTCGCGAAAGCGGCGTGTCAGTCACCCAAAATGTTGAATGTGACGACGCCTTCGCGAGCAGGCTCGCTCCCACAGGGGAGATGTGAATATTCAGGCTTCGGTGAGATACCAACGCCAATCCTGCTCACCCACCTCGGCCATGAACTGCCGATACTCGGCACGCTTCACCGCCAGATACACCCCGAGAAACTCCTGCCCCAAGGCGTCCCGTGCCCACACCGAATTCTCCAGCGCCTGCAGCGACGTCAGCCAATCCGTCGGCAGCAACTCCTTCGCCTGCGCATAACCGTTGCCTTCAACCGGCGCACCCGGATCAAGGTGTTCACGAATGCCGCGATGAATCCCGGCAAGGATCGCCGCCGCTGCCAGATACGGGTTGGCATCGGCGCCGCAGATGCGGTGTTCGATGTGCCGGGTGTTGGCCGGGCCGCCCGGTACGCGCAGGCTCACGGTACGGTTGTCGACGCCCCAGGTCGGCGCCAGCGGCGCGTAGCTGTTGGCCTGAAAGCGCCGGTAGGAGTTGGCGTTCGGGCAGAACAGCAGCAGCGAATCGAGCAAGGACGCGAGCATGCCGCCAATCGCCGTGCGCAGCAGCGGCGTGCCGGCCGGGTCTTCGGAGGCGAACAGATTGTGTCCCGCGGCATCGGCCAGACTGACGTGCATATGCATGCCGGTGCCGGCCAGATCATCGAACGGCTTGGCCATGAAGGTTGCCTGCATGCCGTGCTTGTGGGCGATGGCTTTGACCAGACGTTTATAGCGCACGGCTTGGTCCATCGCCTCCAGCGCATCACCGTGTTCAAGGGTGATTTCCACCTGACCCGGCGCGTACTCGGAGATCGCCGTGCGCGCCGGAATGCCGTGCAGTTTGCAGGCGCTGTAGAGGTCGGCGAGGAACGGTTCGATCTGTTCCAACTCACGCAAACCGTAAACCTGAGTGTGTCGCGGTCGACCACCGTCGGCGTCCAGTGCCGGTTGCGGGCGGCCGTTGTGATCGCGTTTGGCGTCGAGCAGATAGAACTCCAGTTCACACGCCATCACCGGGAAATAACCCTCGGCTTTGAGACCGTCGATGACTTTGATCAGCAAGTGCCGTGGGTCAGCGATGCTCGCCGGCATGCCCTCGGTCGGGTGCATGCTGACCTGCACGGCGGCGGTCGGAATCTGCCGCCATGGCAGGCGCACCAGACTGCCTTCCAGCGGATAGGCGCGGCAGTCGATATCGCCGACGTCCCAGACCAGACCGGAGTTCTCGACGTCTTCACCCTGCACGGTCAGGCCGAGGATGGTGCTTGGTAGCGGTCGACCGCTTTCGTACACGGCGAGCAGTTCTTCGCGGTGCAACAGCTTGCCGCGCGGCACGCCGTTGGCGTCGAGGATGAACAACTCGATCATGTCGATATCGGGGTTCTGATCAAGGAACAGGCGTGCGTCTTCGATGGCTGCGAATTTCATAATCAATCACTCACGATGGCGCCGCACAGGCGCGCAGATTCGGGCCGGACACGACGCGGCAATAGGCGTGGCTGTCCTGGCAGGGATATCAAGAAGTAGGGGGCTGTCGCGGTTTTTTAACGGACGCGATCAGACAGACCGGGCGATATCCGGCGGGCGTGCGGAGTGACGCAGCTTGGAGCGGCGCAGGGCCATGGGGAGATTGACGATACGATTCATACGCCGCCCCTGTGAGAGAGGGTGCGCAGGGTAGAGACGTTCAACGATTCTGCTTGTTGTAGTGACGTACTCATAACGCGTGTTTCCGTTGGCGGAAAACGTCGGTGGCGGGCTGACCCGCCGACCGGTGTGCCCGGATAGTAAGGGGGAATTCGCGGGCGTGTAAACGGGAGATTCGCGAGCCAGGGTTCAGCGCATCAGCTCAAAGCCCAGCCCGGCGAGGGCGCAAACGATCAACACACTGATCACGCCGCGCTTGAAAACGAACAAAGCCAATCCTGCCGCAACCGCCAGCATCAGCGAAAACAGATCCAGCGCCCCGGCAAAACCGTTTGGCCACAACACGTGATAGGCGAAAAAACACGCCAGATTGACAATCACCCCGACCACGGCGGCGGTGATTGCCGTCAACGGTGCGGTGAACTTCAGTTCGTTGTGCGTCGATTCCACCAACGGCCCGCCGGCGAGGATGAACAGAAACGAGGGCAGGAAGGTGAACCAGGTCACCAGTGTTGCCGCCAGCGCCCCGGCGGCAAAGGCATGTTCTGCGCCGAACGTCGGTTGCACGTAGGCACCGACGAAACCGACAAACGCCACCACCATGATCAGCGGGCCCGGGGTGGTTTCGCCGAGGGCGAGGCCGTCGATCATCTGCGTCGGCGTCAACCAGCCGTAATGCCCGACGGCGCCCTGATAGACGTAAGGCAGTACCGCGTAGGCGCCACCGAAGGTAAGCAGCGCGGCTTTGGTGAAGAACCAGGCCATTTGCGTGAAGATGCCGTCCCAGCCGAACAGCACCGTCAGTAACGCCATCGGCAAACACCAGAGCACTGCGCCGATCAACCCCAGACGCAGCAGCTTCGGCAGGCTGAAGCGGGCATGCTCGGGGGCTGGCGTATCGTCGTCGATCAACGCCGGGCCGAAGGATTTCTCGCTGTTGCGCGCCGCCGTGTTGCTGAACTGCTGCGGTGCGAATCGTCCGCTCAGATAGCCGATCAACGCGGCCCCGAGGACGATCAAGGGAAAGGGTACATTGAAGGCGAAAATCGCCACGAATGACGCCCCGGCAATCGCCCACAGCCAGGCATTCTTCAATGCACGCGAGCCGATGCGATGCGCGGCGTGCAGGACAATGGCGGTGATTGCCGGTTTGATCCCGTAAAACACACCGGCCACCGCTGGCACGTCACCGAAAGCGACGTACAGCCAGGACAAGCCAATCAGAATGAACAACGACGGCAACACAAACAGTGCACCGGCAATGACCCCGCCCCACGTTCGATGCAGCAGCCAGCCGATGTACGTCGCCAATTGCTGAGCCTCGGGGCCGGGCAGCAACATGCAGTAGTTGAGTGCGTGCAGGAAACGTTTTTCGGAGATCCAGCGCCGGCGCTCGACCAGCTCCTGATGCATGATCGCGATCTGCCCGGCCGGCCCGCCGAAACCGATGCAGCCGAGTTTCAGCCAGAAGCGCCAGGCCTGGCGCAGGGTGACGGGGTCGGGGCGGGGCAGGTGGTTCGGCGCTGTGCTCAAGCGTGACTCCGGAGTTGAATCCTGGCGGAGTGGCTATCTAATCAGACTTTCAACCCTCACCCCAGCCCTCTCCCAGAGGGAGAGGGGGCCGACCGAGGTGTCTAGCGTTGTTCGTCGACCTGAAAGATCGAGTCGATTATGGATTCAGAGCCAATCTTTCAAGTCGGTGAATCTCCGCAATATCCCCCCAATCAGTCCCCTCTCCCTCGGGGAGAGGGGGCCTCATCCGTCGACCTGAAAGATCTTATCGATTATGGATTCACCACAACTCCTTCACGTCGGCGTACTTCTGCAATATCCCCCAATCAGTCCCCTCTCCCTCGGGGAGAGGGTTAGGCGGGCGGCGTTCCGATGAGGGGCTTTTGCTTTTCAGGCATGCGCCAGACTCCAGCGCAACGCCGCATTCCGATCACTCTCACGGCCCTCGACCCAGTGAGAACCCTCCGGCGTAGTCTCGCGCTTCCAGAACGGCGCGCGGGTCTTGAGCACGTCCATGATGAACGCACAGGCCTCGAACGCCATATGCCGATGTTTACTGCTGACCCCGACAAACACGATCGGCTCGCACACCGATAACGCGCCGACCCGATGCACAATCTCCACGCCCAACAGCGGCCAGCGCTCACGGGCTTCTTCGGCGATCTGCTCGAGGGCTTTTTCGGTCATGCCCGGATAGTGCTCCAGAAACAGCTCATTCACGCTCTGGCCAATGTTCAGATCACGCACATAACCAATGAAATTCACCACCGCGCCCACCCGTGGATTGCGCGCGTGCAGATCAGCCGTCAACTGACCGACATCGAAGCTCTTGTACTGGACTCGAATAGCCATCGATCAACCCCCGGTCACTGGCGGGAAAAACGCGATTTCATCAAAATCCTCAATCACCTGACTCGGCTGACACAGCTCCTGATTCACCGCGCACATCAGGTTGCCGGCACCGAGCACTTCGCGCCACAGATCGCCGCGCTGCATGAGCATTTGCCGCACGTCCTCAACGCTGCCCAAAGCCTCAGTCAGCGGAATTTTTTCACCGCCCAGATTCAACCGGTCACGATAGCTGGCGAAGTAGTTGATCAGGATCATTGCGCGTCCTCCCATTGAAAGTGCCCCGAGCGCCCGCCCTGTTTGCTGAGCAGGCGGATATCGCCAATGACCATGGCCCGATCCACCGCTTTGCACATATCGTAAATAGTCAGCGCGGCAACGCTGGCGGCGGTCAACGCTTCGAGTTCGACGCCGGTCTGGCCAGTAAGGCGGCAGGTGCTGGTGATCTGCACGCGGTCCGGTTCGCAGGCCTTGAGTTCGACGTGAATCGAACTGAGCAACAGCGCATGGCACAGCGGAATCAGCTCGTGAGTGCGCTTGGCCGCTTGTATCCCGGCGATCCTCGCCACCGCGAAGACATCGCCTTTCGGGTGACCGTTGGCCTGGATCATTTGCAGGGTTTCCGGGCGCATCTGCACCCAGGCTTGCGCCGTGGCTTCGCGGCGGGTCGCGGCTTTGTCGCTGACGTCGACCATGTTGGCGCGGCCCTGATCGTCAAGGTGGGTGAGGGTGTGGCTCATGCGGAAATCTCCTGGAGCGGGCTGTAAATTCGCGGGGCGTTGCGGTGCGGCACGTGGATCAGATTGAGCCGGTGCTTGAGTGCCCAGCGCACGGTCAACGCGGTGGGCGCGGACAGGCTGACGAGGGTGCCGAGGCGTGCGCGCACGGCTTTGTGAATCAGTTCGAGGCTGCAACGGCTGGTGACCACGACGAAGCCTTCAGCCGCATCGATGGCATCGATCTGCATCGCGCCGATCAGCTTGTCGAGGGCGTTGTGGCGGCCGATGTCTTCGCGGCACAGCAAGGCTTCGCCGTCAGCGTCGAAGAACAGCGCGGCATGCAAGGCACCGCTGCTGCGCGCCAGTTGCTGGGCCTGTTCGATGCGTTGGCGGATGTCGTCGAAATGCTTGGCCGGCGGCAGCGGTGAAGGTTGCAGAATTTGCAGTTGCGGCAACGCCTGTTCCAGCGCTTCGACGCCACAGATGCCGCAGCCACTGGTGCCGGTCATTTGCCGACGATGATCTTTCAAGGCCCAGAACGCCCGGCTGGAAATCTGCACATCGGCCTGACAAGCCTGATCGAAATGCGTCAGGCGGATGTCGTAGATCTCGTCGACGCTGTCGATGATCGCGTTGCTCAAACTGAAGCCACGGATGAAGTCTTCGAGGTTGCCGGGCGAGACCATCATCACTGCCTGGCTGAGGCCGTTGTAGGTGATGGCGAGGGCGATTTCCGAGGCTAGCGCGGCGTGGGAGATGGCGGCGTCGGGCAGGTATTCGCGAAACGCCACTTGCGCCGGTTGCGGCGCGGGGGCGTTGGGTTCGCTGGTGGATTCTGTGATGGTTTCGACTTGGCAGAGCATCTTGAAAGTCCCGAAACGCTGAAGAGTGTTCAGGCTACGGGGGCGTTAAAAGTGCGTCCAATCGCTTGTTCTGATGTGGTGATTGCTTTGGTCGATCAACACCGTCACATCCGATTTTTTTGCTGTCTGGTCGGGCCTCTTCGCGAGCAAGCTCGCTCCCACAGGGAATGCATTTCAATTGTGGGAGCGAGCTTGCTCGCGAAGGCGGTCTGACATCCAACATCAATTATTCAGCGGGCACTTCTACCCCAAACAACTTCCGCGCCTCGGCAAAACACTTCTCGGCAATCGCCGAACGCGGTTCGGTCTTGCGCATCACCAGGCCCAGTGGCGCGAGCACACTGGCATCGGGCAACTGCATGAACGACAGGTGCTCGATCGGCTCCTCAAGCCCGCTGTCCAGCGGCATGATCGCGCAGCAGAAGCCCTGGTGAATCGCCTGCAACAGCTGATAGGTCGAATCGCTTTCCATGATCGGCTGCGGACTGAGGCCACGGCTGCGGAAGCTCAAATCGATGGATTTACGATAATGCATGCCGGCGGTGATCATCCCCAGCGGTAGCTCGGCGGCGTCTTCCCAACTCATTTCCGAGCCTTCGAAATGGAAATGCCGGTTGTCGTAAAGCAAGCCGACACGGGTTTCGCCGATCTCGAAAAACTCGAAATAGTTCGGGTTGACGTGATCGAGGTAGCACACGCCGAGATCAAGCTGATTGTTGCCCAGCCCGGCAATTATCTCGTCGGAACTGAGCGACGACAGGCTGAACTTCAACTCCGGATAAGTGCCGGACAAACCCTGAATGTAATTGACCGGGTTGAAGCTGCTCAGCGGCACCAGACCCAGACGCAGACTACCCACCAGTTGCCCGCGACACGCCGCCGCTTCGGCAAACAAACCGTCATGCGCCGCGAGCAAGGTGCGCGCCCAGGCCAGTACACGCTCGCCGGCCTGGGTGAAACCTTCAAAGCGCTGGCCACGGTTGACCAGCACCAGATCCAGCTCATCTTCGAGATTGCGCAGGCGCATCGACAACGTCGGTTGGGTGATGTGGCAGCGTGCGGCGGCCTGGCCGAAGTGGCGGGTTTCGTCCAGCGCGATCAGGAACTTGAGTTGTTTGATGTCCACGAAGGCACCTGCTCGTTGAGAAATTGGATTGAGTATTGACGCAGATGCGCGAGGCGCACGAAAAACGCGAGGTGCGACGATCTCATCTGAACGGATATTCGTCCAATCGGAACTGTTTAAGGGCCTATCGATCAGCTCTATCAGGCCCGGTTCTGCTGGCATTCAGCGAGGTGCAAAGCACCGATAGAGCGGGTCGATAATGCGGTTGGCCAGAGTGATTAGACAGTACTCATAAGTGGCACTTAGGCTGCTCGGCAATGTTGATTGACTGCTGCCGGAGAACTGCCATGAGCGCCAAAGCCGATGCCCTGTTTGTCCCCCTGAATATTGCCGTACTGACGGTCAGCGATACGCGCGATTACGCCAGCGATACCTCGGGCCAATTGCTGGTCAGTCGTTTGCTGGAAGCCGGTCATACGTTGAGCGAGCGCAACTTGCTCAAGGACGATCTGTACAAGATCCGCGCTCAGGTAGCGAACTGGATTGCCGACGAAGGCATTCAGGTGGTGCTGATCACTGGCGGCACGGGTTTCACCGGTCGCGACAGCACGCCGGAAGCGGTGGCCTGCTTGTTTGATAAGCAGATTGACGGCTTCGGCGAACTGTTCCGGGCGATCTCGATTCTGGATATCGGTACATCCACCGTGCAAAGCCGTGCGCTGGCCGGGCTGTCGAACGGCACGCTGGTGTGCTGCTTGCCGGGTTCGACCGGCGCTTGCCGCACGGCGTGGGAAGGCATTCTTGCCGAGCAACTGGATAACCGTCATCGCCCATGCAATTTCGTCCCGCACCTGAAAGCCGTGCAAGCCTGCGGGCCACGCGGATGAGCAAGGCGCCGCTGATGCCGGTCGAGGACGCCCTCGACCAATTGCTTGGCATGGCCAATGAGCAAGGTCTGGCCGAAAGCGAAGTGCTGGCGCTCGACGATGCGCGTGGGCGGGTGCTGGCCAGTGATCTGGTGGCGACACTCGACCTGCCGCCGTGGCCGAACAGCGCCATGGACGGTTACGCGCTCAATCTCGCCGATCTGCACCGACAACCGCTGAAGGTCTCGCAAAAGGTTTATGCCGGGTTGGCGCCGGACACGTTGCTGCCCGGCACCTGCGCACGGATTTTTACCGGCGCACCGCTGCCGCCCGGCGCCACCTGCGTCGAGATGCAGGAGAACGTCGAAGTGCTGGAGGACGGCCGCGTGCGCTTCTTGCAGCCGCTGAAGGCGGGGCAGAACATCCGCGCGCAAGGTCAGGAAAATCGCGTTGGCGACATCCTGCTGCGCGCCGGCAAGCGCCTTGGGCCGTTCGAGCTGGCGGTCGCCGCCGGGCAAGGGCTGGCGCAACTGCACGTGGTGCGTCGCCCGCGTGTGGCGCTGCTGTCGACCGGTGACGAGCTGGTCGAGCCGGGCCAGCCACTGCGCCCCGGCAGCATTTACAACAGCAACCGTGTGTTGCTCGGTCACTGGTTGCGTGAGCTGGGCTGCGAGGTAATCGACGCCGGCATCCTCCCGGATCGTCCGGCGCAAACGCGGCTTAAGCTTGAGCAACTGCAAGTGAGCGCGGATCTGATTCTGACCACGGGCGGCGTGTCTGCCGGTGATGCCGATTGTCTCGGACAGGTGCTGCGCGACAACGGCAAACCGCTGTTGTGGAAACTCGCGATCAAGCCTGGCAAACCGCTGACGGTCGGGCATTTTGGTGCGGTGCCGGTGATTGGTTTGCCGGGTAATCCAACCTCGGCGCTGGTGACTTTTGGCTTATTGGCGCGGCCGTATCTGTTGCGCATTCAAGGCGTGGAAGAGGTCATGCCGCTGAGTTTTACGGTTAACGCGGGCTTCGATTGGCACAAGGCTGGCAGCCGCCGTGAATACCTGCGGGTGAGGCTGGAAGCGGGGCGTGCGGTGCTTTTTCCGAATCAAAGCTCCGGCGTCCTGCTCGGCGCCACCTGGGCCGATGGCCTGGTGGAAATCCCTGAGAACAGCACCCACAACCTCGGCGACCCGCTGCGCTTCATCCCGTTCAACGAACTCTTTTGACCTCACCACCAATCAAACTGTGGGAGCGAGCCTGCTCGCGAAGGTGGAGTGTCAGTCAACATCGATGTTGGCTGACAGAGCCTCTTCGCGAGCAGGCTCGCTCCCACAATGGCTTTATGGTGCTCATCAATATCCGGGTGTGAATGCAAAACCTGTGGGAGCGAGCTTGCTCGCGAAAAGCGGAGTGTCAGTCAACATTGATGTTGGCAGGCAGGGCCTCTTCGCGAGCAGGCTCGCTCCCACAGGGTTTCGGGGTGTTTGGAGAGAAGGATCAGCTCAGCACATAGTCCACTGGCTTCAGCGCCGGCGGTACGTCTGCGCCGAGTTCGCTGAGGATGTCACGTTCGATGGTGCGTACCAGTGCATCGGTCGGCAGGTCGTTTTCATCGCGGCCGAAGGGATCTTCCAGCTCATCGGCAATCGCATCCAGGCCAAAAAACGTGTAGCTGACAATCGCCGTGAACAGCGGCGTCAGCCAGCCCAGCGGTTCGGCCATGGCGAACGGCAGCAGGATGCAGAACAGATAAATCGTCCGGTGCAACAGCAGTGTGTAGGGAAATGGCAGTGGCGTTGTTTTGATCCGCTCACACACCGCTTGCGCCTGGGTCAGGCTGGTCAGGTGATTGGCCAGCAGCATGTAGCGCCACTCAGTCAGTTCACCGTTCTGATGCAGATCGGAACACTGCTGGCCGACCGTTTGCAGAATGCGCCCACTGTAGTCCGGCGTCTGTGGATCGGGTTTCGGCATGATCCATTGGCTGCTCGCATCGGCCTCGCTTTCCTTGCGCAATCGCGCGTTCAACGCATGGGCAAAGCCGCACAGGTTGAGCAACAACGGCTTGCGCTCAGCCGATTCACGGATCACATGGGTTTCACGAATCACCGAGCGAATATGCACGATCACCTCGCCCCAGGCCTTGCGCGCCTCATACCAGCGGTCATAACAGGCGTTGTTGCGAAAATTCATGAAGATCGACAGCGACAAACCGAGCAAGGTAAACGGCGTGGCGTTGACCTTGGTGAAGTTGCTCGGATGGAGGATTTCCACCAGCACGATAGCCGAAGCGAGCAGGGTGACCATCAACGTGCGCATGGCGATGCGCTTGGCGATCGAACCCTTGAGGGTGAAGAGAATGGCGAACTGGTTGACCTTGGGTCTGATGATCATGCTGTGCGGTTCCGATAACCCTTGGAAGGGGCGGTCTAGCCGCCCGTCATGTTCATGAAGCGCACGACCTGAACATCATCGTTCACTTCGAAATTATGTCGATACGGCTTGAGCTTCATCGCCTCGATAATGGCTTTCTCCAGCCGCTGCGGTTGGCCCGGATGCGCACGCAGTACCGCTTTCAGGTCCACCGAATGCTCGTTACCCAAACACAGTAGCAGGCGCCCTTCGACGGTGAGCCGTACGCGGTTGCAGGTGCCGCAAAAATTGTGGCTGTGCGGCGAGATAAAGCCCAGACGAATCTCCGGCGCCTCGGCCAGCCGCCAGTAGCGCGACGGGCCTTGAGTCGATTCCGCCGAGTCAATCAGGGTATAGCGTTCGGCAATCTTTTCGCGCACCTGCGCACTGGAAAAAAACGACTCGGCACGACTGTGTTCGCTGATGATTCCCAGCGGCATCTCTTCGATGAAAGAGACGTCGAGCTGCCGGTCGATCGCGAAGCTGACCAGATCATTGATCTCCTGATCGTTGCGACCCTGCATCACCACGACATTGAGTTTAGTGCGGGTAAAACCGGCCTTGCGCGCGGCATCGATGCCGTTGATCACCTGCGCCAGATCGCCCGTGCGGGTCATCTGCTTGAAACGTTGTGGGTCGAGGCTATCGAGGCTGATGTTCAGGCGTTTGACCCCGGCGTCGAACAACGGCGCGGCGAGTTTGCCGAGCTGCGAGCCGTTGGTGGTCATGCACAACTCGCGCAGGCCGGGCAGGGCGGCGATCTGCTCGCACAACTTGACCACGCCCGGACGGATCAGCGGCTCGCCACCGGTCAGGCGAATCTTGCGCGTGCCGAGCGCCACAAAGCTCTGCGCCAGTTGATAGATCTCTTCCAGCGTCAGCACTTGCTGGCGCGGCAGAAACTGCATGTCTTCGGCCATGCAATAGACGCAGCGGAAATCGCAGCGGTCGGTCACCGACATGCGCAGATAGTCGACGCGGCGGTTGTAACCATCGATCAAGACACGCTCTGACATGACAGCCTCGCAGGAATGAAAACCACTGTGAAAGGGGTTTGGTCAGCGCAGGTTATGGCTAACTTTCAGTGCCGTCCAATCACTGTTTATGAACAGCTGATTGATGCCGTCGATGATGAATTATTTTTCGCCGAAAGTTGCTTCTTTAGTTTCGCAAAGTCCCGTAAATAAAGGGTTTTTAGCCGTGATAGATGCTTTCGATAAGACGGTCATTAATAGCGATTAGACAATGTTTTGTAACGGTTCATATCCTTGCCCCGGCAAACCCAACGACCACTTTGCACCCTTGCAAGTCGGCCGTCGCTGTTTAACCGAATCAGGTTCATGCCTGTGTGCATCGTCATGGAGAGTCCCATGTCACAAGTCGACCGTTACAAACCCTACAAAGGCGCCGCTGCCGGTTGGGGCGCTGTCATCAGCCTGACCAAGAGCTGGCTGGGCAGTGAAAACGCCCTGAAAAACATCCGCGCCATGCTCAAGACCAACCAGAACGGCGGCTTCGACTGCCCGGGTTGTGCCTGGGGTGAAGCGCCGGGTGCGAGCATGTTGAAGTTCTGCGAAAACGGCGCGAAAGCGGTGAACTGGGAAGCGACCGGGCGTTTGGTCGATCCGGCCTTCTTCAACAAGTACACGGTGTCGAGCCTGGCCGAACAGAGCGACTACTGGCTGGAATATCAGGGCCGTCTGACCCACCCGATGCGCTACGACGCGCGGGTCGACCGTTATGTGGAAATCAGTTGGGAAGATGCGTTCGCGCTGATCGCTGATCATCTGAAAAACCTCAAATCGCCGCACGAAGCCGAGTTCTACACATCGGGCCGCGCGAGCAATGAAGCGGCGTTTCTCTATCAGTTGTTCGTCCGTGCGTTCGGCACCAACAACTTCCCCGACTGCTCGAACATGTGCCACGAAGCCAGTGCGGTGAGCATGATCGAGACCCTCGGCGTCGGCAAAGGCACCGTGGTCTACGAGGACCTGCACCACGCCGACGCGATTTTCGTCATCGGCCAGAACCCCGGCACCAACCACCCGCGCATGCTCGAACCGCTGCGTGAAGCGGTAAAGCGCGGCGCACAAGTGGTCTGTATCAATCCGCTGAAAGAGCGTGGCCTGGAGCGTTTCCAGAACCCGCAGAACCCGCTCGAAATGCTCAGCAACGGCTGGGAAGCGACCAACACCGCGTACTTCCGCCCGGCGCTGGGTGGCGACATGGCGATGATTCGCGGCATGGTCAAATTCCTCCTGCAGTGGGAACGCGAAGCGCAGGCGACTGGCGGCGAGCCGGTGTTCGATCATGCGTTTATTGCCGAGCACACCTCGGGCCTCGACAGCTATCTGGCTGAAGTCGATGCAACCACTTGGGAGCACATCGTCGAGCAGTCCGGCGTGCCGTTGCATGACATCGAACTGGCCGCGCGCATGTATGGCCGCGCCAAGAGCGTGATCATGTGCTGGGCCATGGGCCTGACCCAACACGTGCACTCGGTGGCGACCTTGCAGGAAGTCATTAACCTGCAGCTGCTGCGCGGCAACGTCGGCCGTCCGGGCGCAGGTCTGTCGCCGGTTCGCGGCCACAGTAACGTGCAGGGCGACCGCACCATGGGCATCAACGAACTGGCGCCGAAAGACTTGATGGACGCGCTGGAAAAACGCTTCAACTTCGACGTGCCGCGCATGCACGGCCACAACACGGTGATGGCGATCGGCGCCATGGAGCGTGGCGAAGCCAAGGTGTTTATCGGTCTGGGCGGCAATTTCGCCCAAGCCACGCCGGACACCCCGCGCACCCACGCCGCCATGCGCAAACTCGACCTGACCGTGCACATCGCGACCAAGCTCAACCGCAGCCATCTGGTCACCGGTCGCGACGCGCTGATCCTGCCGTGCCTCGGGCGTACCGACATCGATATTCAGGCCGAAGGCCCACAAGGCGTGACCGTCGAAGACACGTTCAGCATGGTGCATTTGTCGTTCGGTCAGTTGAAGCCGAAGTCGGCGCAGTTGAAATCCGAGCCGGCGATCATTGCCGGGATCGCCGCCGCGACTTTGGGCAAACACCCGATCGATTGGGAGTGGGTGGTGGGCGACTATGGGCGCATCCGCAACCTGATTGCCGACGTGATTCCGGGCTTCGAAAACTTTAATGAAAAACTGCTGATTCCGGGTGGCTTCCACCTCGGCAACGACGCTTCGGATCGGGTCTGGAACACCGAAAGTGGCAAGGCCCAGTTCACCCCGTGCGTGCTGCCCGAGCACTTGATCAGCGAAGGCGTGCGCAACTTGCCGGTGAAACCGCACCTGATTCTGCAAACCATGCGTTCCCACGATCAGTACAACACCACGCTGTATGGCCTCGATGACCGTTATCGCGGGGTTTACGGCATGCGCGAGGTGATCTTTGCCAACGAACAGGACATCCTGCGCTTGGGTTTCGAGCCGGGGCAGAAGGTTGATCTGGTGGCGCTGTGGGATGACGAACGTGAACGTCGGGTCAGCGGTTTTACCTTGATCGCCTACGACATTCCCGCAGGGCAAGCAGCGGCTTACTACCCGGAGACCAATCCGCTGGTGCCGTTGGAAAGCTACGGCGACCGGACCTACACGCCGACCTCAAAATTCGTGGCGATCCGCCTCGAAGCTGCGAAGGTCAGCAACCTGATTCCGTCGTCGGTGGCGTAATCCGCAACCTATAAAAACCATAGCAATTTGACTGGCTGCAGGCGTTCGCGCCTGGCGGTGGCCCGGGTTCGTGCTGCCGCTTTTCAGCCTGGATGAGGACATCATCATGTTCAATCTGGAGGCACTGGACCTGGCGCGAATTCAATTCGCGTTCACGGTTTCGTTCCACATTATTTTCCCGGCGATCACCATTGGTTTGGCGAGTTTCCTTGCGGTACTCGAAGGTCTGTGGCTGAAAACCCGCAATGACACGTACCGCGATCTCTACCATTTCTGGTCGAAGATTTTCGCGGTCAACTTTGGTATGGGCGTGGTTTCCGGACTGGTCATGGCGTACCAGTTCGGTACCAACTGGAGCGGCTTTTCGGATTTTGCCGGGAGCATCACCGGGCCGCTGCTGACCTATGAAGTGCTAACGGCATTCTTCCTTGAGGCCGGGTTCCTTGGGGTGATGTTGTTTGGCTGGAACCGCGTCGGCCGGGGCTTGCACTTCTTCGCCACGGTGATGGTCGCCATCGGCACGTTGATTTCGACCTTCTGGATTCTTGCCTCCAACAGCTGGATGCAGACGCCGCAGGGCTTCGAAATCGTTGACGGGCGGGTGATGCCGCTGGACTGGCTGGCGATCGTGTTCAACCCGTCGTTCCCGTTTCGTCTGGCGCACATGGCGATTGCCGCGTTTGTGGCGACGTCGTTCTTCGTCGGTGCGTCGGCTGCCTGGCATTTGCTGCGCGGCAATAACACGGCGCCGGTGCGCAAGATGTTTTCCATGGCGTTGTGGATGGCGTTGATCGTTGCGCCGATCCAGGCAGTGGTCGGTGACGCCCATGGCTTGAACACGCTGGAGCATCAACCGGCAAAAATCGCTGCCATTGAAGGCCACTGGGAAAACGCCGACAACGGTCCGACGCCGCTGGTGCTGTTCGGCATCCCTGATATGCAGGCTGAGAAGACCAAGTATGCGTTGGAGATTCCCTACCTCGGCAGCCTGATCCTGACCCACAGCCTCGATAAGCAGATCCCGGCGCTGAAGAGCTTCCCGAAAGAAGACCGGCCGAATTCGACCGTGATTTTCTGGAGTTTCCGCGTCATGGCCGGGCTGGGGATGTTGATGATCCTTGTTGGTTTGCTGGGGTTGGCGCTGCGCTGTGGCGGCAAGCTTTATCAGCATCGCGGCTTCCAGCGTCTGGTGTTGTTGATGGGGCCGAGCGGCTTGATTGCGCTGCTGGCCGGGTGGATCACCACGGAAGTCGGGCGTCAGCCGTGGGTGGTTTATGGCTTGCTGCGCACTCACGACGCGGCGTCGCATCACTCGGTGGCGCAGATGAGCACGTCGCTGGCGCTGTTCGTGGTGATCTATTTCACCGTGTTCAGCGTGGGTATCAGCTACATGATGAAACTGGTGAAAAAAGGCCCGCAGCCCCACCACGAACATCCGCCTGCGGGCGATGAATTGCAGACGCCGCGTCGACCGATTTCGGCGGCTACCGCCCCTATGAAGGAGCATTGAGTCATGGCTATTCAAGGTATCGATCTCTCGTTGATCTGGGGAGTGATCATCGCCTTCGGGGTGATGATGTACGTGATCATGGATGGCTTCGATCTGGGCCTGGGGATTCTGTTTCCGCTGATCCCGGACGAGCAGGAACGTGATGTGATGATGAACACCGTCGCGCCGGTGTGGGACGGTAACGAGACTTGGTTGGTGCTCGGTGGCGCGGCGTTGTATGGCGCGTTTCCGCTGGCGTATGGGGTAATTCTCGAAGCACTGTATCTGCCGCTGATCCTGATGCTTTGCGGGTTGATTTTTCGCGGCGTGGCGTTCGAGTTTCGCTTCAAGTCATCGCCGCAAAAGCGTCACTGGTGGGACAAGGCGTTTATCGGTGGCTCGCTGCTGGCGACGTTCTCCCAAGGCGTGGTGATTGGCGCGTACGTGTCCGGGATTCCGGTGGTTGATCGGCAGTTTGCCGGTGGCGGTCTGGACTGGTTGGCGCCGTTTCCGCTGGTGTGTGGCGTGGGCCTGGTGATTGCGTACGCGTTGCTTGGCAGCACCTGGTTGCTGGTCAAGACCGAGGGCATGCTGGAGTCGCGGATGCGCCTGTTCACCCGGCCGCTGGCCTTGCTGCTGATGGCGATGGTGCTGGTGATTGGCGTGTGGACGCTGCAACTGCATCCGGAACTGGCGGCGCGTTGGTCGACGCACGGGCATCTGCAGGTGTTCGCCGGATTGGTGGTGTTGGCGTTGCTGGCGCTGTTCGGGCTGCTGCGCACGTTGCGTCAGCGGCATACGCACTGGCCGTTCGTGTTCACGCTGGTGTTGATGTTGCTCGGTTACATCGGCCTGGCGCTGAGCATCTGGCCGAACATCATCCCGCCGTCGGTGAGCATCTGGGCCGCCGCGTCACCGCCGTCGAGCCAGTTGTTTGCGTTGATCGGTGCACTGTTCATCCTGCCGGTGATCCTGATGTACACCTTCTGGAGCTACTACGTATTCCGCGGCAAAGTGAGGATTGGCGATGGCTACCATTGATTCGCGTGAAGTGAAAAGCAGCCGGTGGTACAAGCGTCTGGGCTGGCTGTTGTTGATCTGGCTGGGCAGTGTGGTGTCGCTGGCGGTGGTGGCGGGTCTGCTGAAACTGGCGATGTATGCGGCGGGCATGCGGACCCATTGACCCCATAAAAAACCGGAGCCTGGCTCCGGTTTTTTATGGTCGGGGATTTTGGATGTACCACCGGACATTGTGGGAGCGAGCCTGCTCGCGAAGGCGTCAGGGCAGACAACGTTGATGTTGAATGTAATGGCCTCTTCGCGAGCAGGCTCACTCCTACAGGGATTTGTGGTGGTTGGAGAAATGTAAGCACCGCCGAACACTGTGGGAGCGAGCCTGCTCGCGAAAGCGTCAGTTCAGACGACATTGTTGCTGAATGTAAAGGCCTCTTCGCGAGCAGGCTCGCTCCCACATTTGATCTCGGTTCGGCGGAAGATCTCCTGATCAACTCAAGCCCCTGTGGGAGCGGTGTGTTTGAGATTGGGTTTACTGGGCGCCGAACATCGCGGTCCAGTAAATGCCGGCGCTGCTTTTCGGGTCGGTCGCGTAGGCGGCGCCGAGTTCCTTGTATTGCGGGTTCATCAGGTTGGCGCAATGGCCGGGGCTGGCGAGCCAGCCTTCGACGACTTTGTGCACGGTGTCTTGCCCGGCGGCGATGTTTTCGCCGACCTGTTGGCCGCTGTAACCGGCGAGTTCCGCGCGATCGCCCGGGGTGCGGCTGTCGCGGTCCTTGTGGTCGAAGTAATTGTTGTTGGCCATGTCGCGGCTGTGATCCTGGGCGATCGTGCCCAGTGTCGCGTTCCAGGCCAGCGGTGCGGCAGCGGCGAAAGCCTGGCCGCCACACTGACGCGCCTGACTGCGGGCGACGTTGAGTTCACTGAGCAATTTCTGCCCCTCACTTTGCGCATCACCGAGCCTGGCTGTCAGCAGCGGCCGCGCCAGCACAATGCGCCAGTCGCGGTCGTCGCGGCTGACACCGACATCGACAAACTGCGGATCAAGCACCACCTGACAGAAACTTTCCTTGATCGCCTGCATCGCCGACGCCGCATCACGCGGGCCGTTAAGCGTGATCGCTTGCACATTGACCATCGGGTAACTGGCGCTGGCCATGGCTTGCTGCAGATCGACAGCACCGGTGGCGCGTAATCTCAGCCGTGGATCAGCTGACAGCGGTGGCAGTTCATTCGACGCCTGACTGCCGCAACGCTGCGGCTGGCTGCGATAACTGTTGATCGACTCGATCAGTTGCGACTCATCGCCGGCCAGCGCCGGAATGGCAAACACAACGCCCACGGACAACGCGGCAAGACGCAAAACAGATGGCATGAAGCGCATGGAAATCTCCCTTGAGCTGAATGCGCCCATGATGCGCGAAAGGCCCCCGGTGAGTGCAATGTCTTTTTTCTTCATTCAGTGGATTTTCTGCGCAACTTTGCCTCTGGATTTGCCGTCTACACTCACCGAAGACCCCGGAAACCGGGTGTCTCCCCGACGTAACACCTTGCCCGCATCGGGCGCTGCCGGAAGAACAGACATGGGATTGAAAGGCTGGGCGGGTTGTCTCGTATTTACCCTGTTGGCAGGCTCTGCATGGGCCACCGATCAGGCCCCGATCAAAGCGAAGGCTGAAGAAAAAGCCCAAGTGCTGGAAGAAAAAGCGGCGGACAAAGTCAGCGCCGCCCCGGCCCCGAAAGCCGAGGCCATCACCCCGACCGAAGTACAAGCGGTCGACCCTGCCGGTGCCGCGCCGCTGGACGATCCGATCACCTGTCTGGCGCGCAGCATCTATTGGGAAGCCAAGGGAAAGGACACTCCGGAAATGGAAGCCGTGGCCAGTGTGGTGATGAATCGCCTTGGCCACGAAGGCTTTCCCGACAACATTTGCGCCGTCGTCAAACAGGGTTCGGAAACCAAGAGCTGCCAGTTTTCCTGGTGGTGCGACGGGCGTCCGGATCAGGTCAAGGAGGATGCCGAATACACGCTGGCCAAGGATATCGCCCGCAAAGCGCTGAACCGCCAACTCAAGGATCGCACCAACGGCGCGCTGTATTTCCATGACCGCAATGTGCATCCGAGCTGGGCCAAGGAGTACCGCAGAACCGCTGAAACGAAAAAATTTCTCTTCTACAAACCTGCCGGTGGCGACGCGCGTTAAGCGCAGACTTGCCGTACACAATCGCGCAACCAGCGATGCGCCGGGTCGGCGTCCATGCGCGGATGCCAGAGCATCGACACGCTGATGTCCGGCATCGCGAAGGGCAGGGCGAAACTGTGCAGGCCCGTGCGCAGTTTGCTGGTGTGACGCTGCGGGACAGTGGCGATCAGGTCTGATTCACGCACCAGCGTCAGCGCCGCCGAGAATCCGCCGAATGAAGTGACGATGTCCCGTGTCAGCCCTAGCGCGAGTAACGCTTCGTCGACCGGGCCGCTGCTGCGCCCGCGTCGTGAGATAAGAATGTGCTCGCCGCCGGCAAAGCGCTTGCTAGTGATTTTTTCCGAGCTCAAGGGATGCCCCTCACGCACCACACCGATCCACTGATCCTGAAACAGGATGCGGCTGTGCAGCGTCGGGTCGGTGCTGTCGTCGACCACACCGGTTTCCAGATCGACACGACCCTCGCGCAGCGGCGTGCTGTCCTTGTCGGCTTTCTGCACAAAACGCAGACGCACGCCGGGCGCTTCTTCAGCGATGCGCGCGAGCAGGGCGGCAGCAAAGGTTTCGACAAAACCGTCGGTGTTGCGCAGGGTGAAAGTGCGTTGCAACCTGCTGGGGTCGAGCACTTCGGCAGGCTGTAAAACCGCCTCGGCATCTTGCACCAGATGGCTGACTCGTTCGCGCAATTCCAGTGCGCGGGGGGTTGGCACCAGGCCACGACCCGCGCGCACCAGCAACGGATCGCCCGTGGTTTCGCGCAGACGGGCGAGGGCGCGGCTCATGGCTGACGGGCTCAACCGCAGGCATTTGGCGGCGCGGGCGACGCTGCCTTCACGCAGTAACACGTCGAGGGTGATCAGCAGGTTCAGATCCGGAGTGCTCATGACATGGCGTTCCGTGCAGGTATCGAGTGCAAAGCATGCGTCTTGCGCCGTGTCTTGTCGAGGCTCAGGCTATGGCAGATCACTTTTGCGCGGCGAACCTCCCATGTCCCGAGAACCCCTGAGCACTCCCGCCCGCTGGGCGCTGACCAGTCTGGCCTTGTCGATGTTGATGCCGTCGCTGGACACCAGCATCGCCAATGCTGGGCTGCCAATTCTGGCGACGGCGTTTGATGCGACGTTTCAACAAGTGCAATGGATCGTGCTGGCTTATCTGCTCGCGATCACCACATTGATTGTCAGCGTCGGGCGGTTGGGCGATGGTTTTGGACGGCGGCGATTGCTGTTGATCGGGATTGGCATTTTCACCAGCACCTCGTTGGCCTGTGCGCTGGCACCGGGACTTGCTTGGTTGATCGGTGCACGAGCGGTACAAGGCGTTGGCGCGGCGATCATGTTCGCCTTGACGGTGGCGCTGGTGTCAGAAGCGGTGCCCAAGTCGCGGGCGGGCAGTGCGATGGGTTTGTTGGCGACGATGTCGGCGACTGGCACCAGTCTTGGGCCGTCGCTGGGCGGGCTGTTGATAACGCACGTCGGCTGGCAGGCGATTTTTCTGCTCAACGTGCCGTTGGGCTTGCTCAATGCGTGGCTGGTGTACCGCTATTTGCCGGCGGATCGGGCAGCGGGGCGGCGCATGGCGTTCGATTATTCTGGCAGCGCGGTGCTGGTTTTCACGCTGGCAGCCTATGCGCTGGCAATGACGCTAGAAGGTTTCACGTTGCCGTTGTTGCTGGCCAGCCTGTTCGGAGTCGGGTTGTTCGTCGTGGTCGAGAAGAAGGCCAAGGCGCCGCTGATTCGCTTGTCGCTGTTCAACGACGCGCGACTGAGCAGCAGCCTGACGCTGACGTTGCTGGTGACGACGGTGATGATGACCACGCTGGTGGTGGGACCGTTTTACCTGAGTCGCGGATTGGGCCTCAACAGCGCCGTGGTCGGCTTGGCATTATCGGTCGGGCCGTTGTTGTCCGCGTTTGGCGGTGTGCCGGCTGGACGTTTGGTGGATCGCTTCGGTGCGCGGCGGATCGTGCCGGGTGCATTGTTCGCCATGGCTTGCGGCTGCGCTTTGTTGGCGCTGTTGCCAATGAGTCTGGGGCTGCCTGGGTATTTGTTGCCGATCACCGTGGTCGCCATCAGTTATGCGTTGTTTCAGGCGGCCAACAACACCGGATTGATGGCCGGGGTTCGTCAGGATCAGCGCGGCGTGGTTTCGGCGATGCTCGGGCTGGCGCGCAACCTTGGGTTGATCACCGGCGCGGCAGTGATGGGCGCGGTGTTTGCGCTGGCAGCGGGGGATCCGACACAGGCGCCTGCAACGGCGATTGCCAGCGGATTGCACATCACTTTTGGCGTCGCGGTGGCGTTGATGCTCACGGCGTTGATCATCAGCCGAGCGCAGTTCAACGGTGGGAGCGAGCCTGCTCGCGAAGAGGCCCGCACAACCAACATCTCCGGTGACTGACACACCGCTTTCGCGAGCAGGCTCGCTCCCACAGGGGGGCGGGTTGATCGGTAGGTCTCCGGCCGAACCGAGATCAAGTGTGGGAGCGAGCCTGCTCGCGAAGAGGTCGGTACAGCCAATATCTCCGGTGACTGACACACCGCTTTCGCGAGCAAGCTCGCTCCCACAGGGATTTGTGGTGTGTTGGCTATTTATGTTGATTGCCGGGCCGGGAAGAACAGTTCGAAGCAGGTGATGCCATCGACACTGCTGGCGCTGTAGCGGCCCTGATGCAACTGCATGATGGTTGCCACGATCGACAGGCCCAGGCCGTTGGATTGCGCCGAACGCTCACGGGACTGATCGACACGGTAGAAGCGTTCGAACAGCCGCGCCAAGTGTTCAGGGGCAATGGTTGTGCCGTGGTTGCGCACCCGTAAATAACTGCCCTGCGGCTCGGCAATCACCTCCACCTGCACCGTCGAATTCGCCGCACCGTACTTGATCGCATTGGCACACAGGTTGGCCAGCGCGCGGCGCAACAGCATCGGCTCGGCCCAGATCACACCGCTGCCACGCGCCTCGATGCTCACGCCGACATCCGCCGCGAGGCCTTCAAAGTAATCGGCAATGCGCTGCATTTCATCCGCCGCATCCAGTTCCTGACGCTGGCTCAGGGCACTGGCCGGATCGGTGCGCGCCAGAAACAGCATGTTGTCGAGCATTCGCGTCAGCCGTTCGAGCTCTTCGACGTTGGAGGCGAGCAACTGTTGATAGGCCTCGCTGCTGCGATTCTGCTGCAGCGCAACCTGGGTTTCGCCAAGCAGATTGTTGATCGGCGTGCGCAACTCGTGGGCCATGTCGGTGGACACCTGACTCAACTGCGCAAAGCCCTTGGCGAGTCGATCAAGCATGGCATTGAACGCCTCGATCATCGGCTGTAATTCTCGTGGCGCACCGCTGTTGGCGAGGCGCTCGCCAAGGTTGCCGACACCGATGCCATGAGCGTGTTTCGCCAGTCGCCGCAACGGCAACAACCCGCGATACACCAACAAACAGCCCACCACCGCCAGCAACAGCGCCGCCAACGAAGCGAGGCCATAAACACTCAAGCGGTAATTGGCGAGCATCGCCGTGCGCTCGCTCATCAGGCGCCCGGTGGTGACTTGCAGACTGCCCAGTTCACCGGAATCGATACTTGCCGCCACCGCCGAAAACGGTACGCCATCGACGCTAGGCAGATGCTGCACGTCTTTCAGCGTCATCGCATGATCGACGGGCACCGCCGGCAGCGTCGGCGTGCTCAGATTGCCCGGGTTGACCACCAGCAGCGGCGGTTGCCCCGGCGCGCCGATGGTCAGCAGTGCTTCGCGGTTGCCGAGCATGTTCTGGAACAGCGCCGGTTTGTTCTTGATTAGCTCCAGGGTGTTGCTGTCGTTGAGGAAGGTGCGCAACTGATCGACGCGACTTACCAGCGCGGTGTCATCACGGCGGATCAACTGTTGCTCCAGTTCGTTGTACAGCGCGGCACCGAGTCCGGCCAGCGAAGCGAACGCAAGCAGGGCGAACACCAGTGCCAGGCGCAAGGTCAGCGAATAAGGGCGATGGCCGCTCATGGCTGCGTATCGAAGCGATAGCCGATGCCGCGCACGCTGTGGATCAGCTTGAGCTGGAACGGATCATCGATCTTCGCCCGTAAGCGGCGCACGGCGACATCGACGACGTTGGTGTCGCTGTCGAAATTCATGTCCCACACCCGAGAGGCAATCAGCGAACGGGCGAGAACCTGCCCGGTATGGCTGGCGAACAACTGCAGCAACGCGAACTCCTTGTTGGTCAGGGTGATTCGTACACCGGCACGGTTCACGCGGCGCTTGAGCACGTCGATCTGCAGGTCGGCGACTTGCAGCTGTTCGTCTTCATGAATCGGCCCGCGCCGGGTCAGGGTGCGCAAGCGCGCCACCAGTTCGGCGAAGGAAAACGGCTTGATCAGGTAATCATCGGCACCCAGTTCCAGGCCTTTGACGCGGTCGGCGATATCGTCGCGGGCGGTGAGAAACAGCACCGGCGTGTCGGCTTCCTTGCGCAACCGGCGCAGGACTTCCCAGCCATCCATTTTCGGCATCATCACATCGAGCACGATCACATCGAAACTGTGTTCCAGCGCCAGGTGCAGGCCGTCGGCACCGTCGCGGGCGAGACTGACGCTGTAACCCAGTTCCTGCAGACCGTTGAGCAGGTAGTTGCCCGCCTTGGGTTCGTCTTCGACAACCAGAATATTCATCGATCAGTCTCAATGGTCATTGATGCAGCCGCTGCCTTGTACCTGATAGTCCAGCACATGTTCGCGGCCCTGATGGTCGAGGTAATTCAATTGCGCCGGGACCACGCCGCACGCCTGTGAAATATCGGTGCTGGACAGTACTTTGTCGACATCCAGATTGACGTAGAAGCCGGATTTGTCATGAATCACGGCGTTGTCGGGCGTGTTCGCGGCGAACGCGCTGCCGTTGGCGAGGAGGGCGGTGAAGGCGAGCAGGAGGGTTTTCATGGTCAGTCACTCAGTGTTCGAAGTTGATCGGCATTGGCGCCGGGACAACTTCAGGCTACCGAGCGATCCGCACGGCAAACCGACAGCTGAATGACAAAGTTGTAATGAAACGGATGAAAACGGTTTAACTGAAGGAACACTATCCCTGTGGGAGCGAGCCTGCTCGCGAATGCGGTATGTCAGCACACATTTAAAGTGTCTGACCCAGCGCATTCGCGAGCAGGCTCGCTCCCACAGGGGATTTGTGGTGTTCGGTCAGCTCGCGTGGGTATTGAGAATGCTCGCCACCTGCTGCGGCTGGCAGTTCAGATACGGCGACGACTTCAACCAGCGCTGATCCGGATACCACGAAAACATGAACTGGCCGTTCTTCAGACGATCAATCACCTGTTTGGCAATTTGCGGCCGAACCGCCGGGCAACCCTGGCTGCGACCGATGCGCCCCTGTTTCTTGCTCCACAACGGATTCACATAACTGGCCGCGTGAATGACGATCGCGCGATCGCGGGCCATGTCGTTGAAGCCTGGCTCCAGACCGTCCATGCGCAGCGAATAACCGTGGGTGCCGCTGTAGCTTTCCTGGGTGCGGAACAGGCCGAGGCTGGATTGGTAACTGCCTTCGACATTGGAAAACTGCGTGGCGAAGTTTTCCCCGGAGTTGGAGCCGTGGGCGACCAGATCGCGCAGCACCAATTTCTTTTTGCTGAGGTCGAAGATCCACAGGCGGCGTTCGGTGGACGGTTGCGAATAGTCGATGATCGCCAGATGGCGGGATGGTTTCGCACCGTTGTTGACCGCGCATTGCATGGCGTTCAAAGCACCTTTCAGCGCTTGGGGATTGAGTTCTGGCGCGGCGTGCGCGAGGCTGGTGTAGAGAACCGGCGATGGTTTGCCGGCGGCAAAAACTGGACTGGTCACGACGATAGCGGTGGCAGTCAGCAGAAGTCGGCGCAAAAACGTCAACATTTTATAAAGTGTCCTCACTTGCTACTTATTTGGCACTTTGGCTCCTGACTCCCAGTCAATACCCGCAAGCCCGTCGATCGAGCCTGACTCTCAAGCGCACCTGATGTAAGGTTGGCCATCATCTGGACGGCCATGGATTGGAGTAAAGCAGTTGTTCAAAAAGTACGCATGCTACTTGAGCATTTGTTTGCTCGCTGCGCCGTTTGTCGCTTGTGCCGATGAGCCGTTGCCGCCGCTGGAGACACTGCCAACGCCACCGGCCGAAATGCCGGTCGAGCCGCAAAGCCCGTTGCAGGCCGTAATGATCAGCCTGGCGCAGTCTTGCCCGGCGATTGCCGCACAGCTCAACGGCCCGGCGCTGACGCAACTGCAAGCCTTCTACCAGCAGCAGGACTGGATGCCGGTGTGGGCGAGTGAGTCTGCGCGATTGCCGGTTTTGCAGGCGCAATTGCAGCTGTTGGCCGATGATGGCCTCAATCCGAAACGCTATCCGATCGCGGCCACGGCGCCGCAGGATGGCGAGTTGTGTGCCGACATCGACATCAGTCGCAACTATCTTCAGGCCCTGCAGGATTTGCACTACGGTCGCCTGCTGCAATCGCACTTCGAACCGCTGTGGCATGCCGACGCTACCCCGCGCGACCGTCAGGCGGAATTGTTGGCCATCGCCGTACCGGGCATGCATGACATTCCCGCTGCGTTCGACCTGGCGCGGCCGCGTCTGGCGCAATATCAGGATCTGCGTCAGCTCTACGCGGCGCAACGGCTCAAAGCCTTGCCGCAGTGGCAAGCGGTGGGCAACGGGCCGCTGCTGCGCCCGGATATGGAAGACCAACGCGTGCCGGAACTGGCTCAGCGTCTGTACAGCGAAGGTTATCTGACCCACGTCATTGGCACGCCCGGCAACGCTTATGACGGCATGCTGGTCGATGCCGTGAAGAGTTTTCAGGCCAATCATTCGTTGCAGGCCGACGGCGTTGTCGGGCCGGGCACGATTGCCGAACTCAACATCAGTCCGCTGACGCGCCGTGAACAATTGCGCGTCAACCTTGAGCGTTTCCGCTGGATGGCTCAGGACATGGAACCTAATGGCCTGCTGGTCAACGTCGCCGCCGCTGAACTGACGCTGTATCAGGGCGGCGTGCCGGTGTGGCAAACGCGCACTCAGGTTGGCCGCGCCGAGCGCCAGACGCCGTTGCTCAAATCGCGGGTGACACGCCTGACCCTGAACCCGACCTGGACCGTGCCGCCGACCATCTGGAAGGAGGACAAACTGCCGGAGATCCGCAAGGACCAGACCTTCCTCAGTCGACAGAACCTGCAAGTGCTCGACGCCAACGGTCAGCCGGTGGCGGCAGCGGACATCGATTGGGACAACCCCGGCAACATCATGCTGCGTCAGGATGCCGGGCCGCGTAATCCGCTGGGGCAAATGGTTATCCGCTTCCCCAACCCATTTTCGGTGTACCTGCACGACACGCCAAGCAAGGCGCTGTTCGAAAAAGGCCCGCGTGCCTTCAGTTCCGGCTGCGTGCGGGTCGAGCATCCGATGCAGTTACGCGATCTGCTGCTCACCCCGGCGGAAAAGGCCCGTACCGAAACGCTGCTGGCCACCGGCACCACCCACGAATTTCGCCTGTCGGCGCCGGTGCCGATCCTGATGACTTACTGGACGGCACAGGTCGACAGCAGTGGCCGCGTGCGTTACTCGCCGGATATCTACAGCCGTGACAGCGCCTTGCTCGCCGGGCTAGATCGGGCGCATTGAGCCTTAGCGGGTGCTTCTGTTCCAGAACACCCGCGCCAGCCACGCATCAATACTCAACTTGCCCGCCCCGGCGAACACCAACGGCAGTAGCGCGGCCAGGTAAATCGCCGGCAGCTTGAAGTTGCCGAAGCCTTTGTTGGTGATCGCATACCCCTGCGCCAGTTCGCTCAGCGACGACCAGTCTGCGGGCCAGTGCACGGCGGCGGTGGCTACGACCGTTACCACCATCAGCGAAATCGCCGAGATACGCGTGCCGAAGCCCACCAGAATCGCCAGCGCACAGATCAGCTCGGCCCACATCGACAGTTCCCAGTTCAGCGTCGCCGGCAGGTGATCGAAGGGGAAGGGAAATTTGTCCTGAATGTCTTCGAACCAGTTCTGCCCGTTGAATTTCTCCAGCCCGGATTCGAAAAACTCCCAGGCGATGAACAGGCGCAGGGTCAGAGGGGCGAGCCAGGTGCCGGCGCGATCGAGGTTCAGGTGCAAGCCTTTGACGGCGCTTGAAAGGGTGGTGGTCATGATGCTTCTCCGGTGGATTGGGCAAGTTGAATCGACCGGGGTATTTCAGCGTCGGGGTGTATCGGGGATGTGTCGGCGGGGTGGGGGAATGTGCTTTTGGTGTGTCTGCGGCTTCGGGATATACAGTGCGATACAGACAGCTTGCCCTCACCCCAGCCCTCTCCCGGAGGGAGAGGGAGCCGACCGAGGTGTCTTGCGTTATACATCGACCTGAAAAACCGAGTCGATTATGGATCTAAGTCTTGGCGATCATGGATACACAGACGCTATTTCAGGTCGACGTAAATCTCCAATCTCCCCCAATCAGTTCCCTCTACCTTTGGGAGAGGGTTAGGGTGAGGGCAGTCGATTATGGGTTTGAGAAGTCTTGGCTATTGTGGATTCAGAGGCGCTATTTCATGTCGGTGTAAATCTCCAATCTCCCCCAATCAGTTCCCTCTCCCTCTGGGAGAGGGCTAGGGTGAGGGCAACGGTTTCGGCACCCGCCACAAATACCAAGCCGCCACCGTCCGAAAAGGACTCCAGGCCAACCCGATCTCAACCATCTGCCTGCGCGTCGGCTGCACCTCCAACCCCTTCAAACGCCGATACCCCTCACGCACACCAAAGTCATCGGCCGGCAGAATATCCATGCGCTCCAGGCTGTAGATCAGCAACATCTCCACCGTCCAGCGACCCACCCCGCGCAAACTGACCAAGCGCTCGATCAGCACCTCATCGTCCATCGCCAGCGCCGTGGCGTAATTCGGCACCACGCCGTCCAGCGTCGCCTGGGCAATCCCATGGATCGTCGCAATCTTGCCCGCCGAAAACCCGCAACTGCGCATGCGTTCGAAATCCGTCGCAAGAATCTGCTCGGGCCGCGGAAACGATTGCCCAGGAAACAACCCCACCAACCGCCCGACAATCGCATCCCCGGCCTTGGCATGCAGTTGCTGATAAGCAATCGCCCGCACCAGCGACTCATACGGATCACGCGCCGGATGCGGTTGATGCAGGCACGGGCCGACCGCTGCGATATGGCGCTGCCAGTCCGCATCAAGCGCGGCCAGAAACTCGCTGGCCGCTTGATAGGCATCAGCCATGCTATTTCAGCAAGCCGTTGACTTCGCCATAGGTGAAGGCCTTGAGCTCATGGGTGTCGAGTTTGCCGCTGGCCAGAAAGCTTTTCACCAGCCCACCCATCGCGCCATAGAGGAATTCGGCAATGCCGGAACCCGCGCTCAAGCGGCGCACGCCCAGCGCTTGCAGTTCTTCAGGCGAAGGCAGGCAAGCGAAACCAAGGACATTGACTGGCAGCGCAGTGCCCTTGCAGATCGCCTCGATTTCATAGGCCGACGTAACGCCCGCTGCGAACAAACCATCAGCGCCGGCCGCTTGATACAGCTCCGCCCGATGCAGGGTTTCGGCGACGCGATCTTCGGCCGGGACGAGGCTCTTCAGATAGACATCGGTGCGCGCATTGATGAACAGCTGCACATTGCGCTTGTTGGCAACCTGTCGCGCCACTTCGATCTTGCGCGCGAGCAGCTCAGGATCGGCAGAACCGTCCTCGATATTGATCCCGACGGCACCCGCCGCGATCACCGCATCCAGCACTTCTGCCACGCGCCCGAGGTCATCGGAGTAACCGGCCTCGACGTCCACGGTCAATGGAATGCTGATGACCCGCGCGATCGATTCGACCGTCGACACCAGACGTTCGAGGGGCAGGGTGTTGCCGTCCGGATACCCATGGGCCCAGGCCACCGCCGCGCTGCTGGTGGCCACGGCTTTACCGCCCAGGTGCTCGACTAGTCGCGCACCGGTGGCGTCGGCGACGTTGGTCAGAATCAACAGGCCTTGCTGGTGCAACTGGTGAAACTGCGTAGCGAGCGCGTTCATCAAAAATCCTTTTTGTCAGTTGATGGGGTTGGTCAGAATGCCAATTGTTGGGTGAGTTGCACGGCGGCGTTTTCCAGCCGTAGCAGAAACGCTTTGCGCGGTTGTCCACCACCATAGCCGGTCAGCGAGCCATCCGCGCCGATCACCCGATGGCAGGGCACCACAATCGACAGTCGATTGTGACCGTTGGCCAGACCGACCGCGCGACTGGCGCCGGGTTTGCCCAAACCGGCCGCGATGGCGCCGTAGGTGCTGGTGTGGCCGTAAGGGATTTGCAGCAGCGCCGACCAGACCTGCCGGGCAAACTCGCTGCCGGGCAAGTGCAGAGGCACGCTGAACTCGCTGAGTTTGCCGGCGAAATACGCCGCCAGTTGCTGCTCGATCTGCTGCAAATGCGCGTTGTGCCCCGGCGCGACCGCGTAGCCGTAACGTTGCTGCAGTTCTTCGACTTCACGGGTCAGCGCCGGGCGATCAAGAAACTCCAGCAACACCAGTCCACGGCGTTCGGCCATGGCGATCATCGGCCCCAGCGGCGTGGTCAGCCGGGTGAACAGCAGCGGCTCGCTGTGTTCGGCGCGACCGGGGGTGATGTGGAAGGACTTCTGAAAGGCATCACGAAAACCGCTGAGCGATTCATAACCCGAATCAAACGCGGCGTGATCAATCGAGGTGCCTTGCTTGATTCCGCCCAGCGCCATGCCCAATCGGCGCGTGCGCAGCCACGCGTGAAAGGTCATGCCGAAATGCTGTTTGAACCAGCGCCGCAGCTTCAGCGGTTCGATGCCTTCGGCGAGCAACTGGGCATCGCTCCAGCGTACCTCCGGGTCGGCCTCCACGGCTTTGAGCAGGCGCTGCACCCAGTCCGGTGCGATGGCCGCCGCGTCCAGCGGTTTGCAGCGCAGGCAGGCGCGATAGCCCGCCGACAGGCAGTCATCGGCATGGGCGAAGAACTCGACGTTCTCCGGTTTCGGCTTGCGCGCCGTGCAACTCGGGCGGCAGAAGATCCCGGTGGTTTTCACGGCCGTGAAGAACACGCCTTCATAGGCAGTGTCGCGTTCGAGCATGGCGCGAACCATCTCGGCGTGGGGTGGCAGGACAGCGGTTTGTATGTTCATGGGCTGAGAGTAAAACCAGTTTGTCGATGGCTCCACCGAAAAATCGACAGTGAATTTTCAAATCCCCTGAACTACCGTGTAGGAGTTGCCGCAGGCTGCGATCTTGATCGTTCCCACGCTCTGCGTGGGAATGCAGCCCGGGACGCTCCGCGTCCCAAAATCCCAGATCGCCGCTATCGGCAGCTCCTACCGTTTGTTGAGGTGTGCCCGATGCATCCGTTTTCCATCCAACACATTGATCACATCGTCCTGCGCGTCGCGGACCTGCAACGCAGCATCGACTTCTACAACCGGGCCTTCGGCGCCGAAGTGGTCAAGCGCAACGAACCGCTGGGCCTGATACACCTGCGCGCCGGCACTTCGATGATTGATCTGGTCGACCTGCAAGGCGAACTCGGCCGCAAGGGCGGCGGGGCGGCCGGGGCCGAGCGGCGTAACGTCGATCACTTCTGCCTGCGCATCGAACCGTTTGATGAAGCGGCGCTCATTACACACTTGCAATCACACGGACTGAGCGTCGAAAAAGCCGCCCGCCGCTTCGGTGCCGAGGGCTACGGCTTGTCACTGTATTGCTTCGACCCGGACGGCAATCAGGTCGAACTCAAAGGTCCGTCCGAGGCTTAAGCGCGTTTGGCCATCAACAGCACCGAAGCCGCCGCCGACAGCAGGCCCGCGCAGCAACGATTGAAGATCCGTTTGCCGCGCGGCTCGGCGAACCAGCGGCGCATGTGCAGGCCCATCCACGCGTAAGCGCTGATGGCAATCCATTCCAGCAGCAGGAACAGTACGCCGAGCACAGCGAATTGCGCCGGCACTGGCCGCGTCGGGTCGACGAATTGCGGCAGAAACGCAGTAAACAACAGGATCGCCTTCGGATTGCCCGCCGCCACCAGAAACTCCTGCCGAGCCAACGCAAAGAACCCCACCGTTGCTGCGGTCACCTGCTGCTCGGCCTCAGGATTGGCCCGCCACAACTGCCAGGCCAGATACAGCAGATACGCCGCGCCGACGATCTTGATCGCATGGAACAGCCATTCCGAAGTCTGCAACACCACCGAGAGGCCCGCACCGGCCAGCGCAATCATCCCGGCGAACGCCAGAATCCGCCCGATGCGCGCCGTGCACGCGCGGCGAAAGCCATAACGCGTGGCGTTGCTGACCGACAGCAGATTGTTCGGCCCGGGGGCCATGTTCAGGGCAAAACAAGCCGGGAGAAACAGGGTGAGCGTGGCGAGATCCATGAAGGCACTCCAGAAACCAGAGCGATATTTTTATCACAGCCTCAACGCGCCCAGACCCATACAGTCACGCAACGCTGTCGCGGTACAGCGCCCGGCGCTGTTGGGCAATGCGGTCGAACTTTTTGCAGATGCCTTCACTCTGTATCAATCAGAGGGTGATGGTTTCGTCAGAAAGAACTATCCATCCGGTCAGATACGGCGATTGCCGTGTAAACTTTCGCCGACGTTGTACCCACCCCGTTTGGCCCCAGGCGGCCCCACCAAGAGCGATCTACATGCAAGCAAAGGCCCGTGAAGTTTATGTGCCACCGGTGCTGCAAGATCTGCGGGCCGGCACTGCCGAGCTGCACATCGCGCTGGAAAAACGCCTTCCTTTTTTCTCCGATACCCTCGATACCCAGGCTTTTGTGCGGTTGATGCAGGCCTATTACGGCTTCTATTGGCCCCTGGAAAACGCACTGCAACAAAGCGGCGCAGTCCCGGCCGATTTTGATCTGGCGCCCCGTCTCAAAGCACAGACATTACACGCGGATTTGCAGGCGCTGAGCGTATCCGCCGAGGCGCTGCGAAGCCTGCCGCACTGCCAGCAATTGCCGATCGTCGACTCAAGCGCTGCCTGCCTTGGCGTGCTCTACGTCCTCGAGGGTGCGACGCTCGGCGGGCAGATTCTGCGCCGCGAAATCTCTTCACGATTAGGCCTGGAAGCCAACAACGGCGCGGCCTTTCTTGATATCTACGGCGCCGCCACGGGTCGGCGCTGGCGTGACTTCATCGAATACCTCGGCAGTCGGCCAATGAGCGCCGCCGAGCGCGCCGCTGTCGTCACGGCAGCACAAACCACATTCAGCTGTTTCGAGCACTGGCTCGAAAGCCGGGAGGTACTGGCATGAACCCGCAAGACAAAGAAGCCTTTGAAGAACTGCTGGCCAACTGTGCCGATGAACCGATTCGTTTCCCCGGTGCGATCCAGCCTCACGGTCTGTTGCTGACCCTGAGCGAGCCTGCATTGGCGATCATTCAGGTCAGCGCCAACGTCGAAACCCTGCTGGCCCGCGCACCGCAAAGCGTGATCGGTCAGCCGCTGGAAAGTCTGTTGGGCGACGCTGAGGCGGCGCAAGTGCGCGAAGCCTTGCTGCAACCGTCGCTGTCCGACTTGCAGCCGCTGCGCTTCAGGCTCAACGGCACCGCGTTCGAGGGTTTGCTGCACCGCCATCAAGGCGTGCTGATTCTGGAACTGGAAATCCATGTGGAAAACTTCCAGCCGCGCAATGTCGCCGGCAACCAGACCCATCTGGGGCGCATGCTTCAGCGTCTGCAAGCGGCCACCACCTTGCAGGCGCTGTACGACATCAGCGTCAAGGAAATCCAGGCCATGACCGGTTACGACCGGGTGTTGATCTACCGTTTCGAAGAGGAGGGCCACGGGCAGGTCATCGCCGAAGCCTCCGACCCGTCGATGGAAGTTTTCAATGGACTGTTCTTCCCGGCGTCGGACATTCCCGAGCAGGCGCGCGAGCTGTATCGCACTAACTGGCTGCGGATCATCCCCAATGCCGACTACCAACCGGTGCCGCTGCTGCCGAAGTTGCGCCCGGACACTGACACGCCGCTGGACCTGAGTTTTGCCACGCTGCGCAGCGTATCGCCGATCCACTGCCAGTACATGAAGAACATGGGCGTGCTGTCGTCGATGAGCATTTCCCTGCTCAAGGGTGACAAGCTCTGGGGCCTGATCAGCTGCGGCAATCGTCAGCCACTGCATGTGCCGCACGAATTGCGCGCCGCGTGTCAGACCATCGGCCAGGTGCTGTCGCTGCAGATCAGCGCCATGGAAGCGCTGGAGATCAGCCGTCAGCGTGAAGAGAAAGTCGAGGCGTTGGCGCTGCTCAATCAAGCGATGATCGACTCGCCGCAAAATGTCTTCGACGGCCTGGCCAACCAGCCGCAAACGCTGATGGGGCTGACCAATGCCGGCGGCATCGCCATCATCGAAGACAAACAACTGCACCGCTACGGCAACTGCCCGGAACCGGAAGACATTCGCGCCTTGCACAAGTGGTTGCAGGACAGTGGCGAGGCAGTGTTTGCCAGTCATCATCTGTCTAGCGTCTACCCGCCGGCCGCGCAGTATCAGCAGGTGGCCAGCGGCGTGCTCGCCATGAGCCTGCCGAAACCTGTGGACAACGGCGTGTTCTGGTTCCGTCCCGAGGTCAAGGAAAACATCAATTGGAGCGGCGATCCGCGCAAGCCGCTGGACCTGGAAAACTCCGATGCCGGCCTGCGTTTGCGCCCGCGTACCTCGTTCGAAATCTGGAAAGTCGAGATGGCCGGGATCTCCACCAAGTGGAGCCACGGCGACTTGTTCGCCGCCAACGATCTGCGCCGTTCAGCACTGGAAAACGATCTGGCCCGGCAAGTACGCCGTGAGCAGGAAGCAGTGCGCGCCCGCGATGAACTTGTGGCCGTGGTGTCCCACGATCTGCGTAATCCGATGACCGTGATTTCGATGCTTTGCGGCATGATGCAGAAGGCCTTCAGCTCGGACGGCCCGCACACTTCACGGCGTATCTCGACGGCCATCGACACCATGCAGCAGGCTGCCGGACGCATGAACACGCTGCTGGAGGACTTGCTCGACACCTCGAAAATCGACGCCGGGCGCTACTCCATCACCCCGCAAAAACTCGACGTCGGGCAGATGTTCGAAGAGGCACAGGCACTGCTCGCGCCACTGGCGCTGGACAAGGACATCAGCATTTCCTTCGACGCCGATCCTGATCTGCGCATTCACGCCGACCCCGAGCGGCTGTTCCAGGTGCTGTCGAATCTGGTCGGCAACGCGATCAAGTTCACCCCGCGTCTGGGCAGTGTGGGCGTGCATGCCACGTCGGTCGGCGATGACATCGTGTTCACCGTGCGCGACAGCGGCGAGGGCATCCCCAAAGAGCACCTGCCGCACGTGTTCGACCGTTACTGGACGGTGAAAGAAGGCAACCCGACCGGCACGGGTCTGGGCTTGTATATCACTCAAGGCATCGTCGAAGCCCACGGCGGACGGATCTTCGCCGAGAGCGAACCGGGGCAGGGCAGCGAGTTTCGCTTCACCGTGCCGCGCCTGGACTGAGCGTAGATTTTTATGTGGGAGCGAGCCTGCTCGCGAATGGGGTTTGATCGTTCCCACGCTCTGCGTGGGAATGCCTCAACGGACGCTCTGCGTTCGGCTCTGGAAGGGACGCGGAGCGTCCCGGGCTACATTCCCACGCAGAGCGTGGGAACGATCAGGATCACAGGGGCATTTTCTTCAATACGGGGAACCGGGCGCTGGCTAGGGTGTGCACCTTGTTCCTCGATTTGAAGCAGGTGTGCGATGAGTCTGATTGTATCCATGGCGGCGTTTGCGCTGGCGGCGTCGATCACGCCGGGGCCGGTGAACATTGTGGCGTTGAGTTCCGGGGCGCAGTTCGGTTTTCGTGCCAGTCAACGGCATGTCGCCGGGGCCACGTTGGGGTTTGTGCTGTTGCTGGTGCTGATGGGCCTGGGTTTGCACGAGGTGCTGAAACTCTGGCCATTCATGACCCGCGTGGTGCAACTGGCCGGCGTGGCGTTTCTGCTGTTTATGGCGTGGAAACTGGCCGTGGATGATGGGCAGTTGAACGCCAAGGATTCCGGACGAGCGCCATCGATGCTCTATGGCGCGGTAATGCAATGGCTCAACCCGAAAGCCTGGCTGGCGTGTGTCGCGGGTATGGGCGCGTTTGTCGCCGATGGCGAGGCGCGGCTGGTGTGGCAGTTTGCGGCGGTGTATCTGGTGATCTGTTATCTGTCGGTGGGCTGCTGGGCGTATGCCGGGACGTTTTTGCGTGGGTATTTGAGCAATGCGGCGGGGATGCGCTGGTTCAATCGGAGCATGGCAGGGTTGTTGGCACTGAGCGCTATCTACTTGTTGTTCACTTGATCCTGTGGGAGCGAGCTTGCTCGCGAAAGCGGTGTGTCAGTCAATGGATGTGCTGACTGTTCCACCGCATTCGCGAGCAAGCTCGCTCCCACATTGATCGGGCGTCACTGCCGCAGGTTAGTCGAACGGCTGCTGAAAGGCGCCGCCCTCAATGTGATAAACCTTCGGCTCCTCGGAAAAATATTCCTCCAGCCCCAGCATGAACAGCCGATGGTCCTCACTCGCTTCAAACCCCGGCGTGTGATCCTCAAGGGACTGCCAGCGCACGATCAGATTGAACACCTCAGGCGTTTCGATGCCTTGTGCGAGCAAGTGCCCGCCGTAACCCTTGGCGCGTTTGAGCAACGGCTCGACCTCGGTAAACGCATGCCGAAACGCCGCAGTTTGTTCTGTGTGAACGAGCAGTAAAGCGATCTCATAAATCATGGTGTTCTCCTTGCACTGAGTTCAGCGATTGGCGAGTTCGGGTGACGGCGCGACAGCAATCGCGATCTTCCCTTGAACGCCGTTGTTGGGCGTTTCCAGCAAGGCATGGGCGAGACCGAGGTCGGCCAGCGGATAGACCGCGCCAACGTGTGGACGCAACTGACCGTTGGTGATCAATGCGTTTAGCTCATCGAGCTTGCCGCGGTTCTGTCGGGTGAACACGAAGTGATAGCTGGCGTTCTTGCCCCAGGCCTGAATAAGGTTTTGTGGCTGGGCAAGGTCGACGATCGATACCACGCGGCCAAGCTGTGCGAGGGCGTCCGGGCTGCGTGTCAGCGTATTGCCGCCAATGGTGTCGAACACCACATCGACGCCGCGTCCCTCGGTTTCGCGCAGGATCGCATCGACGTAATCTTCCTTTTTGTAGTCGATCAGCACATCGGCGCCCATGCGCTGGGCGAACTCGAAATTTGCTTCGCGTACGGTGGTGAAGACCTTCGCGCCGATGGCTTTGGCCAGCTGGATTGCGACATGACCGACGCCACCCGCGCCGCCGTGGATCAGAATGCTCTCGCCGACTCTGAGCGCCGCGCGCACAACCAGCGCTTCCCACGCCGTGCCGCCAACCAGACTCAGGCTCGCCGCTTCAAGATGGCTCAGTGTGGGCGGCTTCTTGCCGATAATGCTTTCGGCCGCCACGTGGTATTCGGCATAACTGCCTGGACCATCGAAAATCTGCGGGGTGTACCAGACTTCGTCGCCCGGTACGAAGGCTGTCACCCCGGGTCCGACGGCTTCGACAACGCCAGAAACGTCGTGCCCGGTAATGGCGGGGAGGGGCACCAGGTCGGCATAGTCGCCACGGCGCACCTGATAATCCAGCGGATTGATGGAGGTGGCGTGCACCCGCACCAGCACTTCGCCCGCTTGTGGCACTGGCTTGGGTACGTCACACAGTTCGAACGATTGCGCGCCGCCAAATGAAGTAAGGATCATCGCTTTCATTGCATTTCCTCGTTTCGGTAAAAAGGGATATCGGGAATTCTCGATATCTTGGGGCAAAAAATTACAGCTCGCTGCCGATGATCTCGGCCAGCGCACTGATCGCTGCTTCGTTACGTTTGTAATAGGTCCATTGCCCAATGCGTCTGACTTCGACTAGGCCGGCGCGTTGCAGCGTCGCCAGATAATCGGACACCGTCGACTGCGACAGCCCGACGCCCTCCTGAATACTGCTGACGCAAACACCCACCGTGTGCACGTCACCCTCATCCTGCGGAGGAAAGTGTTTCTCGGGATCCTTCAAGCCTTTGAGGATTTCCAGGCGTGTGCGGTTCGAGAGGGCTTTGAAGATTTCGAGTAGGTCCATGCCGCGACGATATCGGAATTTACCGATATGTCAATATTTGAATGTGTTGGCCAGCGATTGATCGTTCCCATGCTCCGCGTGGGAATGCCTCATCGGACGCTCTGCGTTCGGCTCTGGAAGGGACGCGGAGCGTCCCGGGCTGCTTTCCCACGCAGAGCGTGGGAACGATCAATCGGGGCAAGCCGTCAGCCGCGATATTGCCCGGGTGTTGCCGCCAGATGCTGTTTGAATGCTCGCTGAAAATGCGCCTGATCGGCAAACCCGGCTTCCAGCGCCACATCGGCAATCAACTGCCCGCTGCGCAAACGCTCGCGGGCGAACTGGATGCGCTGGTTGACCACAAAAGCGTGGGGCGTCATGCCGTAATGCTGTTTGAACGCGCGGATCAGGTAGGACGGTGAAAGCTCTGCCGCGGCGCAGATGTCGTCGAGGTTCAGCACTTCGGTGCAGTGTTCGCGGATGAAGTCCGCAGCGCGTTTCAGTTTGAAATTGGGTTCGCGCAGAGAGGGGCCGGCGGGGTTCAAACGCAGTTGCAGGTCGCTGAAAAACTCCACTGCTGCGCTCTGTTTCCGCAGCACATCCTGTTGCGGGTCGACCAACGTTTGATACAGCCCGTTCAGTTCGTTGAACAGCGCAGCATCATTGAGGTGAGTGGTGGAAAAACGCCGAAACTCAAGATTACTGGCAAAGCCCAACTGATGCTGCAAATCCGTCAGCCATGGCGTCTCGACGTACAGCATCACGTACGACCAAGGCTGGTCATCAATCGGATTGCACGCATGCACATCACCGGGATTCATCAGCACCACAGTGCCCGCCGCGACTTCGAACTGTGCCTGCTCATGCACATACGTGCTGCGCCCGGCAGTGATCGCACCGATGGAAAAATGCGCGTGGGAATGCCGCGCATAGCAGACGTCGCGACCATCGGCGATGGCCCGCGCTTCAATGAATGGCAGCGCCGCGTCACGCCAGAAACGCGGGGCTTTTTCAGGGTGTTTGGCGGCAGCGTGTTTCATCGTTGTTATTCCCGGCAGGCCAGGGCGCCAGTGTATTAGCTCTGGCCGGCAAAGGCCCGTTCCAGTTCGGCAATGTCGAGTTTTTTCATCTGGAACATGGCCTGCATCGCGCGCTGCGACTTGGCGGTGTCCGGGTCCAGCATCATTTGCATGAACGCCACCGGGACGATCTGCCATGACACCCCGAACTTGTCCTTGAGCCAGCCGCATTGCTGGGCCTCGACAGGGCCACCCTCGGACAGGTTGCCCCAGAAATGGTCGACTTCTTCCTGATTCTGGCAATTGACCTGAAACGAGATCGCCTCGCTGAATTTGAACATCGGCCCACCGTTGAGCCCGGTGAAAGTCTGGCCGTCGAGTTCGAAACTGACGGTCATCACCGCACCTTCCGGCTTGCCGTGAAACTCCTGGCCGACCTTGCTGTAGTGGGTCAGGCCGGTGATTTTCGCGTTATCGAAGATCGAGCAGTAAAACTTCGCGGCCGCTTCGGCCTGATCGTCGAACCACAGGCAGGGCGTGAGTTTCTGAAAGCGTTGCATGGCAGTCATCCTCGGCAGGTTAGACACGCTGGATTAACAGCGTAGTCAGTCCCTGGTCGATTGCCGGTGCCGTAGATCGACAAGTTGCGCTTCAGAAATCCCAGCGCGCGGACAGTTGCAGGTTGCGCGGTTCGCCGTAGAAACCGGTGCCGAAATTGCCCAGACCGGTGTAGTAGCTCTTGTCGAAGAGGTTCTTGATGTTGAGCGAAGTGCTCAGGTGCTCGTTGAAGCGATAGCGCGCCATCGCGTCGACCAGGTAGTAACTGTCCTGCGTGATGCGCACGTTCTGCTCGGTGCCGGGCTGGAATACGTCGCCGAAGAATTCGCTCTGCCAACTGACACCGCCGCCCAGGGTGAGGTTTTGCCAGGCGCCGGGCAGGCGATAGCGGCTGAACACCCGCACCAATTGCTCGGGCGCGGTGGTTTGCAGGATCGAAGCGTAAACTGGATCGCCCTTGGCATCGCGCGTGTGGTTGTAGGCGTAGCCGGCGGAGAGATTCCAGCCGTCGGCGATTTCACCGGCCAGTTCGAACTCGAAACCCTTGGTCGTCGCGCCTTGCACGGCCCGGTACACCGCCTGATTGTCGAAGCCGCTGACCTGTTCGGCGATGTTGTCCTGCTCGATGCGGAACACGGCAAAACTGGCGTTGAGCCGACCTCCGAAGTATTCAGCTTTTATCCCCGCTTCGTAGCTATCGCCCTGTACCGGGTCGAGTATCTGGCCCGTGGCGTCCTTGCTCAGTTGCGGTTGATAGATGCGCGTGTAGCTGGTGTAGAGCGAGTAGGTGTCATCGAGGTCATAGACAGCACCGGCATACGGCGTGATCACACCGGTCTGGCGGTAGCCGTCGCGGACATTGGCGGTGTTCGGGTCGCTGTAATCGAGATGGTCGCTGCCCCTGAAATCACTGACGCGTGCGCCGAGGATCAGTGCCAGATCGTCGCTGACCCTGAAGCGCGTCGAGAGGTATGCGCCGGTCTGGCGTTGGCGGATGGCGTCCGTACCGATTTGCGGGATATCCGGTTTGGCGAACTCGCCATGCCAGTCGAAAATGCTGCCGTTGAGCGGCGGGTACACCGAGCCGTAAACCGGGTTGTCCTGGCGCGTGTTCATCGCCATGAAACCGACCAGCAACTGATGATCACGACCGAACAGGCTGAACGGCCCGCCGAGGTTGATATCGAGGTTGTCCTGCACCTCGTCGCCCTTGAATTTGCCCATGTAGAGGAACATGCCGTCGCCGCTCACCGGGTCCGGATTGCCGCCACTGGCGGAGCCGAGCAGGGTGTCGTGCTCGCGGCGTTTGCGGTCGTAGCTGATTTTCAACGCCCAGTCGTTTTGCAATTGCCGGGTGAGGGCGGCAAACAAGGTCTGGTTGATAAAGTCGCGGCGGCTCCAGTCTGTGGCCGGGTTGAACGAGCGCGAGAAATTCGTCCGCGAACCGTCGCTGTAGAACATCGGGAAACCGGTCCAGGTGGCACCGCGTGAGCGGGTGTCCTGTTGATCGAAACCAACGGTCAACAGAGTGTCCGGGTTTAGGTCGGCTTCGACGATGGCGTAGGCGATGTCCTTGCTGTTCTGGTAGTGATCGGCGTAAGCGCTGCGTTCCTGATGAACGCCGACGAAGCGTGCGCGCAGGTTGTCGTTCAGCGGCCCTGCGATGTCGAACTCGCTGCGGTAGTTGTCCCACGAACCAACGCTGCCGCTGAGTGCGGCTTTGAACGCGGGGGTAGGGCGTTTGCGGATCAGGTTGACCGTGGCTGACGGGTCGCCCGAACCGGTCATCAATCCCGTGGCGCCCTTGATGATTTCGACGCGATCGAAGGTCGCCATGTCGGTGCTGGTGGTGCCGTAATCGTAGACGCCGTCGTAGTCGGTGTTGACCCCGTCGTACTGGAAATTGGTGATCGGCGCGCCACGGCTGGAAAACTCCCAGCGCTCGCTGTCGTAGTTCTGCACGCTGATGCCCGGCGCGCGGCGCAGCACGTCGGCGATGCCGTTGGCGCCCTGATCGTCGAGTTGCTGGCGAGTGATCACCGTGACCGATTGCGGGGTTTCGCGCAGGGACAGCGGCAGACCGGTGGCGGAGGCGCTGACGCCGGTGGTGTAGGCGTGAGTGTCCTCGGTGATGGCGCCGAGGGTTTTGCCGCTGATGGTGGTGGCATCCAGTTGCAGTGGGGCTGCAGAGGCTGTGCTGCGCAGGACGTAGCCGCCGCCGCTTTGCCGCTGCGCTTGCAGACCGCTGCCATTGAGGAGGATGTGCAAAGCCTGTTGCGGGGTGTAATCACCGCTCAGACCGGCGCTGCGTTTGTCTGCCGCCAGATCATTGTGCCCGGCGATAAACACGCCACTCTGCTCGGCGAAATGGTTGAGCACTGTGACCAATGAGCCGGGAGCCACTGCGTAATGCTGCTTCTGCACATCTGCCCGCGCCATCGACACGCACAACCCCGGCACGGCGGATGCCATGGCCAGAGCAAAACGACAGCGGGCGAGGGTGGCGCGCAACATGGAGTTCCCGAAAGCGATCAACGAAATGAGGGCTGCTGAGGGTTAACCGAATGAATCCGCAAAAAGGGAATCGGGGTGTGAAAAATCCTCAGGCTTTCGGCCCGACGCTGACCCACCAGTTGAAGGTTTCGTCGATGCGGATCGGCAGCGCCGCTTCCAGAAGACGCAAGGCTTGATCGGTGTCCTTGAGCGGAAACGAACCCATCACCGACAAGTTTGCCACCGCCGGATCACAATGCAGATGTCCCGGGCGATGACGGCTGAGTTCTTCGATCAGTTCACCCAGCGGCAGGTTATCGGCCAGCAACACGCCCCGGCGCCAGGCTTCGCGCGCTGGATCCGCTGCAGACGCGGTGTACAACCGGCCGGCGCTGAATACCAGTTGCTGACCGGCCTGCACCACTTGGCTTTCGCCTTGGTGGTTAGTGGCCTCAACGGCGCCCTCGTAGACATTCAGCAGCGTGTGGCGATCCGTCTGGCGCACGCTGAAACGCGTACCCAGTGCACGCATCCGGCCATGTTCGGTCTCGACCCAAAAGGCTCGCCCAAGGTCTTTTGCGGTATCGATCAGGACTTCACCGGCGCGCAGTTGCAGCAAGCGCTGACGCGCATCGAAGCGCACGTTCAACGCGCTCAAGGCGTTGAGCCAGATTCGACTGCCATCGCTTAGCGTAGCTTCGCGGGTTTCCCCGGTGCCGGTGGAGAGATCGGCGTTCAAGCGTTCGACCGAGTCCAGCAGCGGCGTATTGCGCCCGACCGCCCAGCCCGCCAGCCCGGTGGCCGCGAGAATCAGCAAGCCCTTGAGTGACTGACGGCGGCTGATCGAGCTGCGCGCACTGTTGCGCAGGGCGTGGCTGACGGCTTCGCTTTCGCTCTGCAATGGCGCGAAACGCTGGCCGACCCGTTCGACATAACGCCATGCGGCCTGATGCTCCGGACTTTGCGCCAGCCACGCCTGCCAACGCAGACGCTCAGGCTCGGCGACCTGCTCGTCATGCAATTGCACGTACCAGTTGGCGGCCTGCTCGAGGCTGGCGTGGCTGAGTTTGTTCACGGGGCTATTCAATCAGTAACCCGTCGAGTTCAGCTTCGAGGATCGCGCAATGCATCATCGCCTGCGCCAGATATTTCTTGATCATCCGCTCGCTGACGCCGATCTGCTCGGCGATCAGCTTGTAAGGCATGCCGTGTAATTGCGCGAGGATGAATGCTTCGCTGACCCGCTGCGGCAGGCGCTGGAGCATGGCGTCCACTTCGTGCAGGGTTTCGACAATGATTGCCTGTTGCTCAAGCGACGGTTGCGAGGCAGGTGGACGGCTGGCGAGGGATTCCAGCCAGGTTTGTTCCAGTTGCTGACGGCGCCAGTGATCGATGCATAAACCCCGGGCAATGGTCGCCAGATACGAGCGCTCATGCACTTCGCCATTGAAGGTTTGCGGACGCTTGAGCACGCGGATGAAGGTGTCGTGGGCGAGGTCGGCGGCATCCATCGCGTTGCTGAGGCGTCGACGCAATAGCTCGTGCAGCCAACGATGATGGCTAAGGTAGAGATTGTGCACGAGCGAGGCATCGGCGACGGTCATCAGCGCAAGCGTCCAAGACGACCGATATCGGTCTAAATAAGAATGGGTCGCGATTAAAGCAAAAGGATGGGAAGTGCGCAAATGATATTGGTTTGCTTTTAGGTGGAGGGTTTTTGGTTTTTTATCGGGTGTAGTACTAATGACAAGGTGCGGAGTCAAACTGACTTCATAGCGTTTGTGTCAAATTGACTCGATGCCCTGCAAGTGACTGATTCTACTGGTTTGAAATTCTGGCACGGGACTTGAAGTACTCAGAGTACACAACGAACCGCTCAGGAATACGCCACCATGCTCACTTTCTTCGAAAGCCCGCTGAACGTTCTGCATCTGTCGAGCAAAATTCTTGTCGCCGGGCTGGTCATGTTGCTGGCCGGCATCTACGGCGCCTACCTCTACAACGGTCAGATGCCGATTGCGCTGCTGGTGGCGATGCACGCCCTGACCATCCTCGGCCCGACCCTGATCAAGATCGGCTACGTCATGCGCTTGCTCGCGCAGTACCGCATCCGTGCAACGCAGATGATCCCGCAAACCGCATAGATCCCTGTGGGAGCGAGCCTGCTCGCGAAGGCGTCAGCACAGTCTGTATTTGAATTGCCTGACACACCGCTTTCGCGAGCAGGCTCGCTCCCACAGTGGGCAGCAGCGTTCCCTGGATATGTGGTCAACGCAAAACCCTGTGGGAGCGAGCTTGCTCGCGAAGGCGTCGGCACAGTCGGAATCTGCATTGCCTGACACACCGCTTTTGCGAGCAAGCTCGCTCCCACAGTGTGGTGGTGTTTCTGAAAACTCAACGGCGCTCGGCAACCATTAGCAACGACTGCGGCAGCGGACTTTGCGGGTGTTGTGGCTCTCGCAGGCTGGTCAGTTGGTACCCGGCCATATCCAGTGCATTCAGCCAACTCGACAACGTGCGGAAATACCACGGCATCGGCTGCCACTGGCCCTTGAATCCGGCGAAGGTTTCTTCGCGCCAGCCATCCTGGTAATCGCCTGCCGCGACAGACCATGGATGCAGTGTCTGAATGAGCAACGTGCCGCCGGGAACCAGCAGCGCATTCATCGCCGCCAGCAGCGGGATGACGTCCTGATGCAGCAATGAGAAATTGGCGCAGATCAGCTCATAGTCACGGCCCACGTCGACCTTCGCCTCGACCAACGCGTCATAACTGGCGACATGCACCTGGGCTGCCCCCGCCAAACGCGCCGCTTCAATAAGCCGCGCATCGCCATCCACACCGACCGCATCAATCCCGCGATCCGCCAGCGCCCGCAACAACCAGCCTTCGCCGCAACCCAGATCCAGCACACGCTGCGGCTGACGACCCATGATCGCCAGCAGAATCGCCTGATCGGTAACCTGCTGACGACTTTCAATGGTGCCGCTGCGGATCACTTCGATCCAGGCATCAGCGTTGTCGTGCCAGCTCTGCAAAAGGCTGGATTCGGGGGAGGGCATGGCGGTGTCCCGACTTTTGAAAAACCACAGTATGGACGCTGAGCGCAGGCAAGGGCTTGTAGATGAGCGTATCCACCACAACCCCGAACGCCGATTTTCTTTAAGACATCGATATCAGGTCCATTTTCAGGTCATTTTTTCGAAGCCGCCAAAACCTCCTTGAGCGCTGCATTCGCACGTTCGGCAGTCTGCGCATCCCCGTGTTTTTTCAACTGCTCAGTGACCTCGCCCAACTGTGCCGCGCTGAGCCCGACGCGCAAGCTTGCCGCCATATGCGCGCGCAGTTGCGGTTCCACGCCCGGCGTCGCTGCCAGCGCTCCGACTGTGGCCAGTTCGCGGCTTTGCCAGTCGAGGTTGTCGCGTTCGAAGATGTCGCCGAACAAGTGGGTTTGCAGGTACCGGTTGATCACCGGGGCGAACTCGAACACCGGGCCCTTTACCGGAGCGCCCGAGATTTTCGTTTGATTCGCGGTGCCGGCGGCCAGCAGTTCATCCCCGACTGGAATCGCCTGGCTCGGCTCACGCCCCGGCGCATCTTCGATGCCGCGTTGTTTGCGCGCCTGCACCACCGTCATCAGCTCGTTCAAGGCGTTGAGGCTGCGTGGGAAGCCGACGTAAGCGTAGAGCTGCACGAGAATTTCCCGGGTTTCGCTGATCGTCAGGCCGGCGTCGAGTCCTTGGTTGAGGGCCGCGTTGAGGTTGGGCATGTCGCTGGTCGCCATGAACGCAGCAATCAGTGGAATCGTCTGTTGTTTGTTCGAAAGGGCTTGTGCGGTGGTTTGCGGGGTGGTCATGGATTTCGGTGCCTCGACTGCTTGGGTGGTAAGGCTGAACATCGCGCCAACGCTCAGGCAGAGCGCCATGAGTGCGGGGAGGGCAGCGCTGCTGCGTGTGTCAGTAGCCATCGTGGAAGGCTCCGTCCACTGCGGTTCTGCGATTCTCTGAGTATCCGTGGTCGAGCCATAACCATGGCTCAGGCCCATGCAGCCAAAGCCGAGGGCGGATAATTCGAGTGAACGGATGCCGAGTGTGTGCTTGTGCATGTCGATCTCCCATTGGGCGTGGGGAGAAGACTAAGCGAGGTGACTGGTGGGGACTAGACGGCTAAATCGGGATGGCTTGATGAGTTCTGCTCATCAATCGACAGGAGGGGGCAGAGCGAAAGTGAGGGTGTGACCCCTCACTCATTCCGTGTGTTGGCTACTGCGGGATGCGTAGCTTGTCCAGCAGACGGTTGACCAACAGCTCGTTCAGCATGATCACCTGTTGCAGCGCCAGCAGCGGTTTGCGCTCCGGGCCGCCTATCGAGTTGGCGATGTTGCCGGCCATGGAGTGGGCGTAGGAAAGCGACTCACAGGCTTCGACCAGCAGGGTTTCTTCATCCAGCGTGGGGTCCACCAGATAGACCGGGCGAAACGGGGGCGAGCTTGGCGGAGCGCCCAGTGCTTCGGGTCGCAGGTAGTAGTCGAGGGCGCGGTTGGTTGCCTCTTTGACCTTTTGCGGGTCAAGCGCGGGGTCGTGAGGGATTGGATCGGTGGGCGGTGGATTTGGCGTGATTTTGAACATGGATAAAGCTCCAATTTGAAAAAATGGGAGCCATCACCCTCGCTACCAAACGGCGGGTGGCGGCCATGCGCGGGTTGGTAGACCGGTCAAATTGGGTAACCCGGCGCTCACGGATGAGCCCCACGCATGCCCACCATACAAAGCCATACCTCAAAAAAAGGAGACAGCATCGACGGTGTCGCAACAACGACAATTTAAAGCGGGCTACCAAACCCGATCACTGTTTTGCAGTGACAGGCAAACGATATAGCCCGGCCCATAGCCGTGTAAGCCGGCGGATTCTGGCGTACGCGTAGGTAACGACGCAAGGTGTTGTAGGGAGGATGGCGTAACGGTTTGTGTGCTTTAAACGCGATAACCGGATGACGTTTACCAATGGGCATTGCCGAGCAATGAGATCTAAATTCAGGAGTTTTACGGACTACAATTTTGGGTGTAATGACCTACAGATCTGCAAGAATCCGCCGACTTGTCTGCCTTGAAACAAGATCCTATCGTTTGCCGGTCAAAACTTAATCACTTAAGCTGGTCAGCATGAATACACAAGCTTCGGAGGCTCCGATGGCCACCACCAGAAAGACCGACAAACCTAACAAAAAGGAAGTTCGTGATGAGCTGACATTCCTTGATGTTCGGCAAGCCGCGCGTGATGGGCAGAAAGTGTTCGATAAATTTGTGATCACTGGCAGGCTACCTATTACAAAGTAGGCCTGAATGCCAGCCATCAAGATTTCTGCGCTTTTTGAAAAAATCACTAACTGGCAAAACTTCGCTGCACATTTTTATAACTACAAGGTGTGCGGTGAATTACCCGGGATTTTCGGGCGTGACGAACGACTCGATCTGACCGATATGCACCATATCCACCTTGCCAGTACTTCGTCACTGCAAACTCGATGGGCAAAAATAAATCGTCAGTATTACCGCACTGTATTGGTTGACGACGCTGATAATGACTTTTGGCTGATCTATGCCTATGACGCGTTTCGGGATGAATATCTGTTACTGACGGTCACCGGCCCGGATGCCCATAACCGAAGCGAGTGTGGCTCATTTCTGCGCAATGTGCATTGCCAGATTGTTGAGCCTTGGACGCTGGGCAGGATTGCCTTTCCCGATTTGGACGATCTGTAATTGGCTGTCGAGCAGAGGAGGTGTCATATGAATCGATTGACTGGCGGCTGCCTGTGCGGCGATGTCCGTTTTGAAGTGGCAGGTCAGCCTTATCGTGTCGGTATCTGCCACTGCCTCGACTGCCGCAAGCGCCATGGTGCGTTGTTCGGCACCTCGGCCATATTTCCCGAGGATGCGCTGAAAGTCATCGGCGAAACGCGCGACTACAACGGGCGCTTTTTCTGTCCGCGCTGCGGCTCTCCGGTGTTCGCGCGTTCGGCAGATGAAGTCGAAGTCAATGTAGGGTCGCTGGATGATCTGAGTCAGTTCAAACCCACCTACGAACTCTGGACGATTCGCCGCGAGTCATGGCTACCGGCGCTGCCATTGGCTCACCACTACGAGCGTGATCGCGAGAGCACCGCGCGTACAGAGAAGTAGAGGGGGCAGAAAACTTGTGGGACTTGGAATGGAGTGAGGATTTTTGGCATGTCACATAGTCTCTGTGGGAGCGAGCTTGCTCGCGAATGCGTCGTGTCAGTCGACATCAATATTGAAAGTAATGACGCTTTCGCGAGCAAGCTCGCTCCCACAGGGGGGAAGTGTATGGCTGCCAACGATTTCAGCCGCGAATAAACGCCAACAGATCCGCGTTAATCGTTTCGGCCTCCGTCGTCGGCATCCCGTGCGGGAACCCCGGATACGATTTCAACGTGCCGTTCGGCAGCAGTTTCGCCGACAACGGCCCCGAGTTCGCATACGGGACAATCTGATCATCCTCACCATGCATCACCAGCACCGGCACCGTGACCTTTTTCAAGTCCTCGGTGAAGTCTGTCTGCGAGAACGCGACGATCCCGTCGTAATGCGCCTTCGCCCCACCGATCATCCCTTGCCGCCACCAGTTGGCAATAATCCCCTCCGATGGCGTGGCGCCCGGCCGGTTGTAGCCATAAAAAGGCCCTGTCGGAATGTCGCGATAAAACTGCGCGCGATTCGCCGCCAACTGCGCCTGAAAATCATCGAATACCGACTTCGGCAGCCCACCCGGATTGCTCTCGGTCTGCACCATCAGCGGCGGCACTGCGCTGATCAGCACCCCTTTGGCGACGTTGTCCTGGCCATGCCGGGCAATGTAATGAATCACCTCACCGCCACCGGTCGAATGACCGACATGCACAACATTCTTCAGACCCAGATGATTGACCACCGCCAGCGCATCGTCAGCGTAGTGATCCATATCGTGCCCGTCCCAGACCTGGCTCGAACGCCCGTGCCCACGGCGATCATGGGCAACCACCCGAAAGCCCTTGCCCAGGAAAAACAGCATTTGCGCATCCCAATCGTCGGAACTGAGCGGCCAGCCGTGGTGGAAGTGGATCACCGGCGCGTCTTTCGGGCCCCAATCCTTGTAGAAGATTTCGACGCCGTCTTTGGTGGTGACAAATCCCATGTTCGCGACTCCAGACCAATGTGATGGGTAACCCGCGCGGCAGCGCGGACCGGTTTTGCTCATGATGGATTTCTGCTGCGCTGGCTCAGTGCGAGCCGTTATCAAATGTAGGATTAAAGTCGATATCTGCATGACCGGTGGTCGCAACGTCTGGCTTCGTGCGCAAATTAGGCTTTGCTGAAAGGGATAAGCCGAGGCGCGCGTAGGCATCGATGGCCACAGCGGCGCCCCTTCAGAACACCGTGAGTCTGAGGAATTTCCCCGATGCTGACCTTGAATATCAATGGCAAGGATCAGGAGCTCGATGTCCCCGCGGACATGCCGTTGCTCTGGGTCCTGCGCGATGTTGCGCACCTGACCGGCACCAAATTCGGCTGTGGCATGGCCCAGTGCGGGGCCTGCACCGTGCACGTTGACGGCGCGCCGTTGCGCGCCTGCATTACTCCCGCAACAGCTGTGGCCCACGGCCAGAAAATCCTCACCATCGAAGGCCTGTCCACCGACGGCTCGCACCCGGTGCAACAAGCCTGGGCCGAACTCGACGTGGTGCAGTGCGGTTACTGCCAGTCGGGGCAGATCATGTCTGCCGCCGCCTTGCTGGCGAAAATCCCCAAACCCACCGACAGCGATATCGATCAGGCGCTCTCCGGCAACATCTGCCGCTGCGGCACTTATCCGCGCATTCGCGCCGCTGTGAAGCGTGCCTCGGAAATCGGCTGATTCAATCTGTGGGAGATAGATGATGAACAGTCCTGTATCGCGTCGGGGTTTTCTCAAGGGCAGTGCCGTGTTGGGCGGTGGGCTGGTGGTGGCGTTTGTCGTCCCCGGCGGCCACAAGTTTGCCTATGCGGCCGAGAATGAAGGCAAGGTGTTTGCGCCGAATGCGTTTTTGCGGATTGCGGCGGACAACAGCGTCACCGTTTTGCTGGGGCATTCGGAAATGGGCCAGGGCATCTGGACCGGCCTGACCATGTTGATTGCCGAAGAGCTGGACGCGGACTGGTCGAAGATCCGCGTCGAGCACTCGCCCGCGTCGGCGGCGGATTACGGCATGCCCGCGTTTGGCGGCATGCAGATCACCGGCGGATCGACGTCGACGTGGATGGAGTTCGACCGCTATCGGCTGGCAGGCGCAACGGCGCGGCAGATGCTGGTCGAGGCGGCGGCGAAACACTTTGAGGTGGCGCCATCGACGATTCGCACTGAATCGGGCGTGGTGATTGCCGGCGACAAACGCGCCACTTATGGCGAACTGGCGGACGCTGCCGGGCAACTGCCGGTGCCGGATCCGAAGTCGATCACTTTCAAGGAAGCCAAAGACTGGAAAGTCATCGGCAAACCGACCAAGCGCCTCGACACGCCGGAGAAAATCACCGGCCGCGCCAAGTTCGGCATGGACGTGCAGTTTGAAGGCCTGATGACCGCGATGGTCGCGCGCGCGCCGGTGTTCGGCGCCACGGTCAAATCCTTCGAAGGCGCCGCAGCGCTGGCGATTCCCGGTGTGCACAAGGTGCTGCAAGTGCCCAGCGGAGTCGCGGTGGTGGCCGAGCATTTCTGGGCGGCGAAGCTGGGCCGCGATGCACTGAAGGTCGATTGGGACTTGGGATCGCTTGCCGACATGAGCAGTGAAAAACTGCTGGAGAGTTTCCGCAAACTGGCGGCGACGCCGGGCACTTCCGCCACCCAGGCTGGGGACGCGAAAACCAGTTTCGGCAAAGCCGCGAAGAAAATCGACGTCGAATACAGCGTGCCTTATCTGGCTCACGCGCCGATGGAACCGCTCAATTGCACGGTGAAAATCAGCGCCGGCAAATGTGAGATATGGACCGGCACGCAATTTCAGACACTGGATCAAATGGTCGCCAGCAAAATCACCGGGCTCAAGCCCGAGCAGGTCGAAATTCATACCGAATTCCTCGGTGGTGGTTTCGGCCGGCGGGCCAATCCGACCTCGGACTTCGTCGCTGAAGCGGTGCAAGTGGCGAAAGCTGCCGCCATGCCGGTGAAAACCGTGTGGGCACGGGAAGACGATATTCGCGGCGGCTATTACCGCTCGATGTACCTGCATCAGGCCCGGGTCGGCCTGGGCGCCGATGGCCTGCCGCTGAGCTGGCAGCATGTGCTGGTGGGGCAGTCGATCATGGCCGGGACGATGCTTGAGGCAACAATGGTCAAGAACGGCATCGATGTGACTTCGGTCGAGGGCGTGGCCGACAGTCCCTACATCAAGGATCTGGCGCATCATCAGGTCGACCTGCATTCGCCGAAAACCGGCATCAATGTGCTGTGGCTGCGTTCGGTCGGTCACACTCACACGGGTTTCGTCATGGAATCGCTGATCGATGAACTGGCGACAGCGGCGGGCAAGGATCCGGTTGAGTACCGGCGAACGCTGCTCAAGGCGCACCCGCGCCACCTCGGTGTGCTCAATCTGGCGGTGGAAAAGGCCAACTGGGGTGCGCCGCTGCCGGACGGCCATGCCCTCGGCGTGGCGGTGCACGAATCATTCGGCAGCTATGTGGCGCAGGTCGCCGAGGTGTCGCAGGACAATCTGGCGATTCGCGTGCATCGCGTGGTCTGCGCGGTGGATTGCGGGATTGCGGTGAATCCGCAGAGCATCGCCGCGCAGATGGAATCGTGCATCACCTTTGGCCTGAGCATGGCGCTGCACAGCAAGCTCACCGTGAAGAACGGCGGTGTGGTGCAGTCCAACTATCACGATTACCAGGTACTTCGGCTCAACGAAATGCCGGTGGTCGAAGTGCATATCGTCCCCAGTAGCGAGAAACCCGGCGGCATCGGCGAGCCCGGCGTGCCACCTACCGCGCCAGCCGTGGCCAACGCGGTGTTCGCTCTGACCGGGCAACGTCTGCGCGAGTTGCCGCTGCAACTGTCGGGGGTGTGAGATGAAACGACATCTAGTGTTGGGCACGGTGATTCTGTTGGGGCTGGGCGGTTATGCCTCGGACCTGTTTGCCGATGATCAGGAAGCGCTGAAGGCGTTCGGCACGGTGCAGAAAGTCTTTCAAAGTCCGCGCTGCCAGAACTGCCATATTCCTGGGGATTCGCCTTTGCAGTTCGACGCTGGCATCCCCCATGCGATGAACGTGGTGCGCGGCATGGACGGCAAAGGTGCCGCCGGTTTGCCCTGTGCGACCTGTCACGCGGAAAACAATCCGCCGGCCAGTTACGGCCCGCATGCACCGCCGGGTGCGCCGCACTGGAGCCTGCCGCCGGCGGCGCACAAAATGGCCTGGATCGGCCTGCCGCCGGACAAACTCTGCGCGATGATCAAGGATCGCTCAAGCAACGGCGATCGCGACTTCGCCGCGCTGATCAAACATGTCAGCGAAGACAAACTGGTGCTGTGGGGCTGGAATCCCGGAGCAGGGCGCGCGCCGGTGCCGGTGCCGCACGATATTTTTGTCGCGCAATTCAAGCTGTGGGCCGATGCGGGCGGGCCATGCCCGGTGGCGCAAATGTGAGCCATTGCCAAATTAGCGCTACGCTTGAAAGCATTGTTGCCAATGGAGTGTGCTGATGCTGGTTCCAGGAAAACCCGCGAATGAAACGGCGCGAGTTCAAGCGCTACACGGACTCGAACTGCTCGATTCCGCCCCTGAAGAGCGTTTCGATCGACTGACACGGTTGGCGAAACGCCTGTTCAATGTGCCGATTGCACTGGTCACGCTGGTCGACACCAATCGGCAGTGGTTCAAGTCGTGTGTGGGGCTTGATGTCAGCGAGACGTCGAGGGATATCTCGTTCTGCGGTCATGCAATTCTTAACGACGGCCTGCTGTTGGTGCCTGACGCCCGCGAAGATGTGCGCTTCCATGACAACCCGCTGGTAACTGGTGCACCGAACATTCGTTTCTACGCCGGTTACCCGCTGACCGTGCCCAATGGCAACAAAATGGGCACGCTGTGCCTGATCGACACCAAGCCCCGCGACCTTGATGAGGAAGAACGCGCGCTGTTGCGTGATCTGGCGGAAATGGCCGAGCAAGAGTTGGCCGCTGTGCAGATCGCGAGCATGGATGAATTGACCTTGTTGTCCAATCGCCGTGGTTTCAAGCAGTTGGCGCAGCATGCATTGGACGCCTGCGCGCGGCTGGAACGGCCGGCGACCTTGCTGTTTTTTGATCTTAATGACTTCAAGCAGATCAACGATCTGTATGGGCATGCCGAGGGCGACAGTGCGCTGAAGACCTTTGCCGATGTGCTACGCATTGCCTTTCGCGAAAGTGACGTGGTCGGGCGGCTGGGCGGGGATGAGTTTGTGGCGTTGCTGACCGGCTCCAGCCATGTTGAAACCACGACGATCATGGCGCGGCTCAAGGATATCCTCGAGGAGCGCAATGCCACGTTGCACCGGGGCTATGCGATTCGCTTCAGCGTGGGTCAGATCGAATATGACGCCAAGCGCCATGAGACTGTGGATCGGCTGTTGGCGGATGCCGACGGCGCGATGTATGCGCACAAGCAGGCCCTGAAGCGCTGTTAGCGAATGCACCGCAGATCCCCTGTAGGAGTGAGCCTGCTCGCGATGGCGTCCACACTTTCAACATCTTCATCGGCTGACCCACCGCTATCGCGAGCAGGCTCACTCCTACAGGGATTGGCGGTGAATCCAGGCATCACCTCTTCGATGACGCCGATGCACGACACGGCATTATCTGGGCGGAGTCAGGGTCGCGTAAAACTTCAGCCATTGGTCCTGACTTTCATCGGTATCCTTGAGCGCCGGTGCGATCAGTGCTTGTTGCAGTGCTTGGCTTTCGTAGGCATCGAACAGATGCCGGACAGCGGTGGTGGCGATGGCCTCGACCTTTTTCGAGGAAAAGGTATCGGGAACGTCACTGCGCGTTTGCTGCGGCAAGGGTGCACCGTGAACCTTGAGGCGGGTGATGAGTGCGTTGCACGTGGCATTGGCGTTGGGCAAGGTTCCGTCGCGATATGCCTGGGCATCGAAAGGCAGCGATTTCGCCTTCGCGTTCGCAGCAGACGGTGCAAGCAGGGCGATATCGATATCGCGCCGCAGGACAACCGCTGACCGTTGGGTGAAAATTTCGAACACCCTGTGCGTCGTTCCGCGTAACAGAGCAATGATGGCGAACGGTGCGGTGTCGCCAGCGGGTTTTATTTGTCCCGCAAGGTTTTTTGCTGGGCAGGGCAGTGGCTGCAGGGCGAGCAATTCCACGGTGTTGTCTTCGATGTCGAGCCGTTGCGCCAGCGGCAAACGGCAGAAGGCTTCCTTGATGAGGGCGATATGGGCGTTTTTCATTTGCTTGAGGCGAGCAGCAAGTGCCGCATGAAAGAGCGTCGGCACGTGACGAAGCCTGGCAAATGATGCGCTCATTGATGTCAACGAGACTTGTGCATGGTTCGATTGCCAGGCCTGCATATCAGTGGATAGCCTGGCGGCCAGATGCATTTCGATCAGCGAGTAACAGTCATTTTTCGATGCAGGAAGGAACAGAGCCTTGTCCTCCAGATGCGCATTATCGACGAAGATCTTGCGCAGATCATTCAGGGCGACCGTGGCGGGCGTCGGGAATGGCGCCATAAAAGCCCGGCGGTAAAACTGGCTCATCTGGCGATTGTGCTTGCGAAAGGCAATATCGGCGCGCTTCAGCGAGACGGCGTCATAGAGCGTCGTCGAGCTTTCGGATTTACGCTGGATCAAGCCTCTGACCACTGCCCAGTCCAGCACGGCCGAAGCGCAGGCATTACTGCGCAGGAACGTGTAAAAGTCAGCCGGGACCTGCCCTTTGGTCAGCGCGGACAATTGTCCGTACGTCATCAGGCGTGCCACGCCCGGAAAACGGTTTTCGATATAAAGCACGATCTGTTTCAACCTGACCCAGCGTACGCAACTCATGTAATTGATGTTTGCGGGAATATCACGGATCAAAAATTCCGGGGCGAGGCCGGATAACAAAAGATGGGTGGCCAGTGTCTTGTTTTTTACCAATGTCAGACCGAATTGGTGATCGATAAAGCGTCGCACCTCCTCGTAACTCTCGCCCCAGAAGAAATTGTCATTCAAGGGCTGGCCGATGATGCGGTCCGGATGCTCACCCGCCGTCGCGTCGAGGCTGAGAATCAGCGCCGCGATGAGCAGGCGCTCGCGATTGGTGGCCAGAAGTGCCTTGGTGTGAGCAGGCGCGGCAAGTTTGTCGAGTAATTCATTGCCCAATGCCTGGGCTCGCGCTGTGATCAGAATCCGGCTGATCAGATAATCGGCTTTGGCCTTGAGGGTGGCGAGAGGCAGATCGGTATCGACGCCTTCGCTCAGATAATCGATCAATGGCGCCGAGTCCTTGGGCATGAATGCACGGGTGGTCTCAACGATGATTCGCCGTTGCTCGGTAGTTAAACGTTCGGTCTGCTTGCCGGGCTGACCTAATAAATACCAGTGATTCATGTGCCCGGGGCGCATGTGCAGGTTTGTCCTCTCCCATTTGGCGATGAGCAGTGCTTGCTGTACCGTTTTGGGCCGTGATATTTGGTAGAAACCCAGCATTTGCGCAAGGCTGACCTGGCCGCTGACGCGCAAAGCACCGCCGGCTTCACGTGCCTGGTTCCTGAGTCGATCACGATAGGATTTCAGGCCGGCGTGTTTTTCCACCTGCGATGTCAGCGTTACCCAGCCGTGTTCGCTGGACGTACCGACGTGACCGGTACTGGTCAGCAGCAGTTGACTGTCCGCAGGCAATTTGTGTTGCTGCAAAATAGCCTGGAATGCCGGTTCGGACCGCAGCTTCAGCAATTGACGTTGGCCTATTGCGATACGTTCACCCAGCGCCGAGAGCGCAATCGGTTCACTGAGTTCTTCCAGATCGATTTTCGCCGTGGGGGTCTTGTTCCAGCTCAGGTCTTCCAGACGCCGGACGATATGCCGACAGTCTTCGATATCGGCGAATTCATCCTGATAGTGCTTGATCCGGATTCCCGTCTGTACATATTCGCTGACGTAGGGCAGCGGCGGCCAGTCGTGCTGTCGCAAGCGTTGCGCAAGCACCCGGGCCTCCTCGACATTTACCGGTTGAGGCCATCCATAGCTCGCCAGAAGCTGTCCGAGCTTGAGACGCGGGCCGCCGCGCGTGGCCAAGACGGACGCCGAGTTGAGTGACACCGGAGTGTTGGCGAGGCTGCGTTGCTCGAACGGATCGCTGGTGCGCACCACTTCATCGATGGTTTCGGCGATGACTTTAAGGTCCTGCAACTGCGCGGTACGTTCCTTGACCACCGCAGAGGTGGTGTTGCCGTTTTGATCGATTGCAGCAAGACCACCAGCCTTCAGTTCGACGACGATCATTTTCGCCTGAATCGCGTTTTGCGGTTCTGGATACCCGTAAAACGCCAGTACCACTTCACGGGGGAACCGATACAGCGGATTGGCGGATTTACCACCAATGTAAGGCAGACCGAGCCTGCCGGGGTCGATGTGCTGGGCGATGGACAATAACATCGGCGCCATCTGCCACCAGCCGGAGTCATCTTCCAGCGTGAATGTGCGCAGGCTCGTGGTGCCGTTTGACGGAATCTGCGCTTGCAGGGTGTCGCCCTTGAGACGCAAGGTATCGAGATCGATGTGGAAGCGGCTGGCCCAGTCCAGAAACTCGGGACGTTCAAGGGCTGTCCAGTAAAGCTCCATCCATTCGCGCAGCAGGCATGAGCGAGGAATTTCAAGCGTACGCGAAGGGGTGTCGGGCGTAATCACGGGGGCTGCGGTCAGCTCGGCAATAAGGTTTTGAATCAGGGTCTGTTGCGGGGGCAGGGTGGGTGGTGTGTCGCTCATCTGTGCTCTCCTTGGCGGCTGACAGGCATCAAGCGCCGATTATCGAGCGAGGGACAGCAGGCCGAGCGGTACATATGTAGTGCAGGGGCGGTTTATCTCAGGCATAAAAAAACCCGCCATATCCGGCGGGTTTTTTATTGGCTAGGCGAAGATCACTCTTCGATGTTGCCCATGGCGGTGGTGTTGAAGCCGCCGTCGACGTACATGATTTCGCCGCTGATGCCCGACGCCAGGTCGGAACACAGGAAGGCGCCGGCGTTGCCGACTTCGTCGATGGTGACGTTGCGACGCAGCGGGGTTTGCGCTTCGTTGGCGGCCAGCATCTTGCGGAAGTTCTTGATGCCCGACGCTGCCAGGGTGCGGATCGGGCCAGCCGATACGCAGTTGACGCGGGTGCCGTCCGGGCCCAAAGAGCCGGCCAGGTAACGGACGCCAGCTTCCAGCGAAGCCTTGGCCATGCCCATCACGTTGTAGTTCGGCATGGTGCGCTCGGCGCCCAGGTACGACAGGGTCAGCAGGCTGCCATTGCGGCCTTTCATCATTTCGCGGCCGGCTTTGGCCAGGGCCACGAAGCTGTAGGCGCTGATGTCGTGAGCGATGCGGAAACCGTCACGGGTGGTGGCTTCGGTGAAGTCGCCGTCCAGTTGGTCGCCCGGGGCGAAGCCTACGGAGTGGACGATGCAGTCCAGGCCGTCCCACTTCTTGCTCAGTGCTTCGAAGACCTTGGCGATTTCTTCATCGCTGGCCACGTCGCACGGGAAGCACAGCTCAGGGCTCGAACCCCAGCCTTGGGCGAATTCTTCAACACGACCTTTCAGTTTGTCGTTCTGATAAGTGAAGGCAAGCTCAGCGCCCTCGCGATGCATGGCGGCAGCGATGCCGGATGCGATGGACAGCTTGCTGGCGACACCGACGATCAGTACGCGCTTACCGGCGAGAAAACCCATGTGTTGCTCCTCTTTCAGGTTATTGCGCAGTGGCTGGTGCCAAAAAAGCGGCTTCCAGCAACTGCTGTGTATACGGATGTTGGGGGGCGGCAAAAATACTTTGCGCGTCTCCCTGTTCGACCACTTGGCCATGCTTGACCACCATCAACTGGTGGCTCAGCGCTTTGACGACAGCCAGGTCATGGCTGATAAACAAATACGTCAGGTTGTACTTGGCTTGCAGTGAACGCAACAGCTCCACCACTTGCCGCTGCACCGTCCGGTCGAGCGCCGAAGTCGGCTCGTCCAGCAGGATCAGCGCCGGTTTCAGCACCAAAGCCCGGGCAATGGCGATTCGTTGCCGTTGCCCACCGGAAAATTCGTGGGGGTAGCGGTGCCGGGTTTCCGGATCCAGACCTACCTCCTTCAATGCCGCAATAATCGCCGCCTGTTGTTCCTCGGCGGTGCCCATCTTGTGAATCCGCAGGCCTTCGCCAACGATGTCGCTGACACACATGCGCGGGCTCAGGCTGCCAAACGGGTCCTGAAACACCACCTGCATCTCCCGACGCAACGGGCGAACCTCGTTCTGCGTCAGGCAGTCTAGCTGCTTGCCTTCAAAGCGGATCGCGCCTTTGCTGCCAATCAGCCGCAAAATCGCCAGACCCAGCGTGGATTTGCCGGAACCGCTTTCCCCGACAATCCCCAGAGTCTGACCCTGGGGCAGGCTGAAATTGATGCCGTCCACTGCCTTGACGTGATCCACCGTGCGCTTGAGCAGGCCTTTCTTGATCGGGAACCAGACTTTCAGGTCCTCGACTTCAAGCAGCGGCGCGCCGATTTTATTGCTCGCCGGGCCTCCGCTGGGCTCCGCGCCGAGCAATTCCCGAGTGTACGGATGCTGCGGCGAACGGAACAGCTCTTCGCACGATGCCTGTTCGACGATGCAACCGCGCTGCATGACACATACGCGATGCGCAATTCTTCGCACCAGGTTCAAATCGTGACTGATCAGTAACAGCGACATGCCCAATCTGGCCTGTAATTCCTTGAGCAAATCGAGGATTTTCAGCTGAACGGTCACGTCCAGAGCGGTGGTCGGCTCGTCGGCGATCAGCAATTCCGGCTCGTTGGCCAGGGCCATGGCAATCATCACGCGCTGACGCTGGCCACCGGACAATTCGTGGGGCAGGGCCTTGAGGCGCTTGTGCGGCTCGGGGATGCCGACCATCTCCAATAGCTCCAGCGTACGCTTGGTGGCGACTTTGCCGGTCAGGCCCTTGTGGATGCCGAGGACTTCGTTGATCTGCTTCTCGATCGAGTGCAGCGGATTCAGCGAGGTCATCGGCTCCTGAAAGATCATCGCGATGCGGTTGCCGCGAATGTGGCGAATAGTCTTTTCGCTCAGACCCAGCAGGTTTTGCCCGGCATAGTTGATGCTGCCGGCGGGATGACGGGCCATCGGATAGGGCAGCAAACGCAGGATCGAATGCGCGGTCACCGATTTGCCCGAGCCGGATTCGCCGACCAGCGCGAGGGTTTCGCCACGCTTGATGTCGAAACTCACGCCTTCAACGACCCGGTGCACGCGCTCGCCGAAACCGAATTCGACGGCGAGGTCGCGCACTTCGATCAGATTGTCCTGATTCATTTCACTTCCTCGGGTCGAAGGCATCGCGAGCGGACTCGCCGATAAACACCAGCAAACTCAACATCAACGCCAGCACGGCAAACGCGCTCATGCCCAGCCACGGCGCTTGCAGGTTGGATTTGCCTTGGGCGACCAGTTCACCCAGCGACGGACTGCCGGCCGGCAAACCGAAACCGAGGAAGTCCAAAGCGGTGAGGGTGCCGATGGCGCCGGTGAGGATGAACGGCATGAAGGTCATGGTCGAAACCATCGCGTTGGGCAGGATGTGGCGGAACATGATCGCGCCGTTCTGCATGCCCAGCGCCCTTGCGGCGCGCACGTATTCGAGGTTGCGGCCACGGAGGAACTCGGCGCGCACCACGTCAACCAGACTCATCCACGAGAACAGCAGCATGATCCCCAACAGCCACCAGAAATTCGGCTGGACGAAACTGGCGAGAATGATCAGCAGGTACAGCACCGGCAAGCCCGACCAGATCTCCAGAAAACGCTGCCCGGCCAGATCGACCCAGCCGCCATAGAAACCCTGCAACGCGCCGGCAATTACGCCGATGATCGAACTCAACACGGTCAACGTCAGCGCGAACAGCACCGAAATCCGAAAGCCGTAAATCACCCGCGCCAGCACATCGCGACCCTGGTCGTCGGTACCGAGCAAGTTGTCCGCCGAGGGCGGCGCCGGGGCCGGGACTTTCAGGTCGTAGTTGATGCTTTGGTAGTTATAGGGAATCGGCGCCCACAACACCCACGCGTCCTTGGCCTTGAGCAGTTCGCGGATGTACGGGCTCTTGTAGTTGGCTTCCAGCGGGAATTCGCCGCCGAAGGTGGTTTCCGGGTAGCGCTTTATCGCCGGGAAGTACCAGTTGTTGTCGTAATGCACCACCAACGGCTTGTCGTTGGCGATCAGCTCGGCGCCGAGGCTCAGGCCGAACAGCACCAGAAACAGCCACAGCGACCACCAGCCGCGCTTGTTGGCCTTGAACAGTTCGAAGCGGCGGCGGTTGAGAGGGGACAGGTTCATCTCAATGCTCCCGGCTTTCGAAGTCGATGCGCGGATCGACCAGGGTGTAGGTGAGGTCGCCGATCAGTTTCACCACCAGCCCCAGCAGGGTGAAGATGAACAGGGTGCCGAACACCACCGGGTAGTCGCGGTTGATCGCCGCTTCGAAACTCATCAGCCCGAGGCCGTCGAGGGAGAAAATCACTTCCACCAGCAAGGAGCCGGTGAAGAAGATGCCGATGAACGCCGACGGGAAACCGGCAATCACCAGCAGCATGGCGTTGCGGAATACATGGCCGTAGAGCACGCGATGGCGGGTCAGGCCTTTGGCCTTGGCGGTGACCACGTATTGCTTGTTGATCTCGTCGAGGAAGCTGTTTTTGGTCAGCAGGGTCATGGTCGCGAAGTTGCCGATCACCAGCGCTGTCACTGGCAGCGCCAGGTGCCAGAAGTAATCGAGGATCTTGCCGCCCATGCTCAGCTCATCGAAGTTGTTCGAGGTCAGGCCCCTTAGCGGGAACCAGTCGAGATAACTGCCGCCGGCAAACACCACGATCAGCAGAATCGCAAACAGGAACGCCGGGATCGCGTAACCGACGATGATCGCCGAACTGGTCCAAACGTCGAAATGGCTGCCGTGTCGCGTAGCCTTGGCGATCCCCAGCGGGATCGACACCAGGTACATGATCAGCGTGCTCCACAGCCCCAGCGAGATCGACACTGGCATCTTTTCCTTGATCAGGTCGATGACCTTGGCGTCGCGGAAGAAACTGTCACCGAAATCCAGCGTCGCGTAGTTCTTGACCATGATCCACAGCCGTTCCGGGGCCGATTTGTCGAACCCGTACATGTGCTCGATTTCCTTGATCAGCGCCGGGTCCAGCCCCTGCGCGCCGCGATAGGACGAGCCGGCCACCGACACCTCGGCACCGCCGCCGGCAATCCGGCTGGTAGCGCCTTCGAAGCCTTCGAGCTTGGCAATCATCTGTTCTACCGGGCCGCCGGGCGCGGCCTGGATGATCACGAAGTTGATCAGCAGAATGCCGAACAGGGTCGGGATGATCAGCAGCAGTCGCCGAAAAATATACGCCAGCATCTGATTACTCCGTGCCCGCAGGGTCGGTTTGCAGTTTGGTTTCGACTTCTATCGCAGGTTTTGCGTCAGGCTTGATCCACCAGGTATTGATGCCGATGTCGTATTTCGGTGAGACCTTGGGGTGACCAATGTGATTCCAGTAAGCCACACGCCAGGTCTTGATGTGCCAGTTGGGCACCAGGTAATACCCCCATTGCAGCACGCGATCGAGTGCGCGGGCGTGGGCCACCAGGCTCTTGCGCGAGTCGGCGTTGATCAGGTTCTCGACCAGTTGATCGACGATCGGGTCTTTCAAACCCAAGGTATTGCGGCTGCTCGATTTATCGGCAGCGGCGCTCATCCAGTATTCGCGCTGCTCGTTACCTGGCGAGTTGGACTGCGGAAAACTGCCGACCATCATGTCGAAGTCCCGCGAGCGCACGCGGTTGATGTACTGCGAAACGTCGACGCGGCGGATCACCAGATCGATGCCGAGGTCGCTGAGGTTGCGTTTGAACGGCAGCAAAACCCGTTCGAACTCGGTCTGCGCGAGTAGAAATTCAATCACTACAGGCTTGCCCGTGGCGTCGACCATTTTGTCGTCGACGATCTTCCAGCCAGCCTCTTGCAGCAGTTGGTAGGCCTCGCGCTGCTGGGTGCGGATCATGCCGCTGGCGTCGGTCTTGGGATTGTCGAACGCTTCACTGAACACCTGCGCCGGCAGCTTGCTGCGGAACGGCTCAAGGATCGCTCGTTGATCGGCGTCGGGCAGGCCGGTGGCGGCCATTTCCGAGTTTTCGAAATAGCTGCGGGTACGGAAGTAGGCGCCGTTGAACAGCTGTTTGTTGGTCCATTCGAAGTCGAACAGCAGACCCAGTGCCTGACGCACGCGCACATCCTGAAACACCGGGCGGCGCAGGTTGAAGACGAAGCCCTGCATGCCGGTCGGGTTGCTGTTGGCGATCTGTTCCTTGATCAAGCGGCCTTCGGTGACGGCCGGAATGTTGTAGGCATTGGCCCAGTTTTTTGCGGCCATCTCCAACCAGTAATCGAACTGGCCGGCCTTCAAGGCTTCAAGGGCGACGGTGTTGTCGCGGTAGTAATCGGTGGTCATCGTGTCGAAATTGTAGAAACCGCGATTGACCGGCAGGTCCTTGCCCCAGTAATCCTTGACCCGCTCGTAACGCACCGAACGTCCGGCCTTCACTTCGGCGACCTTGTACGGGCCGCTGCCCAGCGGAATCTCCAGGTTGCCCTTGTTGAAATCGCGATCGGCCCACCAGTGTTTCGGCAGCACCGGCAATTGGCCAAGGATCAGCGGCAACTCGCGGTTGTTGCTGTGCTTGAACTTGAACAGTACCTTGAGCGGGTCTTCAGCGACGACTTCGGCGACATCATTGTAGTAACCGCGAAACAGCGGCGAGCCTTCTTTGGTCAGGGTGTTGAAGCTGAACACCACGTCGTCGGCGCGCACTGGGTGGCCGTCATGGAAACGTGCTTCCGGGCGCAGGTAGAAACGCACCCAGCTGTTGTCCGGGGCCTTTTCGATTTTGCCGGCGATCAGGCCGTACTCGGTGAACGGCTCGTCGAGGCTGTGCTTGGTCAGGGTGTCGTAGATCTGCCCGACGTCATCGGCCGGCACACCCTTGCTGATAAACGGGTTGAGGCTGTCGAAGCCGCCGAAGCCGGCCTGACGGAACACGCCGCCCTTGGGCGCGTCGGGATTCACGTAATCGAAATGCTTGAAATCGGCCGGGTATTTCGGCGGCTCGTTGTACAGGGTCACGGCGTGTTGCGGGGCAGCAAACGCGAGCCCGGCGAACAGTAAGCCGCTGGCCTGGACGAGCAGGGCGCGGATCGGTTTCATTGATCTTTCTCCGAAGACTTCAGCCACCACGCGCTCAGGCCCAGGGTGTAGGGCGGCGTGGTGACGAAGGCCAACCGATTGCGGTAGGCCAGACGGTGATAATTGAGATACCAGTTGGGAATGCTGTAGTGCTGCCAGAGCAGCACGCGGTCGAGCGCCTTGCCGGCGGCGACCTGTTCGTCGCGGGTGCGCGCGGCGAGCAATTGTTCGAGCAGGTGATCGACCACCGGATTGGCGATGCCCGCGTAATTCTTGCTGCCCTTGACGTTCACCTGACTGGAGTGGAAGTACTGCCACTGCTCAAGCCCCGGGCTCAGGGTTTGGTTGAGCGTCATCGAGATCATGTCGAAATCAAATTGATCGAGGCGCTGTTTGTACTGCGCCCGATCCACGGTACGCAGGCGCGCGTCGACGCCAATGCTGTTGAGATTCTCGATGTAGGGCTGGTACAGGCGCTCCAGGTTCGGATTGACCAGCAGCAGTTCGAACCGCAGCGGTTGGCCGTCAGCGTTTTGCAGGCGCTGACCGTTGAGCTTCCAGCCAGCTTCGGCGAGCAATGCCAATGCCTTGCGCATGGTGTCCCGGGGAATGCCGCGACCGTCGGTTTTTGGCAGGGTGAACGGCTCGGTGAACAGCTTGGCCGGCAGTTGTTCCTTGTACGGCTTGAGCATCAGCCATTCATGCCCGACCGGTAGGCCGGAGGTTGTGAATTCACTGTTGGGGTAATAACTGGTGGTGCGCTTGTAGGCATCGCTGAACAGTGCGCGGTTGGTCCATTCGAAGTCGAACATCAGGCCCAGCGCTTCACGGGTCTTCACGTCGGCGAAGGTGGCGCGGCGGGTGTTCATGAACAAGCCCTGACTCTGGGTCGGGATCTGGTGCGGGATCTGCGCCTTGATCACGTCGCCACGGCGAATGGCCGGGAAGTTGTAGCCGTTGGCCCAGTTCTTCGCCTGATGTTCGATGTAGATGTCGAATTCGCCGGCCTTGAACGCTTCGAAGGCGACATCGCTGTCGCGGTAGAACTCGACTTCCATGCGATCAAAGTTGTACTTGCCGCGATTGACCGGCAGGTCCTTGCCCCAGTAATCCTTGACCCGCTCGAAGATCAACTGCCGGCCCGGCGTCACCGAGGTGATGCGGTAAGGGCCGCTGCCCAGTGGCGGTTCGAAGGTGGTGGCTTTGAAGTCGCGGTCTTTCCAGTAATGCTGCGGCAGCACCGGCAACTCACCGAGGCGCAGGATCAGCAGCGGATTGCCCGAGCGCTTGAGTACGAAGCGGATGCGCTGTTTGTTGAGAATGTCGACGCGCAGCACTTCCTGCAGCGCGGTGCGGTACAGCGGATGACCGTCCTTGAGTAGCGTTCGATAGGAAAACGCCACGTCATAAGCGGTGATCGGCGTGCCATCGTGAAAACGCGCTTCCGGGCGCAGATTGAACACCACCCAGCTGCGATCTTCGCTGTATTCCACCGATTGTGCGATCAAGCCATAGCTGGACGCGGGTTCGTCACCCGACGGCGAGTACTGGCCGGTGCCGACCATCAACGGCTCGTTCAGCTCATTGATGCCGTACTGGAGGAAATTCGCTGTGGTGACCGGGCTGGTGCCCTTGAACGTGTACGGGTTGACCGTATCGAAGGTGCCAAACGCCATCACCCGCAACGTACCGCCCTTGGGCGCTTGCGGGTTGACCCAGTCGAAGTGGGTAAATCTGGCCGGGTACTTGAGCGTGCCGAACTGCGCATAACCGTGACTTTCGGTAATCGTCGCGCTTGCGGTTGAGCTCAAGGCCAGGCTGATCAGGAGCAGGAGGAGGGGACGCTTCAAGTCAGATCCGATCCAGGCGGCTTGGGCTTAGTGGGCCGTACAGTAACAGCTTGTCTGGACTGGAAAAAGATAGGAGTTAATGCGCGGTTAATCGTTTGCGCGAAGAGCCCCTCACCCTAACCCTCTCCCGGAGGGAGAGGGGACTGACCGAGTTGTTTCTTCGAGCTACGCCGACCTGAACTGTCGAGCCGAACTTACGTTTTGAAAAGCCCCTCACCCTAACCCTCTCCCGGAGGGAGAGGGGACTGATCGCGGTGTTTTGGAGGGATGCACCGACGTGCGTTACCGAGTCGAACTCAGATTTTGAATAGCCCCCGATCGGCTCCCTTTCCCCCTCGCCCCCTTGGGGGAGAGGGCTGGGGTGAGGGGGATGGATCTAAAGCACAACACAAAAACCTGATCCAAAAAAAAGCCCCTGAAATCTAAGGGGCTCTTCCATCAGTGCGGCTGATAAACCGTGAGCATCTGCCCCGGCTTCAACGCTTTACCCGCACCCGGATTCCAGCGCTTGAGATGCTGCATCTCAACGTTGAATCGCTTGGCCACCACGTACAGCGTGTCGCCGCGTTTGACCTTGTACTGGGTCTGCTGCGCGCTGTCGTCCTTGCCTTTGCTCTTGCTGTTGGCCGCAACCACTGTGTTGACCCGACCGGACTTGCGAGCCGGCGCACGCTTGGTGGTGTCTTGCATCACCAGCGTCTGGCCAACCTTGAGATTCTTGCCGGTCAGCTTGTTCCAGCGCTGCAGATCCTTGACTTCGACCTTGTTGGCCTTGGCAATGGAACCGAGGTTGTCGCCACGCTTCACGCGGTAAGCACGCTTGAGTTTTGCTACCTCCGAAGGATCGGCACCTTCGAATACCGGCTTCAGCGAACGCGGGCTGATCAGTTCGTCAGGCCGCATGGTCTGCAAACTGGCGGTCAGCAATTGCGCCTTCGACGTTGGCACCAGCAGATGCTGAGGGCCATCGATGGTGGTGCGTTGCTTGAAGGCCGGGTTGAGCTGGAACAGTTCGTCTTCGTCGATATTGGCAACTGCGGCGACTTTGGATAAATCCATGCGCTGGTTGATTTCGACGACCTGGAAGTATGGTTCGTTGGCGATCGGGTTGAGGTTGACCCCGTAGGCTTCCGGCGCCAGCACCACTTGCGACAATGCCAGCAACTTCGGCACGTAGGCTTGGGTTTCCGCTGGCAGCGGCAGGTTCCAGTAATCGGTTGGCAGGCCGAGCTTTTCATTGCGTTCGATGGCGCGGCTGACCGTACCTTCGCCGGCGTTGTACGCCGCCAGAGCCAGCAGCCAGTCACCGTTGAACATGTCGTGCAGACGGGTCAAGTAGTCCATCGCTGCCGTGGTCGAAGCAGTGATATCGCGGCGGCCATCATAGAAGCGGGTCTGACGCAGGTTGAAGTAACGCCCGGTGGACGGAATGAATTGCCACAGACCCACCGCATCGGCCCGGGAATAGGCCATCGGGTTGTAGGCGCTTTCAATTACTGGCAGCAGGGCCAGTTCCAGCGGCATGTTGCGTTCTTCGAGGCGTTCGACGATGTAGTGAATATAGAGACTGCCGCGTTCGCCGGCATTCTCGAGGAAAGAGGGATTGCTGGCGAACCACAGGCGCTGCTGCTCGATGCGCGGGTTGACGCCGAGGCCTTCCTGCAGCTGAAAGCCCTGGCGCATGCGTTCCCAGATATCCTGGGGAACCTGTGGGCTGGGCTTTTCGGTCAGCCAGATCGGCTTCTGCTTGGCTCGCGCAGCAATGTTCGGCGTATGGGTCGCTTCAGTCTGCGGAGCATGGCTGGAACAGCCCGCCAGCGTGGCGGACACAGCCACCGCGATGGCTTGCGCCAGGCGGGTCAATGCGTCTGAATTGACGGACTTACGTATGGATGACGACATTGGCTGGAAGTAAGTTCCGGGCAAAAATGTCGGGCGATTCTAGAAAGCGCACCCCTTGCGGTCAACCATTCAGAATTTTTGTACCAGGCAGTGGGGCGCTTAGAACTTATCTTTCCATGCCCGCAGAGCCGCAAAAACCTCACTCGGCGCCCGGTTTTGAGCGCCTGCCCGTTCGTCCACTTTTTGTTTAACTAATGTTTCAGTGGTACGCAAAAACGGATTGGTGAGCTTTTCCAGAGCGAGGGTCGAGGGTAGGGTCATCACGCCGTTTTGCCGTTGCTGGGTGACTTTTTCCAGACGGGCGGCAATGTCCGGGTTGCTCGGCTCGACGGCAGCGGCAAACTTGAGATTGCTCAAGGTGTATTCATGGGTGCAGTAGACCAGCGTATCTTCCGGTAAAGCGGCGAGTCGCCCGAGCGAGTGGTGCATTTGCTCCGGTGTGCCTTCGAACAAGCGGCCGCAACCGGCGGCGAACAGGGTGTCGCCGCAGAACAGCAAGCCGTGGTGGTAATAGGCGATGTGTCCCAAAGTGTGACCGGGCACCGCATAGACGTCGAAGTCCCAGCCGAGCACGCTGACGCTGTCGTTGTCCTCGAGCGCCACGTCGCGCCCGGGGATGTTTTCGCTGGCCGGGCCGTAAACTGTCGCCCCGCTCAGCGCTTTCAGGCGCTCGACGCCGCCAACGTGATCATGGTGATGGTGGGTGATCAGGATTTCGCTCAACACCCAGCCCGGATGCGCTTCGAGCCACGCCTGCACTGGCGCGGCATCGCCCGGATCGACCACCGCGCAGCGCTGGGTACGGTGATCCTGTAACAACCAGATGTAGTTGTCGGTGAACGCGGGCAGGGCACTGATCTGTATCATCGTCGGAATTCGCCAAGCGGAAAACATTGGCGCATCTTAGTAGTTCCTGGCGCTTTGGAGAATGCGATGAGTGATAAAGCGTTCGCACAGGCTGATCCTGACTGGCTGGCCCTGATCGGTGCAGCCCGTGAATGGCTGTCCGGCCCGCTCGGGCAATTCTTGCTCGATGAAGAGCGGCGCATGCTCGAAGACGAGTTGGGCCGCTTCTTTGGCGGCTATCTGGTGCATTACGGGCCATCGGCCGAAACCCCGCCGGCAGCGCCGCAAGTGCAGCGCAATGTGCGCCTCGGTGCGCCGTTGCCGGGGGTCGAGATTGTCTGCGAAGAGCAGGCCTGGCCGCTCAGCGAGCATGCTGCCGACGTGGTGGTGATGCAGCACGGTCTGGATTTTTGCCTGTCACCCCACGGTTTGCTGCGTGAAGCCGCGAGTAGCGTACGCCCCGGCGGGCATTTGCTGATCATTGGTATCAACCCGTGGAGCACCTGGGGTCTACGCCATGTTTTCGCCCACGACGCACTGCGAAAGGCACGCTGCATCTCGCCGTCGCGGGTCGCCGACTGGCTCAATCTGCTGGGCTTTGCGCTGGAGAAACGCCGCTTCGGGTGCTATCGTCCGCCGCTCGCGTCACCCAAGTGGCAGGCCCGTCTGGCCGGCTGGGAACGCAAGGCCGGTGACTGGCAACTGTCGGGCGGCGGCTTCTACTTACTGGTCGCGCGCAAGATCGTGGTTGGGTTGCGGCCGCTGCGTCAGGAACGTCGCGAGCCGATGGGCAAGCTGATTCCGCTGCCGATGGCCAAGGTCAATCGCCGGCGTATCGAACCGTAAACCTTCTTTTATTTGTGGCCGGGTTGGTCCCGGCCTCGGTCATTGCCGATCCGTGATCGGCAAGACAGGCATTTTTCTGGATAGAGTGGCATGAGCGAAAGCGTTGAAAGCGTCGACACCGTAGAACTGTTCACTGACGGCGCCTGCAAGGGCAACCCCGGCCCGGGCGGCTGGGGCGCCTTGCTGGTGTGCAAGGGCGTTGAAAAGGAACTGTGGGGCGGCGAAACCAACACCACCAACAACCGGATGGAACTGCTCGGCGCGATTCGCGGCCTCGAAGCCTTGAAGCGCCCGTGCGAAGTGCTGTTGGTGACCGACTCGCAATACGTGATGAAGGGCATCAACGAATGGATGGCCAACTGGAAAAAGCGCGGATGGAAAACCGCGGCCAAAGAGCCAGTGAAAAACGCCGATCTGTGGAAAGAGCTGGATGAACAGGTCAACCGCCACAAGGTCACTTGGAAATGGGTGCGTGGGCACATTGGCCATCACGGTAACGAGCGGGCGGACCAGTTGGCGAACCGTGGCGTTGACGAGGTGCGCGGTTACAAACAGAGCTGATTTCGCTTCTCAACCGTGGTGCGGCCATTCGCGAGCAAGCTCGCTCCCACACTGGATCGTGCTCACAACACAAATCCACTGTGGGAGCGAGCTTGCTCGCGAATGGGACGCCACGGTCTCACTGAAACACCCCGCCGAGCGTGTTAATATCCGCGTTTTTTGCAAGATCGACCCGTTGAGAGCTGAACACTGATGGCCACCAGATCCGTTGTACTCGATACCGAAACCACCGGCATGCCGGTGACCGATGGTCACCGGATCATTGAAATCGGCTGTGTTGAACTGATCGGCCGACGCCTGACGGGCCGGCATTTTCACGTTTACCTGCAACCGGATCGCGAGAGTGATGAGGGCGCCATCGGCGTTCACGGCATCACCAACGAATTCCTGGTTGGCAAACCACGGTTTGCCGAAGTGGCCGATGAGTTCTTCGAATTCATCAAAGGCGCGCAGCTGATCATCCACAACGCGGCGTTCGACGTTGGCTTCATCAACAACGAATTCGCTTTGATGGGCCAGCATGATCGCGCCGACATCACCCAGCACTGCTCGATTCTCGACACCCTGATGATGGCCCGGGAACGTCACCCGGGGCAGCGCAACAGCCTCGATGCATTGTGCAAACGTTATGGCGTCGACAACTCGGGCCGTGAACTGCACGGCGCCTTGCTCGACTCGGAGATTCTCGCCGACGTCTACCTGACCATGACCGGCGGCCAGACCAGTCTGTCGCTGGCGGGCAATGCGTCTGACGGCAATGGTACGGGCGATGGCGCGGACAACTCGGCGACCGAGATTCGTCGTCTGCCAGCGGATCGCCAGCCTGCGCGGATCATTCGTGCGACGGAAGAAGAGCTGGCGGCGCATCTGGTGCGGCTGGAAATTATTGCCAAATCGGCGGGTGGCCCGGCGATGTGGACGCAGATTGCCGAGGCCGACGCTCAGGCCTGAAAGATCAAAAGATCGCAGCCTTCGGCAGCTCCTACATTGGAATGCGATCCTCTGTAGGAGCTGCCGAAGGCTGCGATCTTTGCTTTTGGCGGTATGAAGCCAACTGGCCACCCTCGCCACTTTCGCTGCAACCCTCTACCCTGAGTGCATTGGCAGACATTGAGCCGCCGCCTCAGGACACTGAGCCCCATGTACAAAGATTTGAAGTTTCCGGTGTTGATCGTCCATCGCGACATCAAGGCCGACACGGTCGCCGGTGACCGTATCCGCGGCATCGCCCGGGAGTTGGAGCAGGAAGGTTTCAATATCGTTTCGGCCATCGACTACGCCGAAGGGCGGCTCGTTGCGTCGACCCACCATGGCCTCGCGTGCATGTTGATTGCCGCCGAGGACGCCAGCACCAACTCGCATCTGTTGCAGAACATGGCCGAACTGATCGGTCTGGCGCGGGTGCGCGCACCGGATCTGCCGATCTTTGCCTTGGGTGAGCAAGTCACTCTGGAAAATGCCCCGGCCGATGCCATGGCCGAGCTCAATCAGTTGCGCGGCATTCTCTATCTGTTCGAAGACACCGTGCCGTTTCTGGCCCGGCAAGTGGCGCGGGCGGCGCGCAAGTATCTGGATGGTTTGCTGCCGCCATTTTTCAAGGCGCTGGTGCAGCACACGGCGGACTCCAATTATTCCTGGCACACCCCCGGCCATGGCGGCGGTGTGGCCTATCACAAGAGTCCGGTGGGGCAGGCGTTCCATCAGTTCTTTGGTGAAAACACCCTGCGTTCGGATTTGTCGGTGTCGGTGCCGGAGCTTGGCTCGCTGCTCGATCACACCGGGCCGCTCGCCGAAGCCGAAGCACGCGCGGCGCGCAATTTCGGCGCTGATCACACCTTTTTCGTGATCAATGGCACCTCAACAGCTAACAAGATTGTCTGGCACTCGATGGTCGGCCGTGACGATCTGGTGCTGGTCGATCGCAACTGCCACAAGTCGGTGTTGCACGCGATCATCATGACCGGCGCAATCCCGTTGTACCTGTGCCCGGAGCGCAATGAGCTGGGCATTATCGGGCCGATCCCGCTGAGTGAATTCAGCCGCGAATCGATTCAGGCGAAGATCGATGCCAGCCCGCTGACCAAGGGCCGCGCACCGAAAGTCAAACTCGCCGTGGTCACCAACTCGACCTACGACGGCCTCTGCTACAACGCCGAGCTGATCAAGCAAAGCCTCGGCAACAGCGTCGAAGTGTTGCATTTCGATGAGGCCTGGTACGCCTACGCGGCGTTTCATGAGTTCTTCGCCGGTCGCTACGGCATGGCCACCTCGCGCAGCGCAGACAGCCCGCTGGTGTTCACCACGCATTCCACGCACAAACTGCTCGCCGCGTTCAGTCAGGCGTCGATGATTCATGTGCAGGACGGCGGTGCGCGGCAACTCGATCGCGACCGTTTCAATGAAGCGTTCATGATGCACATCTCGACTTCGCCGCAGTACAGCATCATTGCCTCGCTGGACGTGGCATCGGCGATGATGGAAGGCCCGGCCGGGCGTTCGCTGTTGCAGGAAACTTTTGATGAGGCGCTGAGCTTCCGCCGCGCGCTGGCCAATCTGCGCCAGCACATTGCCGCTGATGACTGGTGGTTTTCGATCTGGCAGCCGCCGGGTGTCGAGGGCATCGATCGCGTGCAGACCGCAGACTGGTTATTGCAACCGGATGCCGAATGGCACGGTTTTGGCGAAGTCAGTGACGATTACGTCTTGCTCGACCCGATCAAGGTCACGCTGGTGATGCCGGGGCTCAATGCCGGCGGTGCGCTGAGCGAGAAGGGCATTCCGGCGGCGGTCGTCAGCAAGTTTCTCTGGGAGCGCGGCCTGGTGGTGGAGAAAACCGGGCTGTATTCATTCCTGGTGCTGTTCTCGATGGGCATCACCAAAGGCAAATGGAGCACGCTGCTCACCGAATTGCTCGAATTCAAACGCAGTTACGACGCTAACGTGCGTCTGGAAACCTGTCTGCCGTGTGTGGCGCAAGAAGACGCCGCGCGTTATCGCGGCATGGGCCTGCGCGATTTGTGTGATCAGTTGCACGCCTGTTATCGCAGTAACGCCACGGCCAAACACCTTAAACGCATGTACACCGTGCTCCCGGAAATCGCCATGAAGCCGGCTCACGCTTATGATCATCTGGTCCGTGGCGAAGTCGAGGCGGTGCCCATCGACGAGTTGGAGGGGCGCATAGCAGCGGTAATGCTGGTGCCGTATCCACCGGGCATTCCACTGATCATGCCCGGCGAACGCTTTACCGAGTCGACTCGCTCGATCATCGATTACCTGAAATTTGCCCGCACGTTCGATAGCAGCTTCCCCGGTTTTGTCGCGGATGTGCATGGATTGCAGCACGAAGATGAAGGCAATGGACGGCAGTACACCGTCGATTGCGTCAAGGAATGAGGACTTTTCCCAGTATGCAACCGGTCATGAATCCGAAATACCCAGGGCTGTCGGTGCGTGTCGCCGATGAAGGCTTTGCGCCGTATATCTGGGGCAGCGACTTCAGCTTCGAAGTCGCGGCTTATGGAGCCGCCGTGATTGGCCAGCCCGTTGAGCAGTGGCGGGTCACTCCGATCGTGCCTTATCGCAAGTGCTACGGCATCGATCCGGAGGAGTTCAGCGCTTTTCACAATGCGCCCGACAGCGCGATTTTCATGGCGTATCTGGATGATGAGCCGGTCGGTCATCTGGTGATCAGCACCAACTGGAACGGCTTCGCGCATATCGATGAGCTGGCGGTGCATGCGCCGGCGCGCCGGCATGGTGTGGCCAAGGCGTTGCTGGATGTCGCGCAGTTCTGGAGCCGCAAGAAAAAGCTGCCGGGAATCATGCTCGAAACCCAGAACAACAACCTCGGCGCTTGTCGGTTGTATGAGCGTTGCGGCTACGTGATTGGTGGCGTGGACCAGTTGCGCTATCGCGGGATTGATCCGAACACCGCCGAAGTGGCGCTGTTCTGGTATCGATTGTTCGATAACCCGCTGGAGAATCCTGTCAGCTCGCCAGCATCGCCTCGGCTTGTTCCGTGATGATCGCCAGTAGAGTCTGAATGGCCAACGCCGGCGCGGTGTGCTTGAAGGTCAGTGCGTAGAGGCTGATCGGCACGGCCGGCGACAGCGGGCAGACGTCCAGCCCGGCCGAACGCGCGCCCAGTGCGGTGAACGGATCGACAATGGCCAGACCTTCGCCGGCTTCGACCATGCTGCGCATCATCTGATGGGTTTGTACGCGGGTCTGGATGCTCGGCGCCGGACGCAGTGCCTGGAGCTTGTTTTCCAGCGCCGGGCTCAACGGGTCCTGGCCTTCGAGGCCGACCATCGCCTGGCCAGCGAGATCCTGCAGGGAAATGTATTTCTGTTTCGGTTGCAGCCAGCCGTGAGGCGCAAGCAGTTGCAGCTTGCCCTGGGCCAGTGGCCGGCAATCAATGTCGGGATGTTCGGGATCGTGCAGGCTCAAGCCCAGATCACTTTCGCGCAACAGCAGGCTGCGGACGATATCGCGGGTCGGCGCGCTGAGCAGGCTGCACGGTGCATCCGGCAGACGTCGGCGCAGGGCGGAGAGACTTTGGGGGAGTAATTGCTGCGCAAGCGGCGGGGTGCCAATGATGCGCAAGGGCGGGGCGAGGTATTGCTTGAGGCTGCTGGCCAGGCGCTGCACCGGCTCCAGCGCTTCATAGACATGGGCGATTTCGACTTGCAACGCCCGCGCTTCGGGCGTCGATTGCAGGCGCCCGCGCACGCTGGCGAACAGCATGAACCCCAACTGACTCTCGGCTTCGCGCAAACGCTCTTCGACCTCGGCCACCGGCAACTGCAGCCATTCGGCGGCAGTGCCCAGGTGACCGGTCTGCAAGAGCGCCTGAATCACTTCGATATGACGTAAACGCATGCGTGAAGTCCATGTTCAGCAGGTGGGGTCAGTGGCTGAATCCTACCCCAAGTCTGCGCATATGACTTCTGCTCATAACGGCCAGTTATGAAGCGACGGTTGGCTCGGGCTCGCGGATCAGGGTGATGCCTGACTGAACCAGGAGAAACTCGCTCTCACTGACCTTGTTGACGCGATCGCCAATAGCCAGTTTGTAAATCGGCTCCGAGCCAGTGGAACCGTCTGCCGACGGGTTGGATTCCTGGAACTCATGCACGGAATAAACGCGGCCTTCCGCATCTCTTGCATGGAACTGACCGACGAGTACTGCTGCCATCTGCTTAGAACCTCTGGAGATAAAACGCTTGATTTGCGGCTTGGTAGACCGCCATCAAGGCCTGTAAGTTTTCCTACAGGAAAAAAATATTCAGCACGCGCGAATTTCCCTCGGGTGCTGGTGGAATCGTCACCGGATCATCTATAACTACAGGCTCCTTCCACGAACAATCGAGAGTCTTCCATGAGCAATGTCTACAACGTCGCTGTAGTAGTGGGTAGCCTGCGCAAAGCATCGATCAATCGCAAGGTCGCCCTGGCGCTGGCGGAGCTGGCCCCGGCGAACCTCAAGCTGGAAATTGTCGAAATTGGCGACTTGCCGCTTTACAACGAAGACATCGACGGCGATTCACCGCCGGCAGCCTACAGCACTTTCCGGGAAAAAGTGGGTTCTTCCGACGCGGTGCTGTTTGTTACGCCCGAGTACAACCGTTCGGTCCCGGCGCCGTTGAAGAATGCCATTGACGTTGGTTCGCGGCCTTATGGCAAGGCTGTCTGGAGTGGCAAGCCGGGGGCGGTGATCAGTGTTTCGCCCGGTGCAATCGGTGGTTTCGGCGCGAATCAGCATCTGCGCCAGTCGTTCGTGTTTCTCAATGTGCCGTGCATGCAGCAGCCGGAAGCGTACTTGGGCGGGGCGGGTTCAGCGTTTGATGAGGCGGGCAAGTTGAGCGAATCGGTGAAACCTTTTCTGCAGAGTTTTATCAATGCGTACGGACAATTCGTAGAGCAACACAAGAAGTAACTTCACCGAATCCCCTGTGGGAGCGAGCCTGCTCGCGAAGGCGTCGTCAGCCGTTGCATTTTTGGCGACTGACACTGCGCCTTCGCGAGCAGGCTCGCTCCCACAGGTTTATCTGTTCGGCTTGGCATTAGTCGTGTTCTTTTTACCCAATTATTGAAGGCTGTTGCGGATGCTCGCTGCGTCGCTGATTTTCCTGCTGACCATTACCCTTGTCATCTGGCAACCCAAAGGCCTCGGCGTCGGCTGGAGTGCGACGCTTGGTGCCGTGCTGGCGCTGATCTTCGGCGTCGTTCACCTCAGCGATATCCCGTTGGTCTGGCAGATCATCTGGAATGCCACCGGCACCTTCGTCGCGCTGATCATCATCAGTCTGTTGCTCGACGAAGCCGGCTTCTTCAACTGGGCCGCGCTGCATGTGGCGCGCTGGGGACGCGGCAGTGGACGCAAGCTGTTTGCCTTCATGGTGCTGCTCGGCGCGCTGGTGTCGGCGTTGTTCGCCAATGACGGTGCGGCGCTGATTCTCACGCCGATCGTGATTTCGATGTTGCTGGCGCTGCGCTTTTCCCCGGCGGCAACCTTGGCCTTCGTGATGGGCGCGGGATTTATCGCAGATACCGCGAGCCTGCCGCTGGTGGTGTCGAACCTGGTCAACATCGTTTCGGCGGACTTCTTTCACATCGGTTTCAACCGCTATGCAGCGGTGATGGTGCCGGTGAACTTCGTCAGCGTGGCGGCGACGCTGGGCATGTTGCTGTGGTTTTTCCGCCGCGACATTCCATCGACGTATGACCCTGAGCAACTCGAACATCCCGACACCGCGATTCACGATAAAGCCACGTTCTACGCCGGTTGGGCGGTGTTGGTGATTCTGCTGATCGGTTGCTTCGCGCTGGAGCCGCTGGGCATTCCGATCAGTGCGATATCCGCTGTGTGCGCCGCGTTGCTGTTGGGTATCGCCGCTCGCGGCCACAAGATTTCCACGCGCAAGGTGATGAAAGAAGCGCCGTGGCAGATCGTGATTTTCTCGCTGGGCATGTATCTGGTGGTGTATGGCCTGCGCAATGCCGGGCTGACCGGGTATCTGGCCGGTTGGCTGGATGTCTTCGCAAGTCATGGTGTGTGGGGCGCGGCAATGGGCACCGGGGTGCTGACCGCGTTGCTGTCGTCGGTCATGAATAACCTGCCGACGGTGCTGATTGGCTTGCTGTCGATCGATGCCAGTCAGGCGAGCGGGGTGGTCAAGGAAGCGATGATCTATGCCAACGTGATTGGCAGTGACCTGGGACCGAAGATTACCCCGATTGGCAGTCTGGCGACGCTGTTGTGGCTGCATGTGCTGGAACGCAAGGGCATTCACATTGGCTGGGGGTATTACTTCCGGGTCGGGATTGTGTTGACGGTGCCGGTGTTGTTGGTGACGTTGGCGGCTTTGGCTTTGCGTTTATCCCTTTAAACCGAGTCGCCCCCTTCGCGAGCAAGCTCGCTCCCACATTAGAATGCATTCCAAATGTGGGAGCGAGCTTGCTCGCGAAGGCGTCATATCAAACACCAACAAACTCAGGCCTGGCCCGGGACATTCGGCCAAAGGTCCGACACCAGAAACAACCGCTCAGCCTCTTCCCATTCCCCTCGCGCATTCTCGGTCAGGCGCACCAGCAACTGCGCCGGGGCCAGCGGTTCAAGATCTTCCAGCCAGATCCGTAAATGCTCCAAAGTCCAGGTCTGATCCGCCGGATAATGCGCCGGCGCCAGCCAGGCATGGCGGGGCAGGGGTTGCCAGCGTCCGGCCGGGCGTTGCGCGACAAACGCCGGCCAATCCTTCTGATGCAACCAACTGCCGCGCAAATGCTGCGGATGCGCACCGTTCGGTGATTCCGCCTGCCCGGGCCACGGATACAACAAATAACCACCGAGCCACAGCTGCGCGCTGAACACCTCGATATCCAGCGCCGCCAGCACTTCGCGGCTTTCCGGGCGCGCCGAGATTGGCAACTGATGTTCGGCCAGGTGCGCCAGTTTGCGATCCAGCCGATCATGACAACCCGGTCCCAGCCACTGCGCCGGGTCACGGCCGTCGCCATTTTGCGGGCCGAGATAAAGCTTGATCGCCAGTTCCAGGTGATGCACGCCATCGCGGTCGCGCAACAACATATCCAGTTCACCGAGGGTGTGGCCCTCGCGGCGGATCGGCAGGTTGGCCGCGATCAGCTCAATGCCCGGCGCATGCTCCACGGCAAACTGCCACAGCCGTTCGTAATACAGGCCTAGACGTCGCGTGCGTGCCTGCGACAACCAATGCAGCAAGCCATAGCTGTCGCGGTCGAGTTGACGCAGCCAGTGTTCCAGTCGCTCGGGATCGTGCACCCAATCGCTGCCCGCCAGCGGATGGCGCTGCGGCCACGGCGTGGTGGCGAGCATCGGCGGGGCGAGGATCACCCACGCCAGATCGCGCACTTCCGGGTGGCGTAATTGGTGGGGCAACTGCAGCAAGTCAGGAAATAGGATCATCTTGCGAGCATAGCCGTAAACACGAGCGCACCCTTGAGGCTGAAAGGATTTTGTCTAACCGGCGCTTTCGCCCATAATCGGGTTTTTCGCGTTTTCGATTGTCCGCAGAGGTCTCATGGAGCAATTTCGTAATATCGGCATCATCGGTCGCCTGGGCAGTTCCCAGGTGCTGGATACCGTCCGCCGACTGAAACGGTTTCTGCTCGATCGTCACCTGCATGTGATCCTCGAAGACACCATCGCTGAAGTGCTGCCGGGCCACGGCCTGCAAACCTCGTCGCGCAAGATGCTCGGCGAAGTCTGCGACATGGTCATTGTCGTCGGCGGTGACGGCAGCCTGCTCGGCGCCGCGCGAGCGCTGGCCAAACACAATATTCCGGTGCTCGGTATCAACCGTGGCAGCCTCGGGTTCCTCACCGATATTCGCCCGGACGAGCTGGAAGTCGAAGTCGCCAAGGTGCTCGACGGCCACTATCTGGTGGAAAACCGCTTCCTGCTGCAAGCCGAAGTGCGCCGGCATGCCGAGGCCATCGGCCAGGGCGATGCGCTCAACGACGTGGTGCTGCACCCCGGCAAATCGACGCGGATGATCGAGTTCGAGCTGTACATCGACGGCCAGTTCGTCTGCAGCCAGAAGGCCGACGGCCTGATCGTCGCGACGCCGACCGGTTCCACCGCGTACGCGCTGTCCGCCGGCGGGCCGATCATGCATCCCAAGCTCGATGCCATTGTGATCGTGCCGATGTACCCCCATATGTTGTCCAGTAGACCTATTGTGGTCGATGGCAATAGTGAGCTGAAAATCGTCGTGTCGAAAAACATGCAGATTTACCCGCAAGTCTCCTGCGACGGGCAGAACCATTTCACCTGCGCGCCGGGCGACACCATCACCGTCAGCAAAAAAGCGCAGAAGCTGCGGCTGATTCACCCGCTCGATCACAACTACTACGAAGTCTGCCGCACCAAGCTCGGCTGGGGCAGCAAGCTGGGCGGTGGAGGCGACTGATGCTCGATCCCGCGCGCAGTTATGACCTGATTGGTGACGTGCACGGATGCGCCCTGACCCTCGAACACTTGCTTGACCGCCTCGGTTATCACAAGCAGGGCGGGGTCTGGCGGCATCCATCGCGCATGGCCGTGTTCGTCGGCGACATCATCGACCGAGGCCCGCGCATTCGCGAGGCGCTGCACATCGTTCACGACATGGTCGAGGCCGGTCAGGCCTTGTGCATCATGGGCAACCACGAATTCAACGCGCTGGGCTGGAGCACGCCGGCGCTACCGGGCAGCGGCAAGCAGTTCGTCCGCGAACACACGCCGCGCCACGCGCGTCTGCTGCACGAAACCCTGACCCAGTTCGAAGACCATCCCGGCGACTGGCATGATTTCCAGCGCTGGTTCTATGAACTGCCGTTGTTTGTCGACGCCGGGCGTTTCCGCGTCGTCCACGCCTGCTGGGATGCTGGCCTGATCGAACCGTTGCGCGCGCTGTTCCCCAACGGTTGCATCGACGAACACTTCCTGCAGGCCTCGGCGGTTCCGGACAGTTTCGCCTGTACCGTGTTCGACCGCCTGCTGCGCGGCACCGACATGCGCCTGCCGGATGGCCTGACCATGACCAGTGGCGACGGTCTGGTGCGTTCTTTCTTCCGCACCAAGTTCTGGGAAGACGACCCGAAAACCTACGGCGATATCGTCTTCCAGCCTGATGCTCTGCCGGAACCCGTGGCGCAAAAGCCGCTCACGTCCAGCGAAAAAAACAACCTGCTGCGCTACGGCGTCGACGAGCCGTTGCTGTTCGTCGGCCACTACTGGCGCAGCGGCAAACCGGCGCCGATCCGCCCGAACCTCGCGTGTCTGGATTACAGCGCGGTGCTCTACGGCAAACTGGTCGCCTATCGTCTGGATCAGGAAACGCGTCTGGATCCGCATAAATTTGTCTGGGTCGATGTCGAGCGGCCGGAGGTGCTGCAATGAGTGCGGTAGCGGTATTGCGTCTGCCGTTGGCGGTGGACTTGAGCGGTTTCGTCAAACTGCTGCAACGCATGCAGGTGCCGCATCGCGTCAGCGAGGAAGCGGGCGAGCAAGTGTTGTGGGCGCCGGCGGAAATCAGTGAAGACGTGCGCTCGCTGTACGAGCGCTTCCCGGCCGGCGATCCCGATCAGCAAATGGACATCCCCATCGCGCCGACTTTCAAGCGCCCGAGTTTCGCCGAGCAATTGAAATACGCCAAGGCCACCGGGTTCATCCTGTTGTTATGCCTGATTGTTGGCGGGCTGACGTACCTCGGTGAGAACCTGCAAACCCTGCGCTGGCTGACTTTCCTCGATTTTCAGGTAGTCGGCGAATACATCCATTTCACGCCGCTGGCTGACAGTCTGGCAGCGGGGCAGTGGTGGCGACTGGTTACGCCGATGCTGATCCACTTCGGCATCCTCCACCTGGCCATGAACGGCATGTGGTACTGGGAGCTGGGGCGGCGCATCGAGTCGCGTCAAGGCAGCATCAACCTGATCGGCCTCACGCTGTTGTTCAGCCTCGTTTCCAACTACGCGCAATTTGCATGGAGCGGCGCGACCTTGTTCGGCGGGTTGTCCGGCGTACTCTACGGATTGCTCGGGCATTGCTGGATCTTCCAGCTGCTGTCGCCGAACCCGGCCTATCGTCTGCCGCGTGGTGTACTGGCAATGATGCTGATCTGGTTGCTGGTGTGCATGTCCGGACTGATCTCGGTGATCGGTTTCGGCGAAATCGCCAACGCCGCCCACGTCGGCGGGTTACTCATCGGATGCTTCACCGGTTTGTTGGGTGGTTTGTATAACCGCCGTAAACTGGCCGCCTAAAATTTTCAGTGAATAAAGAGCACGGAGACCCTGATGTCCTCTTTTAACGACATGATCAACAACATTACCCCGGACATCTACGAGAGCCTGAAGCTGGCCGTGGAAATCGGCAAGTGGTCGGACGGTGGCAAGCTCACCGCCGAGCAGCGCGAGCTGTCGTTGCAGGCGATGATCGCCTGGGAAATCCAGAACCTGCCTGAAGACCAGCGCACCGGTTACATGGGCCCGCAGGAATGTGCGTCGAAGTCGATTGAAGTGCCGAACATCCTGTTCAAGTCGGATGCCATCCATTGATCGAGATTGGCCGCGGTGCAATCAGCAAAATGTCGGCGCGCCTGGACGGGCCGAATGTGCAATACGCGTTTCGTCTGGATGACGTCGAGGTGCCGGTTAACCCGTTGATCGGCACCACGGTGCGTCTGGAGTACCTGGGGGCGATCCACTGCACCCATTGCGGGCGCAAGACCAAAACCAGTTTCAGTCAGGGTTACTGCTATCCGTGCATGACCAAACTGGCGCAGTGCGACCTGTGCATCATGAGCCCGGAGCGCTGCCACTATGACGCCGGCACCTGTCGCGATCCAGCGTGGGGCGAGCAGTTCTGCATGACCGATCATGTGGTTTACCTGTCCAACTCGTCGGGCATCAAGGTTGGCATCACTCGTGCTACGCAACTGCCGACTCGCTGGATCGATCAGGGTGCGTGTCAGGCATTGCCAATCATGCGTGTGTCGACACGGCAGCAGTCGGGCTTCGTCGAAGACCTGTTCCGCAGCCAGGTCGCGGATAAAACCAACTGGCGCGCGTTGCTCAAGGGCGATGCGGCGGCGGTGGATCTGGCGCAAGTGCGCGATCAACTGTTCGACAGTTGCGCAGAAGGCCTGCAAGGTTTGCAGGAGCGATTCGGCCTACAAGCCATTCAGACGATTGCCGATGTAGAACCTCTCGAGATCCGCTATCCAGTCGAGCAATACCCGGCCAAAATCGTCAGCTTCAACCTGGACAAGAACCCGATTGCCGAAGGCACGCTGCTGGGGATCAAGGGCCAGTACCTGATCTTCGACACCGGCGTGATCAATATTCGCAAGTACACGGCTTATCAGCTCGCCGTGCATCAATAAGGACTTCAGCATGCGCACCGAACAACCGAAGATGATTTACCTGAAGGACTATCAGGCGCCCGAGTACCTGATCGATGAAACTCACTTGACCTTCGAGTTGTTCGAGGATCACAGCCTGGTGCACGCGCAGTTGGTCATGCGCCGCAACCCGGCACGTGGCCCGGGCCTGCCGCCGCTGGTGCTCGACGGCCAGCAACTGGAATTGCTCTCGGTGACGCTGGCCGATCAAGAACTGACTGACGGTCAATACCAGCTCACCGAGAATCACCTGACCCTGCAGCCGACCGCTGAAACCTTCACGGTCGACACCAGCGTCAAGATCCACCCGGAAACCAACACCGCGCTGGAAGGCCTGTACAAGTCCGGCACGATGTTCTGCACGCAGTGCGAGGCCGAAGGTTTCCGCAAGATCACCTATTACCTCGACCGCCCGGACGTGATGAGCAAGTTCACCACCACCGTGGTCGCCGAGCAGCACAGCTACCCGGTATTGCTCTCCAACGGCAATCCGATTGCCAGTGGCCCGGGCGAAGACGGCCGGCACTGGGCAACCTGGGAAGACCCGTTCATGAAACCGGCGTACCTGTTCGCGCTGGTGGCCGGTGACTTGTGGTGCGTTGAAGACAGCTTCACCACCATGACTGACCGCAACGTTGCGCTGCGCATTTACGTCGAGCCGGAAAACATCGACAAGTGCCAGCACGCGATGACCAGCCTGAAGAAGTCGATGCGCTGGGACGAAGAGGTCTACGGTCGCGAGTACGATCTGGACATCTTCATGATCGTCGCCGTCAACGACTTCAACATGGGCGCGATGGAGAACAAGGGTCTCAACATCTTCAACTCCAGCGCCGTACTGGCCCGCGCCGAAACCGCTACCGATGCCGCGCACCAGCGCGTTGAAGCCATCGTCGCCCACGAATACTTCCACAACTGGTCGGGCAACCGCGTGACCTGCCGCGACTGGTTCCAGCTGTCGCTGAAAGAAGGCTTCACCGTGTTCCGTGATTCCGGCTTCTCTGCCGACATGAACTCGGCCACGGTCAAGCGCATTCAGGACGTCGCCTACCTGCGTACCCACCAGTTCGCCGAAGACGCCGGCCCGATGGCCCATGCCGTGCGCCCGGACAGCTTCATCGAGATCTCCAACTTCTACACCCTGACCGTGTACGAAAAGGGCTCGGAAGTGGTTGGCATGATCCATACCTTGCTCGGTGCAGAAGGCTTCCGTAAGGGCAGTGATCTGTACTTCGAACGCCACGACGGCCAAGCCGTGACGTGCGACGACTTCATCAAGGCCATGGAAGATGCCAACGGCGTCGACCTGAGCCAGTTCAAGCGCTGGTACAGCCAGGCTGGCACGCCGCGTCTGGCGGTGAGCGAGTCTTACGATGCCGCTGCGAAAACCTACAGCCTGACCTTCCGCCAGAGCTGCCCGGAAACCCCGGACAAAGTTGAAAAACTGCCGTTCGTGATCCCGGTCGAACTCGGTCTGCTTGACAGCAAGGGCAACGAGATTGCCCTGCGCCTGAGCGGTGAAGCGTCGGCGCAAGGCACCACTCGCGTGATCTCGGTGACTGAAGCCGAGCAGACCTTCACTTTCGTTGACATCGCCGAACAGCCGCTGCCATCGCTGCTGCGTGGCTTCTCGGCGCCGGTGAAACTGAGCTTCCCGTACAACCGCGATCAACTGATGTTCCTGATGCAGCACGACAGCGACGGTTTCAACCGCTGGGATGCCGGTCAGCAACTGTCAGTGCAGGTGCTGCAAGAACTGATTGGCCAGCAGCAGAAGGGCGAAAGCCTGAAGCTTGATCCGCGTCTGGTCTCGGCACTGCGTACGGTGCTGTCGGACGACTCGCTGGATCAGGCGATGGTCGCGGAAATGCTCTCGCTGCCGGGTGAGGCGTACCTCACTGAAATCAGCGAAGTGGCGGATGTCGATGCGATCCATATCGCTCGCGAGTTCGCGCGCAAGCAACTGGCCGAAGGCTTGTTCGAGGCGCTGTGGCTGCGTTATCAGGCCAACCGTGACCTGTCGAAGAAAACCCCGTACGTCGCCGAGGCCGAGCACTTTGCCCGTCGCGCGCTGCAGAACATTGCGCTGTCGTACCTGATGCTTAGCGGCAAGCCGGAAGTACTGGCGGCGGCGCTGGAGCAATTCGAAAGCGCCGACAACATGACCGAGCGCCTGACGGCGCTGGCGGTGTTGGTGAATTCGCCATTTGAAGAGCAGAAAGCCTTGGCGCTGGCGAGTTTCGCCGAGCACTTCAAGGACAATCCTCTGGTCATGGATCAGTGGTTCAGTGTGCAGGCCGGCAGCACTCTGCCTGGCGGTCTGGAGCGCGTGAAAGCGTTGATGCAGCACCCGGCGTTCAACATCAAGAACCCGAACAAGGTACGTGCGCTGGTCGGCGCGTTTGCCGGGCAGAACCTGATCAACTTCCACGCGGCAGATGGCTCGGGTTATCGCTTCCTCGCGGATCTGGTGATCGAGCTGAACGGCTTCAACCCGCAGATCGCTTCTCGCCAATTGGCGCCGCTGACTCGCTGGCGTAAATATGACGATGCGCGTCAGGCGTTGATGAAGGCTGAGCTGGAGCGGATTCGGGCGTCGGGGCAGTTGTCGAGTGATGTGTATGAGGTGGTGAGCAAAAGTCTGGCTTGATGGTGGATTGGAGTCGGTGTTCCAGCTGTGGACTGGCCCTCACCCTAACCCTCTCCCAGTGGGAGAGGGGACTGACTGAGGCGTCTTTGCGCTATACGCCGACCTGAAAGTCCGGAGTCGAACTCAGGACTTGAAAAGCACGAAGATCGGCTCCCTTTCCCCCTCGCCCCCTTGGGGGCGGTCCGACGTTTCGGGAGGGCTGGGGTGAGGGGGTAAGATTTATGCATCAACACAACTCCCCAAGCCGTACGCACAAAAAAACGCCGCATTAACCAATGCGGCGTTTTTATTGACTAAAAGTTACTTCAGGTCGAAACGGTCGAGGTTGGTGACCTTCGTCCACGCCGCAACAAAGTCCTTAACGAACTGCTCCTTCGCATCCGAACTGGCATACACCTCAGCCAACGCCCTTAGCTGCGCATTGGAACCAAACACCAGATCCACCCGCGTCGCCGTCCATTTCACGCTACCGGTTTTACGGTCACGTCCCTCGAACTCATCCGCATCCCTCGAAGTCGGCTTCCACTCCACGCCCATGTCCAGCAGGTTGGTGAAGAAGTCGTTGGTCAGCGCTTCGGTTTTGTCGGTGAACACGCCATGCCGCGTCTGCCCGACGTTAGTATTCAACACCCGCAGACCACCCAGCAGCACTGTCATTTCCGGTGCAGTGAGGGTGAGCAGTTGTGCCTTGTCGATCAGCAGTGCTTCGGCCGAAACGGTGTATTTGCCTTTGCTGTAGTTGCGGAAACCATCGGCAGCCGGCTCAAGGAAGCCAAAGGAGTCGACGTCGGTTTGCTCCTGAGTGGCATCCGTGCGTCCGGGATTAAACGGCACGCTAATCGAGTGACCGGCGTTTTTCGCCGCTTGTTCGACCCCGGCATTCCCCGCCAATACGATCAGGTCTGCCAACGAGACTTTCTTGCCAGCACCACCGTCATTGAACTCGCCCTGAATGCCCTCAAGGGTTTGCAGCACTTTGGCCAGTTGCTCCGGCTGGTTGGCCTGCCAGAACTTCTGCGGTGCCAAACGCAGACGACCGCCATTGGCGCCGCCTCGCTTGTCTGAACCGCGGAACGTCGAGAGTGCTGCCCAAGCGGTGGAGACCAGTTGTGACACCGAAAGCCCTGACGCGAGGATTTTGCCTTTTAGCGCAGCCGCATCGCTGTCGTCGATCAACGGGTGAGTAACATCTGGAATCGGATCCTGCCACAGCAGTTCTTCGTTTGGCAGTTCCGGGCCGAGATAGCGCGAGAGCGGACCCATGTCGCGATGGATCAGCTTGTACCAGGCGCGGGCAAACGCGTCGGCGAGTTGATCGGGATTGGCCAGGAATCGACGCGAAATCTGCTCATACGCTGGATCGAAACGCAGCGCCAGATCGGACGTCAGCATGGTCGGCGAGAGCTTCTTGTTCGAGTCGTGAGCATGAGGGACGGTGCCGGCACCGGCGCCGTTTTTCGGTATCCACTGGTGTGCACCGGCCGGGCTTTTGGTCAGTTCCCACTCGAAGCCGAACAGGTTTTCCAGATAGTTGTTACTCCACTTCGTCGGTGTAGTGGTCCAGGTCACTTCCAGGCCACTGGTGATGGTGTCGGCGCCCTTGCCGGTGCCGAACGCGTTGCGCCAGCCGAGGCCTTGTTCTTCGAGGCCTGCCGCTTCCGGCTCGGGGCCGACATTGTCCGCAGGTCCGGCGCCGTGGGTTTTACCGAAGGCGTGACCGCCAGCGATCAACGCGACGGTTTCCTCGTCGTTCATGGCCATGCGGCCGAAGGTTTCGCGGATGTCCTTGGCCGAGGCCACTGGATCCGGATTGCCTTCAGGGCCTTCCGGATTCACGTAGATCAGGCCCATTTGCACGGCGGCGAGGGGATTTTCCAGGTTGCGCTCGCCCTGATCGGTGCGGCTTTCTTCGCGGCCATGCAGATCCGGTTCCGCCACCAGCGTGCCGTCGCCGGGCTCCTGCACCGGGCCGTTGCTCTTGCCGTAACGGTTATCGCCGCCGAGCCACTCGGTTTCCGAACCCCAGTACACATCTTCGTCCGGCTCCCACACATCGGGGCGGCCACCGGAGAAACCGAAGGTCTTGAAGCCCATGGATTCCAGCGCGACGTTACCGGTCAGAACGATCAGATCAGCCCAGGAAATATTGCGGCCATATTTCTGCTTGATCGGCCACAGCAGGCGCCGGGCCTTGTCGAGGCTGACGTTGTCCGGCCAGCTGTTCAGCGGCGCAAAACGTTGCTGACCGGAGCCGGCGCCACCACGGCCATCGGCGGTGCGATAGGTGCCGGCGCTGTGCCAGGCCATACGGATGAAGAGGGGGCCGTAGTGGCCGAAGTCGGCCGGCCACCAGTCCTGGGAGTCGGTCATCAGGGCGTTGAGGTCTTGTTTCAGGGCTTGAAAGTCGAGGCTCTTGAAGGCTTTGGCGTAGTCGAAGTCCTTGCCCAACGGATCGGACTTGGGCGAGTGCTGACTCAGGATTTTCAGGTTGAGTTGATTCGGCCACCAGTCACGGTTCGTCGTACCACCACCGGCGGCGTGGTTGAACGGGCATTTCGATTCGTTTGCCATGTTCGGGTCCTTATCAGGTCTGCTACGGCCGGCTCGTGCCGACTTCGGACTAGTAAGGCTAGACCCGACTTGGAGAGTCAGCTAATAGGCCGACTATTGGGCGCTGATAGGCAAAGTCTTTCAGCGTTTTTCGGAGCGCTTCACGGATCAGCCGATAGCGGCTACCTGCTGGAAACATGCGTGGTTGAGCCTCTGCAAAAAAACAAAAAGTGAAAATCGGGATGACAGGAAGAAATGTTATTGTATAACATAAAATTCGTTTCATTCTGTTTCTACCAGCGTTAAAGAAAAACGCTGGCAGCGATCCTCACTTTTCAGCGCATGGAAATTCTGCAATGCCTGCCCGTTCTAAACCCCTGCAACGACGCCTCAATCCGTTGGCCGCCGCGCTGCTTTTTGCATCCCCGGTGTTCGCCGCTGACACCCTCGAACTGCAACCGCAAGTCATCACCGGCAATCCGCTCGGCAGCCAGACACTCGCGTCGCCCTCGACGGTGCTCAGCGGCGACGACCTCACGTTCCAACAGAAGGGCAGCCTCGGCGAAACCCTGAACAAGCAACCCGGCGTGTCCTCGTCGTACTTCGGGCCTGGAGCGAGCCGGCCGATCATTCGCGGTCAGGACGGTGATCGCATCCGTATCTTGCGCAATGGCGTCGGCGCACTGGATGCCTCGTCGCTGTCTTACGATCACGCCGTGCCGCTGGACCCGGTCAATGTCGAGCGCGTTGAAATCGTCCGTGGCCCGGCAGCGCTGCTGTACGGCGGTAGTGCCATTGGCGGGGTGGTCAACACCTTCGATAACCGCATTCCGACCGAGGCTATCGACGGTATCCACGGCGCCGGTGAGTTGCGCTACGGCGGTGCCGACACCACGCGCAGCAGCGCCGGCAAACTCGAAGCTGGCAACGGTCAATTCGCCTTGCATCTGGACGCCAGTGCCCGCGAGTTCAATGACCTGAAAATCCCCGGCTACGCGAAAACCAGCCGCGAACGCGCGAACGACGACGGCGATTCGAAAAAACATCGCCTGGCCAACAGTGATGGTCGTCAGGACGGCGGCGCAGTGGGCGGGTCTTACACTTGGGATGACGGATACGCTGGCCTGTCCTACAGCAACTACGATTCCAATTACGGTTCGCCCGCTGAACAAGATGTGCGCATCCGCATGCAACAAGAGCACTACGCCTTCGCCTCGGAGATACGCAATCTCGACGGGCCGTTCAGTTCGATCAAACTGGATGCGGGTTACACCGATTACGAGCATCGCGAAATCGAAGGTGGCGAGGTCGGCACCACGTTCAAGAACAAAGGTTACGAGGCGCGGGTCGAGGCGCGGCACCAGCCGTTGGGGCCGTTCAATGGGGTAATCGGTGCGCAGGTCAGCCGCAACGAGTTCTCGGCACTCGGCGAAGAAGCATTCGTGCCGCAGACCGATACCGATGCCAGTGCGCTGTTCATTCTGGAAGAGTTGCAAGCCAGCGACCGACTGCTGTTCACCCTCGGCGGACGCCTTGAGCACACCACGGTCGATCCGGATGCCAAGGGCAATGAGCGCTTTGCCAACGCCGATCGCTCCAGCAGTTTCACCGCTGGCAGTCTGTCGTCCGGTGCGGTGTACACGCTGACGCCGATCTGGTCGGTGGCCGCGACGTTGGGCTACACCGAACGTGCGCCGACATTTTATGAGCTGTACGCCAACGGAGCCCACGTGGCGACCGGCACCTATGAAGTCGGCGATGCCGGGCTGTCGAAAGAAAAAGCCGTGTCCAGTGATCTCGCGCTGCGCTTCGACAATGGTACGCACAAGGGCAGTGTCGGTGTGTTCTACAGCCACTTCTCCAACTACATCGGCTTGCTCGGCACGGGCCGAACGCTGAATGACGAGGGTGAAGAGGACGCCGATGGTATTCCTGAATACACCTACTCCGGTGTTCGTGCGCGCTTCAGTGGTATTGAAGCGCAAGATCGCTGGTCCCTCGGCGAAAGCGCCTACGGCAAGTTTGCGCTGGAAATGTCCGGCGACTACACCCGCGCGAAGAACCTCGACACTGGCGAGGATTTGCCGCGCATCGCGCCGCTGCGGTTGAACACCGGGTTGCTGTGGGAACTGGACAAATGGCAGGCGCGCATTGATGTCGAACACGCCAGTTCACAACATCGCGTGCCGGACAATGAAAGCAGCACTGACGGCTACACCACGCTGGGCGCCAATGTCGGGTATCACTTCGATGTCGGTCAGAGCCAATGGCTGGCCTTCGTCAATGCCGAGAACCTGACCAATCAAACCGTGCGTTACGCCAGTTCGATCCTGCGCGACATTGCGCCGGCAGAAGGGCGCAGCATTCAGGTCGGCTTGCGCACGACGTTCTGATAATCACTGATTCCCACTGTAGGAGCTGCCGCAGGCTGCGATTTAAAAGCAAAAGATCGCAGTCTGCGGCAGCTCCTACACGGGCGTGATCAGGTGGATTGGGCGGTGTCGTCATCCGGCACGTCGTCGAGGATGTCCTCTTGCCCCGGCAATTCAGTGATCACACTGAAGTCCGTCACTTCAACTGCGCCCAGTCCATACCCCAGCAGATGGAAAGAAAACGCTTTGCGCTCTTGCGGGTTGTCGAAGCTGAAGTTCATTTCCAGCGGCTGCTCGGCGGTTGCAACCATCTCCTGCGGCAGACCGATCTGCACATCCTGTTCAAACTCCTTGGCCTTGAGCTGAATGTACGCCGCCTGCTGCGGGTCGACTGAACGTACGGTCAGACGCACGCGAGTGTGCGAGCCTTTGGGCATTTCCAGATACTGCGCGCCGATCAGGTTGTCGGCCCAGTCATCCTTGATCTGCGCTTGCAGGGGGATGACGTTGGTGCTGCCGAATTGATAGCGATGATTGAGCGGCGTGCGCAGCAGCGACAGGTCGAGGGCGTTGGCGCGAGCAGCGATCTGCCGGGCCGGGTGGCCGCTGTAGTTGCCTTTGTACGTGGCGCTTTCGGCGATGAAGCCGGCGCTTTCGTAGTAGCGGCAGCGGCGCGGCATGTCGCACTCGGAGAAGATCCCCTGACCGTTGTGATAACGCAGTTTGCCGTTGGTGAACGACATGATTTCGCGGCCGCTGTCGTAGTCGCGAAACAGCGAACGGCCGCTTAGCGCGGAAGGCACCGGCAGGTCGAAGTAGTCGAGGATCGAGGTGCTCAGATCGACGTGACCGTAGACGCCCTTGTTCAGTCGCGGCAGTTGTTCATGCTCCGGCGCCAGGGTCAGATTGAAGCCCCATGAAGAGGCCAGCCGCACGCCGTCGATGCCGTGGGATTCGTCCGAGGTGATCACCACCAGCGTGTCTTTCAGAACGCCCTGACGCTCGAGGCCGTTGAGAAACTGCTCCAGCGCATCGTCAAGGTAGCCGACGGCGGCTTGCTTGGGCGTTTCATAGCGCTCCAGATACTCCTCCGGTGCGGAGTAGGGCTGGTGAGTGCCCACGGTCAGCAGCGTCAACATCCACGGCTGTTTCTGCTTTTTCAGTTGGCCGACGTAATCGAGCGCACCTTCGAAAAACGCCCCGTCATCCTTGCCCCACGGGAACTCCAGATAATTGCTGTTGCTGAACCACTCCAGGCCATGAGTCGCATCGAAACCGATGTGCGGCATGATCTTGTCTTTGGCCATGAAACGCAGGCCGGCACCTTGCAGATAGTGCGTGCTGAAGCCGTGCTCACGCAGTTGCGCCGGCAGGCAGGCCTGATTGCGCTCGTTGAGGGTGAGCATCTCCACGCCTTTGGGCGTGCCGTTGTTGAGCTTGTCGTAATCGCCGCAGAGCATGGAGTACAAACCGCGAATGGTCTGGTGCGTATGCAGCACGTAATCCGGGGTGTTCATGCCGCGCTCGGCCCAGCGGCTGAGGTTGGGCATCAGGTCTTCCTGATAATGACTGCCGATGGCTTCGCGGTTGGCGCGGATGTAGGCACCGGGAATGCCTTCCAGCGCGATGATCAGTACGTTGCGCGCTTGCCCAGGGGCGGCCAGCAGTTTCTGCCCGTTGAGGTCGACGTCGGTGAGACCGGCCATGGCCGGAGCGGGTTCTTCAACATCGCCGTCCAGCCATTCCTCGGCCTGAATCTGCAAATCGGCGACTTCGGTGGCCAGCAACTGGTGCGGCAGGTTGTACTGGCGCCACGGATCCGCTTCGCTCGGCCACAGGTTTTGCGCGCCCCAGTGCGCGGCGAACAACACCAGCGGCGCGCCCCAGACAGCGCGGGGCAGGGGCGGACGCGGTGTGCCACGGCTGGCAAATTGAGTCAGCAGCCAAAACAGCAGGGCCAGCAGCAAAGTGATGCCCAGCGCCGGGTGCGCCAGCCCGCCACCCGTGGAGTTCTCTACGAACTGCGGATCGATCAGGTAATGAATATCCGAAGGCGTCGGCAGACGCCCGACGGCGCTGACCAGTTCAGCGGTCGCCACGGCCAGCAAGCCCCAGAACACCAGCACCGGCAAGGCCAGCCACCAGGCACGACGATGCAGCAAAACCACCAACAGACTGCCGATGGCCAGATCCGACACATAACCCAGTGGCGTTGACCAGCCCAGTGCCGCACGCAGGCACACCGGCACAATCAGCACGAGAAAGATCAACGAAAAGAGGCGGGCATGCGGCTGCCGCAACCGGTTAAAAAGAGCGCTCACAAAAAAGACCTTCCAGCCATTAAGTCGTCATAAAAGTGTGCGCGATGATATCAAGGGTGGGCTGTCTGATCGCCCTTTTAAACGCGCAACTGATGTGCTGGCGCACGAGCTCTCGAAGGTGATGGCGCGGCTGCAGCCCTGATCGGCCCTCGGGTCAAACGGCAATCGGCGATATTGCCACCGACGGATTTATTGTTTCAGGCTGTTTAAGCCGCCAAACCATCACCGGTATCCAATGCAGGAGCTGCGCAACACTGCGATCTTTTTCAACTTCGGAATCAAAAGCCCGCAACCTCGTTTCGCTCAACAACCCGTGCTATCGATATGCGATAAAGATATTTAATTTCTATTTTTTATAGCGATAAAGTCAGGCCTTTCAGCAAACCACCCCCATGCTGCGAGGTTGTCATGGCCACACCGTTCAAACGTTCCGCACTGACTCTGTTGGCCGCTTCCCTGGCGGCGAGTGCCTTGTTCAGCACCGGCGCTCAGGCCGAAGGCAAGATCAGCATCGCCCAGCAATTCGGCATCGGTTACCTGATTCTCGATGTAGTGCGCGATCAGAACCTCATCGAAAAACACGGCAAGGAGCAGGGCCTCGACATTAAGGTCGACTGGAACAGTATTTCCGGCGCCACGGCGATGAACGAAGCGTTGCTCACCGGATCGCTCGACGTGGTGTCTGCCGGGGTGCCGCCAATGCTCACGGTGTGGGATCGCACCAAAGGCAAACAGAACGTCAAAGCCATCGCCGCGCTGGGCTCGATGCCCAACTATCTGCTGACCAACAATCCGAACATCAAGACGCTTAAGGACTTCACCGACAAGGACCGCATTGCCGTACCGGCCGCCGGTGTCGGCTTCCAGTCGCGCACCTTGCAGATCGAAACCGCCAAGGAGTTCGGTGACGCGCAATACAAGAAGTTCGACGACATCTCAGTCAGCCTGCCGCACCCCGATGCAACGGCGGCGCTGATTGCCGGCGGCTCGGAAATCAACTCGCACTTCTCCAGCCCGCCGTTCCAGTATCAGGCCCTGCAGAATCCCAACGTGCACAAAGTGTTGAGTTCCTACGACGTGCTCGGCGGCCAGGCGACGTTCAACGTGCTGTACACCACAGAAAAATTCCACGACGAAAACCCGAAGACCTACAAGGCGTTCTACGACGCTTTGGCCGAGGCCGAGAAGATCATCAAGGCTGATAAGCCGGCAGCGGCTCAGGCGTACATTCGTGTCGAGCAGTCGAAGTTGCCGCTGGCTCTGGTCGAGCAAATCGTCAAGGACCCGGAAATCGATTTCACCGTGGTGCCGCAGCGCACCTTTATTTATGCCGAGAAATTGCAGGAACTGGGCGTGCTGAAGAACAAGGCCGACAGCTGGAAGGATTATTTCTTTGAAGAGGCGCATGGTGGCGCGGGGAGCTGATCACGCCGGGGCAAGGAGCGGAACGCCGTGGGTTGTTTCTGGACAGCGTAAAAGCCACTCAGTAGCATTCGAGTCCAACGGATTATCCCTTCGCACGTCGTCCGACGTGGAACGCTCAAGGAATCGACATGCGCGACACCCGCATTGACCAAAAACGAACGGTCGTGACACAGGTCAACGGCGAGATTCACTATGAAACCCAGATCAGTTTCAGCTCCACGTCGCTCGTCGATGGCGAAATTCGCGTGCATCGTGCTGAAGGCAATCAGCTAGACATTCCGGTGGCCGGGGCGGACTTCGCTTGGCGCATTGATCTGGACGGGGTGCATAGAATTCCGGTGACAAAGGCAGCGGTTGAACCGGAGGAACCGCTGCCTGTCGATGACAGCTTGAAGTTATTCACCTCGAAAAACGTATGGATCACCCTCGGGCTGTGGTTCTTCGTCAGTTCGGTGTTCGGTTGGCTGGGGATTGTGGCGGCAGGCGGATATCTCGGTTACCAGTGGCGTGAGGTGGAAAAGCGCAAGGAACAGTTGGCCAAGGCGCCCGTAGATAAAGCCGTGAGCCGTTCCGGCTCGGGGATGTCACGAGAAAGCGTGCGCAGGGCATTGGCCCGCAAGCGTTAATGCCTGCACAGAAAAGACAAAAAAAAGGGCGGCCTGATCATCGATCAGGCCGCCCCTTTTTATCGCCGCTCAGTCAGATCAGTGCATTTTGCTGTGATCGTGACCTTCCATGTTAGTCAGCGCGCGAACCGGCGCTTTCACTTCGATGGTCTCTTTCTCGCCTTTGGCGTTTTCCACGGTCAGGGTCAGCGGCACGCTTTCGCCTTCCTTGAGCTGACCGGTCAGGCCCATCAGCATCACGTGGTAGCCGTTCGGATCAAGCTTGACGGCTTTGCCGGCCGGCAGCTCGACGAACTTCACCGGGCCCATGCTCATCACGTCGTTCTTCATGCTCATTTCGTGGATCTGCACGTCTCGGGCTGCTGGGGTGGCGACGCTGAGCAACTTGCTGTCGCTGTCGGCAGTCAGGGTCATGAATGCACCGCTGGCGGACTGGGTCGGCACGGTGGCTCGGACCCAGGCATCGTCGACTTCGGTCGCTGCGGTCGCCTGGAATGCCAGACCCAGCAGAGAAAAACCGATGACAGCACGTTTGATGTGGTTCAGAACAGGTTGCATCAGCAAACCTCCATAACAGTAAGCAAATCTTCCGTGCATTGTTCTGCCGAAAGCGAGGTGGACAGCCCCAGGCGCAAGCCGCCGTTGGAGTCGTAAACGTAACTGGTGGCGGTGTGCGAGATGGTGTACGTGTCGCCGGCCGGGACTTTCTCGTAGAACACGTCGAATTCCTTGGCCGTGGCCGCTGTTTCCTCAAGCGTGCCGTACAGCGCAACGAACGTCGGGTCGAAGGCTTTCATGTAGGCGTCGAGGATTTCCGGCGTGTCGCGCTCGGGATCGAGGCTGATGAAAATCACCTGCAAACGGTCGCCATCAGCGCCCATCAGCTTCTTGATTTTGGCCGCGCGGGCGAGGGTGGTCGGGCAGACTGCCGGGCACTGGGTGAAGCCGAAAAACACCATCGGCATCATGCCGCGAAAGCTCGACAGCGTCATGGTTTCGCCATCGGTGTTCTTCAGTTTGAAGGTGCGCCCCATGATCTTGTTACTCAGATCCTTGCCGTACTTGTACGACAGTTGGCCGCGGGTGTCACAGCCGGCGAGCAGGCCTAGCCCGAGCACGCCCATTCCCGCAAGCACCTTGCGGCGAGTCAACAAAGCCGTCATCTAATACCGCCTTTTGCAGCCCGTCAGTCAGCAGGACTGGCGGGGGGTTAACCGTAAAAGCGGCGCATGATACCAAACTGAAGGCAGAGGCCGGCCACGGATCGCCACTCGGCGCAGGATCGAGCGACAAAAGGTGTAAGAAAAAGTGACGGCAGCCTCACTGCACGCGCGATTCTTCAACGCTCCAGCCACCGCCCAGCGCGGTGTACAGATTGACTTCGGCGACCAGTTGCGCGAGGCGATCGGTGATCAGGCCTTGTTGCGAACTGAACAGCGAACGCTGCGCATCGAGGAACGTCAGGCTGCTGTCGACGCCGTTCTTGTAACGATTCTGCGCGAGGTTGTAATAGGTCTGCGTGGCCTCGACCAGATCGCGCTGCGCCTGCAATTGCTGCTGATAGGTGCGGCGCGCGGCGAGGCCGTCGGCGACTTCCTGAAAGGCGGTTTGAATGGATTTTTCGTATTCGGCCACGGCCACGTCTTTCTGCAACTTTGAATAATCCAGACTCGCGCGCAGGCTGCCAGCATTGAAAATCGGCAGACTGATCTGCGGCTGAAACGTCCACGCCCCGGAACCAGCGCCGAACAAACCGGACAGGTCACGACTGGAGGTGCCGGCATTCGCCGTCAGGCTGACACTGGGGAAAAACGCCGCCCGCGCTGCGCCGATATTGGCATTGGCTGCTTTGAGTTTGTACTCGGCCTGGAGAATGTCCGGGCGCCGTTGCAGCAGATCCGATGGCAAACCGGCGGGCAGTTGTTGCACCAGATCGCTGGCCAGAGGACGTGCGGGCAGGGCGTCCGGCACCGGTGCGCCGACCAGCAAGGTCAAGCTGTTCAAGTCCTGCGCAACCTGCCGCTGATAACGCGCCAGATTGGCCCGAGAGCTGTCGACGCTGGTCTGCGCCTGGGCCTGTTCCAGCGCCGAAGACTTGCCAGCCTCGCGGTTGCGCGTAGTCAGGTGCAGGCTCTGTTCGTCGGCGGCGAGTGTGTCGCGGGTCAGTTCCAGCAGTTCCTGATCGGCGCGCCAGGTCAGGTAGGCGTTGGCGACGTTGGCCACCAGACTCAATTGCGCGCTGCGCCGTGCCTGTTCAGTCGCCAGCCAGGTTTGCAACGCCTGCTCGCTAAGGCTGCGCACGCGGCCGAAGAAGTCCAGCTCATAGGCGCTTATGCCAAGGTTGACCGAGTACGTCGAATTGATCAGCGCTTTGCCTTGGGTCACGCTCGGCGGCATGCGTTGGCGCAACTCGTTGGCATTGGCCGACACCGCCGGCAGCAGGTCGGCGCGCTGAATGCGGTACTGCGCCTGAAAGGCCTCGACGTTGAGTGCCGCCACGCGCAGGTCGCGGTTGTTGACCAAAGCGCTTTCAATCAGCTGTTGCAGCGCCGGGTCAGTGAACAGCGTGCGCCAGTCCTCGGTGTGCGTTGCCGCCTGTGTCGCTGTCGGATACTGCGCGGCACTGGGTGAAACGGGCCGCTGATACTCGGGAATCAATGAACAACCGCCCATCAGCATCGCCATGGACAGCAGGGAAAGTCGCAACGTCAACATCGAACTGCCTCATGCATATGGAGAGCGTTTTGCTCAGGCCCCGGCCATCCATTTCGCCAGACCATGGCGGCCACTGACGCCGAGTTTGGCGGTGGCGCGCTTGAGATACGTCTCGATCGAACTGTTTTTGACCCGCAGTTTTTCCGCCATTTGCGGCACGGTGCCGCCCGTCAACAAACCGAGGCAGACTTCTTTTTCGCGCACCGACAGGGCGATGTCGCTGAGCGCCAATCGCTCATCGAACACTTGCGCCAGCGGCGCCTGATCCAGCTCGGCCAAGGGTTGGCGCGGTTGACGGGCAAGGATCTGCCGGCTGATCTGTGCGTGGCGTTCGATCAGTGGCAGCAGGGTGTCGGACAGGCTTTTTAGAAACGACAACTCCGGCAGGGAAAACACCCGTTGCGTATGCGGTCGGTAAAACGAAATCACGCAACGCCGGTTGGACGTACGCGAGACCAGATTGCATTGGTGTGCGCTGTGTTGCGGATGCCGAGGCTGCAGCGAGGCTCGCAGCTGAATCAGCAGCGAGTCGTTCATCTCGATCATTTTCTGCAACAACGGATGATCGTCGGGGCTTTCCAGCGGATCGGCCGGTGCACAGGTCTGCGTCAGACCGGCGCTGCCCAACGGTTTGATGTCGACCACGCTGGCCTGTCGCTCATCCAGTGTCCACTCGCTGAGATCTACCCGGTTGACCGGCACCAGCGTGTCGACCAACTGGAACATGTTCGTGGCGAAGTGGTCATTGCCCGTGCTTGCAATCAGCTCACCCAGTTGCCAGTAGAAATGCGGGTTTTCCATATTGCGAATACTGCCGGTCAGATTCATATCCTTGTCATCCCTGGTTCAGAACCCTCACTGAATCGTCTGCCGTCTTTGCAAAAGCCGCCCACGCCGTCATTTCTCCTTGAACACGATCTGGAGCGGGATTTAAGCCCATGGATTTGTCCTACGTCTGTAGGGGAAAACAGGGACACAAAGTGCCACTATTTCTGAATGTTGGCGCCGGGGTTCTGACGCCGCTGAACACAGGTGTACCGGTGTGAGTGACTGTTCAGTCACGCTCAGGCCCCGGAAACCCGGGCGATAGTCAAATTCTGATCGACAGCGCTTGAGCAAATGGCGGCGCTGGTATGTGGCTTTTTTCCTACAAGCTTTTCAGTATTTCCTCTCCGGGTTTTTGCGCAGTGCCTACGATAAACACGCCCGCAACGTCAGACAGGCGCGTACGAGGCTAGTGGTTGTCCGGGTTTCAGGTGTCATGTCGGCGCGGAGGCCGATGCTTGAATACCGGCAAAATTTCATGAGATGGACCTTATGCAGCCTATTTCTGCCAACGTGGCGGACGATCTGTCCGTGCCTGTCGAGACATTCCCGCTGACTGCCGCTCAACGGGATATCTGGCTGGACCAACTGAGCCGCGGAGATTCGCCGCTGTACAACATTGGCGGTTACGTCGAACTGAGCGGCCCGCTGGATCCGGCATTGCTGCAATCGGCGCTTGAATATCTGGTTGAAGCCAATGACGCCTTGCGCATTGTTCTGCGATCGGACGTTGGTCGCGACGGGCTGCCGTTGCAAGGTTTTGCCCAGGCGCTGCCGGTGGTGATGTCGCTGCATGATGTCAGCGGCCAGACTGATCCACAGTCGGCTGCCCGGACACTGGTCGAAGCGCAGATGGCGCAGCCCTTTGTACTGAGCGGGCAAGCGTTGTTCCGCTTCTGTCTGATTCGCCTCGATCGCCATCGCCACTGGCTGGCGGCCCAGGCCCATCACTTGATCATCGATGGCTGGGCGTTCGCGCTGCTGTTCAAGTCGGTGGGTGAGATCTACAGCGCGTTGTACCGTGGCGAGCATCCGCGCAGAGCGGCACCGTCCTATGTCGGCTTTATCGAAGATGATGCGCGCTACCATCAGTCACTCCGCTATGAACGTGATCAACGCTATTGGCTGGACAAGTACCGCAGCCTTCCCGAGCCCTTGTTGACGCCCCGTCATCGCGAACCCCTTGAGCCTGAAGCGGCGCCCAGTCGCATCCACGTCGAGGCTTTTCCTGCCGTTCTGCATGAGCGCATGAAAGACTGCGCGCGACGATTCGGTGGCTCGGCCTTTCATGTCTTGCTGGCGGCGCTGCATGTGTATTTCAGTCGTACCGCCCAGCGTGACGAGTGGGTGGTCGGCTTGCCGATTCTCAATCGCTCCGGCGCCCGCTTCAAAAGCACTTTGGGCTTGTTCACCCAGGTCAGTGCAATGCGCATGGGCTTTGGCCGAGCGTTGTCATTCGCTGAGTTGATCAAGGCAATCGGCGATAGCCTGAAGCAGGATTTTCGCCATCAACGCTATCCGCTGAGCGAGATGAACCGCGCGTTGGGTCTGTTGCGTGAAGACCGCGCGCAACTGTTCGAGCTGTCGGTGTCCTACGAACAGGACGACCATGACTACCGTTACGGTGAGGCGTCGGGACACTCGGTCAAGGTCTCCAACCAACACGAGGCAACACCGCTGGCCCTTCACCTGCGCAGCAACCGTTACAACGACAAGGCCTGGCTGCATCTGGTGTACTCGCCGGCCTATTTCACGGCTGACGAGATGACGTCGTTGACCGAGCGCTTGTTGCTGATACTGGAGCAGGGTCTGGAATGTCCGGAACTCGAGATCACCGATTTCAACCTCAATAGCCCGGCAGAGCTGGCCCTGCTCGATGAGTGGAACGACACCCGCGTCAGTTATCCGCAGGGGCAGCTGATTCATCAGCGATTCGAATCCCGAGTGGCCGAACAACCGGACGCCGTGGTCGCGACGTATCAGGGACGAACCCTGAGCTATGCCGAGCTGAACCAGCAAGCCAATGCGTTGGCCCATCATCTGCTGGGTCTCGGTGTACGGCCGGATGACCGCGTGGCGATCGTCGCGCGTAGGAGCCTGGAGACATTGGTCGGGCTGCTGGCGATTCTCAAGTCTGGCGCCGCCTATGTGCCGATTGACCCGGCGCATCCAGTCGAGCGCCTGAATTATCTGCTCAGCGACAGTGCTCCGGTAGCGCTGCTGACGCAAAGTGATCTGCGTGAGCGCTTGCCCGCCACAGCGCTGCCGTTGATCGAGCTTGATCGGCGCGAATGGTCGCTCGACAACTTGACCGATCCCGACCTGCCGGAGCTGAACACGAGCAACCTCGCGTATGTGATTTACACCTCAGGCTCAACCGGGTTGCCCAAAGGCGTGATGGTCGAGCACCGTACGCTGGGCAATCTGGTCGACTGGCACTGCGAGGCATTCGGGCTCAGCTTCGGGCAGCACACTTCGAGCCTCGCCGGCTTCGGTTTTGACGCGATGGCGTGGGAGGTCTGGCCGGCGCTGAGTGCCGGAGCGACGCTGCATTTGTCGCCCGCAAGCGAAGGCAGTGAAGACATCGACGCGCTGCTCGACTGGTGGCGTGCCCAGCCGCTGGACGTCAGCTTCCTGCCAACGCCGATTGCCGAATACGCCTTCAGCAAACAACTCGATCACCCGACCTTGCGCACCTTGTTGATCGGCGGCGATCGCCTGCGCCAGTTCAACCGCGCGCAGGGTTTTGCGGTGGTCAACAACTATGGCCCGACCGAAGCGACGGTGGTCGCGACCTCGGGGCTGATCACCCCAGGGCAGGCGTTGCACATCGGCAAACCCGTGAGCAATGCCACAGCGTATTTGCTCGATGATCAGCAGCGCCCGGTGCCGATCGGCATCATCGGCGAGCTGTATGTCGGCGGTGCCGGGGTTGCCCGCGGCTATCTCAATCGCCCGGATCTGACAGCGGAACGCTTTCTCGACGACCCGTTCAGTGCGCAGCCGGATGCGCGTATGTATCGCACCGGCGATCTCGCACGTTGGCGCACCGACGGCAACCTTGAGTACATCGGCCGCAACGATGACCAGGTGAAAGTCCGCGGTGTGCGTGTCGAACTGGGCGAAATCGAAGCGGCACTCGCCAGCCATGATGCGGTGCAGGAAGCCGTGGTGCTGGTGCGCGACGGTCAACTGTTGGCGTGGTTCACCGAGCGTGAAACGCTGGACATCCTGCAACTGCACGCGCACCTGACCTTGCGTTTGCCAGCCGCCATGCTGCCGGCTGCTTACGTGCGCTTGGCAACGTTGCCACTGACGGCCAACGGCAAACTCGACCGTCGAGCCTTGCCGCCGCCGGGACCGGAGGCGTTGATCCGTCGGGAATACGAGGCGCCACAAGGTGACGTCGAAATCGCCCTGTCGCAGATCTGGGCCGAGGTCTTGCAGGTTGAACGGGTAGGGCGTCACGACCATTTCTTCGAGCTGGGTGGCCACTCCTTGTTGGCTGTGGGCCTGATCGAACGCATGCGCCAGATTGGCATGAGCAGCGATGTTCGCGTGCTGTTCAGCCAGCCGACACTGGCGGCGCTGGCAGCGGCGGAGGGCAGCGGTCGCGAAGTCGAGGTGCCGGCCAACCGTATTTCCGCCGACTGCACGCACATCACGCCGGACCTGTTGCCACTGGTGCAACTGGATCAGGCGATGATCGAGCGTATCGTTGCGACGGTGCCGGGTGGCGCCGCCAATGTGCAGGACATCTACCCGTTGGCGCCGTTGCAGGAAGGCATTCTCTATCACCACATCACCGCTGCGCAGGGCGATCCGTACCTGCTGCAATCGCTGCTGGCGTTCGACAGCGTCGAGCGGGTCGAGGCCTTCGCCGCTGCGCTGCGCGAGGTCATCGCACGGCACGATATCCTGCGTACGGCGGTGGTTTGGGAAGGGCTGACGTCACCGGTTCAGGTCGTTTGGCGCGAGGCCATTTTGCCGGTGCAGGAAGTCGAACTTGACCCTGCTGGCGGCGCAATCATCGATCAGTTGCACGAGCGCTTCGACGCGCGGCGTTATCGCCTCGATGTCAGTCAGGCGCCGCTGCTGCGCTTGATGTATGCCCGAGACCCGGCGCATAACCGGGTGGTCGGCATATTGCTGTTCCATCACCTGGCGATGGATCACATTGCACTGGAGGCGATGCGCGAAGAAATCCACGCCAGCCTGTCCGGGCACGACGCACCGCTGGCAGCACCGGTGCCGTACCGCAACTATGTGGCGCAGACGCGATTCGGCTTCAGCGAGCAAGAGCATGAGGCGTTTTTCCGCCAGATGCTCGCCGACATCGATGAGCCGACCTTGCCGTTCGCTTTGCAGAATGTGCAGGGTGACGGCAGCAACATCGAAGAAGCCGAGCAGACGCTGGCGAGCGGTGTCTATCAGCGCTTGCAGCAGCAGGCGCGTCTGGCCGGCGTCAGCGTCGCCAGCCTGATCCACCTCGCCTGGGCGCAAGTATTGGCGGCGACATCCGGCCAGCCAAGCGTGGTGTTCGGCACGGTGTTGATGGGGCGCATGCAGGGCGGCGCGGGGGCAGACCGGGCGCTGGGGGTGTTCATCAATACCTTGCCGCTGCGGGTCGATGTCGGCGAAGGTGCGCGCGCAGCGGTGAAATCCACTCATGCGCGCCTGACCGCTTTGCTCGCCCATGAACACGCCTCTTTAGCGCTGGCTCAGCGTTGCAGTGGCGTCGCTGCGCCGGCGCCGCTGTTCAGCGCCTTGCTCAACTATCGGCACAGCGATGACGTCGAGCAAAAGAACTCCCGGCAAACCTGGCAAGGCATCGAAACCCTGGCCAACGAGGAGCGCACCAATTACCCGTTTACCCTGAGTGTCGATGATCTCGGCACGGGCTTGCGTTTGACCACCCGAACCTTGTCGACCATCGGCGCGCAACGGATTTGCGCATATGTACAAGCGGCCCTTAATGGCTTGGTCGAGGCGCTGGAGACCGAGCCGCAGCGGCCGCTGAATAGCCTGCTGCTGTTACCGCAGGAAGAACTGCAACGGCTGTTGATCGAGTTCAACGATACGGCAGTCGACTGCCCGATGGAGCAACCGCTGCAGGCGCTGTTCGAACAACAGGTGCAGCGCAAACCGAATGCCGTCGCCGTGCAATTCGCCGGGCAAAGCCTGACCTATCGCGAGTTGAACGAGCAGGCCAACTGCTTGGCTCATCATCTGCGCGGGCTGGGCGTTCGGCCGGATTCGCGGGTCGCGATCTGCGTCGAGCGCGGGCCTGAATTGGTGATAGGCCTGCTGGGTATTCTCAAGGCTGGCGGTGCTTATGTGCCGCTCGATCCGGATTACCCGCTGCAACGGCTCAACTACATGTTGCAGGACAGCGCACCGGTTGCGCTGCTGGTGCACGCGGCGACGCGCGATCTGCTCGACGAACCCGACGTGCCGCTGATCGATCTCGATCTCGGCACCTGGCAGGACCAGCCACACGACAATCCGCAGGTGCCGGGCCTCGGCGCGACGAATCTGGCCTACATGATCTACACCTCCGGCTCCACCGGCACGCCGAAAGGCGTGATGATCGAGCACCGCAGTGCCTGCAACATGGTGCACTGGGGCTCGCAGTTGTCGCCGCCCACCGAACATGGGGCGTTGCTGCAAAAGGCCCCGTACAGTTTCGACAGTTCGGTGTGGGAGATTTTCTGGCCGCTGTGTTCGGGCATGCGCCTGGTGCTGGCGCGGGCCGATGGCAACCGCGATTCGGCTTATGTCACGCAAGTGATCCGCGAGCAGAACATTACCGTGGTCAAGTTCGTGCCGGCGTTGTTGCAGCAGTTCATCGAACAGGATGATGTCAGCCAGTGCACCAGCCTTACCGACGTGCTCAACGGTGGCGGCGAATTGACCGTCGCGCTGGCCCGGCAAGTGCGCGAACGCCTGCCGTGGGTGCGTCTGCACAACGTCTACGGCCCGACCGAAACCACGGTCGACAGCAGTGGCTGGACGCTGCACCCCGGCGCGCCGGTGCCGCAGACACTGGTGCCAATCGGCAAGGCGCTAAGCAACACGCGCCTGTATGTCCTCGATGCCAGCGATCAACCCGTGCCGCTTGGCGTCACTGGTCATCTGCACATTGGTGGAGTGGGCGTGGCGCGGGGCTATCTGGACCTGCCGCAATTGCAGGCCGAACGCTTTATCGACAGCCCGTTCGTGGCCGGTGATCGCTTGTATCGCACCGGGGATCTGGTGCGTTACGGCGCTGACGGCAATCTCGAGTTTCTCGGTCGCAATGACTTTCAGGTCAAGCTGCGCGGGGTGCGTCTTGAGCTGGGCGAAATTGAAGCGCGCCTGCTGGAACATCCGGCGATCCGCGAGGCGGTGGTGCTGGTGCGCGATGAGCGGCTGGTGGCTTATTACACCCTGCGTACCGAGCTGACTGCGCCGACGCTTGAAGCATTGCGCGCGCATGTGTTGGCGCGGTTGCCGGAGTTTATGGTGCCCGGTGCCTACGTGATGCTGGCGGCGCTGCCCTTGACGCCCAACGACAAAATTGACCGCAAGGCGTTGCCGGAACCAGGCGCGGAGGCGTTGCTCAGTCGTCCTTATGCGGCACCCGAAGGTGATGTGGAAAGTGCTTTGGCGCAGATCTGGGCGCAGGTGCTCAAGGTCGAGCAGGTGGGGCGTCACGACAACTTCTTTGAACTGGGCGGGCACTCGTTGTTGGCGGTGAGTCTGGTCGCGCGCATGCGTCTGGCCGGGCTGCATGTCGATGCGCGCACGCTGTTCAGTCAGCCGACGCTGGCCGCGCTGGCGGCACAGACCTCGCGGCAGGCGAATCACATCGAGATCGCCCAAACCACCATCCCGAGCCTCAATCGCAAACGCCGTCTCTAACGGCGCGCACAAACCCTGTAGGAGCTGCCGAAGGCTGCGATCTGTTGATCTTGTTTTTAAAAGCAAAATCAAAAGATCGCAGCCTTCGGCAGCTCCTACAGAGGCGAACAGCGGGCAGGGCGGCTTGTCCCCGCTTCCCATGTCAGACACCCACGCCCCGATGTTTTAGTTTTTCCAGGCTGCGCGCCGCGTGCACGGACTCGCTGCTGCGTGCTCCTTTTTTCCGTATTTACAGCAGGTTACCTCATGCATTTCAGCGAACTGATGGCTGTTATTTCCACCCATGCGATCCGCCTTCAACAGGAAGATGAAGACCTGGTCATTCTGGGCAGCGACGACGCGCTGGATGACGCGTTGTGGGACAGCCTCTCGGCGCACAAGGCGCAGTTGCTGGAGTTGGTCGCCGAACACGGCGGCGACTGGCTGAGTCCTGCGTTTCGCATTACTCCGGACATGCTGCCGTTGGTGAAGCTGAATCAGGACACCCTTGATCGCATCGTCGCCACGGTGCCGGGTGGCGCCGCCAATGTGCAGGACATTTATCCACTGTCCGCGTTGCAGGAGGGCATGCTGTATCACCACCTCTCGGCCGCTGCCGGTGACCCTTACATCTCGCAGGCGCGCTTCGTGTTCGACAGCCAGGAGCGGCTGAACGCCTTCGCCGACGCGCTGCGCTGGGTGGTTAAACGTCACGACATCCTGCGCACTTCGTTCGTCTGGGAATACCTCGACGAAGCGGTGCAAGTGGTCTGGCGCGAGGCGCCGCTGGTGTGTCAGGCAATTACCGTCGACAGCGACCGAGACGTGCTCACGCAATTGCTCGAACGCCATGACCCGCAGCACTTCCGCCTCGACATGCAGCAAGCGCCGCTGCTGCGCATGGTCTATGCGCAGGATCCGGTTCAGGACCGCGTGGTCGCGCTGTTGCTGTTTCATCACATGATCATGGATCACGTTGCGCTGGATGTACTGCGCCGGGAAATTCAGGCCTGTCTGCTCGGGCAGACCGCGCAAGTGCCTGCCGCTGTGCCGTATCGCGATCACTTGGCCAAGGCGCGCAGTGCCGGCAACGAGCAGGCGCAGGAAGCATTTTTCCGCGACATGCTCGCTGATATCGACGAGCCGACGCTGCCCTGTGGACTGCAGGATGTGCAGGGTGACGGCCACGCCATCGAGGAAGCCTCGGTAATGCTCGACAGCCGCTTGAGCCGGCAGTTGCGCGAACAGGCACGGCAGCTCGGCGTGAGTGTCGCGAGCCTGACGCATCTGGCCCTGGCGCGGGTACTGGGGCAATTGTCGGGGCGCACGGCGGTGGTGTTCGGCACCGTATTGCTGGGGCGGATGGACGCGGGCGAGGGCGGTGAGCAGGCGTTGGGGATGTTCATCAACACCTTGCCGCTGCGCGTTGATGTCGGTGAGCAAAGCGTGCGTGACGGCGTGCGTGCGACCCATCAGCGCCTGACAGCGTTGCTAGCGCATGAGCAAGCTTCGCTGGCCTTGGCCCAACGTTGCAGCGCCGTCGCGGTGCCGACGCCGCTGTTCAGCGCGATCCTCAACTACCGGCACAGCAGCGTCGAAGAAGTCGCTGACGTGGTCGACATTGCCCCCGGTGTGCAGGTGCTCGGCGCGCGCGAGCGCACCAACTATCCGCTGACCATCAACATCGATGACCTCGGCGTGGACTTGCGCGTCACCGCGCTGGCGGATGCGGCACTGGGCGCCGAGCGCATGGCGGCTTATTTGAACACCGCGCTGGAAAGTCTGGCGGCGGCCCTGCAATCCAGCGCCGATGTGGCGCTGCAAGAGTTGAAAATCCTCCCGACCAGCGAACGTGAACAACTGCTGCGCGGCGTCAATTCGCCGGTGGCACAGTTTCCGCAAACCCCATTGATCCACCAGCAATTCGAAGCCCATGCACAGGCCCGCCCGGACGCCACGGCGCTGATCTTCGACGGGCAGACGCTCAGCTACGGCGAACTCAATCGTCGCGCCAATCAGGTTGCGCATCATCTGTTGGCCCTGAACATTCGTCCCGATGACCGCGTGGCAATCTGCGTGGAACGTGGCCCGCAAATGCTCATCGGTCTGCTCGGTGTGCTCAAGGCTGGCGCCGGTTACGTGCCCATCGATCCGGCCTATCCGCTGGACCGAATCAGCTTCACCTTAAAGGACAGCGCACCGGTGGCGGTGCTGATGCAGTCCGCGACGCGCGATCGCGTGGCCGCTCTCGAGGTGCCGCAGATCGACCTCGACAGCGCTCACCTCAAGGCCGAACTCGACAGTAATCCGCAGATCGCCGAGCTGACGGCGGCGCATCTGGCGTACGTGATCTACACCTCCGGTTCCACCGGTCTGCCCAAAGGCGTGATGGTCGAGCATCGCAACGTGGCGCGTTTGTTCACTGCCACCGATGACTGGTTCCAGTTCAATCAACAAGACATTTGGGTGCTGTTCCATTCCTTCGCGTTCGACTTTTCGGTGTGGGAAATCTGGGGCGCACTGGCGTTCGGTGGGCAATTGCTGCTGGTCCCGCAAGCCGTCAGCCGCTCGCCGGACGACTGCTATGCATTGCTCTGCGAAACCGGGGTGACCGTGCTCAATCAGACGCCGAGCGCGTTCCGCCAACTGATCGCCGCACAGGGCCGCAGCACCTTGCAGCACTCCCTGCGCGAAGTGATTTTCGGTGGTGAAGCGTTGGAGCCGGGCTTGCTCAAGCCTTGGTATGCGCGGGTCGGCAATGCCGGAACGCGGCTGGTGAACATGTACGGCATCACCGAAACCACCGTGCACGTGACGTATCGGCCGCTGCAAGCCGCCGACGCGCAGTTGCTCGGCGTCAGCCCGATTGGCGTGCGCATTCCCGACCTGCAACTGTATGTTCTCGATGCGCAGCGCGAACCGGTTCCAGTCGGCGTGATTGGCGAGTTGTACGTCGGTGGCGCGGGTGTGGCGCGCGGTTATCTGAATCGCGAAGCACTGACCGCCGAGCGTTTTATCAATGATCCATTCGGCGACAACGCAGAGGCGCGGTTGTATAAAACCGGTGATCTCGCGCGCTGGGCCGCCGATGGCAGCCTCGAATACCTGGGACGCAACGACGACCAAGTGAAGATTCGCGGTTTCCGCATCGAACTGGGTGAGATCGAGGCACGTCTGTCTAGTTGCGAAGGCGTGCGCGAAGCCGTGGTGATTGCCCGTGAGGACAGCCCCGGTGATCAGCGTCTGGTTGCCTACTGGCTGGCTGACGCCGATGCCGCGCCTGATGTGGCGCAATTGCGTGATCATTTGCTGGCGACGCTGGCCGACTACATGGTGCCGAGCGCGTTCGTTCGCTTGGAAGCTTTCCCGTTGACCACCAACGGCAAGCTCGACCGCAAAGCCTTGCCAGCTCCGGACAGCGATGCATTCGCCCGGCGTGGTTTCGAAGCGCCGATCGGTGCCGTGGAAAACCTGATTGCCGGACTCTGGCAGACGTTACTCGGTGTCGAGCAGGTCGGCCGCCATGACAATTTCTTCGAACTCGGTGGCCATTCGCTGTTGGCAGTGAAGCTGATCGAACGCATGCGTCAACAGGATCTGCACTGTGACGTGCGCGTGTTGTTCGGTCAGCCGAGCGTGGCAGCGCTGGCGGCGACCTTGAGCAGCGAACGCGGCATTGTCGTTCCAGACAACCTGATCGAACCGGGTTGCACGCGCATTACCCCAGCCATGTTGCCGCTGGTCAATCTCGACCAAGCCGCTATCGACCGCGTGGTTGCCAGCGTGCCGGGCGGCATCGCCAATGTGCAGGACATCTATGCGCTGGCGCCGTTGCAGGCGGGGATTCTCTATCACCATCTGGCCACCAGCGCCGGTGACCCGTATGTGTTGCAGGCGCAATTCGCCTTCGACGGTCTGGCGCAGATCAAAACCTTCGTCCGCGCCTTGAACGGCGTGATCGCGCGCCATGACATTCTGCGCACCGGCATCGTTTGGGAGGGGCTCGAAGAAGCCGTACAGGTGGTCTGTCGTGAAGCAGCACTGGCGTTGGAACGCGTCGATGCCGACGAACTCGACGGCGACGTGCTGGAGCAGATGCAGGCGCGTTTCGATCCGCGCCACTACCGTCTGGACCTCAATCGCGCGCCGCTGATGCGCTTTGTCTACACCGAAGATCAGTCGCACAACCGCTGGATCGGCATTCTCCTGCTGCACCATATCGTCCTCGATCACACCGCGCTGGAAGTGCTGGTCGCGGAAATGAACGACGTCATGCTCGGCCGCAGCAGCGACCTACCGCCGCCGGTGCAGTACCGTAATTTCGTCGCGCAGGCGCGGCTCGGTGCCGATGATCAGGCTCATGAAGTCTTCTTCCGCGAGATGCTTGCTGACATTGACGAACCCACCGTGGCCTTCGGTTTGCAGGACGTGCACGGCGACGGCAGCGCGATCCTCGACAGTCATTCCGAGCTGGACGCCAGCCTTGGCCAGCGTCTGCGTGAGCAGGCACGGCGGCTGGGTGTCAGCGTCGCGAGTCTGGTGCATCAGGCCTGGGCTCAGGTGTTGGCGCAGGTGTCCGGTCAGCAGGACGTGGTGTTCGGCACGGTATTACTCGGCCGCATGCAGGGCGGAGAGGGCGCTGATCGGGCGTTGGGCATGTTCATCAACACCTTGCCGTTGCGCGTCAGCGTCGGTACGGATTCGGTAGAGAGCGGCGTGCGTGCCACCCATGCACGCCTGGCGCAGTTGCTCGGCCATGAGCAAGCCTCGCTGGCACTGGCTCAGCGTTGCAGCGGTGTCGCCGGTTCGCAAGCGCTGTTCAGCACTTTGCTCAACTACCGCCACAGCGCGCCGCAATCGGCTGCTGTCATGTGGGACGGCGTGCAGATTCTCAGCTCCCGCGAGCGCAGTAACTATCCGTTGGTGGTCAGCGTCGACGACCTTGGCGAAGGTTTTCGCTTGAGCGTGCAAGCGGTGCCACAGGTGGATGGCGCACGGGTCTGCGACTACTTGCAAACCGCCTTGCACAGTCTGGTCACGGCGCTGGAGTACACACCGCAGGCGCCGTTGCAGCAACTGACGATCGTGTCGCCGGGCGAGCGACAACGGGTGCTGGTCGGCTTCAACATCAGCGGTCGGGAATACCCGCCCGCACAAACAGTGCCGCGCCTTTTCGAGGCGCAAGTCTTGGCGTATCCCGAGGCGCTGGCGGTGGTGCAGGGTGAGCAAAAGCTGAATTACGGCGAACTGAATCAGCGCGCCAATTGCCTCGCTCATCACTTGATCGGGCTCGGCGTACAAGCCGATGACCGTGTCGCAATGTGCCTGCGTCGCGGCCCGGACATGCTCGTTGCAATGCTGGCGATTCTCAAGGCCGGCGCGGGTTACGTGCCGATCGATGCGGATTATCCGGCAGAACGCATTGCCTACCTGTTGCAGGACAGCGACCCGATCGCAGTACTGGCGCAGGCATCGACGCGCGACCTGCTTGGCGCTCTACCCGTGATCGATCTGGGCACCAACGACTGGCGGCACTTGCCTGACACCAACCCGGCACTGTCGAGGCTGACACCGGCAAATCTGGCCTACGTGATCTACACCTCCGGCTCTACCGGGCAGCCGAAAGGCGTGATGGTCGAGCACCGCACTCTGGAAAACCTCGTGCACTGGCACGCCGAAGCTTTCGATCTGCACGCCGGCAGCCACACCGCCAGCGTCGCCGGTTGCGGTTTCGATGCCATGGCCTGGGAAGTCTGGCCGGCACTGTGCGTCGGCGCGACCGTGCATCTGCCACCGCCCGCGATCAGCAATGAACACCTCGATGAGCTGCTCGAGTGGTGGCGCGCGCAGCCGTTGCAGGTGAGCTTTCTGCCGACCCCGGTGGCCGAATACGCGTTCAGTCGTGAACTGGGCCACCCGACCTTGCGCACGCTGCTGATCGGTGGCGACAAGTTGCGCCAGTTCCCGCGTGATCAGACGTTCGATGTAATCAATAACTACGGCCCGACCGAAGCCACGGTGGTGGCGACGTCCGGGCGCATCGAGCCCGGGCGGGTTTTGCACATTGGCCGGCCAATCGCCAATGCGCGGATTTATCTATTGGATCGCCAGCAACAGCCCGTGCCGACCGGTGTGCAAGGCGAGTTGTATGTCGGTGGCGCCGGGGTTGCGCGCGGTTATCTGAATCGTCTGGAACTGACCGCTGCACAATTTCTTGACGACCCGTTCAGCGACGAGCCGCACGCACGGATGTACCGCACCGGCGACCTCGCGCGCTGGCTGGACGACGGCAATATCGAATACCTGGGACGTAACGATGATCAGGTGAAATTGCGCGGTGTGCGTATTGAACTCGGCGAAATCGAAGCCGCGTTGAGCGCTCATGAAGCGGTCCGCGAATGCGTGGTGTTGGTGCGTGACGGGCGTCTGGTGGCGTGGTTCATCGCCATCGAATCGGTCGAGATCGGCGACTTGCACCGCCATCTGCAAGCGCGGCTGCCGGACACCTTGGTGCCGGCCGCTTACGTGCGACTGGACAGCCTGCCGCTCACGGCCCACGGCAAACTCGACCGCAAAGCCTTGCCCGAGCCGGATCAGGACGCGTGGCTCAGCCGTGAATATGAAGCGCCACAAGGCCCGGTCGAAATGGCGCTGGCGCAGATCTGGGCCGACGTACTCAACATCGAACAGATCGGCCGCCATGACAATTTCTTCGAACTCGGCGGCCATTCGCTGTTGGCGGTGAGCCTGATCGAACGCATGCGTCAGGCCGGTCTGAACGCCGATGTGCGCGTGCTGTTCAACCAGCCGAACCTGGCCGCGCTGGCGCGGGCCTTGGGCAGTGGACGGGAAATCGCGGTGCCGGCCAATCTTATCCCGTCCGATTGCACGTACATCACCCCCGATATGCTGACCCTGACCACGCTGGATCAAACCAGTATCGATCGTATCGTTGCCACGGTACCGGGCGGCGCCGCCAACGTGCAGGATATCTACCCGTTGGCACCGTTGCAGGAAGGCATTCTTTATCACCATCTGAGTGCCGAACAGGGCGATCCATACTTGCTGCAATCGCGTCTGGCTTTCGACAGCCTCGAACGTTTGCAAACCTTCGCCGAGCACTTGCAGCAGGTCATCGCCCGCCACGACATTCTGCGCACCAGCGTGGTCTGGGAAGGTTTGCCCAGCCCGCAGCAAGTGGTCTGGCGTCAGGCGCAGATGGTTGTGCAAAAGGTGCCGCTGGAGGCGCAGGACGGCGACATCCTCGAACAGTTGCACGCGCGTTTCGATGCCCGGCATTTCCGCCTCGACTTGAATCAGGCACCCCTGATCCGCATGGTCTACGCCGAGGATCCGCTGCACCAGCAAGTCGTCGCGATCGTGCTGTTCCATCACTCGATTCTCGACCACACCGCCATGGACGTGATCGGCCGGGAAATGCACGCGTTGATGTTCGATCAGCTCGACACGCTGACGCCACCGATGCCGTATCGCAATTACGTGGCGCAGGCCCGCTTGGGTGCCGATGAGCAGGAACATGAAGCGTTCTTCCGCGAGATGCTCGGCGATATCGACGAGCCGACCTTGCCCTTCGGTCTGCAGGATGTCCAGGGCGACGGGCGTGGCATCGAAGAAGCGCTGCAACCGGTGAATGCCGGGCTCAATCTGCGCCTGCGTGAACAGGCGCGGCAGTTGGGTGTCAGCCCCGCGAGCCTGATGCACATGGCCTGGGCGCAGGTGTTGGGCGTGGTCTCCGGCCGCCGCGACGTGGTCTTCGGCACGGTGTTGATGGGGCGGATGCAGGGCGGCGAGGGTGCCGACCGCACGTTGGGGGTATTCATCAATACCTTGCCGCTGCGGGTTGATCTCGCTGAAGGCGTGCGCGCCGGGGTGAAAACCACCCATGCCCGGCTGACGGCGCTACTCGGCCATGAACATGCGTCACTGGCGCTGGCCCAACGATGCAGCGGCATGGTGGGTTCCGCGCCGCTGTTCAGCGCCTTGCTCAACTACCGGCACAGCGCCGCCGCACAACAGCCGCGCGACGGTCAGGGCATCTGGCAGGGCGTGCGCATGCTTGGCGGTGAGGAGCGCAGCAACTACCCGCTGACCCTGTCGGTGGATGATCTGGGCGAAGGGTTTGCCCTCGACGTACTGGCAGTCGCCGAGATCGGTGCGCAACGGATTTGCAGTTACATGCACACCGCACTGGAACATCTGGTGACCGCACTGGAAGAAACGCCGCAACGCCCGCTCAACCGTTTGCCGGTGCTCTCGGTGGCTGAGTACGAACACTTGCTGGTCGGCTTCAACCAGCATTCGGCGACCTATCCGCGTGGTGCGACGATTCAGCGCTTGGTCGAGGTTCAGGCCGAGCAGCAGCCGGACGCACTGGCTGTGGTTCAGGGCGCGCAGCACCTGACCTACGCGCAGCTCAATCAGCGCGCCAATCGCCTGGCTCATCACTTGCTCGGGCTCGGCGTGCAGCCCGATGACCGCGTCGCCGTGTGCCTGCGCCGCAGCTCGGACATGCTCGTCGCGCTGTTGGCGATCCTCAAGGCTGGCGCCGGTTATGTGCCGGTTGACCCGGCGTATCCGGCGGAACGCATCGCCTATCTGTTGCAGGACAGCGCGCCGATCGCGGTGCTGGCGCAGGCAGCGACGGCGGATTTGCTTGGCGCCGTGCCGCTGATTGATCTGGACAGTCCCACTTGGCAGCAGTTGTCCGAGAGCAATCCGCAATTGCCGGCGCTGACCCCGGCGCATCTTGCCTATGTGATCTACACCTCCGGCTCCACCGGCCAGCCGAAAGGTGTAATGGTCGAACACGCGACGCTGGAGAACCTTGTGCACTGGCACTGCGAGGCCTTCGACTTGCGCGCCGGCAGCCACACATCGAGCGTCGCCGGATTCGGTTTTGATGCGATGGCGTGGGAGGTCTGGCCGGCACTGTGTGTCGGCGCGACCCTGCATCTGCCACCGCAAACGGTGAGCAACGAGCACCTCGATGAGTTGCTGGAATGGTGGCGTGCGCAGCCGTTGCAGGTGAGTTTCCTGCCGACACCCGTCGCCGAATATGCGTTCAGTCGCGACCTCGGCCACCCGACCTTGCGCACGCTGTTGATCGGTGGCGACAAACTGCGCCAGTTCCCCCGCGAACAGACCTTCGCGGTGATCAATAACTACGGCCCGACCGAAGCCACGGTGGTTGCGACTTCTGGCGCGGTCAAGGCCGGGCAGGTGCTGCATATCGGTCGGCCGATGACCAACGCGAAGATTTATTTGCTCGACGACCAGCAGCGCCCCGTACCGGTCGGCGTCGCTGGCGAGTTGTATGTCGGCGGCGCGGGTGTGGCGCGCGGTTATCTGCATCGCCCTGAGCTGACTGCCGAACGCTTTCTCGACGACCCGTTCAGCGACCAACCGCAGGCGCGCATGTACCGTACCGGCGACCTCGCACGCTGGCTCGCCGACGGCAGTGTTGAATACCTGGGGCGCAATGACGATCAGGTCAAACTGCGCGGCGTGCGCATCGAACTGGGCGAAATCGAAGCAGCGTTGAGCCGCCACGAGGCCGTGCAGGATTGCGTGGTGCTGGTGCGCGACGGCCAGTTGCTGGCGTGGTTTACCGAACGCCTGAGCGTCGAAGTCGAGGACTTGCGCAGTCATCTGCAAGCGCAGTTGCCGCAAGCGCTGGTGCCCGCCGCTTACGTGCGTCTGCCAGCACTGCCGCTGACCGCCAACGGCAAACTCGACCGCAGGGCGTTGCCGGAGCCGGATCAAACGGCGTGGCTGAGCCGCGAATATGCCGCGCCGCAAGGTTCGGTGGAAATCGCGCTGGCGCAGATCTGGTCGGACGTCTTGAACGTTGAACAGGTCGGCCGCCACGACAACTTCTTCGAACTGGGCGGGCATTCATTGCTGGCGGTGACGTTGATCGAGCGCATGCGTCAGGTCGATCTGAGCACCGACGTACGCGTGCTGTTTAGCCAGCCGACGTTGGCTGCGCTGGCTGCTGCGGTGGGCAGCGGTCGCGAGGTTGCAGTGCCGGACAATCTGATTGCGGCCGATTGCACGCACATCACCCCGGACATGCTGCCACTGGTGCAACTGGATCAGTCCAGTATCGAACGCATCGTCGCCACGGTGCCGGGTGGCGCTGCCAATGTGCAGGATATTTATCCGCTGGCGCCGTTGCAGGAGGGGATTCTGTATCACCACATCAGCGCCGCGCAGGGCGATCCGTACCTGCTGCAATCGTGTCTGGCGTTCGACAGTATTGAACGTTTTCAAGGGTTCGCTGCGGCGCTGCATCAAGTCATGGCGCGCCACGACATCCTGCGCACTTCGATAGTTTGGCAAGGCCTTGCGGCGCCGGTGCAAGTGGTCTGGCGGCGTGCGGAGTTGCCGGTTCAAGCCGTGGCGCTGGAGCCTGCGCAGGGCGAAGCCATCGATCAGTTGCGTGCACGCTTCGATGCGCGGCACTGGCGTCTAAACTTGGATCAGGCACCGCTGCTGCGTTTGATGTATGCCCTCGACCCGGACAACCAGCGCGTGGTTGCCATGCTGTTGTTCCATCACATCGCCATGGACCACACCGCGCTGGCGGTGGTCAGCGAAGAAATGCAGGCCATTTTGCGCGGCGATGAACGATTGTCGGTAGACGTTGTGCCGTACCGCAATTATGTCGCGCAAACCCGCCTTGGCGTCAGTGAACAAGAGCACGAAGCGTTCTTCCGCGAAATGCTCGGCGACATCGACGAACCGACCCTGCCGTTCGGCTTGCAGGACGTGCACGGCGACGGCAATGACATCGAGGAAGTCAGTCAAGCGCTGCCCGCCGTGGTGGCGCAGCGTCTACGCAGTCAGGCACGGTTGCTCGGCGTCAGTGTCGCCAGTCTGTTCCATCTCGCCTGGGCGCAGGTGCTGGCGGCAACGTCCGCTCAGGAGCGGGTGGTGTTCGGCACGGTGCTGCTGGGTCGCATGCAGGGCGGTGCGGGTGCGGATCGTGGGCTGGGCATGTTCATCAACACCTTGCCGTTGCGTGTGGATGTTGACGAAAGCAACGTGCGCGCCGGGGTCAAGACGACGCATGCGCGGCTCAGTGCGCTGTTGGCCCACGAACATGCTTCGCTGGCATTGGCGCAGCGTTGCAGCGGTGTCGCGGCGCCGTCGCCACTGTTCAGCGCGATGCTCAACTACCGGCACAGCGACAGTGAGGCCCGAGAAAACGCCGCGCGTGATGGTTGGCAAGGGATCGAATCCCTTGCCGGCGAGGAACGCACCAATTACCCGTTGACCCTCAATGTCGACGATCTCGGCAGCGGTTTCGAACTGACGGTGATGACGCCGTCGCGCATTGGTGCGGCACGCGTTGGCCAGTACATGCACAACGCGCTGATCGCACTGGTTGAAGCCTTGGAGCACACCCCACAGCAAGCGTTGAATCGGCTGACGGTGTTGTCGGACGAGGAGCGGCAGGCGTTGCTGTTCGGCCTCAACGACACCGCAGTCGATTACGATTTGCAGCAGACGCTGCACGGCTTGTTCGAAGCGCAGGTGCAGCGTACGCCACAGACTGTGGCCGTCGTTGCCGGCGAGCAGGCATTGAGCTACACGCAGTTGAACGAGCGCGCCAACCGGCTGGCCGGGCACTTGATCAGCCTCGGTGTGCAGGTAGATTCACGGGTGGCGATCTGCGTCGAACGCAGTCTGGAAATGGTCATCGGCCTGCTGGCGATCAACAAGGCCGGCGCCGCTTATGTGCCGCTCGACCCGGCCTATCCGCCGGAGCGTCTGGCCTACATGCTCGAGGACAGCGCGCCGGCCGTGGTGCTGGTGCACGGGGCGACCCGTGCACTGTTCGGAGATCTCTCGGCACCGGTAATCGACCTCGACCAGAACACCTGGCAATCCTTGTCCGCCGAAAATCCGCAAATCCCGTCGCTGACACCCCAGCACAGCGCGTACGTGATCTACACCTCCGGCTCGACCGGCCAGCCGAAAGGCGTGGTCAACGAACACGCCGGTGTGGTCAACCGCTTGCTGTGGATGCAGGACGCCTATCAGCTGACGGCGGCCGATTCGGTGTTGCAGAAAACCCCGTTCAGTTTCGACGTGTCGGTGTGGGAATTCTTCTGGCCGTTGATGACCGGCGCGCGACTGGTCATGGCGCGGCCCGACGGGCATAAGGACCCGCAATACCTCACTGAAGTGATCGAAACCGAAAACATCACCACGCTGCACTTTGTGCCGTCGATGCTCGACGTGTTCCTCGCCAACAGCGACACCACACGCTGCGACAGCCTGCGGCAGGTGATGTGCAGCGGCGAGGCGTTGCCGGGCAGTCTGGTGCGGCGCTTCAAGCTGCAATGTCCGGGCAGCCAGTTGCATAACCTGTACGGCCCGACCGAAGCGGCCGTCGACGTCACCGCGTGGGATTGCTCTGGGCCTATCGAGCAGGTTCCGGACAACACACCGATCGGCAAACCGATCGCCAACACCCGGATGTACATCCTTGATGCGCAACAGCAACCGGTGCCGCAAGGCGTGATCGGCGAGTTGTACATCGCCGGTGTGCAGGTGGCGCGCGGTTATCTGAACCGGCCTGAGCTAAGTGCCGAGCGCTTCCTCGACGATCCGTTCCAGCCTGGCGGGCGCATGTACCGCACCGGCGACGTCGCGCGGTATCGGCCGGACGGCAACATCGAGTATCTGGGGCGTAACGATGATCAGGTGAAGATCCGCGGTCTGCGTATTGAGCTGGGCGAAATTCAGGCGCGGCTTGCACAGATCGAAGGTCTGCAGGAAGCCGTGGTGGTCGCCCGAGAAGACGTGCCGGGCGACAAACGTCTGGTCGCGTATTACACCGGTGAGCGTTTGGAAATCGATGTGCTGCGCAGTCATTTGCTCGAACACTTGCCGGACTACATGGTGCCCGCCGTGTTCGTGCATCTCGCCGCTTTGCCACTGAGCCCCAACGGCAAGCTAGACCGCAAGGCCTTGCCGGCGCCGGATCAGCAATCGCTGAAAATACGCGAATACGAAGCCCCGGTCGGTGAAGTCGAAATCACCCTCGCACGGCTCTGGGCCGAACTGCTCAACGTCGAACGGGTAGGGCGTCACGACCATTTCTTTGAACTGGGTGGTCACTCATTACTGGCGGTCAGTCTGATCGGCCGGTTACGTCAGGAAGGCATGGAAGCCGATGTCAGGGCGTTGTTCGAACAACCGACCCTGGCCGGCTACGCCGCAATTACGGAAAGAATGGAGATCGTCCTGTGAATGTGCTCGAACTGTTGGCCACATTGAAGGCTAAAGACATCCAACTGGCGGTCACCGATGATCAGCTGCGAGTGAACGGCAACAAACAGGCCTTGAGTGATTCGGCGTTGCTGGCGCTGTTGCGCGAACATAAACCGGCGCTGATCGAACTGATCAAGGCCGGGCAATACACGGCCAGCAAGGCCGGTCAGGTCGAGGTGCCGGCCAACGGCATCGCGGCCGACGCCACGCAGATCACCCCGTCGATGCTGACTCTGGTGGAGCTGGATCAGGCCAGCATCGACCACCTCGTGGCGCAAGTGCCCGGCGGCGCGGCGAATGTGCAGGACATCTACCCGCTGGCGCCGTTGCAGGAAGGCATTCTTTATCACCACGTCAGTGGCGGTGAAGGCGATCCGTATGTCATGCAGTCGCAATTCGCCTTCGCCAGCCGCGAACGTTTTCAGGCGTTCGCGCAAGCATTGCAAATGGTGATCGATCGCCATGACATTCTGCGTACTTCGGTGCACTGGCAAGGCCTCGACGCACCCGTGCAAGTGGTCTGGCGCCGCGCCGAGCTGTCCGTGGAAGAAGTCGTGGTGCCAGGCGCTGACAGCGATGTGCTGGCGTACCTGCACGAGCGTTTCGACGCCCGACACTTTCGCCTCGACGTCAACCGCGCGCCGCTCATGCGCCTGGCCCATGCCTGGGATGACGCCGGGCAACGGGTGATTGCCACGCTGCTGTTCCACCACATGGCCCTCGACCACTCGGCCCTCGATGTGGTGCGGCATGAAATGCGCGCCTGCCTCAGCGGGCAGCGCGAGTTGTTAGGGCGGCCGGTGCCGTTCCGCAATTACGTGGCGCAGGCGCGTCTGGGGGTCAGCGAAGCCGAGCATGAGGCGTTTTTCCGCGACATGCTCAGCAACATCGACGAGCCGACGTTGCCGTACGGTTTGCAAGACGTGCAGGGTGACGGCAGCGAGATCACCGAATTGAGCCAGCCGATCGAGCCGCTGCTGGGCCAGCGCTTGCGCGCCCAGGCACGCCAGCTCGGGGTGAGTGCCGCGAGCCTGTTTCACCTCGGTTGGGCGCAGGTGCTGGCAGCGTTGACCGGCAAGCAGCAGGTGGTGTTCGGCACGGTGCTTATGGGGCGCATGCAGGGCGCCGAAGCCATTGACCGGGCGCTGGGGATCTTCATCAACACTTTGCCGTTGCGGGTGAATGTCGACAGCGCCGACGTGCGTGCCGCCGTCAACGCGACCCATGCGCGGCTGACCTCGCTGATGCGCCATGAATACGCGCCCCTGGCCTTGGCCCAGCGCTGCAGCAATGTGGTCGCACCGACGCCGCTGTTCAGCACGCTGCTCAATTACCGCCACAGCCACACCGTCACCACGGCCAGCGCTGAAACGCTCGCAGCGTGGGAGGGCATTGCCACCCTGCACTCCGAGGAGCGCACCAATTATCCGCTGACCCTGAGCGTCGATGACTTCGGCGACGCGTTCAGCCTGACGTTGCTGGCGAGCACGCAAATCGACCCGCAGCGGATCTGCACCTACATGCACTGCGCGCTGGAAAATCTGCTGCTGGCACTGGAGCAGGCGCCGCAAACAGCGGTCAATCAACTGCCGGTTCTGCCGGCAGCGGAGCTTGAGCAAGTGCTGGTCGGCTTCAACGCTACGCAAATGAATTTCCCGCCGGCCCAGACCCTTCAGCAACGCTTCGAAGCCCAGGTTGCCGAGCGGCCGGAAGCGCTGGCAGCAGTGTTTGCCGACGCAAAATTGACCTATGCCGAGTTGAACCGCCACGCCAATGCCCTAGCGCATCACCTGATCGAGCGCGGGGTAAAACCCGACGACCGCGTGGCCATCGTCGCCCGCCGGGGGCTCGATACGCTGATCGGGCTCGTCGCGATTCTCAAGGCCGGCGCCGGTTACGTGCCGGTCGATCCGGCACACCCGGCCGAGCGCCTGAACTATCTGCTCGGCGACAGCGCGCCAGTGGTCGTGCTCACTCAAACCGATCTGCGTGAGCGCTTGCCGGCGCTGGACGTGCCGGTGATCGACCTCGACCGCTGCACCTGGCCTCTGACCTGCACGCTCGACCCGCACGTGGCGGGCATGACCCCCTCACACCTCGCCTACGTGATCTACACCTCCGGTTCCACCGGTCTGCCCAAAGGCGTGATGGTCGAACATCACACCTTGAACAATCTGGTCGATTGGCACTGCTCGGCATTCGACCTGTGCGCCGGTCGCCACACCTCGAGCCTCGCCGGTTTCGGTTTCGACGCGATGGCTTGGGAAGTCTGGCCGGCCCTGTGCGCAGGCGCGACGTTGCATCTGGCGCCGACCCACGATGGCAACGAAGACATCGACGCGCTACTGGCGTGGTGGCAGGCGCAACCGCTGGACGTGAGCTTTCTGCCGACGCCGGTGGCCGAATACGCCTTCAGCCAGAACCTCGAACACCCGACCCTGCGCACGCTGCTGATCGGCGGCGACCGCTTGCGCCAGTTCAGTCGCAACCAGCATTTCGACGTGATCAACAACTACGGCCCGACCGAGGCCACGGTGGTCGCGACATCGGGACGGGTCGACAGCGGCGACGCGTTGCACATCGGTAAACCGGTGAGCAACGCCACGGTGTATCTGCTTGATGAGCAGCAACGCCCGGTGCCGATGGGCGTGGCGGGCGAGCTGTACGTCGGCGGGGCGGGTGTCGCTCGTGGTTACCTCAATCGACCGGAAATGACCGCCGAGCGTTTTCTGCGTGACCCATTCAGCCGCTTACCGAACGCGCGCATGTACCGCACCGGTGACCTTGCGCGCTGGCGCGAGGACGGCACCCTCGAATACCTGGGGCGCAATGACGATCAGGTGAAAATCCGTGGCGTGCGCATCGAACTGGGGGAAATCGAAACCTGCCTCAATCAGTTGCCGGGGATTCAGGAAGCCGTGCTGCTGGCCCGCGAAGATCAGCCTGGTCAGCCGCGACTGGTGGCGTATTTCACCGAACAAGCACAGGTTGAAGCGCTGCCGGTCGGCGAGTTGCGCGCGCAATTGCTGAGCCGCTTGCCGGAGTACATGGTGCCGGTGGCGTTCGTCAAACTCGCCGCGTTGCCGTTGACTGCCAATGGCAAGGTCGACCGCAAAGCCTTGCCGGCACCGGAGCTGTCGGCGCTGTTCACTCGCGAATACGCAGCGCCCGAAGGCGAGGTGGAAACCGCGCTGGCGCAGATCTGGGCCGATGTGCTGCAGGTCGAACGGGTCGGGCGTCAGGATCACTTTTTCGAACTCGGCGGCCATTCGCTGCTGGCGATGCGCATGGTCTCGCAAGTGCGCCAACGGCTCGGCGTCGAACTGGCACTGGCTGAGCTGTTCGCCAACGCCGAATTGGCAGCGGTCGCGGCGGTACTGAGCGCGGCCGGGCGCTCTACGCAACCAGAGATTGTGCCGGTGCCGCGTGACGGCGCCTTGCCGTTGTCATTCGCCCAGCAACGCCTGTGGTTTCTGGCGCAAATGGAAGGCGCCAATACCGCGTACAACATTCCCGTGGCCCTGCGTTTGCGTGGCCGCCTCGACGACGCTGCGCTTCAGCGTGCACTGGCGCGGATCGTTGCCCGCCATGAAACCCTGCGCAGCCGTTTCGCCCAGTTCAATGATCAGGCACAGGTGCTGATCGCTCCGGTCGACAGCGGCCTGTTGTTGCGCGTCGAAGATCTGCGCCAGCATCCGCAAGCCGACGAAACCTTGCAGGCGCTGATTCAGGGCGAAGCGTCCGGGCCGTTCGACTTGCAGGGCGATGCGCTGATTCGCGGCCGGTTGGTGCGCTTGGCCGACGATCATCACGTGCTGTTGCTGACGCTGCACCACATCATCTCCGATGGCTGGTCGATGGGCGTTTTGACCCGCGAACTGATGGCGCTGTATCAGGCGTTCAGCCAGGGGCAGGCGGATCCACTGCCGCCGCTGCCGCTGCAATACACCGATTACGCGGTGTGGCAGCGGCGCTGGCTGAGCGGCGAGGTGCTGCAGCGCCAGAGCGAATACTGGCAGCAGACGCTGGCGGGCGCGCCGGCGCTGTTGCTGTTACCGACCGATCGTGCACGACCGGCGCAGCAGGATTACGCCGGCAGCAGCGTCGAAGTCGTGCTCGATGAACGTTTGAGTGCCGGCCTCAAGGCGCTGGGTCAGCGCCATGGCGTGACGCTGTACATGACGCTGATGAGTGCGTGGGCGATGCTGCTCAGTCGTTTGTCCGGTCAGTCGGAAGTAGTGATCGGTTCGCCCGTAGCCAACCGCAGCCGTGCCGAGATCGAAGGCTTGATCGGCATGTTCGTCAACACCTTGGCCTTGCGCATCGACACCTCGGGCGAACTGAGCGTCGAAGCGCTGCTGGCCCGAGTCAAGGCGCTGACGCTGGCGGCGCAGGCGCATCAGGATCTGCCGTTCGAGCAGGTGGTGGAAATCACCCGGCCACTGCGCAGTCTGGCGCACAGCCCGGTGTTCCAGACGTTGCTCAGTTGGGACGGTCTGCAAGGCCCGGCGCTGGCCCTCGGTGATTTGACCCTGGAAGGCGTGGCGGAACCGAGTCACTTCGCCAAGTTTGATGTCTCGCTGAACCTGAGCGAGTCCAACAGTGCGATTCGTGGTTCGCTGGAGTACGCCACGGCACTGTTCGACGAGGCGACGGTGCTGCGTTTCGCCGGCTATTTCCAGCGCCTGTTGCAGGCGATGGTCGCTAATGATCAAACGGTGCTGGAGCACGTGCCGCTGCTGGCGCAGGACGAACAGCAGCGGCTGCTGAATGAGTTCAATGCCACGGAGGTGGATTACAACCTTGAGCAGACCCTCCATGGTCTGTTCGAGGCGCAAGTGGCACGCACGCCAGAGGCCCCAGCGGTGGTAGCCGATGAGCAGCGCTTGACCTATGCCGAGCTGGATGCGAAGGCCAACCAACTGGCGCGGCACCTGCGTGGCTTGGGTGTGCAGGCGGATTCGCGGGTGGCGATTTGCGTCGAGCGCGGTCTGGACATGGTCATTGGCCTGCTGGCGATCCTCAAGGCTGGCGGCGGGTACGTGCCGCTGGACCCGGTGTATCCACTGGAGCGTCTGGCCTACATGCTGGACGACAGCGCGCCGCTGGCGGTGCTGGTGCAAGGTTCCACTCGCGGGCTGCTTGGTGACGTTGCTGTGCCTGTGATCGATCTCGATCAAGCGCACTGGCAGTCGCTGCCGAGCGACCCTCTGCCCATCGCCGAGTTGACCCCGCAACATATGGCGTACGTGATCTACACCTCCGGTTCGACCGGCCAGCCAAAAGGCGTGATCAACGAACACACCGCGGTGGTCAACCGCTTGCTGTGGATGCAGGACGCCTATCCACTGACAGCGGCGGACACGGTGCTGCAGAAGACGCCGTTCAGTTTTGACGTGTCGGTGTGGGAGTTTTTCTGGCCGCTGATGACCGGCGCACGTCTGGTCATGGCGCAACCCGGTGGCCACAAGGATCCGCTGTATCTCAGCGAAATCATCGAGCAAGAACGGATTACCACGCTGCACTTCGTGCCATCGATGCTCGACGTGTTCCTGGCCCATGGCGACAGCGCGCGCTGCTCGGAACTGCGTCAGGTGATGTGCAGCGGTGAAGCGTTGCCGGGCAGTCTGGTGCGGCGGTTCAAACGGCAATTGCCGGGCAGTGCGTTGCACAACCTCTATGGCCCGACCGAAGCCGCCGTCGACGTGACCGCGTGGAATTGCGCCGGGCCGCTGGAGCAAACCCCGGACAACACACCGATCGGCAAACCGATCGCCAACACCCGCATGTACATTCTCGATGGTCAGCAACAACCGGTCCCGCAAGGCGTTGTCGGTGAGTTGTACATCGGTGGCGTGCAGGTGGCCCGTGGTTACCTCAATCGACCAGAACTGAGCGCGGAACGCTTCCTTGATGATCCGTTCCAGGCCAATGGCCGCATGTATCGCACCGGCGACGTCGCCCGCTATCTGGCCGACGGCAATATCGAATACCTGGGCCGCAACGACGACCAGGTGAAAATCCGTGGCTTGCGCATCGAACTGGGTGAAATTCAGGCGCGCCTGACCCAGATCGAGGGGGTGCAGGAAGCGGTGGTGCTGGCCCGAGAAGACGTGCCGGGCGACAAGCGTCTGGTCGCGTATTACACCGGGGAGCGGCTGGACATCGAGACGCTGCGCAGCCATCTGCTGGAGCACCTGCCGGACTACATGGTGCCTGCGGTGTTCGTGCACCTTGATGCGCTGCCACTGAGTCCCAACGGCAAACTCGACCGCAAGGCACTGCCAGCGCCGGATCTGGCGGCATTGGCCGCGCGTGAATACGAGGCGCCGGTCGGCGAAGTGGAAATCCTCCTTGCTGCGCTCTGGGCGCAATTGCTCAACGTCGAACGGGTAGGGCGTCACGATCACTTTTTTGAGCTGGGCGGGCACTCACTGATGGCGGTGAATTTGCTGGCGAAGATGCGTCGTGCCGGCCTCAGCGCCGACATTCGCGTGCTGTTCAACCAGCCGACACTCGCCGCACTGGCGGCGGCAGTCGGTGGCGAGCCGCAAGCCGAGGTCCCGGCCAACCGCATTACGCCGGACTGCACGCGTATCACCCCGGATCTGCTGCCGCTGCTGACGCTCGATCAAGCGAGCCTTGACCGCATCGTCGCCAGCATCCCCGGCGGCACGGCCAATGTGCAGGACATTTATCCGCTGGCGCCGCTGCAGACCGGCATTCTGTTCCATCATCTGTCGGCCGCTCAGGGTGACCCCTACGTGTTGCAGGCACAGTTTGCGTTTGCCGACGAACAACGCCTGAACACCTTCACCGAGGCCTTGCAGAAAGTCATCCAACGCCACGACATTCTGCGCACCTCGCTGTTCTGGGAAGGTCTCGCAGACCCGGTGCAAGTGGTTTGGCGAGAGGCGTCGCTGGTCTGCGAGGCTATTGCGCTGGAGGACGTGAACGGCGATGCACTGGCGCAGTTGCGCGCTCGCTTCGATGCCGGTCACTACCGCATGGCCGTCAATCAGGCGCCGCTGATGCGCGTGGTCCACGCGTGGGACGCGGTCAATCAGCGGGTTGTCGCGTTGCTGCTGTTCCACCATCTGGTGATGGACCACGTCGCGCTGGAAGTGCTGCAAAAGGAAATGCAGGCCTTCCTCAGCGGCCAGCCGCAACGTCTCGCCGAACCAGTACCGTACAGAAATTACGTCGCGCAGACCTTGGCCGGTATGAGCGATCAGCAGCATGAAAGCTTCTTCCGCGACATGCTCGGCGATGTCGACGAGCCAACCTTGCCGTACGGCCAAGCCCCGGCACAGGAAGGGCTGGCTGAACAGGCGCGGTTGACCCTCGACCTCGGTCTGAGCCGCGACATCCGCCAGCAAGCGCGGCGTCTGGGCGTCAGCGCCGCGAGCCTGATGCACCTGGCCTGGGCGCAGGTGCTCGGACAGTTGTCGGGCCGCGACGACGTGGTGTTCGGCACGGTATTGCTTGGGCGCTTGCACGGCGGTGAGGGGGCCGAGCGTGCGCTCGGGATATTTATCAATACCTTGCCGCTGCGCATCGATCTGACCGCACACAGCGTCAAAGGCGCGGCATTGGCTACCCATCAACGGCTGAGCCAATTGCTCCAGCACGAACACGCGCAACTGGCGCGTATCCAGCATTGCAGCGCGATGGCGCCGACCACGCCGCTGTTCAGCACGTTGTTCAACTATCGTCACGGGGCTGCGACGACGAATGCCTCTGCCGAGGCCGCATCGGCGTGGCACGGCATGCAATTGCTGGAAGCCGAGGAGCACAGCAACTATCGCCTGACCCTCAGCGTCGACGATCTCGGCGAAGGCTTCAGCCTGAGCGCATTGGCCGGTGCCGGCATCGACGCGCGGCGCACCTGCGACTATCTGCAATGTGCCTTGCACAGCCTTGTGCAAGCGCTGGAACAGGCACCGCATCAAGGCTTCGAACGCTTGTCGATCCTGCCGGCCGCTGAGCGCGAACAGCTGTTGATCGGCTTTAATGCTACCCACGCCGATTACTCTCAGGGCCTGACGATCGGCCAGCGTTTCGAACAGCAAGTGGCTGAGCGAGCGCACGCGCCGGCGGCGATTTTTGCTGGCGCGAGCTTGAGTTACGCCGAACTCGACCAGCAGGCCAACGCCTTGGCGCATCACCTGATCGAAGCGGGTGTGCGAGCGGATGATCGGGTGGCCATTGTTGCCCGTCGCGGCCTCGACACGCTGGTCGGGCTGGTAGCGATTCTCAAGGCGGGCGCCGGTTATGTGCCGGTGGACCCGGCGCATCCAGCGGAGCGCCTGAACTATCTGCTGGAGGACAGCGCGCCGGTTGCGGTGTTGACCCAGAGCGAACTGCGCGCACGCCTGCCGGCGCTGCAAGTGCCGGTGATCGATCTCGATTTGCGTCAGTGGCCGAGCGCCAGAGTCGATACTCCGTCAGTGCCGGCGCTGACGCCGCAAAACCTGGCGTATGTGATCTACACCTCCGGTTCCACCGGGCAGCCCAAAGGCGTGATGGTCGAGCACCGCACCCTGAACAATCTGGTCGACTGGCATTGTGCGGTGTTCGATCTGCGCGCTGGCAGCCACACTTCAAGCCTCGCCGGGTTCGGTTTCGACGCCATGGCCTGGGAAGTCTGGCCGGCGTTGTGCGTCGGCGCGACCCTGCATCTGGCGCCGGCCCACGACAGCAACGAAGACATCGATGCGCTGCTCGACTGGTGGCGCGCGCAGCCGCTGGACGTAAGCTTCCTGCCGACGCCGGTGGCCGAGTACGCCTTCAGCCAGGAGCAGGCGCATCCGACCCTGAAAACCTTGCTGATCGGCGGCGACCGTCTGCGCCAGTTCAACCGCAACCAGTCCTTCAAGGTGATCAACAATTACGGCCCGACCGAGGCCACGGTGGTTGCCACGTCCGGGTTGATCGAGGCCGGGCAAGTGCTGCACATCGGCAAACCGGTGAGCAATGCCAGTGTTTACTTGCTCGATGAGCAGCAGCGTCCGGTGCCACTGGGGGTGATGGGCGAGTTGTACGTTGGCGGTGCCGGCGTCGCCCGTGGCTATTTGAACCGCCCGCAAATGACCGCCGAGCGTTTTCTGCACGATCCTTTCAGCCCTTTGCCGAATGCGCGGATGTACCGCACCGGTGACCTTGCGCGCTGGCGCGAGGACGGCACCCTCGAATACCTGGGGCGCAATGACGACCAGGTGAAAATCCGTGGCGTGCGCATCGAACTCGGCGAAATCGAGACCTGCCTCAATCAGTTGCCGGGGATTCAGGACGCCGTGCTGCTGGCCCGTGAAGATCAGCCCGGCCAGCCGCGACTGGTGGCGTATTTCACCGAAGCCGCGCAAGCCGAAGCGCTGAACGTCGGCGAGCTGCGGGCGCATCTGCTGGGGCAACTGCCGGAGTACATGGTGCCGGCCGCTTTTGTCCGGCTTGACGCTTTGCCGCTGACGGCCAACGGCAAAGTCGACCGCAAGGCGTTGCCGAAACCGGATCTGGCGGCGCTGTTCACCCGTGAATACGTCGCGCCGCAAGACGAAATGGAAGCCACCCTGGCGCAGACTTGGGCCGAGGTGCTGCAGGTCGAACGGGTCGGGCGCCATGATCATTTCTTCGAACTCGGCGGGCATTCGTTGCTGGCGATGCGCATGGTCGCGCAGGTCCGGCAACGGTTGGGGCTGGAGCTGGCGTTGGCGGATCTGTTCGCCAATGCCGAACTGGCGGCGGTCGCTGAGTGCCTGGCGGGTGCCGAGCGCAGCACCCAGCCGTCGATTGTCCCGGTAACGCGTGACGGCACCTTGTCCTTCGCCCAGCAACGCCTGTGGTTCCTCGCGCAAATGGAGGGCGGCAACTCGGCGTACAACATCCCCATCGCCCTGCGCTTGCGCGGTCGACTCGACATTGATGCGCTGCAATCGGCGCTGGCGCGCATCGTGGCCCGCCACGAAACCCTGCGCAGCCGCTTCATTAGTCGCGATGACACTGCGCAGGTGACGATTGCGCCGGTCGACAGCGGCCTGCTGCTGCGTGTGGAAGATTTGCGCCAAGAGCCTCAGGCCGAGGACACCTTGCAGAGGTTGATGGCGAAGGAGGCCTCGACGGCGTTTGATCTGCAGAACGACCCGCTGATTCGCGGACAGCTGGTGCGTCTGGCCGACGATCACCATGTGCTGTTGCTGACCGTGCATCATATCGTCGCCGACGGTTGGTCGATGGGCGTGCTGACCCGCGAGCTGATGGCGTTGTATCAGGCATTCAGCCAGGGCCAGCCCGATCCGTTGCCGGCGCTGACGTTGCAATACGGCGACTACGCGGTGTGGCAACGACGCTGGCTCAGCGGTGAAGTGCTGCAACGGCAAAGTGATTACTGGCAACAAACCCTCGACGGTGCTCCAGCGCTGTTGACGCTGCCCACCGATCGTCCGCGCCCGGCGCATCAGGATTATGCTGGCAGCAACCTCGAAGTGGTGCTGGACCCACACCTGAGCGCCGCACTCAAAGCCCTGAGCCAGCGGCATGGCGTGACCCTGTTCATGACCCTGACGAGTGCCTGGGCATTGCTGATGAGTCGTCTGTCCGGGCAGGCCGATGTGGTGATCGGTTCGCCAGTGGCCAACCGCACCCGCGCGGAAATCGAAGGCTTGATCGGCATGTTCGTCAACACCCTGGCGCTGCGCATCGATACCTCGGGCGAGCCGAGTGTCGAAACGCTGTTGGCACGGGTCAAGGCACGGACACTGGAGGCGCAGGCGCATCAGGACTTGCCGTTCGAGCAGGTGGTGGAAATCACCCGACCGTCGCGCAGCCTGGCGCACAGTCCGCTGTTCCAGACCACTCTGAGCTGGGACAGTCACATCGGGCCGCAACTGGCGCTGGGCGAGCTGACACTGGAAGCTGTAGCCGGCGCCGACGAGATCGCCAAGTTCGACCTGACGCTGACCCTCGGCGAGGTCAATGGCGTGATTCGCGGCTCGCTGAACTACGCCACGGCGCTGTTCGACGAATCGACGATCCGCCGCTTTGTCGGTTATTTCCAGCGGCTGCTGCAAGCGATGGTCGGCAATGATCACGCGGTACTCGAACACGTGCCGTTACTGGCGGCGGATGAGCGTCAGCGCTTGCTCGTCGAGTTCAACGCCACCGCGCGTGATTACCCGCAGGCCCTGACCGTGCACGGGATTTTCCAGCAACAAGCGGCCGCGCATCCAAAGGCTGTGGCGGCGGTGCATGGCGCGCAATCGCTGAGTTATTTCGAACTGAACGCGCAGGCCAATCGCCTGGCTCATCACCTGATCGGCCAAGGCGTGCAACCGGGTGATCACGTGGCGATCCTGCTGCCACGCTCGCTGGAACTGCTGGTGGCGCAACTGGCGATTGCCAAGTGCGCGGCGGCCTATGTGCCACTGGACATCCACGCGCCGAGCGAGCGTCAGGCGTTCATGGTCGAGGACTGTCGCGCGGCCGCGCTGCTGACCCTGAGCGGCGAAGTCATCGATTACGCCGCGCCGCGTATCGATCTGGACAGGCTGACCCTCAACGGGCAACCGACACACAACCCTAACCTGGTGCAGTCTTCCGAGTCGCAGGCGTACATCATGTACACCTCCGGCTCCACTGGCACGCCGAAGGGGGTGATGGTGCCGCACCGTGGCATCGGCCGCTTGGTGCTCAATAACGGTTATGCCGATTTCAATGCGCAGGATCGCGTGGTGTTCGCCTCGAACCCGGCGTTCGATGCCAGCACCATGGACATCTGGGGGCCGTTGCTCAACGGTGGTCGCGTGGTGATCATCGACCATCAGACCCTGCTGGATCCGCAGGCCTTTGGCCGTGAACTGAATGCCAGTGGCGCGACGATTCTGTTCGTCACCACGGCGTTGTTCAACCAGTACGTGCAACTGATTTCCCAAGCCCTCAAAGGCCTGCGCATTCTGCTCTGTGGTGGCGAGCGTGGGGATCCGGCGGCGTTCCGCACGCTGCTCGCCGAGGCACCGGAGCTGCGCATTGTGCATTGCTACGGCCCGACCGAAACCACCACCTACGCCACGACGTTCGAAGTGCGGGAGGTGGCGGAAAATGCCGAGAGCGTGCCGATCGGTGGGCCGATTTCCAACACTCAGGTCTATGTGCTCGATGCGCATCAGCAACCAGTGCCGATGGGCGTGACCGGTGAGCTGTATATCGGCGGGCAGGGCGTGGCGCTGGGTTATCTGAACCGAGCCGATCTGACCGCCGAGAAATTCCTCCGCGATCCGTTCAGCGATAAACCCGGCGCGTTGTTGTATCGCACCGGCGACCTCGCGCGCTGGCTGGCACCGGGGCAACTCGATTGCGTCGGGCGCAACGACGATCAGGTGAAAATCCGTGGTTTCCGCATCGAACTGGGTGAGATCGAAAACCGCCTGCTGAACTGCGCGGGGATCAAGGAAGCCGTGGTGCTGGCACGCCGCGACGCTCAGGAGCCCCCGCGTCTGGTCGCCTATTTCACCGCGCACGATGGACAACTCGACAGCGTTGAACTGCACGCGCAACTGTCGACGCGCTTGCCGGAGTACATGCTGCCGACGGCCTGGGTGCAACTGGAAGCGTTGCCGCTGAACAACAACGGCAAGATCGACCGCAAGGCGCTGCCGGCACCGACCCAGGCCGCCATGCTCAGCCGGGTCTATGTAGCGCCGGTCACTGCGCTGGAGGAAAACCTGGCGCGCATCTGGGCCGGGTTGTTGCAGGTCGAGCAGGTGGGACGACACGATAATTTCTTCGAGTTGGGCGGGCATTCGTTGCTGGCGATGCGCATGCTGTCGCAGGTTCGCCAACAGCTGGACGTGGAGCTGACCTTGGCCGAGCTGTTCGCCAATCCCGAGTTGGCAGCCGTGGCGCAGGTGTTGAGCCGGGCCGCGCGCAGCACGTTGCCGGAGATTGTGCCGGCAGCGCGTGAGCAAGCGCTGCCGCTGTCGTTCGCGCAACAGCGCCTGTGGTTCCTGGCGCAAATGGACGGTGGCAACACGGCGTACAACATTCCGCTGGGCCTGCGTCTGCGCGGGCGGCTGGATGAAGACGCGCTGCAACGGGCTCTGGCGCGCATTGTCGAGCGCCACGAAACCCTGCGCAGCCGCTTCACCCAGATCGACGATCAGGCGCAGGTACTGATCGTGCCAGCCGAGGCCGGTCTGTTGCTGCAAGTTGAAGATTTGCGCCAGCACCCGCAGGCCGATAATGCCTTGCGTGGGCTGATCGAGGAGCAAGCCAGCGCACCGTTCAATCTTGCCCGCGATTCGCTGATTCGCGGGCGACTGGTGCGTCTGGCCGACGATCACCATGTGCTGTTGCTGACGCTGCACCACATCATCTCCGATGGCTGGTCGATGGGCGTGCTGACCCGTGAGCTGGCGGCGCTGTACCAAGCTTTCAGCCATGACCAACAAGACCCGTTGCCAGCGCTGGCGCTGCAGTACAGCGATTACGCGGTGTGGCAACGCCGTTGGCTCAGTGGCGAGGTACTGCAACGGCAGAGCGATTACTGGCAGCAGACCCTGGCCGGTGCCCCGGCGTTGCTGACCCTGCCAACCGATCGTCCGCGTCCGGCGCAACAGGACTTTGCCGGCAGCCATATCGACGTAGTGCTGGGCGCGCCGCTGAGTCGCGGACTCAAAGCGCTGTGCCAACGTCGCGCTGTGACGCCGTACATGGTGATCCTCAGCGCTTGGGCGATGTTACTCAGTCGCTTGTCCGGGCAGACCGACGTGGTCATCGGCTCGCCGGTGGCCAACCGCACCCGCGCCGAGATCGAAGGCTTGATCGGCATGTTCGTCAACACCCTGGCCCTGCGCATCGACACCTCGGGCGCACTCAGCGGCGAAGCGTTGCTGGCGCGGGTCAAGGCGCAAACCCTGGCGGCGCAGGCGCATCAGGATCTGCCGTTCGAACACGTGGTGGACATCAGCAAACCGCTGCGCAGTCTGGCCCACAGCGCGTTGTTCCAGACCCTGCTGAGCTGGGACAACAATGACGGCCCGAGCGTGAAACTTGGCGAGCTGACGCTGGAAGGCGTGGCGGGGGAGAGCCACTTTGTGAAGTTCGACCTGTCGCTGAGTCTCGGCGATAGCGCCGATGGCGTTCGCGGCTCGCTGCGTTATGCCACGGCGTTGTTCGATGAATCGACGGTGCGGCGTTTTGTCGGTTACTTCCAGCGCTTGCTCGCTGCGCTGGTGAGCGATGAACAAACGCTGCTGGAGCAGGTGCCGTTGCTGGCGCAGGAAGAACGTCAGCGCCTGTTGCACGACTTCAACGCGAGCGAAGTCGATTGCCCACTCGAACAGCCGTTGCACTGCTTGTTTGAAGCACAGGTACGGGCTAAACCCGTGGCCATCGCCGTGCAGTCCGAATCCGGGTGCCTCACCTATCGCGAACTCAATGCACGGGCCAATCAACTGGCTCATCACTTGCGCGAACAGGGCGTGCAGCCGGATTCACGCGTGGCGATTTGCGTCGAGCGCGGGCTTGATCTGGTGGTCGGTCTGCTCGGCATTCTGAAGGCAGGCGGGGCGTATGTGCCGCTGGATCCGGGGTATCCGGCGGATCGTCTGGCCTACATGCTCAAGGACAGCGCGCCGGTCGCGGTGCTGGTGCAAGCGGCGACGCGTTCGCTGTTCGACGCGCCTGCAATGACCTTGATCGACCTCGATCAAGGTCATTGGCAGCAGCCCGATCACGATCCGCAGGTGCCGGGCCTGAGTGCCGCGAACCTCGCCTACATGATCTACACCTCCGGTTCCACCGGCCTGCCAAAAGGCGTGATGATCGAGCATCGCAGCGCCTGCAACATGGTGCATTGGGGCTCGCAGATCAGCCCGCCGACCGAGAACGGCGCGTTGCTGCAAAAGGCCCCGTTCAGCTTCGACAGTTCGGTGTGGGAGATTTTCTGGCCGCTGTGTTCCGGCCTGCGTCTGGTACTGGCGCGGCCGGATGGCAACCGCGATTCGGCTTATGTGGTGCAGGCGATTCGCGAGCACCAAGTGTCGGTGGTCAAGTTCGTGCCGGCGCTGCTGCAGGACTTCATTGAGCAGGCCGATGTCAGCCAGTGCACCAGCCTCACCGATGTGCTCAACGGTGGCGGCGAACTCAGCGCGGCGCTGGCGCGGCAGGTGCGCGATCGCTTGCCGTGGGTGCGTTTGCACAACGTTTACGGCCCGACTGAAACCACGGTCGACAGCACCGGCTGGACACTTGAACCGGATCAGCCGGTGCCGCACAACGCGGTGCCAATCGGCAAGGCGCTGAGCAACACGCGCTTGTACGTGCTCGATGCTTACGATCAACCGGTGCCGCAGGGTGTCAGCGGCCAGTTGCACATTGGCGGTGTGGGTGTGGCGCGCGGTTATCACCGATTGCCGCAGATGCAGGCCGAGCGTTTCATCGACAGTCCGTTCGTGGCCGGTGATCGGCTGTACCGCACTGGCGATCTGGCGCGCTACAACAACGACGGTGATCTGGAGTTCCTCGGGCGCAACGATTTCCAGATCAAGCTGCGTGGCTTGCGTCTGGAACCGGGCGAAATCGAAGCGCGGCTGATCGAACATCCGGCGATTCGCGAAGCGGTGGTGATGGTGCGCGACGAGCGTCTGGTCGCCTGGTACACCCTGCGCGCCGGGGTGCAGGCGCCAGGCCTGGAGGTTTTGCGCGCTCATGTACTCGAGCATTTGCCGGAGTACATGGTGCCCGGCGCCTATGTGCTAATCGACGCATTGCCGCTGACCCCCAACGACAAGGTCGACCGCAAGGCCTTGCCAGAGCCGGGCGCCGACGCGGTGATCAACCGTCCCTATGTGACGCCGCAAGGCGAGGTGGAAACCGCGATGGCGCGGATCTGGGCTGACGTGCTCGGCGTCGAGCAGATCGGTCGTCACGACAACTTCTTCGAATTGGGTGGGCATTCGTTGCTCGCGGTGCGGCTGGTCAATCTGCTGCAACGTGGCGGACTGCAAGTGTCGCTGGCCGAATTGTTCCAGCACCCGAGCATCGAGTCGGCGGCAGCGTTGCTCGCTCAGGATGAAATGGCCGGACTGCCGGAAGGGCTGGTCGTGGTGCGAGCCGGAGATACCGGTACGCCGCTGTTCCTGGTGCATGAATTCAGCGGCCGCGACGTGTATTTCCCGACGCTGGCGCAGCACATTGGCGGCGAATTTGCGATTTATGGCCTGCCCGGCGTGCCGCTGGGTCAGCCACAGTTGCGCACGATCGAATGCATGGCCACGCGGATGGCCGGGATCATCCGTTCGGTGCAGCCACACGGGCCGTATCGTCTGGCGGGCTGGTCGTTCGGCGGAGTGCTGGCCCATGAGGTTGCCCAGCAATTGCTGGGTCAGGATCAACCGGTGGACTTCATCGGCATGCTCGACAGTTACGCGCCCAACTCGCTGGCCCAGGACAAGGCGATGTGGAGCGGCAAGGATCTCGACAAGCGTCAGTTGCTCGGGCATTGCCGCGGGCGTGCGCTGATGCTCGGTGCCGATGGCACCGCCGCGTTGGCGGCGGTCGAGGCTCTGGAAGCCGAGATGGAGCAGTTGGATTTCCACGCGCTGTTCCAGCGTTGCCAGGTGCAGCAACTGACCGATCCGGAACTGGCCACGGTCAGCGCAGCGGATGCCTGGCATTACTTCGATCGCGAGGCGGCGCATCGCTTGGCCTTGGCGCATTACCGGGTCAGCCCGGCGAGCCAGACGATTCATCTGTTCCGCGCGCAGGCGCTGATGGACGGGCAATCTGCGTCGAGCCCGACGCGCGGTTGGGAAGCGCGTTTCGATCGCCGTCTGTTGCAGTGCATCGATATCCCCGGCGATCACCGCAGCATGATGAAAAATCCGCATATTCAAGCGTTGGGGCAGGCCATCACTCAAGCACTTGAGGCCTTGGTCGCGCCCGCCACGGCGGTGTATCAGCCGCTGCTGACGATCCAGACCGGGCACGTGGGGCATGCGCCGATTTTCTGCGTACCGGGGGCAGGTGACAGCGTCACCGGGTTCATTCATCTGACCGAAGCGATCGGGCCGGAGTGGCCGATCATCGGACTGCAACCGCGCGGGCTGGACGGCAGCAGTGTGCCGCACAGTCAGGTCGAGGCCGCTGCTGCGTTTTATCTGCAGGCGATCGCGCAGGCTTACCCGCAAGGTCCGGTGCACCTGATCGGCCATTCGTTCGGCGGTTGGGTGGCGCATGCCATGGCGGCGCAGTTGCAAGCGGTCGGGCGCGAGGTGGCATCGTTGACGTTGATCGACAGCGAAGCTCCCGGCGGCGACGGCACGGCGGGCAAACCGTATACCGGCACGGCGGCGCTGGAGCGCTTGATCGACACGCTGCAACTGTCCAGTGGCAAGTCGCTGGAGATCGATCCGCAGGTTTTTGCCGACGCTGATGACGCTACGCAAATGCGCTTGCTGCATGCCGGGATGGTGCGCGCCGGCGTGCTGTCGGAGCGCGCGGCGCCGAATGCGATGCACGGCCCGGTACGCACCTTCGCCACAGCATTGCGCACGGTCTATCAACCGCAACTGGCTTACACCGGCCCGGTGCGGCTGGCACTGGTCGATGACCCGACGCTGGATGCCTGGGGCAATCAGCGCGAGCAAGCGGCGATGGTCGAAGGCTGGCAACGCCAGGTTGCGGATCTGGCGGTGTGGTACGGGCCGGGCAACCACTTCACGATTCTCAAGGCGCCCAACGTCTTCAGTCTCGCAGCGTGGTGGCACGACGGCCTGAAAGTGCCGGCCGGGCAAGTGCTGTCCTGATTGTTGTTTATCTACCAGAACCCGGCCGCTGGCCGGGCTCACCCCTGAACGGACTTGTGGTCATTTATGGAAAAGTCGAAGTTGCGCAAAGTCGGTATGGGTCTGGCGTTGGTGGCAGTAGCGGGATTGGCGTTCTACGCGGTGCAGGCACCGGCCGAGGCACCGCAATACCTGACCGCCCCGGTGGAACGCGGAGACATTGAAAACGCGGTGCTGGCCACCGGGTTGCTCGAAGGTATCAAGCAAGTGGACGTCGGCGCGCAGGTGTCCGGGCAATTGAAGTCGCTCAAGGTCAAGGTCGGCGACAAGGTGAAGAAGGGCCAGTGGCTGGCGGAAATCGATCCGCTGGTGCTGCAGAACACTCTGCGTCAGGCCCAGGTCGATGAGGAAAACCTGCAAGCGCAGAAACGCGCCACTCAGGCTCAACTGAGGCAGACCAAAGCGATTTACGAGCGCTACAAGAACTTGCAGGACGATGCGTCGATCTCGCGTCAGGATTTTGAAACCGCCGAGTCTGACTATCAGGTGCAGCAGGCCAATCTGATGTCGCTGGATGCGCAGATCAAAAGTGCACACATCCAGATCGACACGGCCAAAGTCAATCTGGCGTACACGCGGATTGTCGCGCCGATCGATGGCGACGTGGTCGGCGTGGTCACTCAAGAAGGGCAAACGGTGATCGCCAGCCAACTGGCGCCGGTCCTGCTGAAACTGGCGGATCTGGACACCATGACGGTCAAGGCGCAGGTCTCCGAAGCCGATGTGATTCATATCGCGCCGGGACAGGAGGTGTATTTCACCATTCTTGGCGAGGACAAACGCTACTACGCGAAACTGCGCGGCACGGACCCTGCGCCGCAGAACTTTCTTGAAACACCGCCCGCCGGCACGCCGAAACAAAGCAGCGCGGTGTTTTACAACGCGTTGTTCGAGGTGCCGAATCCCGACCATCGTTTGCGCATCTCGATGACCGCGCAGGTGCGCATTATCCTCGACACCGCCAAGGCAGTGCTGACCGTGCCGGTGGCGGCGCTCGGCCCGCGCAATGCCGATGGCAGTTTTCCGGTGCGGGTGCTGGATGCCAAGGGCCACGCGCAGTCGCGCAATGTGCAAACCGGGATCAACAACAACGTCAAAGTGCAGATCAATAGCGGTCTGGCGGAAGGTGATCGCGTGGTCATCGGTGATCCGCTGACCAATGTGGCGGGGGCCTGAGCATGACTGAACCACTGCTGCAGCTCACCGGTATCACCCGCAGTTTTACCGCCGGCGACCGCGAATTTCTCGCGCTGAAGAACATCAACCTGACGATCCATGCCGGGGAAATGGTCGCGATCATCGGTGCCTCGGGTTCCGGTAAGTCGACGCTGATGAACATCCTCGGTTGCCTCGATTACGCCACCGCCGGCAGCTACAGGATCAACGGCCAGGAAACCCGCGATCTGGACAATCAGGCATTGGCCGAACTGCGCCGCGACTACTTCGGTTTCATCTTTCAGCGCTACCACTTGCTGCCGCATTTGAGCGCGATGCACAACGTCGAGATGCCGGCGATTTATGCCGGCACGCCGCAGCTTCAACGCCATGCCCGTGCCCGTGAGTTGTTGGCGCGGCTGGGTCTGGAAGGGCATTTGACGCATCGGCCAAGCCAGCTCTCCGGCGGTCAGCAACAGCGCGTGAGTATCGCCCGGGCGTTGATGAATGGCGGCGAAGTGATCCTCGCCGACGAGCCGACCGGGGCTCTCGACACGGCCAGCGGCAAGGAGGTGATGCGCATCCTGCTGGAGCTGCACGCGGCGGGCCACACGGTGATTCTGGTGACCCACGACCCGAAAGTCGCGGCCAACGCCGAGCGCATTATTGAAGTCAGTGACGGCGAAATCCTCAGCGACCGCGTCAACGAGCGCGACACCACGCACCTGCTCAGCGAAGAGCCGGTAGCACCGAAAGCCGCTGCGTCGCGGCGCTTGGTCGCCAGTCTCGGGTTGTTCAAAGAGGCGTTCGCCATGGCGTGGGTGGCGTTGATCTCGCACCGCATGCGCACCTTGCTGACCATGCTCGGCATCGTCATCGGCATTACTTCCGTGGTGTCAATTTCAGCGGTCGGCGAGGGCGCCAAGAACTATGTGCTCAAGGACATCGCGGCCATTGGCAGCAACACCATTGATGTCTATCCCGGCAGCAGTTACGGCGACAAACGTGCAGCGGCCATCGAAACCCTGACGCCGGCCGATGTCACCGCGCTGAATCAGTTGTATTACGTCGACAGCGCCACGCCGATGATCGGCCGCAGCCTGTTGCTGCGCTATCGCAATATCGATCTGGACGCGCAGGTCAACGGCGTCAGCGATCAGTACTTCAAAGTGCGCGGGATCAAGATGGCCGCCGGTATTGCGTTCAGCGAAAACGACGCACGGCGCCAGGCGCAGGTGGTGGTCATCGATCACAACACCCGTCAGCGTTTGTTCGGGCAGGACGTCGATCCGTTGGGCCAGGTAATCCTGATCGGCAACTTGCCGTGCACGGTGATCGGCGTGGCCGCGCAGGATAAAAGCCTCTTCGCCTCGGGCAAGACCCTCAACGTCTGGGTGCCTTACGAAACGGCGGCCGGGCGGGTGTTGGGTCAGCGTTATCTGGACAGCATCAGCGTGCGCATGAAGGACGGCCAGCCGAGCAAAGTGGTGGAAGAGCACGTCACCCAACTACTGCTGCAACGCCACGGCACCAAGGATTTTTTCACCAACAACCTCGACAGCGTCTTGCAGACCGTGCAGAAAACCAGCCGCTCACTGGCGTTGCTGCTGTCCCTGATTGCGGTGATTTCCCTGGTGGTTGGCGGTATCGGGGTGATGAACATCATGCTGGTGTCGGTGACCGAGCGGACCCGCGAGATCGGCATTCGCATGGCGGTGGGCGCACGGCAGTCGGACATTCGTCAGCAGTTTCTGGTGGAGGCGGTGATGGTGTGTCTGTTGGGCGGGGCGATCGGGATTTCCCTGTCGTATGCCATCGGGCACCTGTTTTCGGTGTTTATCAAGGAATGGGAGATGGTGTTTTCGTTGGCGTCGGTGCTGACGGCGGTGGTGTGTTCGACGTTGATCGGGATTGTGTTTGGCTTTGTGCCGGCGCGGAATGCTTCGCGGCTTGATCCGATTGAGGCGTTGGCGCGGGATTAAAAGCGAACCCTCACCCTAGCCCTCTCCCAGAGGGAGAGGGGACTGATCGCGGTGTTCTTTCGAGGTACACCGACCTGAGATACCAAGTCGAGCTCAGGTTTTGAAGCGCACAAAGATCGGCTCCCTTTCCCCCTCGCCCCCTTGGGGGCGGTCCGACGTTTCGGGAGGGCTGGGGTGAGGGGGTAAATCCCACTGACACACCGCAAAACCTCGAACCACCACCATCCAGTTTTTCCATCAATAAACACAACGCCGATTGCCCGTTTAAATTACACGACCCGTTACGTCATACCGCCTACAACACCTTGCGTCGTTACCTACGCGTACGCCAGAATCCGCCGGCTTACGCGGCTATGGGTCGGGATATATCGTTTGCCTGTCACTGCAAATCAGTGATCGGGTTTGGTAGCCCGCTTCGGTACCGCCGTATGGCGCCACCTTATGCAGTCTCTTTTTGCGGCTGCGTTTTTTATGGTGGACATGCGTGGGGCTCATTCATGAGCGCCGGGTTTCCGTATCGACCGGTCTACCAACCCGCGCATGGCCGCCACCTTCGTTTGGTAGCGAAAGTGATGGCTCCGGTTAATTTCGATACGAGACTTCATCTATGTTCAAAGCCACACCCAACCCACCAGATACCGATCCAATCCCCCTACGACGCCGCGCTCGAACCTCAAAACATCAAAGAGGCCACAGAACGGGCGATCAATTTCTACCTCAATCCTTCCGCGCTCAAAACCTCAAAACCCACCCGCAAAACCGGCAAGATCTACCTGATCGACCCCACCGTTGATGACGAAACCCTGCTCGTTGAAGCCTACGAATCGTTGTCATCGGCCAGTGACATGGCCCGCGACCTTGCCGACTCGGTCGACAGCCCTCACCGCAAGAAAATGCTGATCCTGCAGCAGGTGATCATGTTGAGTGAACTGGTGGTGAGTCGCGTCCTCGACAATCAGCGCTTGCCCAACTAATTGCGAAACTGTCGCGCGAGGGAGCCTGCTCCCTCGCTGCGCAGAAGGAGTTTGAGCCTATGTCCAAGACACCCGACCCGCCGGTTACTGCGGCCAATATCATGGCCACGCCCTACACGCCCAACGCTATGTTCCAGGTCAACCCGCAAACCGATACCGAATCCCTGCTGGCAAACGCCTGTGAATCGCTGGCCTCGGCCTCGGTGATGTTGTGTGATTTTGCCGGGATGCTGGAGGGGCCGCATCGCCAGACCTTGCTGGGCATCGCGCAAGTGGTGATGTTGGGGGAATTGGCGGTGAGTCAGGCATTGGAGCACGTCGCGGGAGTGCCCTCACCCTAACCCTCTCCCAGGGGGA
>NZ_CABVHJ010000007.1:2500-107772 GCF_902497745.1 Pseudomonas fluorescens
CCGGCGAACCGCAACCCACCCCGCCCAACCAGTGAGCTTCTGTAGCGGCGTCATGCTCAGGGTGATAAGCAACAATACTAATGTTCCCAACCCCAGCCGATCGACCAACACTTTACCGGGATCCGGCCCAAGCAAATCCTCAAGCGCCTGATACAACCACAACATCGGCCAGACAGCCGAAGCAATGAAAACGCCTATACGCCAGTACGGAAATCGCATCAGTAGTTCTTCCGCAGATCTAGCCCTGTATATAAAGAAGCGACTTCATCCGAATAGCCGTTGAACATCTGCGTATCACGCACATTCGGCTTGAACAGACTGTTCGGCAGACGCCGCTCCCGTGCCTGCGTCCAGCGCGGGTGATCAACTGTCGGGTTAACGTTCGCGTAAAAACCGTACTCATCTGCCGCAATGCTTTGCCAAGTGGTTTTCGGCTGCTCGCTGACCAGACTGATACGCACGATGGATTTGACGCTCTTGAAGCCATACTTCCACGGCACCACCAGACGTAGCGGCGCGCCATTCTGATTCGGCAGCTCGCGGCCATACATGCCCACTGCCAGAATTGCCAAGGGGTTCATCGCCTCATCCAGTCGCAAGCCTTCTACATAAGGCCAGTCGATCAAGGCAAAACCGGAGCGCTGGCCGGGCATGCTCTTGGGATCCTGCAAGGTTTCGAAGCGAATGTATTTGGCTTTGGACGTTGGCTCGACCTGCTTGAGCAGCGCCGAGATTGGAAAGCCAATCCACGGAATGACCATCGACCACGCCTCGACACAGCGCAAACGATAAATACGCTCTTCCAGCTGGTAAGGCTTCATGAAGTCTTCCAGCGCATAGCGCCCTGGCTTCCCCACCTCCCCATCGATCACTACGCTCCATGGTTCGGTTTTCAGTGAGCCGGCATTAGCTGCCGGGTCGCCCTTGTCGGTACCGAACTCATAGAAGTTGTTGTAGTGAGTGGCGTCTTTATAAGGCGTGATCGCCTCATCCTTGACGTTGACCGCCCCCCATTTAGTAGAGGACAGCTTCTCGCCAAACCAGGCAGGTGCTTTGCCCGGCTCGACATCGGCATACCGCGCCGCATCGTCGGCACTGGCCCAGCGCGGCAGGCTGCTGACGGCGATACCGGCAGCAGTGACCCCCAGCAATTGGCGGCGAGAGAGATAAATGGCTTCAGGCGTGACATCCGACTCATGGCAATCGGACGCTTTGGGGACTTTGATCAACATGGCAACTCCGCAGCTTTGGAGGACAGATGCACCCATAGACTGCGGAGTATGCGGGAAATTACATCACTCGGCTTTTTTGTGGCGACGAAGATGCAACAGGTACTGCACAGGGCCAGAAGCGGCGTAGGCGAGGAACACCAGCAGCAGAATGCGCGGCGGATCGCTGAAGACCACGGCGAACACCAGCACCACCGCAAGGATCGCCACGAACGGCACGCGACCTTTCAGATCCAGCTCTTTAAAGCTGTTGTACTTGATATTACTGACCATCAGCATGCCGGCAGCCGCCACCATCAGCGCGACCAGAAACGACATCTTCGAACCCTGAATGCCGTAATCGCTGAACGCCCAGACGATACCCGCCACCACACCGGCAGCCGCAGGACTGGCCAGACCGATGAAATAGCGCTTGTCAGCCGTACCGACCTGAGTATTGAAGCGCGCCAGACGCAACGCCGCGCCTGCTACATAGATAAAGGCGACCATCCAGCCGACCTTGCCCATGTCACCCAACGCCCAGCCGAAGGCCAGCAACGCGGGTGCGACACCGAACGCGACCATGTCCGACAGCGAGTCGTACTCGGCACCAAAGGCACTTTGCGTATTGGTCATGCGCGCGACACGACCGTCGAGGCCGTCGAGGACCATAGCGACGAAGATCGCGATCGCGGCAAAAGCAAAATACTTGCTCGCGTTGGCGGAATCACCGGCACTCAAGGCCGCTTGGGCGCTCATTGAGTTGATGATGGAGTAAAACCCTGCGAACAGGTTCGCAGTGGTGAACAGATTCGGCAGCAGATAGATACCACGATGCCGGACTTTACGACCTTCTGCGTCGTGCCCTTCTTCGATATGTTCATCGATGGGCAGCAGGCTTTCGGCGTCAGAAGCCTTGTTCGGCTCTTCGGGACGTTCGCTCATGGACATTACCTTGCAACGGTTTGAAGAAAATTCGACAGATGCTTGAGGACGACAGTTCGGCCACAAACGCTGCAGCTTTATACCAGAACCACCGCCTCAAACGAAAAAACGCGGCCGAGGCCGCGTTTTTCGTACAAGGAACGACGACTTAGTTTTTGGCTTTGTCGACGATCTTGTTGGCACCGATCCACGGCATCATGGAGCGCAGTTGCTCGCCGATGACTTCGATACCGTGAGCGGCGTTGTTGCGACGCTTGGCGGTCATCGAAGGGTAGCCGGTTGCGCCTTCGCTGATGAACATTTTGGCGTATTCGCCGTCCTGAATACGTTTCAGGGCGTTGCGCATGGCCTGACGGGATTCGGCGTTGATCACTTCCGGACCAGTCACGTACTCGCCGTATTCGGCATTGTTGGAGATCGAATAGTTCATGTTGGCGATACCGCCTTCGTACATGAGGTCAACGATCAGCTTCAGTTCGTGCAGGCACTCGAAGTAGGCCATTTCCGGCGCGTAGCCAGCTTCAACCAGAGTTTCGAAACCGGCTTTGACTAGTTCAACGGTACCGCCGCACAGAACGGCTTGTTCGCCGAACAGGTCGGTTTCGGTCTCGTCCTTGAAAGTGGTTTCGATGATGCCGGTGCGACCGCCACCAACGCCAGCAGCGTAGGACAGTGCAACGTTTTTCGCATTGCCCGAGGCGTCCTGGTAGATCGCGATCAGGTCAGGGATACCGCCGCCTTTCACGAACTCGGAACGCACGGTGTGGCCCGGAGCTTTCGGCGCGATCATGATCACGTCGAGGTCGGCACGCGGAACAACCTGGTTGTAGTGGATCGCGAAGCCGTGGGAGAAGGCCAGGGTGGCGCCTTTCTTGATGTTCGGCTCGATTTCGTTTTTGTACAGGGAGGACTGGAACTCGTCCGGGGTCAGGATCATGACCAGGTCGGCAGCCGCAACAGCGGAAGCAACGTCGGTCACTTTCAGGCCGTGAGCTTCAGCTTTGGCAACGGTGGCCGAACCTTTACGCAGACCAACGGTAACGTCGACACCGGAGTCTTTCAGGTTGCACGCTTGGGCGTGGCCCTGGGAACCGTAACCGATGATGGCAACTTTCTTGCCCTGGATGATCGACAGGTCGCAGTCTTTATCGTAGAAAACTTTCATGAATTTCCCCTTTATATCCAGGCCGTTCAGGCCATTCGCTAATTTGGTTTAGATGCTGAGTACTTTGTCGCCGCGGGCAATGCCGGTCACGCCGCTACGGACGGTTTCCAGAATCGATGCGGTGCCGATGGACTGAATGAAGCTGTCGAGCTTGTCGCTGGTACCGGTCAGTTGAACGGTATACACGCTGGCACTGACGTCGACGATCTGTCCACGGTAAATATCGGTGGTGCGTTTGATCTCGGCGCGCTGGGCGCCAGTGGCCTTGACCTTGACCAGCATCAGTTCGCGCTCGATGTGAGCACTTTCCGACAGGTCCACCAGCTTGACCACTTCGATCAGCTTGTTCAGGTTTTTGGTGATCTGCTCGATGACTTCATCGTGACCAACGGTGGTCAGCGTCAGACGCGACAAAGTCGGGTCTTCGGTCGGGGCCACGGTCAGGCTTTCGATGTTGTAGTTGCGCTGCGAGAACAGGCCGACTACGCGAGACAAAGCGCCGGGTTCGTTTTCCAGAAGCAAGGAAATAATGTGCCGCATGATTAAGTACGCTCCGTCTTGCTCAGCCACATATCGCGCATCGAGCCGTCTTTGATCTGCATCGGATAGACGTGCTCGCTGGTGTCGACCGAAATATCGATCACGACCAGGCGATCCTTCATGGCGAACGCTTCTGCCATCTTCGACTTCAAATCTTTCGATTCGGTGATGCGTACGCCAACGTGACCGTAGGCTTCAGCCAGCTTGACGAAGTCAGGCAGCGATTCCATGTAGGAGTGCGAGTGACGGCTGCCGTAGCTCATGTCCTGCCACTGACGAACCATCCCCAGAACACCGTTGTTCAGGATGACGATTTTGACTGGCAAGCCATATTGCAGGCAGGTCGACAGTTCCTGGATGTTCATCTGGATACTGCCTTCGCCGGTGACGCAGGCAACGTCGTCATCCGGGAAGCTCAACTTGATGCCCATGGCCGCCGGGAAACCGAAGCCCATGGTGCCCAGACCACCGGAGTTGATCCAGCGATTCGGCTTGTTGAACGTGTAGTACTGCGCCGCGAACATCTGGTGCTGGCCCACGTCGGAAGTGATGAAGGCATCGCCCTTGGTCACTTCGCAGAGGGTTTCGATCACGGTCTGCGGCTTGATCAGGCTGCCGTCGCCCTTCTCGTAAGGGAACAGGCCGCGATCACCGCGCCATTCATCCACCTGCTTCCACCAACTGGCCACGGACTCCTTGTTCGGGGTCTCGCCGATTTCCTTGAGAATCGCGACCATTTCGGTCAGGACGCTCTCCACCGGGCCAACAATTGGCACGTCAGCCTTGATGGTCTTGGAAATCGAAGCCGGGTCGATGTCGATATGGATGATCTTGGCGTTCGGGCAGAACTTCGCCGCGCCGTTGATCACACGATCGTCGAAACGCGCGCCGACCGCGAGGATCACGTCAGCATGGTGCATTGCCAGGTTGGCGGTGTAGCTGCCGTGCATGCCGAGCATGCCGATGAACTGACGATCAGTGCCAGGGAAACCGCCCAGGCCCATCAACGTGTTGGTCACAGGCAAGTTGAGCATTTTCGCCAGTTCGGTCAGCGGTGCGGAACCGTTGCCGAGGATCACGCCGCCACCGGAGTACATGACCGGACGCTTGGCCGCCAGAAGCATTTCTGCTGCCTTGCGGATTTGCCCGGAGTGACCGCGAACGGCCGGGCTGTAGGAACGCAGCTTGGCTTTCTTCGGGAAGATGTATTCGAATTTCTCGGCCGGATTGGTCATGTCTTTCGGGATATCGACCACGACCGGGCCCGGACGACCGGATTGCGCCAGGTAGAAGGCCTTCTTCATGACTTCCGGGATTTCCGAAGCGTGCTTGATCATGAAGCTGTGCTTCACGATCGGCCGGGAGATACCGATCATGTCGGTTTCCTGGAACGCGTCGGTGCCGACCATGGTGCTTGGCACCTGACCGGAAATGATCACCATTGGAATCGAGTCCATATAGGCGGTCGCGATACCGGTGATGGCGTTTGTGGCGCCAGGACCGGACGTCACCAATACCACGCCGGCTTTACCGGTGGCACGGGCATAACCGTCAGCCATATGGGTTGCCGCTTGTTCGTGACGAACCAGGATGTGAGTCACTTCCGGTTCTTTGAACAGGGCATCGTAAACATGCAGGAGAGCACCACCCGGGTACCCGTAGATATATTTGACGCCTTCGTCACGCAAAAAGCGGACGAGCATCTCACCGCCAGATAAAAGCTCCACGTTGTTCACCTCTAAAACGCCAGAATACCGTCCACAAAAAAGGGGCGGGTCTTAATAGGTTTACTTCTCGGCAGAGCATGAGCGACGGTGGTCGCCGACTACGTCAGCACTGACTGAGCAAGTATTGGGATCGTCCCAAGTGTTGCGGGCCTTTCCCACCCAGCGCGAGGTAACGCGTTGCGGGTGTAACAGGTCGGCGCGGATGTGCGCCTCATGATCTACCGAGTGGGTCTGCTTCTGGCAGTCCCTCTACAGCGGACTTTGGATTCTTCTGTTTCGCCCTCTCCAAGTCAAGTCGTCTGTGTGGTTAATTGTGGGTAAGCACATGAGAACGCAAGAAAAAACCTGAAAACCGCTACTCTGTTAGTGTCAATTGCGCAATTTTGCCAAGGAATCAGCATGCGAACGCTCCTCCTCACTCTGCTGATCGGCCTCAGCCCATGTTGCACGGCCGCTCAAATCTACAAATGGGTCGATGCCCAGGGCGTCACGCACTTTGATGCGCAGCCGCCGCAGGGTCAGCCATCGACGACAATCCAGACGCCCTCCTCGCCTCCACCGAGACCGGCGGCAATGCCGGGCAGTGGCGTGCTTGGTGATCAGAAGGCGATTGATGACAAGGTGAAGAAACAGGTCGCCGACCAACAGGCACAGCTCAAGCAGTTTTGCGAGCAGGCACGCACGAATCTGGCGCAATTGCAGAACAATCCACGATTGAGGGAGGAAGTGGAGGGACAGTTGCGGAGGCTGGATGATGCGCAGCGGCAGGAGCGCATTGTCGAGGCTCAGAAACAGATAGCCGAGAATTGCCAATAGGCATCTGCAGGACTGTAGGAGCTGTCGAGTGAAACGAGGCTGCGATCTTTTGACTTTAACGATCAAAAGATCGCAGCCTTCGGCAGCTCCTACACAGATTCGGTATCAGCGCGAGGCAGTGATCAGCAGGTCAAACTCTTTGAGCAGCACCTGCAACTGACGATCCTTGCCACCCAGGTTGCGCTGGGCGAAGACCATTTCGGCCATTTCCTGAATACCCGAGGCATTCGGCAATGGCAGATCCTGTTCGAGGATCATCTTCATGCGTGGCAGGAAGATCCATTGCAGCCATTGCTCGAAGTCCAGCGTATCGACCGAAAACGGCTCGACACTGCTCAACGCTTCTGCTGACGGCTGAACTTCATCCCACCAGCCCTGAGTGCGCAGTTCACGCTCGATCAGCAACAGCTGATCGGCGATTTTCGGGAAGCGAGCATCCATTACAGCGAAACCTTGGCCTTCTGACGGGCCTGAGCGGCGCCGGCGGAATCGCCTTGTTTCTCACGGGACTGGGCGATGATTTCCCACAGGCTGGCTTGCAGGTCCGGACGACCGTTGGCCATGGTCAGCGCACGACGAGCAAACTGTTCGGCTTGCGGCGCATCACCTTGAGCCATGCGCACCTGCGCCAGGCGATAAAGCACTTGCGGCTCACGCGGAGCGACGCGTTGTGCGCGCTCAAGGCTGGACGAGGCACCGTTGAGGTCGCCGCCGGCCTGTTGCTGTTGAGCCGTCGTCAGCAAGGCAAGCACCGGACCGTCCAGTTGCTCGTCGGCCGACAGACCACCGCCACTGCTGGCCGAAGGAATGCCGCTCGGGGTCGACGGCATGCTGTAGCTGCCGGAGTTGATCGGCGTCGATTCAACCGAAGAAGGATTGTACGGCCCCGACGTGATACCACCGGGTGCCGGACCCGGGACGATTGGAGAAGAGCTGATCGGAGTCGAAACGGCAGCGCCGCCACCCGGCACCATCACCACCACGCCAGTATCACCTTGCGGGATCGCCTGAGTCTGGCCCTGCGCAGGACGCTTGACCGTCGTTTGGCGGAAACCGCCATTGGCCGAAATACGTTCGCTGTTGGACACCGCAGTACCGGAGTCAACCACCGGAATCGAACCACGCTGTACGGTAGAGCAGCCGCTGAGCAAAGCCACGGCGGTCACCGCTGGAATCAACCACTTGTTCACTTGAAACCCTCTTTGCTTAATTCATCCAGCCCTTGACCCAATCCATCACCGACTCGCCGGAAGCGGGCGTTTCGCCCGCACACGCGGCGCCGGGTGGCGGTTCGCTGCCGCGAATATACGGCATCTGCACCGCCCCTGGGCAGTTGGCATCGGAGCCTTGTCCGGTACGCGAATCGACCCACGCCTGCACGACGTTATCCGGTTGCGGCATGTCCAGCGGCAGCGGATCGGCCTTGCGCATGAAACTGGTCCAGACCTGCAGTGCACCGGTGGCACCGGTGAACGGCGTCTTGCCGTTGTCATCGCGGCCCAGCCAGACCACCGCCAGCAGATCCTGACTGAAGCCGGCGAACCAGCTGTCGCGGGAATCGTTACTGGTGCCGGTTTTGCCCGCCAGCGTCAGAGTCTTGGGCAGCACGTTATAAACCGAGCTGCCGGTACCTTCACGCATCACGCGCTGCATGGCGTTCTGGATCAGATAAATGGACGCCGGATCGAAGCGCTGCTCGATCTGGAACGGATAACGCTTGAGCGGCTCGCCCTCAGCGGTCAGTACGCTGCGAATCCCGCGCATCGGCGTGTTGAAACCACCGTTGGCGAGGGTCTGGTACATGGTCGCCACTTCGATCGGGGTCATGCCGCCAGCACCGAGCAACATCGACGGGAACGCCGGAAACTCACGCGTCACGCCCAGACGGCCCAACGTCTTGAGCACGTTAGGTACGCCGACTTCCAGACCCAGACGCGAGGTCGACAGGTTGTAGGAATGCGCCAGGCCTTGATAGAGAAACACCGTACCGTGGGAGCGGCGGTCATAGTTCTGTGGTTTCCACACTTGCCCGTTAGCGCCTTTGACCGACAACGGGTCGTCCGACAGCCAACTGGTCAGTGTGTACTGGCTCGGTTTTTCCAGCGCGGTCAGATACACCGCCGGTTTGATCAACGAACCAATTGGCCGCACCGCATCCAGCGCGCGGTTGAAACCGGCATAACTGGCCTGACGGCTGCCAATCATGGCCTGTACCTCACCGGTTTCCGGATTGGTCACGACCATCGCCGCTTCCACATCATCGGAGCCTTTACGCCCGGACAGACGTTTAAAGGTGTCGTTGACCGACGCTTCGGCTTTCATCTGCAGGATCGGGTCGAAGCTGGTGAAGATGCGCAGGCCTTCTTCGGTCAAGTCTTCGTCGCGGTAGTCTTCACGCAGCTGGCGTTTGACCAGATCGATAAAGCCCGGAAACGAGCTGTCGGCGAGCTTGCCGCGTGTGGTCACACCCAGCGGCATTTTCTTCGCCGCTTCGACCTGTTCGGCCGTCGCCACGCCTTGCTGCTCAAGCACATCGAGCACCAGGTTACGACGCTCCAGCGCACGCTCGGGATTACGACGCGGGTTGTAATAGGACGGGCCTTTGACCATGCCGACCAGCAACGCCACCTGATGCAGTTTCAGCTCGGACAATGGCTGGCCGAAGAAGAACTGACTGGCCAGACCGAAACCGTGCACCGCACGTTGGCCGTCCTGTCCGACGAAGACTTCGTTGAGGTAGGCCTCAAGGATTTCTCTCTTGTCGTAATGCAGCTCCAGCAGCATCGCCATCATCGCTTCAGTGAGCTTGCGGGTCAGGCTGCGTTCGCTGGTCAGGTAGAAGTTTTTCACCAGCTGCTGGGTCAGCGTACTGCCGCCCTGAGTCATCTTGCCGCCCGAGGTGTTGACCCAGACAGCGCGGGCAATCGACTTCGGCGACACGCCCCAGTGGCTGTAGTAATCGCGGTCTTCCACGGCGACCAGTGTTTCGAGCAGATACGGCGGCACCTGATCTAGTTTGATCAGAATGCGGTCTTCGAGATTTTTTGGATAAATGCCGCCAATCATCAGCGGCTCAAGACGCACCACGGACAATTTCGAACCGTTGGTCGCCGACAGTTCAGCCACATAGTCGCCGGAGAAACGCACGCGCACCGGCTGCGGTTTTTCCAGGCCTTCATAGAACTGGAAGCCACGGGTATTCAGATCGACCGTATTGCCACTGACGGCTGCAGCGCCGGGGCCATTGCTCACGGCTTCGCGACGATAGCCGAGGGCATCGAGTTCGGTGAGGAAATCGTCCTTGCTGAGCTTTTGTCCGACGAACAGCTCGAGCGGCCGCGCGTAAACCTTGGCCGGGATGGTCCAGCGCTTGCCGGAGAATTTCTCCTGCACCACGGCATCGAGGTAAACGGCGAAGCCGGCCAGCACGACAAGGCCGACCAGACTGAGTTTAATGGCCCAGCTCAACCATGGGCTGAGGCCCTTGGAGGGTGGTTTTTTCTTGGTACGGGGAGATCGAGTTCGAGTCATGGCGGCGGATTATACGCACTTTATTCATACTCAACAGGAGCGCTCCGAGGTTTGCGTCAGGCTGGCGAGCGGCCATAATGGCGACCTCGAATTTCCCCCAGTCTCTGAAGGATCGCCCGTGAGCCAGTCACTGATCGCTGCCCTGCAAAACCCGGCCCTCTACCCGCACCCCGTTGAAGGGTTCCAGGTCATCGAAACCCATATCTCGTGGGTGATCCTCACCGGCCCCTTTGCTTATAAAGTGAAGAAACCGGTCAACTTCGGCTTTCTCGATTTCACCGGTCTCGACTCGCGTGCGCATTTCTGCGCCGAAGAACTGCGTCTGAACCAGCGTCTGACTGATGATTTGTATCTGGAAGTGTTGCCGGTGACCGGCAGCGTCGAAGCACCGCAATTGGGCGGCGACGGTCCGGCCATCGAATATGTGCTGAAAATGCGCCAGTTCCCGCAGACCGGTTTGCTCAGCACCCTGCAAGCCAACGGCGAACTGACCACCCAGCACATCGACGAGATGGCGCAGCAGATCGCTCACTTCCACCTCACGGCGCCAAAAGTCCCCGCCGAACACGACGCAGGCACCCCGGACAGTGTGATGGCGCCGGTCTCGCAAAACTTCGAGCAGATCCTGCCGTTCCTCAGCGACAAAAACGATTTGCTGCAACTCGAGGCGCTGAAAGCCTGGGCCGAAAGCAGCTTCGAGCGTCTCAAGCCACTGTTCGCGCAACGCAAGGCCGAAGGTTTCACCCGTGAATGCCACGGCGATATTCACCTGGGCAACGCCACGGTCATCGACGGCAAAGTGGTGATCTTCGACTGCATCGAGTTCAACGAACCCTTCCGCTTCACTGACGTCTGGGCCGACACCGGTTTCCTCGCGATGGACCTGGAAGACCGTGGCCTGAAATCCCTGGCGCGCCGTTTCATCAGCCAATACCTGGAGCAGACCGGCGATTATCAAGGTCTGGAAGTGCTGAACTTCTATAAAGCCTACCGCGCACTGGTTCGCGCCAAGGTTGCACTGTTCAGTATGCCGGCGGACGCGTCCCCGGTGCAGCGCGCCACCACCCTGCGCCAATACCGCAACTACGCCAACCTGGCCGAAAGCTACAGCACCATTCCTTCGCGTTTCATGGCCATCACTCACGGCGTTTCCGCTGTCGGCAAGAGCCACGTGGCCATGCGCCTGGTCGAAGCGCTGGGCGCGATTCGTCTGCGTTCGGACGTAGAACGCAAGCGTCTGTTCGGTGAGCAGACTGTTGCCAATGATGTGCAGGCCGGCATTTACAGCGCCGACGCCAGCGCCGCCACTTATGCGCGGCTGCATGAAATCGCTGAAGTGATCCTGCACGCCGGTTTCCCGGTGGTGATCGACGCGACTTATCTGAAGCGCGAACAACGCGACAACGCGGCAAAAATTGCCGAAGCCACCGGCACGCCATTCCTGATCCTCGACTGCAACGCGCCGCAAGCGGTGATCGAAAGCTGGCTGGCGATTCGTCAGGCGGACAAACAGGATCCGTCCGACGCTACGCTGGCCGTGATCGAAGCGCAGCAGGCCAACCGCGAAGCGCTGACGCCGGAAGAAATCCTGCGCAGCAAACGCGTGCAGACCAATGAGTCCGGCACGCTGGACACCGTGGTTGCGCAGATTCGTCAGCGCCTGCCAGGCCTGTAAGAAACTATTTCGGCCGTGAAGCCCTCGCTTGCTTCACGGCCGTCAAATAGTGGCACTATACTGGCGTCATAAAACCAACGGTGATATGACATGAGCCAGCCGAAACTTCTCGACACCCCGCTGTATGCCTTGCTGCACAAAGACGACATCACAGGCTTCAACAAGGAGCGTCCACAGGATGGCCCGATCGATATGGTCGGTGGCGATTTTCGTGGGCTCGATTTGCGTGAACTGAATGCCGATGGCGTGGATTTCCGCGACGCGTACTTCCGCTCCGCCGATTTGCGTGGCATCGATTTCCGTAATGCATCGCTGGAAGGTGCGAGCCTGGCCCACGCGCAGATTTCCGGGGCGTACTTTCCGCCGGAACTGAGTGCCGACGAAATTCTGATGTCGATGAATTTTGGTACGCGTTTGCGTTATCGCACTCGCGGATAGTTCTTTGCCTCTCTGACACAACGCTTCCCTCCTGTGGGAGCGAGCTTGCTCGCGAAGGCGTAGTGTCAGTGACCCTACGTCAGAGTCAGACCGCTTTCGCGAGCAAGCTCGCTCCCACATTTATCAGTTTTTCTCCCCGTCTCCCTGCGTCAGCAGAGCTTTCGCAACCTTATACAGCGCCCTTTCTTAGAAGCGTTTGCGTTGAATCCGACCAAACAACCACGCTTTTCCTACTGATGGCTACACTCCTGAGAAGCTCGCCCACGCACCATTCGGCCGTCGCAAGGAGGCTTGATGAATGATGAACTGCAACACCTGAAGAATCTTGGCAAGACGTCGGCGCAATGGCTGCATGCCGTGGGCATCCACAGCGCCTCCGACTTGCGTCGCCTGGGCGCGGTGGACGCCTACCGGGCCGTGCGTACCCGCGGGTTTCGCGCATCGAAGGTGTTGTTGTATGCGATCGAAGGCGCGCTGATGGATGTTCACTGGAACGACATCCCCGCCGAACGCAAGGACGCCCTGAACAAACAGCTTGAAGCCATCTCCTCGCGCCACAAGAACTGAACGGGCATAGACCGTTATGTATTTACTGGGGGAACAATCGGCTCGCGTCGATGCCTTGATCAACCGTTTGCAAAGCTTGCCCGCGCTGTGGCTGCGCGATCTGTTGCCTTGCGGGCCGGTTCTGCAACTTGAAGCGACGGACGATCTGATACCGCAGTTACCCGCTGATCAGTTGTTTCTGCTCAATGACGGTGTGATCAATGGCTGCATCGGAACCCGCCCACTGTTTTATTGGCAGGAGGGCGATTTGATCGGCCTTCAGCAAGGTGACGACTGGGCGGATTGCCGCTTATGCAGTGAGGGCGCGTTACGCCTGACGCCCTATCGACGTCCGGAAGTCTTCCAGCATTTATTCGCTGACTCTCGTCGGGCAGAACAGTTTCTCGAGTATCTGCTGGGGCAAGTGGCGATCCTTGTCCATGCTGTCGCGGAACTGAAGCCGCGAGAGTTTCGCAGTACCAATGGCTTCAAACGGGTTGAAGCAGGGGAAACACTGATTGACCAGGGTGACGCTGCTGACCATGTGTTTGTGATCATCGACGGGCATGCCGAGGCGTTTGTGGACGGACTTAAGGTGGGAGACGTGGTCAAGGACGAGATCTTCGGTGCCATGGCCGTGTTCACCGGCGAGCCGCGCAATGCCACGGTCATTGCCCGGGAGCCAAGTACGGTGATGCTGATTCCCGGTGAGCAATTCTTGAGCATGACCCGCACCAATCCAAAGATCGCACACAGCCTCATCGAGAGCATGGCGCGAAGAATCGGCCAACTGAACAAGCAAGTCAGCCAATTGAGCGCAAACAAAAGCTAAGACCAAGCCCTTTGATTTCGGGCCATTGCGGCCGTTTCCAAGTCCGATTCAAAGAAATGAGAAAACAATTGTTGACGCGGTAATGAGAATCGCTATGATTATCACAACTGGTCGCGAGATCAGTCGATATTCTGAAAAGCCCTTGGTTCGGACTCTCAGATTATCTCCTCATCAGGCTAATCACGGTTATTTGACCCGGTTTTTTAACCGGGTCTTTTTTTGCCTGTGGAAAAGTCATTTGCCGAACTGTTTGCGCATCTGCTCGCAGTAATCCTGCTTTGGTGTAGCAGGCGTATACCAAACGTAATCAGCCATCGCCGCGGTCACTTCGCCGCCCTGCTCTGCCAGCATCAGCACTGTCGGTGACTCAGTGGCGCCCAAATCCACAACGTGCAGCGGCACGCCAACATCCTTGCGTGCATGCCACGCACCGACCAGCAACAGAGCAGGTTTCGGTGCAGCCAACAAGCGTTCGGCCATCCGCCGATCACGCTGTTGCTGAACGGCGAGCATCGCCGGCATCTGTGATTCGGGCAACAGGCCACAGTGGGAATCGCTGATCTGTTCCAGCAATACAGTTTTCACCGATTCAGCATTGCTGCGCTTCCCCTTCAACACCGGTGGATCACGATAGAAGGTGCGGATTTCGGCGTTGGTCAGATTCGCCGCCAGGATTGGATACGGTTGCTTGAGAGCAAAACGGACAATGGGTCCATAGAGATTCCAGTCCCAGCCATCCTGCCAGACCAATGCGCCAGGGAGGTCAGCGGGCGGCGTTGTCGTCTGGCGCACTTGCTCAACGCGAGGCTGCTGATCCGGCGTAAGCATTTCCAATAGCAGACCGCCCTGCGGCCGTTGCTCACCGAGCGAGCGCAACAACCACAATTGCGCTGCGTGATGGTCGGCATTGTCATGCTGCTCGCCGATGATCAACCGCTCAGGCTCAGCCAAGCGCTTCAACAACTGCTGCGCCGTCAGCACTTCACCGCTGCGCAGGTCGCGAATCTCGCCACTGACCGGCGGTGGCGCCACAGCATGCTGACACCCCGCAAGCAACACCACCGCCAACAGCCACAAGCCACGCATGCAATCACCTCGATGAGAAATCAGCGGGCGATGATCAGCGGATGCCCACGCTCCGGGTGCGGCTGCACCAAGACTTCGAGACCGAACACGGCTTGGAGCCTGTCCGGACGCAAAACCTGCTGCGGTGTATCCAACGCCACCGGACGCCCACCTTCCAGCAGCAGAATGCGATCACAATAACGCGCCGCCAGATTCAGATCATGCAGGATCACCAACACCGCCGCGCCACGATCGGCAAACTCGCGCACAGCCTGCAGCGTAGTGTGCTGATGCAGCGGATCAAGCATCGATGTTGGCTCATCCAACAGCAACGTCTGCCCGGCCTTGCCCGGCCACAATTGCGCCAGCACCCGCGCCAGATGCACACGCTGCCGTTCGCCACCGGACAGCGCCAGATAACTGCGCCCGCTCAAGTGTCCGGCATCCGCCGCCGCCAAAGCCGCCGCAATGATTTCGTCGTCACGTACCCGACCGCTTTGCCAAGGCAAGCGGCCCATGCCGACCACTTCTTCAACGCGAAAGGCGAAATCCAGGGTCGACACTTGTGGCAACACCGCCAATCGTTGCGCACGCTGCGGGCCAGTCCATTGACTCAATGCCTGCCCGTCGAGCGAAACCTCGCCCGCACTCGCCGCCAACTCACCGCACAAGGCGCCCAGCAAAGTACTTTTGCCAGCGCCGTTCGGTCCGAGCACACCGAGCACTTCGCCCGGTTCAAGTTGCAGCGTTACATCGCTGAGCACTGCCTTGCGCCCACGCTGGATGTGCAAATTTTGCGCACGCAACATCAGGCGCGTCCTCGCAGCAGCAGATAAAGGAAGAACGGCGCACCGATAAACGCGGTGACAATACCGATCGGCAACTCCGCCGGCGCCAGGGCCAAACGCGCGACCAGATCAGCCAGCAACAACAGACTCGCCCCGGCCAGCACCGATGCCGGCAGCAGCACTTTGTGATCCGGCCCCGCCAGCAACCGCACCAGATGCGGCACCACCAGCCCGACAAAACCGATCATCCCAGCGGCCGCCACTGCTGCGCCAACCCCCAGCGCCGTGCAGAAAACCAGTTCACGCTTGAGCCGCTCGACATCAATGCCCAAATGCCCAGCCTCGGATTCTCCAAGCAGCAAGGCATTCAGCGCTTTCGCCCGACGTGGCAACCACAACGCCACGCCGGCGCTGATGATCAGCAATGGCCACAGCCGCGCGTAACTGGCGCCGTTGAGACTGCCGAGGTTCCAGAACGTCAGCGTGCGCAGGGTCGCGTCATCCGCCAGATAAGTGAACAGGCCGACCGCCGAACCGGCCAGCGCGGTCAGGGCAATACCCGCAAGCAACATGGTCGCCACATTGGTCTGACCGTTACGGCGACCGAGGCGATAAACCAGCGCCGTCACCCCGAGGCCGCCGAGAAACGCGCAGAGCGACAGCAGATACGGCCCGAACCACTCCGGCAAGCCACCAAAAAACGAGCCACCGACAATCGCAATCGCCGCACCCAGCGCTGCGCCGCTGGAAACCCCCACCAGTCCTGGATCCGCCAGTGGATTACGGAACAAGCCCTGCATCGCCACACCGGACAGCGCCAGCACACCGCCAACCGCCAACCCGAGCAAGGTTCGCGGCAGACGAATCTGCCCGAGGATCAGTTCTGCCTGCTCCAGACCGTCCGGCGCCAGCGGCACGCCGAGCATGCGCAATGCGGCGCGCAATGTATCGAACAGCGGCAAGCTGACCGGCCCCAATGCCAGCGACAGCCAGATCGCCAATAAGCACAGAAGCGTCAGACCAATGAACAAGCCACGGGGTTTTACCAATGTGGTCATTGGCCGCTCTTGGCCGGATAGAAACCGTCAGACAGGGTTTTCAGCGCTGCCGGCAAACGTGGTCCAAGGCCACCAACCAACAGGGTCGGGTCCAGTTCCAGCACTCGGCCGGCTTTGGCCGCGCGACTTGAATCGAGAATCGGGTTTTCCTTGAACAGCGCCGCTTTCGCCGCGTCTCCGGTCAATGCACGGTCGGCGAATACCAACACTTCAGGATCGAGACTGGCGAGGGATTCCACGGAGAACGGTTTGTAACCCGTGTGAGTTGCCAGATTATGTCCGCCCGCCTGTTGCAGCAGCCAGTCAGCGGCGGTGTCCTTGCCGGCGATTAATGGTTTACCTCCGGCATGTCCAAGCAACAACAGCACACCCGGCGCTTTTTGTTTGGTTTGCACCTGAACCACCCGTACCTTCTGCGCATCGAGTTGCTGTTGATAACTTTGCAGTAGCTGCTTTGCCTGGGCTTCTGTGCCGAGCAACTGGCCCAGATGGGTGACGTTTTTCTCCAGTGTCGGCAGATCCGGCTGAGCCGAGAACAACTCCACCTGAACCTTGGCGGCCTTGACCTGTGACAGCACCGGCGGCGGGCCCATTTCTTCGGTGCCGATAAGAATGTCCGGGCGCAGACTGAGAATGCCCTCAGCGGAAAGGCTGCGCTGATAACCAATGCTCGGCAGCGCCTTCAACGACTCCGGATGCTGGCTGGTGGTGTCAACGCCGACCAGCTTCGACTCGCCGCCCAACGCACTGACCCATTCCGACAGCGCACCGCCGGCGCTGACCCAACGTTGCGGCAAATCGGCCGCTGCAGCCTGATGGCTGACGAACAGTCCGGCACACAGCACAACAACGCGAGTACTCAGGCGCATACACAGCTTCCTTGAAAGAAGTTTTTCCCGGGCATCCGGATGACAGGCCAAGTATCCTCGCCCCTGCCAGCCGCCCTGCGGGCGAAGGCCGCCATTTGATAATTGTTTGCATTTAAACGTCAAGCTCGGACATATCCAGACACGAGCGGACATTAGAGGATAGCCATGAAGTTTCTCTGCACGGGCGCCGAACTCGCCGAAGCCACCAGCCGGGGTTTTGACGTCGACGGGAAAAGCCTGTTCGCCGTGCGCCGCAACGGGCAGGCCTTCGTCTACCTCAATCGCTGCCCACACCGGGGCGTGGGGCTGGACTGGCAACCCGACCAGTTTCTCGACCCGAGCAACAGCCTGATCCAGTGCGCCACCCACGGCGCACTGTTTCTGATCGAGGATGGTGAATGCGTTGCCGGGCCTTGCGCCGGGCAAGCACTCAGCGCCATCCCTTGCCGGGAAGATGCACAAGGGCTGTGGATCGATGTTTAACCGTTAAGCAGCACGTCGAGACGCCGGTCGATGACCATCTCTTCATGGTCCAGACGCACGCCATACGCCAGAACTTCAACGCCACAAGCGACCGCTTCGAGAAGCGCATCGGCGTAGGCCGAATCAATTTCCTTCGCCGGCCGCACCGCTTCAATCCCGGTGAGATTGACGCAATACAACTGCACCGCCCGGATCCCGTCCCGCGCCAGATGTGCCAGTTCACGCAAATGCTTGGCACCGCGCTGGGTCACAGCATCGGGAAACGCCGCCACCGCCGTACCGTCGAAGCCCAGGGTGACGCTTTTCACTTCCACGTAAGCTGGCCCGCTCGGGTATTCGAGGCGAAAATCGATACGGCTTTTTTCCTGCCCGTACGCCACTTCGCGCTTCAACGCGGTAAAGCCGTTCAACTCAGTGATAACGCCAGCCTGCAACGCCTCCTCAACCAAACCGTTGGCGCGGGCGGTATTCACGCAAAACAACCGACCCTGCGGGGTTTCGCCAATCTCCCAAGTACCGGGCAATTTACGCTTGGGGTCATTCGAGCGACTGAACCAGACCTGCCCACCCTCAACCTGGCAATTGAGCATCGAACCAGTGTTGGGGCAGTGAATGGTCAGCAACTCGCCGTTAACGGTTTCGATATCGGCGAGAAAACGCTTGTAACGCCGGATCAGTCGCGCCTCTTCCAGAGCAGGATAAAAACGCATCAGCCTTGCCAACTCTTCAAGCCACGCGCGATTCGCTCCACCGCTTCCTGTAAGCGAGGGAGGTTTTGCGTGTAGGCAAAACGCACATGATGGCTGGCCTGATAGCGACCGAAATCCAGTCCGGGAGTGAACGCGACATGTTCGGTTTCGAGGAAATGACGGCAGAACGCGAAGGCATCGCCGCCGAACTGGCTGATATCGGCGTACAAATAGAACGCGCCTTCAGGCTCCACGGCGATGTTGAAACCCAACTCGCGCAGGGCCGGCAGGAGGAAATCGCGACGACGGCCGAATTCCGCGCGGCGCTCTTCCAGAATGGCGATGGTGTCCGGTTCGAAACATGCCAATGCAGCGTATTGCGCCATGCTCGGGGCGCTGATGTAGAGGTTCTGCGCCAGTTTTTCCAGATCACTGACCGCCGCCTCCGGCGCGACGAGCCAGCCCAGACGCCAGCCGGTCATGCCGAAGTACTTGGAGAAACTGTTCAGGACAAAAGCGCTGTCATCGACTTCCAGCACGCTGGCGGCATCGGTGCCGTACGTCAGGCCGTGATAGATCTCGTCCACCACCAGATGTCCATGCTTAGCCTTGATGGCTGTGGATAACCCGGCCAGTTCATCGCGAGTCAGAATCGTGCCAGTCGGGTTGGCTGGCGAGGCGACCAGTGCGCCGACGCTGTCGTGATCCCAATGGCGCTCGACCAGATCCGGGGTCAGTTGATAGCGCACGTCCGGCCCGACAGGAACAAGCTGCGCCGCGCCTTCGACCAAGCGCAGGAAGTGTCGGTTGCACGGGTAACCTGGATCCGCCAGCAGCCAGTGTTTGCCGGGGTCGACCAGCAGCGCGCTAGCCAACAGCAATGCACCGGAGCCACCCGGCGTGATCAGAATCCGTCGCGGATCGATGTTCAAGCCATAACGCGATTGATAAAACCCGGCAATCGCCTCGCGCAGCTCCGGAATGCCGCGCGCGGCGGTGTAGCGGGTCTTGCCTGCCGTCAGCGCCGCTTGCCCGGCACGGATGATCGGCTCGGCGGTGGTGAAGTCCGGCTCGCCGATCTCCAGATGGATCACATCGTGGCCTTCAGCCTGCAATTCATTGGCCCGCGCCAGCAGCGCCATCACATGGAACGGTTCGATCGCACGACTGCGCGCACTGTAGGGCTGAGCCATTGGTTTTCCTTCGGCAGGGAAAAAGAGACGATTCTACCCATCTGCCGGAACGAGCGAGAACCCTCAGCGGTCACAGCCTCAAGAACGCTGGACTGTAACGATATGAGCGTACGCTCCAGGATTGACTAAAATCAGTGATTGAACAGGTCTTCAACACCACCAGACACGGCTTGCCAAACATTTGCAAGCGCCACCCGCCGGGGCCTCGACATCCGGGAGTAGCGCAGGCCGATTTGATCTGGTAAGTTCGCCCGCTTGCAGCCGCAGGGCCGGCAGGTGTCGGTGATGGAGCAATCCTGCGCAATGGATTACAAGAGTAGAGGCGGTCCATTTCATGCCCACCCAAGCAAAGCAACAGCAGCAAACGACGATCAGCGGTTTCGAACCTTACGTTCCGAAAGCCGGTGAAGAGTACATGGGCGCCCCAATGCGTGCGCACTTCACCAAGATCCTGAACAAGTGGAAACAGGACTTGATGCAGGAAGTCGACCGTACTGTTGATCACATGAAGGATGAAGCGGCCAACTTCCCTGATCCGGCCGACCGTGCCAGCCAGGAAGAAGAATTCGCCCTCGAGCTGCGCGCCCGCGACCGCGAGCGCAAGTTGATCAAGAAAATCGACAAGACGCTGGAGCTGATCCAGGACGAAGAATACGGCTGGTGCGAATCCTGCGGCATCGAGATCGGCGTCAAGCGCCTCGAAGCCCGTCCTACTGCGGATCTGTGCATCGACTGCAAGACCCTGGCGGAAATCAAGGAAAAGCAGGTCGGCAAGTAATCTCGATCTGAACGGAAAACGGAGCGTGCGAACGCTCCGTTTTTGTTTCTGCCTTTTGCCTTTGTGGGAGCGAGCCTGCTCGCGAAGCCGGTGTGTCATTCAGCATTCAAGCGTCTGACACTGCGCTTTCGCGAGCAGGCTCGCTCCCACAGTGGCCGCCGCAAGCTCTCAAAAGTACTATCGCATTCATGACTGCCAAAACATCCCCCGCCTACATCGGGCGCTTCGCCCCGACCCCCAGTGGCCACCTGCACTTCGGCTCGCTGGTTGCCGCCCTCGCCTCCTACCTCGACGCCCGTTCGGTCGGCGGTCGCTGGCTGGTGCGCATGGAAGATCTCGATCCGCCCCGCGAAGAACCCGGTGCGCAAACGGCGATCCTCAAGGCGCTGGAAAGCTACGGCTTTGAATGGGACGGCGAGATGGTGCGCCAGAGTGATCGGCACGATGCCTACGCCGAAGTGCTCAATAGTCTGTTCAATCACGGTCTCGCTTACGCCTGCACCTGTTCGCGTAAACAGCTCGAACCTTACAACGGCATCTATCCGGGCCTGTGCCGCAATGCCGGCCACGACCAGCAGGACGCGGCCATCCGCCTGCGTGTGCCTGAACTGGAATATCACTTCATCGACCGCGTGCAGGGCGAGTACCGCCAGCATCTGGGTCGCGACGTCGGCGATTTCGTGATCCGTCGCCGCGACGGCCTCTACGCCTACCAATTGGCCGTGGTGCTCGACGATGCCTGGCAAGGCATCACTGACATCGTGCGTGGCGCCGACCTGCTCGACTCGACCCCGCGTCAACTCTATCTGCAAGAACTGCTCGGCCTGCGTCAACCACGCTACCTGCACCTGCCGCTGATCATCCAGCCGGACGGCAACAAGCTAGGCAAGTCCTACCGGTCGCCGCCGCTGCAGGCTGATCAAGCCACGTCGTTGCTGTTGCGGGCCCTGCGCGCACTCGGGCAAAACCCCGGCGCCGAACTGGCCCACGCTTCGCCGCGAGAGTTACTTGAGTGGGGCAGCGCGCACTGGGATGCCAGCAAGATCCCGCGCACACTGACCCTGCCCGAGGCGCAACTGCTATGACGACACTTGCAGTCGTGCGCCCATCCGTTACCATCGCCGCACGTTTTCGGGCACGCGCATAAAAAAGAGAGGCCGGGATGTACATCTATCGCTTGGTCCTGCTTTTAGTCGTGGGGATCTATCTGTTTTCCCCCGCCATCATGGATTGGTGGATCGACGCTACGGGCGCCTGGTATCGCCCCTATCTGCTCTGGCTGATCCTGATTGTCGTAACCTTCATCCTGCAGAGCCAAAAAGATGCCGATGAGCTTTAGCCTGACCCAGATGATCCTGGTCAGCGCCGCGTACCTGGCGGTGCTGTTCGGCGTTGCCTGGATCAGCGAACGGGGCATGATCCCGCGCGCGATCATTCGCCACCCGTTGACCTACACCCTGTCACTGGGGGTTTACGCCAGTGCTTGGGCGTTTTACGGCACGGTCGGCCTCGCCTATCAGTACGGCTACGGCTTTCTCTCCAGTTATCTCGGCGTGTCCGGCGCGTTTCTGCTGGCGCCGGTGTTGCTTTATCCAATTCTGAAAATCACCCGCACCTATCAGCTGTCCTCGCTGGCGGATCTGTTTGCTTTCCGCTTTCGCAGCACCTGGGCAGGCGCGCTGACCACGATTTTCATGCTGATCGGTGTGCTGCCGTTGCTGGCGCTGCAGATTCAAGCGGTGGCCGACTCCATCGGCATCCTCACCGGCGAGCCCATTCAGAGCCGCGTGGCGTTGGCGTTTTGTGCGCTGATCATCCTGTTCACGATTTTCTTCGGCTCCCGGCATATCGCCACCCGCGAGAAGCACGAAGGCCTGGTGTTCGCGATTGCCTTTGAATCGGTAATCAAACTGGTTGCCCTCGGCGGCGTCGGTTTGTATGCGCTGTACGGCGTGTTCGACGGCCCGCAGCAACTTGAGCTGTGGCTGCTGCAAAACCAGACCGCCCTCGCCGCCCTGCACACGCCGCTGCAGGAAGGCCCGTGGCGTACGTTGTTGCTGGTATTTTTCGCCTCGGCGATCGTGATGCCGCACATGTATCACATGACCTTTACCGAAAACCTCAACCCGCGCTCACTGGTCAGTGCGAGCTGGGGTTTACCGCTGTTCCTGCTGCTGATGAGTCTGGCAGTGCCGCTGATCCTCTGGGCCGGCCTGAAACTCGGCGCGACGACCAATCCGGAATATTTCACCCTCGGCATCGGCATTGCCGCCAACAGCAAACCGCTGGCGTTACTCGCGTATGTCGGCGGCTTATCGGCAGCCAGCGGGCTGATCATTGTCACCACGCTCGCGCTGTCGGGCATGGCGTTGAACCACCTGGTGCTGCCGCTTTATCAGCCACCGGCCGAAGGCAATATCTACCGCTGGCTGAAATGGACCCGCCGCGCATTGATCGTCGCGATCATCATGGCCGGTTTCGGTTTCTACCTGATGCTCGGCGCCGAGCAGGATCTGGCCAACCTCGGTATCGTCGCGTTTGTGGCGACCCTGCAATTTCTTCCGGGCGTGTTGTCGGTGCTGTACTGGCCGACCGCCAACCGTCGCGGTTTTATCGCCGGTCTGCTGGCGGGGATTCTGGTCTGGGTGGTGACCATGCTGTTGCCGCTGGTCGGCAATCTGCAGGGTTTCTACATCCCGCTGCTGAACATGATTTATGTGCTCGACGACACCAGTTGGCACATGGCGGCCATCGCCTCGCTCGCCGCCAACGTCTTGATGTTCACCCTGATCTCGCTGTTCACCAACGCCAGCCCCGAAGAAGCCAGCGCTGCCGAAGCCTGCGCGGTGGATAACGTTCGTCGCCCGCAGCGACGTGAACTGCACGCCGCTTCGCCACAGGAATTCGCTACACAACTGGCGAAACCGTTGGGTGCCAAGGCGGCGCAGAAGGAAGTCGAACAAGCGCTGCGTGACCTCTATCTGCCATTCGACGAACGCCGCCCGTACGCCTTGCGCCGTTTGCGCGATCGCATTGAAGCCAACCTCTCCGGCCTGATGGGCCCGAGCGTGGCGCAGGACATGGTCGAAACCTTCCTGCCGTACAAGGCCGGCGGCGAAAACTATGTGACCGAAGACATCCACTTCATTGAAAGCCGCCTCGAGGATTACCACTCGCGTCTCACAGGTCTGGCTGCCGAACTCGATGCCTTGCGCCGCTATCACCGGCAGACGTTGCAGGAACTGCCGATGGGCGTCTGCTCGCTGGCCAAGGATCAAGAGATCCTGATGTGGAACAAGGCCATGGAAGAACTCACCGGGATTGCCGCGCAACGCGTGGTTGGTTCGCGTTTGAGCACCATTGGCGAGCCGTGGAAAGGCCTGCTGCAAGGCTTCATCGATCTGCCGGACGAGCATTTGCACAAACAGCATCTGGCCCTCGACGGTCAGACTCGCTGGCTGAACCTGCACAAAGCGGCAATTGATGAACCGCTCGCACCGGGTAACAGTGGTCTGGTGTTACTGGTCGAAGATTTGACCGAAACGCAGATGCTCGAAGACAAACTGGTGCACTCCGAGCGCCTGGCCAGCATTGGTCGCCTTGCCGCCGGTGTGGCCCACGAAATCGGCAACCCGATCACCGGCATCGCTTGTCTGGCGCAAAACCTGCGCGAAGAACGTGAAGACGACGGCGAACTGACGGAAATCAGCGGGCAGATTCTCGAACAGACCAAACGTGTGTCACGCATCGTGCAGTCGCTGATGAGCTTCGCCCACGCAGGCAGCCACCAGCACAGTGACGAGCCCGTTTGTCTGGCCGAAGTGGCCCAGGATGCGATTGGCCTGCTGGCGCTGAACCGACGCAATTTTGAAGTGCAGTTCTACAACCTGTGCGATCCCGATCACTGGGTCGAAGGCGATCCGCAGCGACTCGCTCAGGTCTTGATCAATCTGCTCTCCAACGCCCGCGACGCCTCGCCGCCGCATAGCGCGGTACGGGTCAAGAGCGAAGCCGGCGAACACACGGTCGATCTGATCGTCGAAGACGAAGGCAGTGGTATTCCGAAGAACATCATGGATAGATTGTTCGAACCCTTCTTCACCACCAAGGATCCTGGCGAAGGCACCGGTCTGGGCCTTGCACTGGTCTATTCCATCGTTGAAGAGCATTATGGACAAATCACCATCGACAGCCCGGCTGATGTACAAAGCCAACGCGGCACCCGTATCCGGGTGACCTTACCGCGTCATGTCGAAGCGACGTCCGCTGTGAACTGAGACCGTCGAGAGTATCGAATCAATGCCGCACATTTTGATCGTCGAAGACGAAACAATTATCCGCTCCGCCTTGCGCCGCCTGCTGGAACGCAACCAGTATCAGGTCAGCGAAGCCGGTTCAGTGCAGGAAGCACAAGAACGCTTCACCATTCCTACGTTCGATCTGATCGTCAGCGATCTGCGTTTGCCGGGCGCGCCGGGCACCGAGCTGATCAAGCTCGGCCAGGGCACACCGGTGCTGATCATGACCAGTTACGCCAGCCTGCGCTCGGCGGTCGACTCGATGAAGATGGGCGCGGTTGACTACATCGCCAAGCCTTTCGACCACGACGAAATGCTCCAGGCTGTCGCGCGGATCCTGCGTGATCGCCAATCGGCACCGGCTGCCGGCGAAGCGGTTGCCAGCAAACCGGCTAATGGCAGCGGCAAATCTGCCGTCGACAACAGTAACGGTGAAATCGGCATCATCGGTTCCTGCCCACCGATGCAGGATCTGTACAGCAAGATCCGCAAGGTCGCGCCGACCGATTCCAATGTGTTGATCCAGGGCGAGTCCGGCACCGGTAAAGAACTGGTGGCCCGCGCCCTGCACAACCTGTCGAAACGCGCCAAGGCACCGATGATTTCGGTGAACTGCGCGGCGATTCCGGAAAGCCTGATCGAGTCCGAACTGTTCGGCCACGAGAAAGGCGCGTTCACCGGCGCCAGCGCCGGTCGTGCCGGTCTGGTCGAAGCGGCGGACGGCGGCACGTTGTTCCTCGACGAAATCGGTGAACTGCCACTGGAAGCTCAGGCTCGCCTGCTGCGCGTGTTGCAGGAAGGCGAGATTCGCCGGGTCGGCTCGGTGCAGTCGCAGAAAGTCGATGTGCGCCTGATTGCGGCCACTCACCGGGACCTCAAGAGTCTGGCGAAAATCGGCCAGTTCCGTGAAGACCTTTATTACCGCCTGCACGTGATCGCCCTGAAATTGCCAGCCCTGCGCGAACGTGGTGCCGACGTCAACGAAATCGCCAACGCCTTCCTCGCTCGCCAAAGTGCGCGCATTAACCGTACCGACCTGAAATTTGCTGCGGATGCCGAACAGGCGATCCGGCATTATTCCTGGCCGGGTAACGTGCGCGAGTTGGAGAACGCGGTCGAGCGCGCAGTGATTCTGAGCGAAAGCCCGGAAATCTCCGCCGATCTGCTCGGCATCGACATCGAGCTGAGCGACCTGGAAGACGACGAGTTCATCGGTCTGCCGCCACAAACGGCAGGTAACGCCAGCAACAGCAGCCATGAGCCGACCGAAGACCTGTCGCTGGAAGACTATTTCCAGCATTTCGTCCTTGAGCATCAGGACCACATGACCGAGACCGAACTGGCGCGCAAACTGGGCGTCAGCCGTAAATGTCTGTGGGAACGCCGTCAGCGTCTGGGCATTCCTCGGCGCAAGACCGGGGTCGCCAGCGAGAGCTGAACGTTACCTGTCGAGTGTGCAGGTAACGCTTGAGGATGTGAAAAAACTGTTACCTCAGTCCTTTCACGTAACAGAAGCCGGGGTTATCGGTAACGAAACCCCGGCTTTTTTTCGCCCCGACAAAACGGTTATATCGACCTAACCCCTTGTTTTATTGGGTTTCACAAAAGTTGGCACGCCCCCTGCTATATGTTTAGTACAAGAACAATAACAAGCAATGCACAAGACAATAAAAATAAGACGAATCGACTCACGCACAATAAAAACAAGACGGCGAGAGGCGCAGCTAACTGATTCTTTTGGAGAGGCGTTGTATTTGGGGCTTGCCCCACGACCAGGCCGAGAACAACAAAAACTGTCCTAAGACAGAGCCTGTACTGGTTGGATCGAGAGATCACTGCAATTCAGCGACCAAAGCAATCCGTTTGCTCTTGGCTCCCGATTGGGAGGGTCACGAAGGAAACACTTCGTGGCGAGGGCACTCAACAAAAACAAGAAGCCCGAATCAATAATAAAAAGAGCACGCAACTACTTCTTGGGGAGCTTCGGCTCCCCTTGTAGTTTCTCCCCCCGGCAAAATCCTCCATTTTTATCGCCCGCGATGCCTGTAGCCTGCGGCTTGCAGCTCAAATCGGCGGTGTCCTACACCATCCCCCGACTAAATGCTAGAATCTGCGCCCATCATGCGGTCATTCTTTGGTATGGCCGAACATTCCTTCAAACAGTGCATCCCATGCTGAAGAAGTTGTTCCAGTCATTCCGAACTCCCGTGCGTCGTACGCAACACATCCGCAGCACCCCTGAAGTGCTCAACAGCGGCCAACATTCGCTGCAGAAAACGCAATTCAGCCGCTATGCGGTGAATATCGTCGAACGCCTGCAAGGTGCCGGTTACCAGGCTTATCTGGTCGGCGGTTGCGTGCGTGACATGCTGCTGGGCATCACGCCCAAGGATTTCGACGTCGCCACCAGCGCCACGCCTGAGCAGGTCCGTGCCGAATTCCGCAATGCGCGGATCATCGGTCGTCGCTTCAAACTGGTGCACATCCATTTCGGTCGCGAAATCATTGAAGTCGCGACTTTCCGCGCCAATCACCCGGTCAACGAAGACGACGAAGACAGCAATCAGTCTTCGCGCAACGAGAGTGGGCGGATTTTGCGCGACAACGTCTACGGCACCTTGGAAGAAGACGCGCAACGTCGCGACTTCACCATCAATGCCCTGTATTACGATCCGGTCAGCGAGCGCATCCTCGACTACGCCAACGGCGTACACGATATCCGCAACCACCTGATCCGCCTGATCGGCGATCCGAAACAGCGCTATCAGGAAGACCCGGTGCGCATGCTGCGTGCCGTGCGTTTTGCCGCCAAGCTCAACTTCGGCATCGAGAAGCACACCGTGCAGCCGATCCGTGAACTGGCGCCAATGCTGCGCGAGATCCCGTCGGCGCGTCTGTTCGAAGAAGTGCTCAAACTGTTCCTTTCGGGGCACGGCGCGATCACCTTCGAAATGCTGGTCGATCTGCAACTGTTCGCCCCGCTGTTCCCGGCCAGTGCCGATGCGCTGGAACACAACCCGGAATACACCCACACGCTGATCAGCGAAGCGCTGACCAACACCGATCTGCGCATCAAGCAGAACAAACCGGTGACCCCGGCGTTCCTGTTTGCCGCGCTGTTGTGGCCAGCCCTGCCGGCCCGCGTATTGCGCCTGCAAGAACGTGGCATGCCGCCGATCCCGGCAATGCAGGAAGGCGCTCACGAACTGATCGCCGAACAATGCCAGCGCATTGCGATTCCGAAACGTTTCACCATGCCGATCCGCGAGATCTGGGACATGCAGGAGCGTCTGCCACGCCGCAGCGGCAAACGCGCCGACCTGTTGCTGGACAACCCACGCTTCCGCGCCGGTTACGACTTTCTGCTGCTGCGTGAAAGCGCTGGCGAGGAAACGGATGGTCTGGGCGAATGGTGGACGGACTATCAGGACGCCAACGACAGCGAACGTCGCGACATGATCCGCGACCTCAGCGGCAAGGGTGATGACGCCAGCGGTGCGCCACGCAAACGTCGCCGCAGCAGCGGTTCCAAACGCAAACGCGCCGGCGCACCGAGCGCTTCGACCGGCGAGTAAAGGCATGGAACGCATCTACATCGGCATGGGCAGCAACCTCGCTGACCCGGCCGAACAATTGCGCAGCGCCGTCGAGGCGCTGGGGCAATTGCCGCAAACCACCCTCGCTGGCGTTTCTGCCTTCTATCAAAGCGACTCGTTGCTGCCGGGCCAACCGCGTTACACCAACGCAGTCGCGGCGCTGGACAGTTCACTTGCACCGCTTGAAATGCTTGATGCCTTGCAAGCTATCGAAAACGATCAGGGCCGCGAGCGTCTGGAACGCTGGGGCCCGCGCACGCTGGACCTGGACATCCTGCTGTTCGGTGATCGACTGATCGACGAGCCACGCCTGAAAGTCCCGCATTACCAGATTCAGGAACGCGCGTTCGTGCTCTATCCCCTTGCCGAACTGGCGCCGCAAGAGCTGCGTCTTGCCGACGGCCGAAACCTCCCCGACCTTCTGGCAGCCTGCCCGTTCGTCGGCTTGGAACGCCTCCCGACAGATTGATTACAATCCCCTGTGGGAGCGAGCCTGCTCGCGAAAGCGGTGTGTCATTCAACACTGTGTTGACTGATCCGCCGCCTTCGCGAGCAGGCTCGCTCTCACATTGGTTTATTGCATACGCTGGATCTTGTCGGACAAAAACCCGCCGAATCAGCCCCGCCGCGCCGCTGAATCGCATCAGTAACGCCGGTAACACTCCCCTCGTAACAATGCGGTAACACACGCAATTGACTTCCTGTTGGCTCATCACGACTATAGGCGTCCCGCTGCCGTCAACCCGGCACATACGGGCGCAATCCAGGCCTTATAAGCACGACAAAAGAGCGTGCGCCTGAGTAGATGAAGAATCACGCGCGTTACTCGCAGTAGTTTCCAGAGCGCCTGAACGAGGATTTTTTACATGCCAGCCATCACCCTGACCACGCTCCAGAGCCTCAAGCAGAAAGGTGAAAAGATCACCATGCTGACCTGCTATGACGCGACCTTCGCCCACGCCTGCAATGAGGCCGGTGTCGAAGTGCTGCTGGTGGGCGACTCCCTCGGCATGGTCCTGCAAGGTCACGACAGCACCCTGCCGGTGACCACCGCAGAAATGGCCTACCACACTGCCTGCGTCAAACGCGGCAACACTGATGCTCTGATCCTCGCCGACCTGCCGTTCATGGCCAACGCCACCCTTGAACAAACCATGACTAACAGCGCCATGCTGATGCAGGCCGGTGCGCACATGATCAAGGTCGAAGGTCAGTTGTGGCTGGCCGAGTCGATTCGTCTGCTCGCCGAACGCGGTGTGCCGGTTTGCGCGCACATGGGCCTGACCCCGCAAGCGGTGAACATTCTTGGCGGTTATAAAGTGCAGGGACGCAACGAGAACCAGGCGCGGCAGATGCGTGCCGATGCGATCTCGCTGGAACAGGCCGGCGCGGCGATGCTGCTGCTGGAATGCGTACCGAGTGAACTGGCCGCTGAAATCAGCCAGGCAGTGAAGATTCCGGTCATCGGTATCGGTGCCGGTAACGCCACCGACGGTCAGGTTCTGGTGCTGCACGACATGCTTGGCCTGTCGATCACTGGCCGCGTGCCGAAATTCGTCAAGAACTTCATGCACGGTCAGGACAGCATCCAGTCCGCACTGAAGGCTTACGTCAACGAAGTCAAAGCCACCACGTTCCCTGGCATCGAACACGGATTCTCTGCATGAACACCGTTAAAACCGTACGCGAACTGCGCGCCGCCGTAGCCCGCGCCCGCAGTGAAGGCAAGCGCATCGGCTTCGTGCCGACCATGGGCAACCTGCACAGCGGTCATGTCGCGCTGATCACCAAAGCCACCCAACGCGTGGATTTCGTGGTCGCGAGCATTTTCGTCAACCCGCTGCAGTTCGGCGCCGGCGAAGACCTCGACAAGTACCCGCGCACGTTGGCAGCAGATCAGGAAAAACTCCTTGAAGCCGGTTGCTCCCTGCTGTTCGCGCCAACTGTCGAGGAAATGTACCCCGACGGCATGGCCGGGCAGACCCGGGTCAGCGTGCCGCAATTGTCCGAAGGCCTGTGCGGCGCCAGCCGTCCGGGGCATTTCGAAGGCGTGGCGACCGTGGTCAGCAAGCTGTTCAACATGGTCCAGCCGGATCTGGCGATTTTCGGCCAGAAGGACTACCAGCAACTGGCGGTAATCCGTGCGCTGGTGCATGACCTGAACATGCCGATCCAGATCATCGGCGAGCCAACTGTTCGCGCCGCCGATGGCTTGGCGTTGTCGTCGCGCAACGGTTTCCTCAGTGAAGAACAACGTGCCGTGGCGCCGGTGGTCTATCGCTCGCTGAGCAACATTGCCGAATCGATCAAGCAAGGTGAACGGGATTTCCCGGCGCTGATCAGTGCCCAGTTGCAACAGCTGGAAGCGGCAGGCCTGCGCCCGGACTACCTGGAAATACGCCACGCCCTGACCTTGCGCCCGGCAACGACTGAAGACCGTGATCTGGTGATTCTGGTGGCGGCGTTCCTCGGCACTACGCGGTTGATCGATAACCTGCACCTGAATCTCGACACCCCCGCTTAAAAACATCGCAATACCTCCTGTGGGAGCGAGCCTGCTCGCGAAGGCGGTGTGTCATTCAGCACAAATGTTGACTGACACACCGCCTTCGCGAGCAGGCTCGCTCCCACAGTGGTTTTCGGTGTTATGAAAATTGCATTTCACGCCATATTGCCGCTCCCAAAGCCTTCGGGCACACTGCCCGCCGTTCGATTCCAACCCGGGAAAACCCTCATGCACGCGATCATGCTCAAGGCCAAACTGCACCGCGCCGAAGTTACTCATGCAGTGCTCGATTACGAAGGTTCGTGCGCCATTGATGGCGAGTGGCTGGACTTGTCCGGCATCCGTGAATACGAGCAGATCCAGATTTATAACGTCGACAATGGTGAGCGTTTCACCACCTACGCGATTCGTGGCGAAGAAGGCTCGCGGATGATCTCCGTCAACGGCGCCGCTGCGCACAAGGCCAAGGTCGGCGACCGCGTAATCATTTGTGCCTACGCCCATTACAGCGAAGCCGAGCTGGTCAATTTCAAGCCGCGCATGCTTTACATGGCGCCGGGCAATGAGCTGAGCCACACCAGCAACGCCATCCCGGTTCAGCTCGCCTGATCGCGAAATCGCCCCGCTTCCCCTCCGTTTGTCGGCCAGTTCCCGGTCTTGATGTTAAAAAAGTACAGGGATCTGGTCAGACAAAGTCAAGACAGAACGCAGCGCGAGGTTTACTGTATTCGCCCTGTGTCCAGAAATCGTGTCGACGCAGTTGATCCCATGCCCAAACCTGGCGTGCCGGGTCTGTTCAGTGTTCAAAAGGCCGTTCAAGTAAAAAGGAAAACCGCAGCGATGGCGTATTACCTCACTCCTCAAGACGTTACCGCTCTGCCCGCCTGGCAAGCGTTGAAAGATCACCGCCAAGCCATGCAGGATTTCAGCATGCGCGAAGCCTTCAACGCCGATCCGCAGCGCTTCAACCAGTTCACCCTCAGCAGCTGCGGACTGTTTCTCGATTATTCGAAGAATTTGATCAACGCCCAGACCCGCAACCTGCTGGTCGGTCTGGCCAATGAAGTCGATCTCAAAGGCGCCATCAAAGCGTTGTTTGAAGGCGAAATCGTCAACACGTCCGAAGGCCGCCCTGCGCTGCACACCGCCCTGCGTCGCCCGGTGGGCGACAAGCTGTCGGTCAATGGCGTCAACGTGATGCCGGAAGTCCACAAGGTTTTGAACCAGATCACCGATCTGGTTGGCCGCATTCACGACGGTCTGTGGCGCGGTTACACCGAGAAGCCGATCACCGACGTGGTCAACATCGGCATCGGTGGCTCGTTCCTCGGCCCTGAACTGGTCTCCGAAGCGCTGCTGTCGTACGCGCAGAAAGGCGTGCGTTGCCACTATCTGGCGAACATCGACGGCAGTGAGTTCCACGAGCTGACGCAGAAACTACGCGCCGAGACCACGCTGTTCATCGTTTCCTCGAAGTCGTTCAACACCCTCGAAACCTTGAAGAACGCTCAGGCCGCACGTGCCTGGTACCTGGCGCAGGGCGGTTCGGAAGCCGAGTTGTATCGGCACTTCATCGCCGTTTCGAGCAACAACGCGGCGGCTGTGGCGTTCGGTATCCGCGAAGAAAACATCTTCCCGATGTGGGACTGGGTCGGCGGACGTTATTCGCTGTGGTCGGCCATCGGTTTGCCGATTGCCCTGGCCATCGGCATGTCCAACTTCAAGGAATTGCTGTCCGGTGCCTACACCATGGACCAGCATTTCCAGACTGCGCCGTTCGAACAGAACATGCCGGTGCTGCTGGCCCTGCTCGGTGTGTGGTACGGCAACTTCTGGGGCGCGCAAAGCCACGCGATCCTGCCGTACGACCACTACCTGCGTAACATCACCAAGCACTTGCAACAGCTGGACATGGAATCCAACGGCAAGAGCGTGCGTCAGGACGGCACGCCGGTGTCGACCGATACCGGTCCGGTGATCTGGGGCGGCGTCGGCTGCAACGGTCAGCACGCCTACCACCAGTTGCTGCATCAAGGTTCGCAGCTGATCCCGGCCGACTTCATTGTGCCGATCGTCAGCTTCAATCCGGTCTCCGACCATCACCAGTGGCTGTACGCCAACTGCCTGTCGCAGAGCCAGGCGCTGATGCTCGGCAAGACCCTGCCGGAAGCCGAGCAAGAGTTGCGCGACAAAGGCATGAGCGAAGAAGAAGTGCACAAACTCGCGCCGCACAAGGTGATCCCGGGCAACCGTCCGAGCAACACCATCGTGGTCGAACGCATCAGCCCGCGTCGTCTCGGCGCGCTGGTGGCGATGTATGAGCACAAAGTGTTCGTACAGAGCGTGGTCTGGGGCATCAACGCCTTCGACCAATGGGGCGTGGAACTGGGCAAGGAACTGGGCAAAGGCGTTTACAACCGTCTGGTCGGCAGCGATGAGACCACTGCCGATGATCCTTCCACCCAGGGCCTGATCAACTACTTCCGCGGTCGTCACCGCGGGTGATAGGCTGAAGGGGCGGTTTGCCTGCCCCTACAGCTTGCAACATCGACAGTTCCACGGCACCGGGCCAATCGCAGAATCGGTGGCGTAAACGATCCCTGTAGGAGCTGCCGAAGGCTGCGATCTTTTGCTCTTGATCTTAAAAACAAGATCAAAAGATCGCAGCCTTCGGCAGCTCCTACGAGGGTCGTACAGCTCCCCTCTTGTCGCACAACAAGAATAAGGAACCGTCATGTTCGATATCAGCACGTTCCCCAAAGCCGATGCCGTCCGCCGGGCTGCGCAATTGAGTCAGGACGACTATCGGCGCCTGTACCGCGAATCCCTTGAACACCCCACGGCCTTCTGGGCCGAACAGGCCACGCGGTTCCTCGACTGGAGCACACCGTGGCAGACCGTTCAGCGCTATGACCTGAAAACCGGTGAAGCTGCCTGGTTTGCCGGGGGCAAACTGAACGTCAGTTACAACTGCATCGACCGCCACCTCGACCAGCGCGGCGAGCAGACTGCCCTGCTCTGGGAAGGCGACGACCCGGCCGAATCGGCACAAATCACTTATAAAAAACTCCATCACCATGTCTGCCGCCTGGCCAACGTGCTGAAAAGCCGTGGCGTGAAGAAAGGCGACCGGGTGTGCATCTACATGCCGATGATCCCCGAAGCCGCTTACGCCATGCTCGCGTGTTCGCGGATCGGCGCGATCCATTCGGTAGTGTTCGGCGGTTTCTCCCCTGATTCCCTGCGTGACCGCATTCTCGATGCCGATTGCCGCACGGTGATCACGGCGGATGAAGGCGTGCGCGGTGGCAAGTTCGTGCCGCTGAAACAGAATGTCGACAAAGCCCTGCAGAGTTGCCCGGACGTCAGCACCGTCGTGGTGGTTGAGCGCACCCAAGGCAAAGTCGATTGGGTTGAGGGCCGTGACCTCTGGTATCACCAGGCTGTGCGCGACGTCAGCGACGATTGCCCGCCGGAACCAATGGACGCCGAAGACCCACTGTTCATCCTCTACACCTCCGGCAGCACTGGCAAACCGAAAGGAGTTTTACACACCACCGGCGGTTATTTGCTGCAAGCGGCGATGACCTTCAAATACGTGCTCGACTACCGCGACGGCGAAGTGTTCTGGTGCACCGCCGACGTCGGCTGGGTCACCGGCCACAGCTACATCGTCTACGGCCCGCTGGCGAATGGCGCGACCACGCTGATGTTCGAAGGTGTGCCGAGTTATCCGAGCAGTTCACGCTTCTGGCAGGTCATCGATAAACACAAGGTCAACATTTTCTACACCGCTCCTACCGCTTTACGCGCGTTGATGCGCGAAGGCGCCGAACCGTTGAAGGAAACCTCGCGCGCCAGCCTAAGACTACTTGGCAGCGTCGGTGAGCCGATCAACCCGGAGGCGTGGGAATGGTATTTCAATGTCGTAGGAGAACAGCGCTGCCCCATCGTCGATACCTGGTGGCAGACCGAAACCGGCGGCATCATGCTCAGCCCACTGGTCAGTGCGCAGCGGATCAAACCGGGCTGCGCCACGCAACCGATGTTCGGCGTGCAACCGGTGCTGCTCGATGAACAAGGCAAGGAAATCAAAGGCGCCGGCAGCGGCGTGCTGGCGATCAAATCCAGCTGGCCGGCGCAGATCCGTAGTGTCTATGGCGACCCGCAACGGATGGTCGATACCTATTTCAAACCCTACCCCGGCTACTATTTCACCGGCGACGGCGCACGGCGCGACGAGGACGGCGATTACTGGATCACCGGGCGCATCGACGACGTGATCAACGTTTCCGGTCACCGCATCGGTACGGCTGAAGTGGAAAGCGCACTGGTGTTGCACGACAGCATCGCCGAGGCCGCCGTGGTCGGTTACCCACACGACGTCAAAGGTCAGGGCATCTACGCCTTCGTCACCCCCATGAACGGCACCGAACCGAATGACGAGCTGAAGAAAGAACTCCTGGCGCACGTCAGCAAGGAAATCGGCAGCTTCGCAAAACCGGACTTGATCCAGTGGGCGCCGGCCTTGCCGAAAACCCGTTCAGGCAAGATCATGCGGCGCATCCTGCGCAAGATCGCCTGCAACGAACTCGACAGCCTCGGCGACACCTCGACTCTGGCTGATCCGAGCGTGGTGCAAGGCCTGATCGACAAGCGCCTCAATCAGTAACACTACGGGCGCGGTCAACCGGTCGCGCCCGCCCTTCTTCACTGAGTAGTCATGGAATTCATCCGTAGTCGTATCGAAAACCAACTGATGAGCCTGACCGGGCTGTCACTCGGCCAACTCGACCTGGAAAACCCCAAGGGCGACCCCGGCCTGTTCGGCCCGGATTCGGTCAGTTGGCAGGTGCACGGCGATTTCAGCAGCATGTTGATCGGCGGCATCAGCGCGTTGTTGCTGCAAGCCTTGCATCCGCTGGCGTTGGCCGGGGTCTGGGATCATTCGAATTTTCGTCAGGACATGCTCGGGCGCTTGCGCCGCACCAGTCAGTTTGTTTCCGGCACTACGTTCGGCTCGCGAAAGGACGCCGACTGGCTGATCGAGAAGGTGCGCACCATTCACCTGCAAGTGGTCGGCACCGCGCCGGATGGTCGGCCATACGCGGCCAGCGATCCGGATTTGCTGACATGGGTGCACGTGGCCGAGGTCAGTAACTTTCTTGCAGCACATTTGCGCTATCGCAATCCCCAGTTGTCGGGGGCGGATCAGGATCGTTATTACGCGGAAATCGCCGTGATTGCCGAACGCCTGGGCGCACGGGATGTGCCGAAATCACGGCAAGCCGTGGCCGACTATCTGCAACGCATGCGCCCACAGTTGCTGTGCGATGAGCGCAGCCGCGAAGTCTTGCGCCTGCTGCTCGACGCACCGGCACCCAGTGTTCTGGCGCGACCGTTTGGTGATCTGATGATGAAGGCTGGCATTGATCTGCTGCCAGACTGGGCCAGCGACATGCTCGATGTGCGGCAGAGTTCGCTGCAACGCCAGTTGATTCGCGCCAGCGTTCGACGCAGCGCACCGATGTTGCGTTGGGCGATGCGCAATGGCTCGGTGCAACGAGCGAAACGCAGGATGGGCTTGAGCTGAAAACTTCGTCGGACGCCTTCGCGAGCAAGCTCGCTCCCACAGGAGATATGATTTGCAGCATAGATCCCCTGTGGGAGCGAGCTTGCTCGCGAAGGCAGCAACTCGGTTCCCCGCCAAGCTGCTAAACTCCCGCGCCCCCATTCTCTCCAGCAAGGCGCCCGCATGTCTTCCTTGAATCAGGCGCTGCGCGCCGCCCTCGATCAACGCCAGGATCTGCTGGCCGAGTTGCACCGCCAAGGCACCGATTGCTATCGCTTGTTCCACGGCAGCCAGGAAGGCGCTGGAGGTCTGACCATCGACCGCTACGGCCCGCAACTGCTGGTGCAGAGCTTCCACCAGACGCTCGAACGCGATGACCTGCTGCAACTGCACGCCATGGTCAATCAAACATTGGGCCTGGAAACGTTGCTGGTTTACAACGACCGCTCCCGTGGCAATTCGCGCATTGATCGTGAAGACAGCGTCTACAAAGCCGAAGACGCAGCGCTGGCCGATCTGGTCGGTCACGAATGGGGTTTGAACTACCGTGTGCGCGGGCGTCATGCCGGGCAGGATCCGCTGCTGTTCCTCGACCTGCGCAACACCCGTGGCTGGGTCAAGGATCACGCCAAGGGCAAATCCGTGCTCAACCTGTTCGCTTACACCTGCGGCGTCGGCCTCAGCGCAGCCGCCGGTGGCGCGAGTGAAGTGTGCAATCTGGATTTCGCTGAAGGCAATCTGGCGGTGGGCCGCGAAAACGGTCTGCTCAACCCGCAATTGCCGCAGATGCAGTTCATCCAGTCGGACTACTTCCCGGCCATCCGCCAACTCGCCGGACTGCCGATCAGCCAGCGCCGCGGGCAGAAACTGCCGAGCTACCAACGCCTCGATCAGCGCCAATATGACCTGGTCCTGCTCGATCCGCCCGCCTGGGCCAAGAGCGCATTCGGCACTGTCGACCTGCTGCGCGACTATCAGAGCCTGCTCAAACCGGCCTTGCTGACCACCGCCGACAACGGCGTGCTGATCTGCTGCAACAACCTGGCGAAAGTCAGCATGGACGACTGGCGCGAACAGGTGCTGCGCTGCGCCGAGAAGGCCGGACGCCCGGTGCGTGAGTGGAGCGTGATGACTCCCGGCGCGGACTTCCCGTCCATGGATCAGCAACCGCCGCTGAAAACCCTGATCCTGCAGCTGTGACACTTGCGTACGGCTAACAACTATCCCCCTGTGGGAGCGAGCTTGCTCGCGAAGGCGTCATGTCAGTCGGCATATTTATCAACTGAACGACCGCTTTCGCGAGCAAGCTCGCTCCCACAGTGTTTGTGATTACAGAGAAATCTGAACAATCCTGCCCCATGCGAGGTACTTCGGAACCAGAATCGCGTGCCATACTCCAAGGCACTCCGATTCAGACAGATGAAGCCGCACATGCCCAAAGGATTGATTCGCGCGATTGGCGCCTTGTTGACTGCTCTGGCCCTCTACAGCCTGCTGGGGTTTCTGATTTTGCCGGGCATCGCCCTGCGTGTGGCCAATCAACAACTGGCCAATTACGCGACGGTGCCTGCGCACATCCAGCGTATCGAGCTCAACCCGTTCAGCCTTGAAGTCACCCTGTGGGGACTGGTCATCGGCGAGCCGGGCAAGGAACAGGTCGGCTTCGATCGCCTGTACGCCGACCTGCAAATCGACAGCCTGTGGACCAAGGCCCTGCATCTGGCCAACATCGAGCTGGACAAGCCGAAAACCGAAATCCTTTTCGCCAAAGACGGCAAACTCAACCTGCTCGGCCTGTTCAATGTGCCGGCCAGTGAGCCGAAACCGGCCGACCCGGATGCCAAACCGTTCCCGCTGCGCATCGACAACATCAAACTGGCCGGCGGTGTCGTGCACTTTGAAGACGTGCGCCCGAGCGAGCCCATCGAGTTTCTCTACGACGACCTCAGCTTCGAACTGAAAAACCTCAGCACCCTGCCCGAAGACAGCGCCGACATGACCTTGGTCGCCATCGGCCCGGCCGGCGGGCGTATCGACTGGAGCGGCAATTTCAGCCTGATCCCGTTCACGTCCGAAGGCACCCTGAAAGTCACTGACGGCAAGATGAAAGCCTTCTGGCCCTACGTGCGTGACTCGGTGCCGTTGGTGCTCGAAGACGGCGTGATCAGCCTCAGCAGCGACTACAAACTCAATCTGTCGAAAGAAACCGAACTGCTGCTGAACAACGTGGCGGTGAGCATCGCGCCGTTTGCCATCAAAGCCCCGGACGGGCGTCCATTGGCGAAACTCGAGCGCCTCGACGTCAGCGAAACTTCGGTGGATCTGGCCAAGCAACAAGTCGTGGTTGGCAAGATCCGCAGCAACAAACTGGAAACCTGGGCTGCCCTTGAAGCCGACGGCCAGCTGGACTGGCAGAAACTGTTCGCCAGCCAACCGTCCAAACCTGCCGCCAAAGCCGCCGCAGAACCGGCGAACACGCCAGCCGCTGCCGACTCGCCGAAAGCTGAACCGACTGCGCCGAGCAAGCCTTGGCAAGTGCTGCTCAAAGACGTGCAATTGCGCAACTACACCGTGCATCTGGCCGACCGCTCGGCCAAACCGGCAGTAGCACTGGACATCACCCCACTGAACGTCGACCTGCAGGATTTCGACAGCCTCAACGGTTCGCCCTTCCAGCTCAAGCTCGACAGCGGCGTGGGCAAGCAAGGCAAGATCACGGCCGACGGCACGGTCAATCTCGCCCCGGTCAATGCCCAGCTCAACGTGAAAACCCAGGACATCGACCTGCGCGTCGCGCAGTCCTACATCAATCCGTTCATTCGTCTGGAACTGCGCAGCGGCATGCTCGGCAGTGACCTGAAGGTCAACCTCAAGAGCACCGAACCGCTGGCGCTCAGCGTCACCGGGCGCGCGCAGATCGATCAACTGCACACCCTCGACACCCTGAAAACCCGCGACTTCCTCAAATGGCAGCAAGTGGTGGTCGAAGGCCTGAACTATCAGCACGGCGACAGTCTGTCGATCGACAAGGTCAACCTGTTCCAGCCTTATGTGCGGTTCATGATCAACGACGATCGCACCACCAACATCGACGACCTGCTGATCCCGCAACCGGCCGACAGTGGCGCGAAAACCACCGCAGCGAAACCGGCCAGCAACGAGAAACCGTTGGGCATTCACATCGGTGGCATCGCCATCAACGACGGCTCGGCCAACTTCGCCGACTTCAGCCTGACGCCGAACTTCGCCACTGCCGTGCAGCAGCTCAACGGCCAGATTGGCACCATCGACAGCCGTCAGGCGAAACCGGCCAGCGTCGACATCAAAGGCAAGGTCGACCGTTATGCACCGGTGACCATCAAGGGCGCGGTCAATCCGTTCGACCCGATGGCCAGCCTCGACATCGCCACCAGTTTCAAACGCGTCGAACTGACGACGTTGACGCCCTACTCCGGCAAATTCGCCGGTTACCGCATCCGCAAGGGCCGGCTCAACCTCGACCTGCACTACCTGATTACCAAGGGCCAGCTCAAAGCCGAGAACAAAGTGGTGGTCGAGCAGTTGCAACTTGGTGAGAAGGTCGACAGCCCGGATGCCGTGAGCCTGCCGTTGAAACTGGCGATTGCCCTGCTCAAGGACGTCGACGGCAAAATCTCCATCGAATTGCCGGTGACCGGCGACCTCAACAACCCGCAATTCAGTGTGATGCCGATTGTCTGGCAGACCCTGCGCAACCTGATCGTCAAAGCGGCTGCTGCGCCGTTCAAGATGATCGGCGGGCTGATCAGTGGCGGCAGTTCGCAAGACCTTGGCACTGTTTCGTTTGCACCGGGTTCCAGCGAGTTGAGCAAGGATGCCGAAGCGGCGCTGGTCAAACTGTCTCAGGCATTGAAGGAACGTCCGGCCCTGCGCCTGGAAATCGAAGGCACCGCGGCCAAAAGCAGTGACGGCCCGTTGCTCGCCGAGCAACGTCTGGAACGTGAATACCAGTACAACTACTACAAGATGCTCCAGCGTCGCGGCGATAAAGTTCCGGCTCAGGCGTCACTGATTCAGGTCCCGGACGGGGAGAAAGGCCCACTGCTCGAAGGCATCTATCGGACCCGTCTGAAAACCCAGCCGCCTGCCGAATGGAAGGATCTGGGCAAGGAAGAACGCACGGCTAAGATGCGCGAAGGCGTGATCAAGTTCTGGAGTGGCAGCGATGTGCTGCTGCGTCAGTTGGGCCAGGACCGCGCCAGCAGCATCAAGGATTATCTGGTCGATAAAGGCCAACTCGCAGACGACCGTGTGTACTTCATCGACGCCAATCTCGGTGAAGCCGAGAGCGATGGCCGCGTGGTGACGCAAATGCATCTGGATGCCGAGTGATGAAGCGCCAATGGCTGGCCGCGCTGACACTGGCGCTCGCTGCCAGCCATGCCGTTGCGTCCGATACCCTGCGCTGCGGCAGTCAATTGATCAGCCTCGGTGACCGCTCCAGCGAAGTCCTGCAAAAGTGCGGTGATCCGGTCAGCCGCGATGTGTTGGGCTACAAGCGCAGCGCCAATCGCCGCGAGGAGTTCCAGGTAGAGGAATGGACTTACGGCCCGAGCAACGGCATGTATCAATACCTGCGTTTCGAAGGCAATCGCCTGCGACAGATCAACAGCAAACGCGGTAACTAAACCAACTCACTTATCCCATGTGGGAGCGAGCTTGCTCGCGAAGGCGTTGTATCAGTCGACATCTTCGTCGGCTGACAGACCGCATTCGCGAGCAGGCTCGCTCCCACAATTGTTTTGTGTTGTCTCTGAAATAGAACAGGCCCCGACACAAGTGGCGGGGCCTGTAATGGTCACATCCGTGTGACCGTTCGCATGAACTCTAAAGTTGCGGCAGACGTATTGCTCGGCCCGTCTGTCGCGTCTTCTCCCGGTCCAGGCGAGAAGTCATGCCTTACTCGGCTTTCAGGCCGTCAGCGGAAACCGCTTTGACGCCTTTGATTTTCTTGGTGATTGCGACAGCGGTCGCTTTCTGAGCGTCAGTCACCGCAACAGTCGACGACAGCGACACAACACCTTTGTTGGTTTCGACTTTGATGTCGGTACCAGGAATGCCTTTTTCGGTTACCAGGTCGCTTTTGACTTTGGTGGTGATCCAGGTGTCGGAAGTAGCTTCTTTCGCCTTGGTGACTTCACCGGCGGCCAGAGTCATTGGAGCCTGGGTAGCCTGGGTGGTTTGTGCGAAAGCGCCGGTCATGGTCAGGGTCAGCGCGGTAGCAGCAGCGGCAGTGATAGCGAACTTCTTCATACGAGTAACTCCTGTTTTTCTGGAAAGTCTGCTGGTTGTCTTGTCAGCAGGGTTACCAAGGTAGTTGCGAACGCTGTGCCAACTTTTCCACCAGACCAATATCCTTATAAATCAATGACTTATGTTTAACCCAGATTTTCGAAATCATGCAATTTGCATGACATGCGCAATATTCACATGCAAGTTGCGGTTTTTTAGAAAGTTCCTAAGACGCTGAAATTATTGAAGCTTTTGTGAACGGCTGCGCAATGAAAAATGCCCCGCATGGCGGGGCATTCTGTTCAGCACACATTCAACTTATGTACCGCTGGCGGTGCAGCCTTTTGGCGAATAGTCCGGTGCCACCGTGGTAGCACAGCTCCAGACACCGGCGCCGGTACCCGAAGAGCGCGTCAGCGTAATGGTTTTACCCAGCACTGGTGCCGGGGCATTGGCGATCGTACACACGATCGATCCCGCGCCGTCAGCAGCGGTACCTGTAGCCGACAATGCACAGTTGGATGTAGTGGTCACCGCATCCCCCTTCACGATTGCGAGGGTAGGATTTGTGCCTTGGTTGATGGTGTCTTCAAACGGCACCTTCAGCGCACTGATTTCCGCCAGCCCCGCCGTTACCTTCGACCGCGCCTGATACTTGGAATACTGTGGCAGGGCGATGGTCGCCAGAATCCCGATGATCGCCACCACGATCAGCAGCTCGATCAGAGTAAAACCTTGTTGTTTTTTCATAGACACGCTCCATGCATGAGTCGAAATCTCATGATCTGAAAGGGAAGCAGCATAGGCCATGCCAATGCCTTCGAGGCCCCGCCCCTTGGGCGCGAACCACATACAACGCCATTTCCTACAACCCGCAACCGCACTATCTGACACTTTTTGTCACCTGCACTGGCCGTGTTTGGCGCTGTCACTTGACTAGGCTATAAGTCATGAACTGCAAGCGTGCGGAATCCCCATGAATGACATCGCTCTGAGCGGTCTGGCCAAGCAATTGGTGCAGGCCGAACTGCTCACGGAAAAAGCTGCCCAGCTAGCTTGGCAACAGGCCCAGCGCAATCGCCTGTCGCTGGTCAGCTATCTGGTGCAAAACAAACTGGTGAAAAGCTCACAGGTCGCCGAGATCGCCAGCGAACATTTCGGCATGGCGTACCTTGATCTCAACTGTCTCGACAAGGAAACCCAGCCCAAAGGCCTGGTCAGCGAAAAACTCGTGCGCCAGCATCACGCCCTGCCCCTGTGGCGACGCGGCAATAAACTGTTCGTGGGCATTTCCGATCCGAGCAATCATCAAGCGATCAACGACATTCAGTTCAGCACCGGGCTGAGCACCGAAGCCATTCTGGTCGAGGACGACAAGCTCAGCGATGCCATCGAAAAATTCTTCGACACCCACGCCAGCGGTCTGGAGGACATGGCCGATGTCGATCTTGATGGCCTCGATGTCGAATCCGTCGACGACAACAAACAGGACGCCATCGCCGGTCTCGACGCCGACGATGCGCCGGTGGTGCGCTTCGTTCACAAGATGCTGCTTGATGCGATCAAGAGCGGCTCTTCCGACTTGCACTTCGAACCCTACGAGAAGAACTACCGGGTACGGGTGCGCACTGACGGCATCTTGCGCGAGGTGGCCAAGCCACCGATTCAACTGGCCGGGCGCATCGCCGCACGCCTGAAAGTCATGGCCAGTCTCGATATTTCGGAACGGCGCAAACCGCAGGACGGGCGGATCAAGATGCGCCTGTCGAAAAGCAAGTCGATCGATTTCCGCGTCAACACCCTGCCGACCCTGTGGGGCGAAAAAGTGGTGATCCGGATTCTCGACCCGTCCAGTGCGCAGATCGGCATTGATGCGCTCGGCTACGAGCCGGTGCAGAAAGACCTGTACATGGCCGCGCTCAAGCAGCCACAGGGCATGATCCTGGTCACCGGGCCCACCGGTTCGGGTAAAACCGTGTCGCTGTACACCGGCTTGAATATTCTCAACACCGTCGACATCAACATTTCCACCGCCGAAGACCCGGTGGAGATCAATATGGAAGGCATCAACCAGGTCAACGTCAATCCCAAACAGGGCCTCGACTTTGCCCAGGCGCTGCGCTCGTTTCTACGGCAGGACCCGGACGTGATCATGGTCGGCGAGATCCGCGATCTGGAAACCGCCGAGATCGCAATCAAAGCCGCCCAAACCGGTCACCTGGTGCTCTCGACCCTGCACACCAACAGCGCCGCGGAAACCCTGACTCGCCTGCACAACATGGGCATTCCCGGCTTCAACATTGCCACCTCGGTCAGCCTGATCATCGCACAGCGTCTGGCGCGAAAGCTGTGCAGCCATTGCAAGAAAGCCATCGAGATCCCCCGCGAAACCTTGATCAAGGAAGGTTTCCCCGAGGAACGCATCGGCCATTTCACGATCTACGAGCCGGTCGGTTGCGATCTCTGCAACGGCGGTTACAAAGGACGCGTGGGGATTTATGAAGTGGTGAAAAACACACCGGAGCTGCAACGCTTGATCATGGCCGAAGGCAATTCGCTTGAAATCGACCTGCAGATGCGCCGTGACGGCTTCGACGACCTGCGCACCTCCGGGCTGCACAAGGCCATGCAAGGCATCACCAGCCTTGAAGAAATCAACCGGGTCACCAAGGACTGAACATGGCGGTCAAGGCAGCGAAAATCAGTATTTATGCCTGGGAAGGTACGGACAGGAAAGGCAGCAAGGTCACCGGTGAACTCAGTGGACAGAACCCTGCACTGATCAAGGCACAACTGCGTAAACAGGGGATCAATCCCGGTAAGGTGCGCAAAAAATCCGCGTCGTTGTTGAGTTTTGGCAAACGCATCAAGGCCCAGGACATCGCCCTGTTCACCCGGCAGATGGCGACCATGATGAAGGCCGGCGTGCCGCTCCTGCAGTCGTTCGACATCATTGGCGAAGGCTTCGAAAACCCGGCCATGCGCAAGCTGGTGGACGAGGTCAAACAGGAGGTCGCGGCCGGTAACAGCTTCGCCACAGCCCTGCGCAAGAAGCCGCAGTATTTCGACGAGTTGTATTGCAACCTGGTCGATGCCGGCGAGCAGTCCGGCGCCCTCGACACGTTGCTGGAACGGGTCGCAACCTATAAGGAAAAAAGCGAACGGCTCAAGGCCAAGATCAAAAAAGCCATGACCTACCCCACCGCCGTCGTACTGGTCGCAGCGGTCGTGACCGGAATTCTGCTGGTTAAAGTGGTGCCGCAATTCCAGTCGGTATTCTCGGGGTTCGGTGCAGAGTTACCGGCCTTCACCCTGATGGTGATCAGCCTTTCGGAATTCATGCAGCAATGGTGGTGGGCGATTCTCGGCGCGCTGGTCGCGGCGATTTTCGGCACCCGTCACGCACTGAAAACCTCCCAGGCGCTACGTGATCGCAAAGACACCTGGCTGTTGAAACTGCCCTTGGTCGGCACGCTGATGTACAAGTCAGCGGTAGCCCGTTTCGCCCGAACCCTTTCCACTACGTTTGCTGCCGGTGTGCCATTGGTGGAAGCACTCGACTCGGTCGCCGGCGCCACCGGTAACGTTGTCTTCAAGCGTGCCGTGCTGCGCATTCGCCAGGACGTCTCTACCGGCATGCAGCTGAATTTTTCGATGCGCAGCACCGGGGTCTTTCCCAACATGGCCGTGCAGATGACCGCGATTGGCGAAGAGTCGGGGGCGCTAGATGAAATGCTCGACAAGGTTGCAGGCTTTTACGAGGAAGAAGTGGATAACATGGTCGACAATCTCACCAGCCTGATGGAGCCGTTCATCATGGTGGTACTAGGCGTTATCGTCGGCGGGCTGGTGGTGGCCATGTACCTGCCGATCTTCCAGCTCGGCTCAGCGATCTGACATGCCTATCGACGAATTGTTTGCCCTGTATCCGCTGGCCTTTGTCTTTACCGCCCTGCTGCTGGGTCTGGTGGTCGGCAGCTTCCTTAACGTGCTGATCTGGCGCCTGCCGAAAATGCTCGAGCGCGATTGGCGCCAGCAAGCCCACGACGTGCTCGGTTTGTCCGGCGAAGCGCCGTTGCCCACCTACAACCTGATGCTGCCGCACTCCGAATGTCCGCATTGCGCCCACCGGATCCGCCCCTGGGAAAACATTCCTCTGCTCAGTTACCTGTGGCTGCGGGGGCGCTGTTCCGCGTGCGCTGCACCTATCAGCAAACGATATCCGCTGACCGAGCTGGCCTGTGGGCTGCTCTCGGCATTCATTGCATGGCATCTGGGGTTTGGCTGGCCGGCGTGCCTGCTGATCGTCCTCACCTGGGGTTTGCTGGCGATGAGTCTGATCGACACCGAACATCAACTGCTGCCCGATGTGCTGGTGCTGCCGCTACTGTGGCTGGGGTTGATCGTCAACAGTTTCGGCGTCTTCGTGCCGTTGCACGATGCGTTGTGGGGCGCGGTAGCGGGCTATATGGCGCTGTGGTCAGTGTTCTGGCTATTCAAGCTGCTGACCGGCAAGGACGGCATCGGCCACGGTGATTTCAAGCTGTTGGCGCTGCTCGGGGCATGGGGCGGCTGGCAGATTCTGCCGCTGACGATCCTGTTGTCATCGCTGGTCGGCGCCATCATCGGGGTGATTCTGCTGCGTCTGCGCGAGCAGAAAACCTCGACGCCGATCCCCTTCGGCCCCTATCTGGCCATTGCCGGCTGGATTGCCTTGCTCTGGGGTGGTCAAATAACCGACTTCTATTGGCAGTTTGTCGGTTTGAAATGAATACCCCTGTGGAAAAACCCTGGATTCTCGGCCTCACCGGCGGCATCGGCAGCGGCAAAAGCGCGGCGGCCCAGCACTTCATCGACCTCGGCGTGCACGTAGTAGATGCCGATCATGCGGCGCGCTGGGTGGTTGAGCCTGGGCGTCCGGCGCTAGCGAAGATTGCCGAGCACTTCGGCCCTGGTGTTTTGCAGGCCGATGGCACACTGGACCGCGCGGCCCTGCGCAAGCTGATCTTCGAGGTGCCGGAAGAACGCCGCTGGCTCGAAGCCCTGCTGCATCCGTTGATCGCCGAGGAAATCGCTCATCACCTGGCGCTGGCAAAATCGCCTTACGCGATACTGGTTTCGCCGCTGTTGATCGAATCCGGGCAATACGCAATCACCCAGCGCATCCTGGTGATCGACGCTCCGCAACAACTGCAAATCGAACGCACCTTACAGCGCGACCAGACCAGCGAGCAGCAGGTTCAGGCGATCCTCAAGGCTCAGTCGAGCCGCGAAGACCGTGTGAGCCGTGCCGACGACGTGGTGGTCAATGACCGCGACCTCGCCTGGTTGCACAGCGAAGTCGAACGCCTGCATCACTTTTACCTGACTTTATCCGGAGGCCAAGCATGAGCCAGATCCCCACCGTTGAATGCCCGACCTGCGGCGCCCCCGTGGAATACACTCCCGAGAACAAGTTTCGGCCGTTCTGTTCCGATCGCTGCAAACTGATCGACCTCGGCGCCTGGGCGTCGGAAGAACACAAGATCCCGGTCGCACCGGATGCCGAGGACGAACTGTTTTCCGGCGACTTCGATCCGCGCCACTGATCCGATCAGGGCCGCATAAAGCCGTAGTCCTGATCGTCGTCGAGGTTTTCCGCCAGAAAGCGCAACTCGTCGGCCAGGTCTTCGGCGTTGCGCACCGCCTTGCTCTGCTGCACCACCGCACTGAGCAAGGCACGCAAACTCAACCCCGGGTCAAAGCCCACCTCCTGCGCCATGTCCAGACTCTGCCGGGTTTCCTGCCTTGCCCACTCGTAAACACTCATGCCGCTGCTCCTGAAGAGATTTGCGCGAGCATGAAATTTCCCGCGCGCGGCGGGTTTGATATGGATCAAGACTTCGGATCGTCGTCCTTCCACGGCGCCGAAAGGTAGCGCGTGCGGTTGAAGGTCTCCAGCCATTCCGGGCAGAACACCACCAGCGCGCTGACGACCATGCCGTTGATGAACGCCTCGGGAAACAGCAGCAGCCACAGATAACCGACGAAATCTTCCAGCCATTCCGGCATGGCAAAGAGACCGTCGTACCACAGCAACGTCAGGCTCAGGATCAGGCACAGCAACGCTGAAAGCGCGGCGGCAAAAAAACCGGAGCAGAAGATATAAACGAACGGATTACGTGGCTGTGCGCGCTCGACGACGATCGCTACACATTCGGTGATCAACACCGGTAACAGAATCAGCAGCGAACCATTGACCCCGACGGCCAGCAGATCCTGACGGCCCAGTAGCACCAGACCGATCTGCGCGACCATGCCACCGACAATCGCCAGCGGCCAGTCCAGCAGCAACGTTACCGCCGTCATGCCGATGAAGTGATAAGACACGCCCGTGTCGAAATCCCTGCGCACCAGCCACAACAGAAACAACGCGAACACGGTGCCAAACAACAGATGCTGACGCCGACTGTCACTGAACAACTCGACCCACGGCGCACGCACAATCGCCCAGAGCAGCACCGGCACATAAATCAGCCAGCCGAGCGTCAGGCTCGCCGAGGACAACAGTTCGGCACCGATCATGATTCCCTCACTTTATCCGTGGGTTGATGTCCTTCGCCGCAGTCTACACCGCCACCCGATGAGCATCAGCCAAGCAAAGCTATCTGCTTGTCGCATTTGAACGCTAAGCTTGGGCCTATGGATGACTCAGATTATTTACGCCTGCTGACCATCGCGGCCGAGCAGGCCAACGCCTTTCTGTCCAATGCCCGCAAATGGGAGCGTGAGCGTTGGGTCTGCCAGCGCCTGCTGCAAGGCCTGAACATTCCCTACCGCGCCGACGAATTCGCGCCGGCCGGCGAACCGCCGGACGTGCTGTTTCGCGATGCCAATTTCGAGGTGTTCTTCGTGCTCGACGAGGGGCGCCGGCTCAACGACGAATGGCGCGATGAATTGCAGCGACGCCGCAGCGCTTTTTCCCTCAGCCAACTGGTGCGTCGCGAAGCCAAGCCTAAACGGATCCCGGCCAACGAGTTTTTGCTGCGACTGGCGCCGACCCTGCGCAAGAAAGCGCACAACTACAAAGAACGCGGAATGGACCTGGGCGAACTGGACATCATCGCCTTCGCCAGTCTTAAACGTGAGGTGCTTGATCTGAATAGCCATTTCCCGCCGCCGACCGAATATCTGCGCCAGGGCTGGCGTTCATTGTCTCTGGTCGGCCCGACCTTTGCCCGTGTGCTGTTCGCCCACCCGGATGCGCCGGATTTTCTGCGCAGCAACCTCGGTCGCAGCATTGTCTTTGACGTCGGGATCAGCCTGTGACGCCGCTGCAGCAATTGATCGCCCATGTGCCACAGACCGGTCGAGTGCGCTGGATCGGCGTGCGCCCTGAATCCCGTGGGCCGATGATCGAACTCGATGCAGTGGAGGCACGGCTGGAAGCGGGACTGACCGGCGATCACGCTCGCCCCGGTGTGCGCAACGCACGGCAGGTGACCCTGATCCAGTGGGAACATCTGGCGGTGATCAACGCCTTGATGGGGCGCCCCGACAATCAACCGGTGAAACCTGAAGACCTGCGGCGCAATCTCGTTATCAGCGGTATCAATTTGTTTAGCCTCAAGGGTCGGCGCTTTCGCATCGGTCAGGCAATATTCGAAACCACGGGCTGGTGTCAGCCTTGCGCACGTTTGCAGAACAACCTTGGCCCCGGCACCTTTCAAGCCGTGCGCGGGCATGGCGGAATTACTGCGCGGGTGTTACAAAGCGGGATTATTCGCCTCGAAGACCGGGTCAGCGTCGAGCCGGTTCCGGACAGCGGCTATGCTGCGTTCAACCCCGGATAAAAACCGCTGTAGCTTCTGCCCATTCAGCAACGTCTACCTGACGAGGCAAATATGACCAGCCGCCTGAACCCTGAAGACCAGAAACATGTCGAAGAGTACCTGCAACTGTCCCAACACCGAGTCGAGCGCCGACCTTTCCGGCCGTGGATGCTCCTCGTGCTGGTGCTGGCAGTGACCATTGGTCTGGGCCTGTTGAGCCGATTTATCAGTTACCTGACGCTATGAGCTGCCTCGCGCTCGCTTGGGCAACGACACCGATTTCCTTTAAAAACCTTGCGAGTTATCCCCATGTCCCATCGTATTGTTATTGTCGGCGGCGGCGCCGGCGGTCTGGAGTTGGCTACCCGCCTGGGTAAGACTCTGGGCAAGCGCGGCACAGCCAGTGTGATGTTGGTCGACGCCAACCTGACGCACATCTGGAAGCCGCTGTTGCACGAAGTGGCCGCCGGATCGCTGAACTCCTCCGAAGACGAACTCAACTATGTTGCCCAAGCGAAATGGAACCACTTCGAGTTTCAGTTGGGGCGCATGAGCGGGCTCGATCGCGCACAGAAGAAAATCCAGCTGGCAGCGACCTACGACGAAAACGGCGTAGAACTGGTGCCTGCACGGGAAGTGCAATACGACTCGCTGGTGATCAGCGTCGGCAGCACCACCAATGATTTCGGCACGCAGGGCGCGGCGCAGCATTGCCTGTTCCTCGATACCCGCAAACAGGCCGAGCGCTTCCACCAGCAACTGCTCAACCACTATCTGCGTGCGCACGCCGGGCAAACCGATGTGGTTGAGCAGATCAGCGTGGCGATCGTCGGCGCTGGCGCCACTGGCGTCGAGCTGGCGGCCGAACTGCACAACGCCGCGCACGAACTGGCGGCTTATGGCCTGGACCGGATCAAACCGGAAAACATGCACATCACCCTGATCGAAGCCGGCCCACGGGTACTGCCAGCCCTGCCGGAGCGCATCAGCGGGCCGGTGCACAAGACCCTGGAGAAACTCGGGGTCAATGTGATGACCAACGCTTCGGTCAGCGAAGTGACCGCCGACAGCCTGATCACCGCCGACGGCAACGAGATCAAGGCCAGCCTGAAAGTCTGGGCTGCCGGTATTCGCGCACCGGGTTTCCTCAAGGACATCGATGGCCTGGAAACCAACCGCATCAATCAACTGCAAGTACTGCCGACTCTGCAAACCACCCGCGACGAGAATATCTTCGCTTTCGGTGACTGCGCCGCGTGCCCGCAACCGGGCACCGACCGGAATGTGCCGCCACGGGCGCAAGCAGCGCACCAACAGGCATCGTTGCTGGCCAAATCGCTGAAGCTGCGCATCGAAGGCAAGACCCTGCCGGAGTACAAGTACACCGACTACGGCTCGCTGATCTCGCTGTCGCGTTTCTCGGCTGTGGGTAACTTGATGGGCAACCTGACCGGCAGTGTGATGCTCGAAGGCTGGCTGGCGCGGATGTTTTATGTGTCGCTGTATCGCATGCACCAGATGGCGCTGTACGGGCCGTTCCGCACGGCGATGTTGATGCTGGGCAGCAAGATTGGCCGTGGCACTGAGCCGCGTCTGAAACTGCACTAAAACCTGTGGGAGCGAGCCTGCTCGCGAATGCGGTGTGTCACACGACAAAAATGTCGACTGATACAACCTCTTCGCGAGCAGGCTCGCTCCCACATTATTTTGTGTTGATCGAAAGATCTGTTTCGTACTGTATCCCGCCTCGCTTTCCCCACCTTCGCTTACAAACTCCCCCGCTGCGCGACACAGTCGCGATACACCGCCACCGCCTAATGGCCACACCCGAGCGACACCTGCTCAGGCAATCGTCCTTAACGTGTGGTTGCGTTGCGCAGCCAGGAGAATGTAAATGTCCCGTACTTCGACCCTCGGTAAAAAATCCATTGGCCTGATCGGCGCCGCACTGGCTGGCGGCCTGATGTTGTCCGGTTCGGTGTTTGCCGCCCAGCCACTGGCACAGGGCTACATGGTCGCCTCGGCGGAAACCTCGGTGAAAGCGCCGGAAGGCAAATGCGGTGAAGGCAAATGTGGCGATGCTTCGATGGCCAAGACTGACAGCGATGGCGACGGCAAGGTCTCCCGCGCCGAATTCCTCAAAGTCGCGCCGAAGTCCGATTTCGACAAGATCGACACCAACCATGACGGTTTCATTGACGAGCAAGAGGCCTACGACAACGTGAAGGCCAACTTTGAAGCCAACGGCAAGAAGATGCCAAAAGGCCTGTTCGAACACCTGAAGGATCAAGACGGCGCCTGATCAGCAGAAAAAACCAAGCCGCGCTCTCCCGTGAGAAGCGCGGCTTTTTTATATGTGCTCGCTTACAACTGGAAGCGCCGCACCATGCCCTGCAAGGCGTTGGCCAGTTGCGACAACTCATGGCTGGACGCGCTGGTCTGGTCGGCACCCGCGGCCGAGCGTACCGACAAATCACGAATGTTCACCAGGTTGCGATCCACTTCGCGGGCAACTTGCGCCTGCTCTTCGGCGGCACTGGCGATCACCAGATTGCGCTCATGGATCTCATGCACCGACGCGGTGATGGTTTGCAGCGCCTCACCGGCGCGCTCAGCCAACGCCAGCGTGGTCGTCGCCCGCGCCGTGCTGGCGTGCATCGAATCCAGCGCCAGGCTCGAACCGCTGCGCATGCCCTGGACCATCTGCTCGATCTCCTGCGTCGATTGCTGCGTACGATAAGCCAGCGCCCGCACTTCATCGGCGACCACGGCAAAGCCTCGCCCGCTCTCACCGGCGCGCGCCGCTTCAATCGCCGCGTTAAGCGCCAGCAGGTTGGTCTGCTCGGCAATCGCCCGGATCACGTCCAGCACTTTGCCGATGTCCTGCGACTGGTTGGCCAGTGATTTCACCAACTCGCCGGTCTGTTGCACATCACTGGCCAGTGCGTTGATGGCGGTGGCGGTCTCACTGACACGCACCTGCCCCAAATGCGCCGACTCGCTGGACTGACGAGTCGCGTCAGAGGTCGACACCGCATTGCGTGCGACCTCTTCCACCGCTGCCGTCATCTGGTTGACGGCGGTCGCGGCCTGTTCGATTTCATTGTTCTGTTGTTGCAGCCCCTGTGTGCTGTCGAGCGTCACCGCATTGAGTTCATCGGCAGCGGTCGCCAGTTGCGTGGCCGAGCCGCTGATGCCTTGCAGCGTCTCACGCAGGTTTTGCTGCATGGTCGCCAAGGCTTTGAGCAAACGGCTGACTTCATCGTTGCCATGGGTTTCGATCGGCCGGGTCAGATCGCCCTGCGCGACACTTTCTGCTGCGCTGACGGCGCTGCTCAGCGGACGAACGATACTGCGCGTGAGCATCATCGCCAGTGCCACCGTGGCCAGCGCGGCCAAGGCAATGAACAAGCTGACAATCGTCCGCGAATTTTCGTAGTGCGCAGCGGACTTCTGGCTTTCGGCGGCGACCTGTTTGGCGAACAGGTCCGCCAGGTCGTTAAGTTGTTTGCCGGAGCCATCGACGACGGTTTTCATGTCGACCAGCAACAATCTGGTCAGCTCATCACGCTTGCCTTGCTCGGCGAGGGTGAAGGATTGAGCAATACCACTGCGATACGCGGCGAAGGTCTTTTTGAACTGGTCGTATAGCTGCTGGCCTTCCGGGGTGTCGACCAGTTTGTCGTAGGCGGCGATTTTCTCGCTCAGCTCCTTGTCGCGGGTGTCCATCTGGCTGCGGTAAGTCGCAATGTTGGCCGGATCCTGATCCAGCGCCATGCGCAGCGAGATGGTGCGGATGCGCAGCATGATCTCGCGGATCTCGTCGCCACCACGAATACTCGGCAGCCACTGGTTTTCTACCGCGACTTCACTGTCGCGAATACTCGACATCTGCCCGAGCGCAAAAACGCCGAGCAATGCCACCAACACCGCGATCAGGGCAAATCCCAGAGCAGCCCGGGGAGCAATATTCAACTGACGAAGCAACATGACGAACGCCCTTATTCTTGTATTGGCCAGATTCAAGGGGCGAAGCCATGGCAGTCCCCTCTTGTTAGCGGGCTATCGGCAGGTTGTATGACGACTTGAAGGAGAAATGAGTTTTTGTCGGACAAAAAAAATCCCCGTATCTTTCGATACGAGGATTTTTAATATGGTCGGGGTAAGGGGATTCGAACTCCTGACATCCTGCTCCCAAAGCAGGCGCGCTACCGGACTGCGCTATACCCCGGTAAAAAAAAGGCGACCTTTCAAAGATCGCCTTCTTCGATCAGCGCTTTTGGCCTCTGATCTTAAGATTCGATCCCAGCGCTAACTGGTTTCAAAAATGGTGGGTCGTGTGGGATTCGAACCTACGACCAATTGGTTAAAAGCCAACTGCTCTACCAACTGAGCTAACGACCCAAAAATGGTCGGGGTAAGGGGATTCGAACTCCTGACATCCTGCTCCCAAAGCAGGCGCGCTACCGGACTGCGCTATACCCCGGTAAAAAAAAGGCGACCTTTCAAAGATCGCCTTCTTCGATCAGCGCTTTTGGCCTCTGATCTTAAGATTCGATCCCAGCGCTAACTGGTTTCAAAAATGGTGGGTCGTGTGGGATTCGAACCTACGACCAATTGGTTAAAAGCCAACTGCTCTACCAACTGAGCTAACGACCCAAAAATGGTCGGGGTAAGGGGATTCGAACTCCTGACATCCTGCTCCCAAAGCAGGCGCGCTACCGGACTGCGCTATACCCCGGCTTGAAATTGGCTCCGTGACCAGGACTCGAACCTGGGACCCAATGATTAACAGTCATTTGCTCTACCGACTGAGCTATCACGGAACTACATATTTCAATTTACAACGGTGAAACTTACTGCTTCCAGTCACTCGTTCGCATCGCTGCGTTCGTGTGTCTGAGGCGCGCTATTCTACAACCTAGAACACCTCTGTCAACCCCCTAAATTGCTTTCAAGTTAATGATTTGCAACTTATTTCAGATTTCAACTCAGTGAGCTGAGACCGTCTTGGCGACTGACTGCGGGGCGCACTTTACAAGCCTTTTCCTTTGAGTTCAACAGCCTAACGAAAAAAAAGGCCCTACGATGTAGGGCCTCCCAATTTTTCATTGGCGCTTGGACTCAGTTGAAAACGATTTCGTCGTTCTCGACCTTGCCGGTTGCCGTGTCGCCTGGCATGAAGTGACCCGAAAGGATCAACTGCGCCAACGGGTTTTCGATCCAGCGCTGAATCGCCCGTTTCAAAGGACGTGCGCCATACACCGGGTCGTAACCAACAGCGATCAGCTTGTCCATCGCCTCCGGACTGAGTTCCAGCTTCAGTTCGCGCTCGGCCAGACGGCTGCGCAGACGGCCCAACTGGATTTCGGTAATGCCCGCGATCTGATCCCGCGCCAATGGCTCGAAGATCACCACTTCGTCGACCCGGTTGATGAACTCCGGACGGAAGTGCGACGTCAGCGCATCCATTACGGCAGCACGTTGAGCCTCACGATCACCGACCAGTTCCTGAATCTGCACAGAGCCGAGGTTCGAGGTCATGACGATCACGGTATTGCGGAAATCCACCGTGCGGCCATGGCTGTCGGTCAAACGACCATCTTCAAGCACTTGCAGCAAGATGTTGAACACATCCGGGTGCGCCTTCTCGACTTCGTCCAGCAGGATCACCGAATAAGGCTTACGACGTACCGCCTCAGTCAGGTAACCGCCCTCTTCGTAGCCGACGTATCCCGGTGGCGCACCGATCAGGCGAGCCACGGAGTGTTTCTCCATGAACTCGGACATGTCGATTCGCACCATCGCTTCTTCAGTATCAAAGAGGAATTCGGCCAGCGCCTTGCACAGCTCGGTTTTACCGACACCGGTCGGGCCGAGGAACATGAACGAGCCGCTCGGACGATTCGGGTCGGACAACCCGGCACGCGAACGCCGAACTGCATTGGCCACAGCGACCACTGCCTCTTCCTGACCGATCACCCGTTTGTGCAACAGGCTCTCCATCTTCATCAGCTTGTCGCGCTCGCCTTCGAGCATTTTCGACACGGGAATGCCGGTCCACTTCGATACGACTTCGGCGATTTCTTCTTCAGTCACCTTGCTACGCAGCAGCTGGTTTTCGCTCTTGCCGTGCTGATCGACCATTTGCAGGCTGCGTTCCAGATCCGGGATCACCCCGTACTGCAATTCGGCCATGCGATTGAGGTCGCCTTTGCGGCGCGCGGCCTCCAGCTCCTGACGCGACTGTTCGATCTTCTGCTGAATCTGCGCAGAACCCTGCACCTCGGCTTTTTCCGAGTTCCAGATTTCTTCCAGATCGGAATACTCGCGTTCGAGACGGACGATTTCTTCCTGGAGTTTTTCCAGACGTTTCATCGCCGCTTCGTCGCTTTCTTTCTTCAGCGCCTGGGATTCGACCTTCAACTGAATCAGGCGACGCTCCAGACGATCGAGCACTTCCGGCTTGGAATCGATTTCCATGCGAATGCGGCTGGCGGCCTCGTCGATCAGGTCGATGGCCTTGTCCGGCAACTGCCGGTCAGTGATGTAGCGATGGCTGAGCTTCGCTGCCGCAATGATCGCGCCATCAGTGATCGCCACCTTGTGGTGAACCTCGTAACGCTCTTTAAGGCCGCGCAGGATAGCGATGGTGTCTTCTTCGCTCGGCTCATCCACCAATACTTTCTGGAAGCGCCGCTCGAGCGCCGCGTCCTTCTCTATATATTGGCGATACTCGTTAAGCGTGGTCGCGCCGACGCAGTGCAACTCGCCGCGAGCCAGTGCTGGCTTGAGCATGTTGCCGGCGTCCATCGAGCCTTCGCCTTTACCGGCGCCGACCATGGTGTGCAGTTCGTCGATGAACAGAATGATCTGCCCTTCCTGCTTCGACAGCTCGTTGAGCAGCGATTTCAGGCGTTCTTCGAACTCACCGCGATACTTGGCACCGGCAATCAGCGCGCCCATGTCCAGCGAGAGCAGACGCTTGCCTTTAAGGCCGTCCGGCACTTCGCCGTTGATGATGCGCTGGGCCAGACCTTCGGCAATCGCGGTTTTACCCACGCCAGGTTCGCCGATCAGCACCGGGTTGTTCTTGGTGCGGCGTTGCAGAACCTGAATGGTGCGACGGATTTCGTCATCACGACCGATCACCGGATCAAGCTTGCCGTCTTCGGCGCGCTTGGTCAGGTCGACGGTGTATTTATCCAGCGCTTGGCGCGACTCTTCGTGGTTGGCGTCATTCACCGCTTCGCCGCCACGCAGGTTGTTGATCGCGTTTTCCAGGGCTTTCTTGCTCACGCCCTGGCCGAGCAGCAACTTGCCGAGCTTGCTGTTCTCGTCCATCGCCGCGAGCAGCACCAGTTCGCTGGAGATGAACTGGTCGCCCTTCTGCTGGGCCAGACGGTCAGCCTGATTGAGCAGGCGCGCCAGATCCTGCGACATGTTGACGTCGCCAGTGGGGTTCTGGATTTTCGGTAATTGGTCGAGCTCTTTGGTCAGCTCTTTACGCAAGCTGTTGACGTCGAAGCCCACCTGCATCAGCAGAGGTTTGATCGAACCACCCTGCTGTTCAAGCATGGCTTGCATCAAGTGCGCCGGCTCGATGGCCGGATGATCGTGGCCGACGGCCAACGACTGGGCGTCGGACAAGGCCAACTGTAATTTGCTGGTTAAACGGTCTATTCGCATAAGTCACCTTCCTTTTGAGCAGGCCGGACCTAAAAACCATCCTGAATAAAGAAACCTGCCAGATACCCCTATAGATGCGGTCGATTCTGGGAGATTCAAGCGTCAGAGAGTTGATTCAGGTCAGGCAAGTCTAGCGGGTGAGCCAAACGAGGGAGGCAAAGCGGCCAGAGCGCGACGCACGGCGATAAGAGAAGAAGCGTGGATCAGTCACGGTGCAGAAACCGCCACCATAAACAGCTGTGACACCCCGCTCAGCCAGACGCAGACGCGCCAGCAGATAGATGTCAGCCATGAACTTGCCAGCATTGTGGCTTGGCACGAAGGCTGATGCCGCTTCCGGCAATTGCTTGACGAAGACTTCTCGAACTTCCGGGCCGACCTCAAAGGCTTGCGGGCCGATGGCAGGGCCGAGCCAGACCAGCACTTCTGCGGCCGGAACATCGAGACTGTCGAGGGTAGCTTCCAGCACACCCGCCGCCAGCCCCCGCCAACCGGCATGAGCCGCCGCGACACGGGTGCCGGCACGATCGCAGAACAATGCCGGCAGACAGTCCGCCGTCATCGCCGCGCAGGCGATACCCGGCGTTGCTGTCCAGCTGGCGTCTGCGGTCGCAACAATGCCCGGATCCGCATGCGCCACGGCAATCCCGTGTACTTGCTGCAACCAGGCAGGCTGTATAGAGAAGTGCTCGGTCAGGCGCCGACGGTTCTCGGCCACAGCCTCAGGACGATCATCAACATGATCGCCCAGATTGAGACTGTCGAACGGCGCCTCGCTGACACCGCCCTCGCGGGTGGTGACGCAGGCTTTGACGCTGGCCGGCGCAGGCCAGTCCGGCGTCAGCCAGTTCATCCGACGAATGCCTCGCGATCCTGCTTGAGCAGGGTCAGCAGCCAGACGAAATCTTCCGGCAGCGGCGATTCCCAGCTCATGCGCTCACCGGTCGTCGGATGATCCAGCTCAAGGAAGCGCGCGTGCAGGGCCTGACGCGGGAAATGCTTGAGGGATTCAACCATCGTCGGGTTCGCGGCTGGCGGAATGCGGAAACGACCGCCGTACGCCGGGTCGCCGACCAACGGGAAGTTGATGTGCGACATGTGCACGCGAATCTGGTGAGTACGACCGGTTTCCAGCTTCACCCGTACGTGGGTGTGCGAGCGGAAGCGCTCCAGCACGCGGTAGTGACTGACGGCAGGCTTGCCGCCTTCCATCACCGCCATGCGCTGGCGCTGCTGGCCATGGCGACCGATCGGGGCGTTGATCTTGCCACCGGCGGTGACCACACCAATCACGATGCACTCATAGATACGGCTGACGCTGCGACTCTGCAACTGAGTAACCAGTTTGGTCTGCGCCTGAATGGTCTTGGCCACCACCATCAGACCGGTGGTGTCCTTGTCCAGACGATGCACGATACCGGCGCGCGGGACATTGATGATGTCCGGCACGTGGTGCAGCAAAGCATTGAGCAGCGTGCCATCGGCGTGACCGGCAGCCGGGTGCACCACCAGGCCCGCAGGCTTGTTGATCACCAGAATGTCGTCGTCTTCATAGACGATGTCGAGTTCGATGTCCTGGGCGATCCACTCGCCCTGGGCTTCCTGCTCGGCAGTCAGCTCAAGGATGGCACCGCCGTGCACGATGTCGCGCGGGCGGATGACCGCCCCGTCCACAGTCAGGCGACCTTCTTTGATCCAGGCGGAAAGGCGCGAGCGAGAGTGCTCAGCGAAGAGTTGGGCAGCGACTTGATCGAGGCGTTGGCCGCCCAATTCGGACGGCACCTCTGCGCGAAGTTCAATTTTATCGGACATGCTCTGACTGTGCGTCGGCACAGCTTTTGGTTTCGGCTGCGCGCTTGTGGTTAAATACGGCGTCTTTTGCCCCGAGGCTTTTCAACGGGGCGCTCATCATAACAGGACGGCCCCGCCCAAGACAGCGGCCGTCATAGGGACGCAAGCCGCCATGCAAGTGAAACACCTGCTGCTGATCGCCATCCTCGCATTGACCGCTGCTTGCTCATCGAAGGAAGTCGTAGACGAAAACCTCAGCGAAGCCGAGCTGTATCAGCAGGCTCAGACTGACCTGGACAACAATAGCTACACCAGCGCCACAGCCAAGCTGAAGGCTCTGGAGTCGCGTTATCCGTTCGGTCGCTACGCCGATCAGGCACAGCTGGAGCTGATCTACGCCAACTACAAGAACGCCGAGCCGGAAGCTGCAAAGTCTGCCGCCGAGCGTTTCATTCGTTTGCACCCGCAGCACCCGAACGTGGATTACGCGTACTACCTGAAAGGTCTGACCTCTTTCGACCAGGACGTCGGCCTGCTGGCGCGCTTCCTGCCGCTGGACATGACCAAGCGTGACCCGGGCGCCGCGCGCGACTCGTACAACGAGTTCGCCCAGCTGACCAGCCGCTACCCGAACAGCCGCTACGCGCCGGACGCCAAGCAGCGCATGATCTACCTGCGCAACCTGCTGGCGGCCTACGAAATTCACGTGGCCGACTACTACCTGACCCGTCAGGCCTATGTAGCCGCTGCCAACCGTGGTCGTTACGTGGTGGAAAACTTCCAGGAAACCCCATCGGTCGGCGACGGTCTGGCGGTGATGACTGAAGCCTATCAGCGTCTGCACCTGGACGAACTGGCGACCACTAGCCTGGAAACCCTGAAGCTCAACTACCCGAACCACCCAAGCCTGCAAGACGGCCAGTTCGTGCCACGGGTTGCCGAAGCCGATAACCGTTCGTTCCTGAGCAAGGCGACTTTGGGTCTGATCGAGTCGCGTCCACCGCTGCCGCCGGGTGAAACCCGCGCCAACCAGGACGTGCAGAAGCAGTTCCAGGACGCGAAAGACGCGATCCCGAACGAGCTCAAGCCTAAGGACGAAAACGGTGACGTGATCGAAGAACCAGAGCCTGAGTCGAGCAGCACCGACCGCTCGTGGTTCAGCTACATGACTTTCGGCGTGTTCGACTGATCGCACCGGCAGTACAGAAAAGGGAGATCTGCGGATCTCCCTTTTTTATTGCCGCGCATTAATAGGCTGTGCGCTGGTCGGGAGCTTGGCTAAACTGCCGGATCATCAGTCGGAAAGCCGCTCATCATGCTTCGTTTATTGTTCTGGATCGTCGTGATTTTCGCCGCCATATGGTTGTGGCGTAAATTCAAGGCACCCGCCGCGTCCTCTCAGTCCAATCGCACCCCTCGCGAACAGGACGCTCCACCGATGGTGCGCTGCGCCCATTGCGGCGTGCATCTGCCGCGCGACCGCGCACTGAGCGTGCAACAACAGTGGTATTGCAGCCAGGCTCACCTTGAGCAAGGCCCGGGTGCCAGTGATCGCTGAGGCCGCCAGCGCCAACAGCAAACAGGCGCAGCGCCTGCTGCGCCTTTATCATCTTTACCGCCTAAGCGTCGGCATCACACTGGTGCTGCTGATCTCCAGCAACATGGACAATCGCCTGCTGACGTCGGCAAACGACGAACTGCTGCGCGGCGGCAGTTGGCTGTACCTGATCCTCAACATTTTGCTGGTAGTGTTCCTTGAGAACACCCGACGGCCGGCGCAGCTGTTCAGCCTGGCCCTCGTCGATGTCCTGCTTTTATGCGGTTTGTTCTTTGCGGCAGGCGGTGTTGGCAGTGCGTTGGGCAATTTGCTGATTGTCTCGGTGGCGATCAGCAACACCTTGCTACGCCGGCGCATCGGCCTGTTGATCGCCGCCATCGGCGCGCTGGGCATCGTCGGTTCGAGTTTCCTGCTGAGCTTCAACCATCCGCTGAGCGCCAATGAATACCTGCAAGCCGGCACCCTCGGCGCCCTGTGCTTTGCCGCCTCGTTGTTGGTGCAGGGACTGATACGGCGCCTGGAGGTCAGCGAAACACTGGCCGAACAACGTGCCAGCGAAGTGGTCGGGCTCGAAGCACTCAATGCGCTGATCCTGCAACGCATGCGCACCGGGATTCTGGTCCTCGACGAGGAGCGCCGGGTGCAACTGGCGAACCACAGCGCACAAACCCTGCTCGCGCAATCTCACCTTCAGGGACATTTGATCGACGACTATTCCAGTGCGCTGGTCGATCGCCTGCAACTGTGGATGAACAACCCGACCCTGCGCCCGCAAAGCCTGAAAATCCCCGGTAACGGCGTCGAACTGCAGCCGAGCTTCATTGCCCTCGAGCAAAGCCCCAACCAGCAAACCCTGGTATTTCTCGAAGACCTCGCGCAAATCGCCCAGCAGGCCCAGCAATTGAAACTCGCCGCGCTCGGGCGCTTGACCGCCGGGATCTCCCACGAAATCCGCAATCCGCTGGGTGCCATCAGTCACGCGGCACAGCTATTGGGGGAGTCCGAGGAACTCGACGGCGCGGATCGGCGTCTGACACAGATCATTCAAGACCACTCCCAGCGCATGAACCGAGTCATCGAAAACGTCCTGCAACTGTCCCGGCGCCAACAGAGCGCGCCGCAACGGCTGGATCTCAAACCGTGGCTGGAGAACTTCGTTGCCGAAAGCCGCGAACAGGCCGGCGAGCGCCAGCAGATTCATCTGCGGATCAATTCAGGGGACTTCACCACGCTGATGGACCCCAACCAGCTCACGCAGATTCTCGACAATCTGTTACGCAACGGCTGGCGCCACAGCGCGCTGCTGCACGATCAGGCGCAAGTCTGGCTGGCCCTGTTCAGCGATCCCGACAGCCAGCTGGCGGTCCTCGAAGTGCAAGACAACGGCCCCGGCGTCCCTGCCGATGAACAGGCGCATCTGTTCGAACCGTTTTTCACCACCAGCAGCCAGGGCACCGGCCTTGGGCTTTATCTGTCCCGTGAGCTGTGCGAAAGCAACCAAGCGCGCCTAGACTTTCAATCACGCCAAGGCGGCGGCTGCTTTCGCATCACCTTTGCTCACGGACGGAAACAAAGTTGAATACCAGCCCACGGCAAAAAATTCTTATCGTCGACGACGAACCGGATATCCGCGAACTCCTGGAAATCACCTTGGGACGGATGAAACTCGACACCTACAGCGCGCGCAATCTGGCTGAAGCCCAAGCGCTGTTGCATCGCGAAACATTCGACCTGTGCCTGACCGACATGCGCCTGCCCGACGGCACGGGGCTGGAACTGGTGCAGCATATTCAGCAGCGTTATCCACAACTCCCCGTGGCGATGATCACCGCCTATGGCAGCCTGGAAACGGCGATCAACGCCTTGAAGGCAGGCGCATTCGACTTCCTGACCAAACCAGTGGACCTCACGCGCTTGCGCGAACTGGTCGGCACGGCCCTGCGCATGTCGGCGGCAGGAGGCAGCTCTACCTCGATTGATCGACGCTTGCTCGGCGATTCAGCGCCGATGCGCAACCTGCGCAAACAGATCGACAAACTCGCCCGCAGCCAGGCACCGGTGTACATCAGCGGCGAATCCGGCAGCGGTAAAGAACTGGTCGCGCGACTGATCCACGAACAGGGGCCGCGCGCCAGCCAGCCGTTCGTACCAGTGAACTGCGGGGCGATTCCCTCGGAACTGATGGAAAGCGAGTTTTTTGGTCATCGCAAAGGCAGTTTCACCGGCGCAGTCGAGGACAAACCCGGGCTGTTTCAGGCGGCCCATGGCGGCACCCTGTTTCTCGATGAAGTGGCGGATTTGCCGCTGTCGATGCAGGTAAAACTGCTGCGCGCGATTCAGGAAAAAGCCGTGCGCAGCGTCGGCGGGCAACAGGAAAGCGTGGTCGATGTGCGAATTCTCTGCGCCACGCACAAAGACCTTGATGCCGAAGTCGCGGCCGAGCGTTTTCGTCAGGACCTTTATTACCGCTTGAACGTGATCGAACTGCGCGTGCCGTCGCTGCGTGAGCGCCGTGATGACATTGAAGTGCTGGCAGCGCATATGCTCAAGCGTTTGGCCAACGACACCGGCCAACCGGCAGCACGCTTGCATCCGCAGGCGTTGGAAGCGCTGAAGAATTACCGGTTTCCGGGGAATGTGCGGGAGCTGGAGAACGTTCTCGAACGGGCGCACACCTTGTGTGAAAACCGTACGATCGAGGCAGAGGATTTGCGCTTGAGCGAAGGCAACTGCGCGGCAGATGGCGGCATTGCCGATCTGACCCAGATCGATAATCTGGAAGATTATCTGGAGAACGTCGAACGCAAACTCATCTTGCAGGCGCTGGAGGAGACGCGCTGGAATCGTACGGCGGCGGCGCAGCGGTTGAGTCTGTCGTTTCGGTCGATGCGCTACAGACTGAAAAAACTCGGTCTGGATTAAATCCTAAAAAATCGCAGCCTTCGGCAGCTCCTACAGGAAACGCATTCCAATGTAGGAGCTGCCGAAGGCTGCGATCTTTTGATCTTGCTTTAAATGCGACCCTCAGGCGCATACGGCGCCGGATCAATAATGGGCGCGCGCCCAAGCATCACATCGGCAAACAACTGACACGACGCCGGCGCCAGCACCAGCCCATTGCGGTAATGCCCGCAGTTCAACCACAACCCGTCGAACCCCGGCACCCGGCCAATATACGGAATGCCCTCCGGCGAGCCGGGACGCAACCCCGCCCAGTGCCCGACCACTTCGGCATCGGCCAACGCTGGCAATAACTCCACTGCCGAAGCCTTGAGGCTTTCCAGCGCCACATCGGTTGGCGTCTTGTCGTAGCCTTCGTGCTCCAGCGTGCTGCCGATCAGAATATGGCCATCTCGGCGCGGGATCGCATAACGGCCCTTGGCCAATACCATGCTCGGCAGAAAATCCGCCGCACACTTGTAGAGAATCATCTGGCCTTTGACCGGTTCGACCGGCAGCGTCAGGTCCAGCGTCTTGAGCAGATCCCCGCTCCACGCCCCCGCGGTCAGTACGACCTGATCACCGTTGATCACGCCCCTCGACGTCTCGACGCCAATAACTCGCCCGTTCTCGCCGACAAACCCGCTGACCTCACACTGCTCGTGAATGGTCACGTTCGGCAGTGCCTGCAACGCCGCTTTCAGCGACTTGACCAGACGCGGATTACGCACGTTGGCGACATCCGCCATGTAGATCGCCCGGGAGAAACCGCCACCGAGGACCGGTACCGCATCATGCGCCGCCGAGATATCCACAGCCCGCAACGGGCGGTTTTCCCGCTCGGCCCAGGCCAGCGCTTCGGCTTCATCGTCCAGATCCAGCCAGTACAGGCCGGTGGTGTGTACTTCAGGATCCACCCCGGTGTCAGCGAACAAACGCTCGCCGAGCTGTGGATAAAAGTCCTGGGACCAGTGCGCCAGCGCGGTAACCGCCGGGCTATAGCGCCACGGATACAACGGCGAAACGATACCGCCGCCGGCCCAGGACGATTCCTGGCCGAGGTTCGAACGATCGAGCAGCACCACACTGCGCACTTCGGAGGCGAGATTGTAGGCGGTCAGCAGGCCAATCACCCCGCCACCGACAATCACCACTTGCTGTTGCCTGGTCATGTTTGATCCAACCGTAAAAAAGACAGTGGGCGCAAAAGGCGCCCGAAAGAAAGCGTCTCAGCGGCCCCAGCAATCCTTGGTGGTCAGCCCGGTAGTCGCGTTGTTCATGCTTCTGACACCGGTGTTGGTCAGGGTGAAGTCCCCGCACTTGTCGGTGGCCATGGAGGTACCCACTTTACGGGTAGCGGTCAGCAGGAAGGTTTGGTCGGCAATGGTCGGGGTGAGGGTGTAGAAATCATTGCCCGTGCTGAGTCCGGTGACATTGGTGTAGGTATTGTTTCGGGTGTAGAACCGCTCGAGGGTCTGCGCCTGCTCCGAAAGCAGAGACACCACTTCGGCGCGACGGCCCTTTTTCAGGTACTCGGTATAGCTCGGTGCGACGATGGTGATGACGATCCCGATGATCGCAATCACGATCATGATTTCGATCAGGGTGAAGCCTCGGTTGGATCTGCGCATGCCTCAAACTCTCGCTTACTGTATTTGTCGCCACATGATACGACGGCTGCCACCGCCGGATTTTTCCACTAGTGTGGTAATGCCACCGCTGGAATCGTTGACAATCTTGCGTGTGGCACCGTTGACGATGGCATTCAGGGTCGGAATGCCGCCGGTGAACACCACGCCACTGGAAATCGTGTCATTGCTGTCGACCACGCCATCGGCGTTGGTGTCGAGCACCGCGTAGTTGAGCATCTTACCGCTGAACGCATCGAGTTCGACCAGTTTGCCGGTGCCAAAACTGGAACAGGGGTCGGTGGTATCGACGCTCGCGGTGGTAAAGATGATCCGCCCAAGCACCAGACTGGCCTGATTGATAACGCGCTCGCCAGTCAGCGCGTTGTTATACACCAAGGGCAGGTACCAGCCCTTCTCTCCCGGATAGGTCGTGTCGTTCTGCGTCGTCGTCACGAACTGCCCGGTACTGCCGGAGAACACGCCAGTAACCGCCTGCGCCTGCAAACTGCTGACGGTGAGCTGCCCGGAGCCGCCATCGGCATCCCACACCGAATAGAACGCCTGCAAATCCTTGTTGGTCTTGTCAGCCGTCTCGTTGAATTTACCGGTGCCAACGAAGATCTGTTTGCCGCCGAGCGAGTTGTCCGCCAGCAGCGGTTGCGCGGTGATCGGTTGAGTCGCCCCACCCGCCGTCGTGAACAGCGGCTTGCCGGAAAATGCCACGCCCCAGCTATCCGTCGATGTCGCGCTCAGATCGAATTTCCACAGGCGCCCTTTCAAGTCGCCGCCATAAGCGGCCTGCACCACGTTCGAAGAATTGACCTTGAGTTTTACCGACGACAAGCCATTGGTGGTTTCCGTGCTGTCGATGACGATTTTCTTGATCAGCGAACCATCACGTACGTCCAGCACATACAACGCCGCCACGCCGGAGTTGCTGCCGTAACCGTTGGCAATGAAAGCCGCCCAGCGACCATCGGCCAAGCGTGCCACTTCCGGGCGTGCGTAGGCATAACCCAGATCATTGAAAGCGTTGGCGGTGCTTGCAGTCGCCGGCGCACTGACCTCCCACAACGCACGCAAAACGTTACCCGCCGAAGCGTCGAACAGTTGCAGCGCGTAGAACGTCTTACCTCCGGCACCGGTTCCGCCGATGGCCAGGGTTTTCCATGCGCTATTGAGCTGGGCGTCATACACGCCCACTTGGCCGTCGACCAGAAACTTGTGGCTGACACCGTTGATGTAGTTCGGATCGGCAATCAGCCGCAGCGACGGCAATACGCTGGAGGGCATATAAGCGTAACGACGGCTGCCGTTGGCCGAGTTGATGACGTTGACGAAACCGTCGTTGGCGTTCACCACCAGACTGGCATTCATGTTTGCCGCTTTGGTGGTCAGGTAAGCGGTGTACGTGGTGTCGCCCGACAGATCGGAGGCTGTCTTGTCCGTCGGTGAGGCCAGCACCAACGGCGAGTTGATGATGTCGCCGAGCAGCACGCTACGCACTTTGAGCCCGTTCTTGTTGGTGCCTTTGCTCCACTCCAGCAGATCACTGCCGGAGATGCCGGTGGGCAGGCCTTGGCTGAGTGTCGTCTGCTGGGGCGCGGAGAAATTACCGTAGGCCAGCGCAACGGCGGCGTTGCTTGTAGTGTTCCACGACTGATAGGTCGGTGCGGTCGCACTCGGTACGATAGTGGTGTCAGTGGTCCAGAGCACCGCAGAGGTATTCACCGCTCCGGATGCATTGAAGCCGAAGGACTTGATCGTACCGCGCCAGTCCTTGGGGTCGTAACTAGTCTGAAAGTAACTGGTGCCGCTCGCCAGTGTGGTGCCGCTGGTGACACCACTACCGCCGGAACCGGCCTTGGAAGTGATATCACTCAACGCCGATGACAACGCGGCGTTGAGCCCGGTGCTGTCAGTCGCCTGGTAATACCGGCCCTGTCCGTAACTGGCCGCGTCCGACAGCATGTCATTGTCGGCGGTGAAGCCCACGGTATAGGTGTTCATATTCTGCTTGGGAAAATCCACCGCGTTCCAACTCTTGCCCGCCGCGTCGGTACCGGTCGAGCGCATGTCGATATCGAAGGCGAACTTGGCGATGTCATCCAGATACAACGTATCCCCTTCTTTGTCGCCAAAGAGGTTGTTACCGTCATTGCTGACACCGTCCCAGTTCGGTAACCGGCTGCCGCCCAATGGGTCGTTGCTCGGAAAGGTTCGGTCGAAGGTCGGCAAGCCATCGGTTATCACCACGCCATAATTTTTCTGGCAGCGGTACTGGATCGGACTGGTGTAGGTCGCGGGCGTGCTGTTGTAGTACGGCGCCATGCCGCGCATGTAGCGGGTGATTTCATAGTAGGTTTCTGCCAACGGGGTGTTGGCCACGGCACTCAAACCATTGATCGATGAGATCAGCGCGTTGTAGTTGGTGTCTGCCTGCGCCTGCGTGACGCTCCCGGACACCGGCGCCAAGTCGCTGATCGAGCGGGCGATATAACCGCCATTACCAGAGTCGTTGTTGGTGACCGGGTTGAACGTCGACAGGCCAATACGCAAAGTGCGATTGCTGGTGACCAGTGCCGTCGACACGTTGCGAGCAACGTTGATGCGGTAGTCGTTGGGAATCGCCCCTGTGGTGAAATCGCGCGTGCCATTGTTGATGGCCAGACTGACGACGTAGGAAATGTAATCGCCTGTATATCGCGTATTGCCGCCACCCACAGGGTCCGGCAGTTTCAGACACAGTGGCGCGACACTGTTGTTGTAAAACGCGTACGCGCCACCCGAACACCCGGAGGTCGGAAGGCTTGATAAAAACACAGGATCGCCTGTGATCGTTGGCGCGTTCAGAGGGGTGCATAACCCGAGAAACGCGTTGCATTGCCGGGCCGGGGTGCGATCAGCCGTCGGATCGAATCCGGCCGCATAAATGATGCTGTTCATACTCCCCGAATCGTCGATCAGCAGCATGACGTTGGGTGGTACCGCCGCCGCACTCAACAGCGGCGAATCGGAAGGCGTGAACGCATACGCCGGCGCGGCCAGATAAAAGCTCAGCAGCATGCCGATCAACAGAGGCATGCAGCGCTCAATACTTCGCATAAACACTCTCCACCACGCTACGCGAATTGCCGGCGATGCCGACCGCTGTAACCCGATACAACGTCGCCGAGGTGTTGCTCGGCACGTTCACCGCCGTGAGCGTGGTGCCGATATTCTGCACACCATAGAAACCATTGCCGGCGGAGATCCAGGTCACCCCGGAAGTCGAGTTGAGCCCCGCCGCGCTGACCACTGACGACTCCGCTGGCGGCGCGCATTGCGTGATACCGCTGCACACAGCCAGCGAATAACTGTCCAGTTGCACCGCACTTTCGCCAATGCGCAACGCCGCCTCGGCAGTCTGAAACGACTGATTACGCAGACTCACGCTGCCGGCCATTTTTTCCTGCAGGTTGGCGCTCTGCATCGACGACAGACCAATCAGGGTCAGCAACAAGAGGAATACCAGACTGACCAGCAAGACCATGCCGTGCTGCGCCTGACGGGTGTGAAGAGAAATCCTCATCAGCGCGCCCTCACTGCAAGCGGTTGCGCAAAGCGGCAACCACGTTGAAGGTTTGATTGCGCACCCGATTGTTCGGGTCGGTGAGGGTCAGGCTCAGGCGCACACTGCGGATGCGCGCCGGATCGCTGGGGTTGGCGCTATACGTCGAGGCCGCCACATCCGTCGCAGAACTGGCCAGACCGAAGGTGACGTTGAACGCACTGACGTTGTTCACCAGCACTTGCTGGGTCGGCGTTCCGCTGCCGGTGCCCATGAGAATCTGATTGTTGCTGAAGCTGTAGATCAGACGCCGGATCGGGAACGCGATTTGCCCGCTCGCCGGGGAGCGCAAGCCGGTATAGGCCGTTGCGCTATTGCGGCAGTCGGAGAGCACCGTCCAGGTTGGCGTGCCCCCGCCGCTGCCGATATCGGCGGTCACCAGCGTCAGTTTCAGGTTGGCATTGTCCCAACTGATCGGCATGACCTGCGCAGCGTTGAAGTCGCCCGCGGAGCTCGAATCGAGGATAGTGCCCAGACAACCGAACATCCCGACCATGCGAATTTCCTGAATCATTTTGCTCAACACAAACCGTGCGTCTTCCTGCATCGCGGCGGCAGTGTTCTGGCTGACATAGGTATTTTTCGCCGCGATGAAAATCTGCACCACGCCCAGCACCACGATCAGCCCCAATGCCAAAGCGATAAGTAATTCGATCAGACCGAATCCACGGTTTTGCTGCTTCATGGCGTGGCCACCGGATCAACCGCAGCGCGACTGGTCAGGACAAAGCTGCGTTGAGCACTGGCGGTGTTGGCGGCTCGCGCATCGCTCCAGTTGATGGTGATGGTGTAGACGCGCTGATTGAGGGTGATGCTGCCAGTCGCGGTGGGGCCACCGAAGTTGACGATGTTGGTGGTGAAATCGTAGAGATCCTGATCACGCGCAACGCTCAAGTTGCCCGAAGTCGGCGGCGTGACGGTGTAGTCGGCGCCGGAATTGGCGCGAATGCGGTCCATCATGTCGTAGGCGATGAAACTGGCCTGGCTGGTCATCCGCGAGCTGTCGGTGTACTTCAGCGCATTCAGTTGCACCGCCGCCGCCCCCAGCAACCCGACCGTCAGAATCAGCAACGCGACCAGCACCTCGATCAGCGTCATGCCCTGCTGTGTGTATTGACTCCCTGCCCTCATCCGCAACTTCCACCCAATTGAATTCGTCCGTTCAAGCACACGTTCAGCGTCCTGCTTTGCGTTCCCAGCGTGTAACTGATGAGCACCGCCGTCGACGGTGCCGCGAGACCGCCAAGGTTGTTGAAATCCAGTGCGGTCACTCCTGAGGGTAGCGTCAGAGTCGCGCCGCTGCTCATCGCGGGAACAACCCGCAACACATTGGCCGGATTGCCAGTACTGTCGTATACCGATAACTCACCGGTCCAGACGCTGCCGCCAGCGGTTGGGCGCAGGCGCAGGGTGGTGCCACGGTCGATGGCCTCGAGCCTGGTGAAATTGATCGCCCGTTGCAGGTCACCCATCTCGGTATCAGCCTTGCTGCCCTGTATCGATCGGGTGAACGCCGGCACGGCCAACGTGATCAGGATCACGAAGATCGCGAGTGCGACCAACAACTCGATCAGCGTGAAACCTTTTGTACGAAGATCCATCGATGCCCTCCGTTGCCGTCGGCTATACCTGCTTCTACACGCTAGAACATTCAACCGACCCGCGTCGGTTGATTTGCCCTGCCCGGCGCACGGAGCGCGCCGTTCATCACATTCCACGGAGGGAGTTTTCATGCCGCAACAGGGTTTCAGCCTGATCGAACTGCTTATGGGACTGGCGATTGGCGCAATTGTTCTACTGTTGGTCAGTCCGGCATTTGCAACGCTGCGCGAATCGAACCACCGGGATCAGGCGGCGCACTCACTGCTCGATGGCATCCGCAATGCGCGCACCATGGCGATCACACGAAATCAGGCTGTGGTGATCCACGGCATCAACGGCGACTGGAGTCAGGGCTGGCGAATAATTCTGGATATCAGCGGCAAAGGGCCTGCGGACAGCAGCAATCCGCTACTGCAGGAAAGTGTGAGTGACTCACAGGTACCGATTGTCGGTAATTGGCTGGTAAGCCGTTACGTGAGGTTCAGCAGCCTGGGACAGCCGCTGATGCCCGGGCGGGCTTTTCAGGCAGGGACATTACATGTCTGCTCGGCTCGCGAGCCGGTCAGCCAGCGCCAGATAGTGCTGGCGGCGACCGGTCGCGTGCGCCTGAGCAGCGAAGAAGCTGAGCAGGCGTTGTGTCAAAAAGCCAAAAGCGTCAGATCGAACGTACGCGCAACTCTTTAGGCATCGAGAACGTAATGTTCTCCTCACGCCCGGCCAGTTCATCGGCACCGGTCGCGCCCCAGGCCTGCAATTGCTGAATCACGCCGCGCACCAGCACTTCCGGTGCAGAGGCACCGGCGGTGATGCCGATACGCTCAACGCCATCGAACCAGCTCTTTTGCAGGTCTTCGGCACCGTCGATCAGGTAGGCCGGTGTGGCCATGCGCTCGGCAAGTTCACGCAGACGATTGGAGTTGGAGCTGTTCGGGCTGCCGACCACCAACACCACGTCGCACTCGTCGGCCAATTGCTTGACCGCGTCCTGACGGTTTTGTGTGGCGTAGCAGATGTCGTCCTTGCGCGGGCCACCGATAGCCGGGAAGCGTGTACGCAGGGCATCGATAACGCGACTGGTGTCGTCCATCGACAGCGTGGTCTGGGTGACGAAGGCCAGTTTGTCCGGGTTATGCACCTGCAACTCGGCCACGTCTTTCTCGTCTTCGACGAGGTAAATCGCGCCGCCATTGCTGCCGTCGTACTGGCCCATGGTTCCTTCGACTTCCGGGTGACCGGCGTGGCCGATCAGGATGCACTCACGACCGTCGCGGCTGTATTTCGCCACTTCGATGTGCACCTTGGTCACCAGCGGACAAGTGGCGTCGAATACTTTCAAGCCACGGCCGGCGGCTTCGGTGCGCACGGCTTGAGATACGCCGTGAGCACTGAAAATCACGATGACGTCATCCGGCACCTGATCCAGCTCTTCGACGAAGATCGCCCCGCGGCTGCGCAGGTCTTCAACGACGAACTTGTTGTGCACCACTTCATGGCGCACATAGATCGGTGGCCCGAAGACTTCCAGGGCACGGTTGACGATTTCGATCGCCCGGTCCACACCGGCGCAGAAGCCACGGGGGTTGGCGAGTTTGATTTGCATGCTGTGCCTCGTGTCTTGCGCGCAAGAAATAGCGAAAACGGTAGAAAACATTGTGGGAGCGACGATTCGACTTGCTCGCGAAGAGGCCATCACCTGCAACATTACTGTTGGCTGACACACCGCATTCGCGAGCAAGCTCGCTCCCACATTTGACTTCATAGAGTCAGTCAGATCGCTTTAACGTTGATGATCTCGACGTCAAAGGTCAGCGTCTTGCCCGCCAGCGGGTGGTTGAAGTCGATGGTCACTTGCGCGTCATCGAACTCTTTCACCACGCCCGGCAGCTCAGTATTGGCCGCATCGTTGAAGATCACCAGCAAACCCGGCGACAACTCCATATCGACGAACTGCGAACGCGGAATGATCTGCACGTTCTGCGGGTTTGGCTGGCCGAAAGCGTTTTCCGGCTCGACGGTCAGCGTACGCTTGTCACCGGCCTTGAAGCCAAACAGCGCGGCTTCGAAACCCGGCAGCAGATTGCCGTCGCCGACCTTGAAGGTCGCCGGGGCCTTGTCGAACGTACTGTCGACGGTGTCGCCGTTCTCCAGGCGCAATGCAAAGTGCAAAGTGACTTCCGTGTTCTGGCCGATGCGTTGCTCAGCCAATACCTGTTCAGTCATGAACGGCTTCTCCGGTCTTTTTACTTTTGAACATATCCAGTGCCAGCATCACCGCGCCAACGGTAATCGCGCTGTCGGCGAAGTTGAACGCCGGGAAGTACCAGCGGTTCTGCCAGTGCACCAGAATGAAGTCGATCACATGGCCCAAGGCAATGCGGTCATACAGATTGCCCAGCGCGCCGCCCAATACCAGCGCCAGCGCGACGGCCAGCCAGGTTTCGTTGCGGCCCAGGCGCTTGAGCCAGACCACCAGCACGGCACTGACCACAATCGCGATCAGGGCGAACAACCAGCGCTGCCAGCCGGAACTGTCAGCGAGGAAGCTGAAGGCAGCGCCGGTGTTGTAGGCCAAAGTCCAGCTGAAGTAATCGGGAATGATCACGATCTGCTGGAACATTTCGAGCTTGCCTTCGAAGTAGAACTTGCTGGCCTGGTCGATGACCAGAACCAGCAAGCTCAACCACAGCCAGCTCAACCGTCCGAAACGGCCAACGGCATTAGGCATAGTGACGAACCTCGCCAGCGCCGCTGATGTTGTCGACGCAACGACCGCAGATTTCCGGGTGCTCCGGGTTCACGCCAACGTCTTCACGGCAATGCCAGCAACGGGCGCACTTCGGGAAGGCCGATTTGACGATCTTCAGCTTCAAGCCGCTGACTTCAGTCACTACCGCATCGGCCGGAGCCTGAACGAACGGCGCAACGCTGGCAGTCGAAGTGATCAGGACAAAGCGCAGTTCGTTGCTCAGCTTGGCCAGATCGGCGCTCAGGGCGTCTTCGGCGTACAGCGTCACTTCGGCTTGCAGGTTGCCACCGACGGCTTTTGCTGCGCGCTGGATTTCCATTTCTTTGTTGACCGCTACCTTGACCGCCATCACGCGTTCCCAGTAGTCGCGACCCAGTTCAACGTCTGCTGGCAGTTCGGTCAAACCTTCGTACCAGGTGTTGAGCATGACCGATTCATTGCGCTCGCCCGGCAGGTATTCCCACAATTCGTCGGCGGTGAAGGCGAGGATCGGCGCGATCCAGCGCACCAGCGCTTCGGAGATGTGGAACAGCGCGGTTTGTGCCGAACGGCGGGCCTTGCTGTTGGCGCCAGTGGTGTACTGACGGTCCTTGATGATGTCGAGGTAGAAACCGCCCAGCTCCTGCACGCAGAAGTTGTGGATCTTCGAGTAAACGTTCCAGAAACGGTATTCGCCGTAGTGCTCTTGCAGCTCGCGTTGCAGCAGCAAGGTGCGGTCGACCGCCCAACGATCCAGCGCGAGCATTTCTTCCGCCGGCAGGATGTCGGTGGCCGGGTTGAAACCGCTCAGGTTCGAGAGCAGGAAGCGTGCAGTGTTGCGGATACGACGATAGGCGTCCGCACTGCGTTGCAGGATCTGGTCGGAGACCGCCATTTCACCGGAGTAGTCGGTCGAAGCGACCCACAGACGCATGATGTCTGCGCCGAGGGTGTCGTTGACTTTCTGCGGGGCGATCACGTTGCCCAGCGACTTGGACATCTTGCGGCCGGCTTCGTCGACGGTGAAACCGTGAGTCAGCAGTTCGCGGTACGGCGCGTGGTTGTCGATGGCGCAACCGGTCAGCAGCGACGAGTGGAACCAGCCACGGTGCTGGTCGGAACCTTCCAGGTACAGGTCGGCGCGCGGGCCGCTCTCGTGACCCATCGGGTGCGAACCGCGCAGAACGTGCCAGTGCGTGGTGCCCGAATCGAACCAGACATCGAGGGTGTCGCTGATCTTGTCGTACAGCGGCGCTTCGTCACCGAGCAACTCGGCAGCGTCCATCTTGAACCAGGCTTCGATGCCTTCGACTTCAACGCGCTTGGCGACTTCTTCCATCAATTCGACGGTGCGTGGGTGCAGTTCGCCGCTTTCCTTGTTGAGGAAGAACGGAATCGGCACGCCCCAGTTGCGCTGACGCGAGATGCACCAGTCCGGACGGTTGGCGATCATCGAGTGCAGACGCGCCTGGCCCCAGGCCGGGACGAACTTGGTGTCTTCGATGGCTTTGAGCGAGCGCACACGCAGGGTGTCACCGCTGGTTGGCTCTTTGTCCATGCCGATGAACCACTGCGCAGTCGCGCGGTAGATCAGCGGGGTCTTGTGGCGCCAGCAGTGCATGTAGCTGTGTTCGATGACGGTGGTGTGCATCAGCGCACCGACTTCGGTCAGCTTGTCGACGATCGCCGGGTTGGCCTTCCAGATGAATTGGCCGCCGAAGAATTCCAGCGACGGCACGTAAACACCGTTGCTCTGCACTGGATTAAGGATGTCGTCGTTGACCATGCCGTACTTCTTGCAGGTCACGAAGTCATCCACGCCGTAAGCCGGAGCGGAGTGAACCACGCCGGTGCCAGCACCCAGTTCAACGTAGTCGGCCAGGTATACCGGCGACAGACGGTCGTAGAACGGGTGACGGAAGTTGATCAGCTCCAGCTCTTTACCGGTGGTGGTGGCGATGACCGAACCTTCAACGCCATAGCGCGCCAGGCAAGCTTCGACCAGCTCTTCAGCCAGCACCAGCAACTTGTCTCCGATGTCGACCAGGGCGTAGTTGAATTCCGGGTGAACGTTCAGCGCCTGGTTGGCCGGGATGGTCCACGCGGTGGTGGTCCAGATCACGATCGAGGCAGGTTTGCCCAGCGACGGCAGACCGAACGCGGCAGCCAGTTTGGCTTCGTCAGCGATCGGGAAGGCCACGTCGATGGTCGAGGACTTTTTGGTCTCGTACTCGACTTCCGCTTCAGCCAGGGCCGAACCGCAGTCGAAGCACCAGTTCACAGGCTTGAGGCCCTTGAACACGAAACCGCCCTTGACGATTTCGGCGAGGGCGCGGATTTCACCGGCCTCGTTCTTGAAATCCATGGTCTTGTACGGGTTGGCCCAGTCGCCCAGCACGCCGAGACGGATGAATTCGGACTTCTGCCCTTCGATCTGCTCGGTGGCGTAGGCACGGCACAGTTCGCGGGTCTTGTCCGCGCCCAGGTTCTTGCCGTGGGTCACTTCAACCTTGTGCTCGATCGGCAGGCCGTGGCAGTCCCAACCCGGAACATAAGGCGCGTCGAAACCCGACAGGGTCTTCGAGCGGATGATCATGTCCTTGAGAATCTTGTTCAGTGCGTGACCGATGTGGATCGTGCCGTTGGCATACGGAGGACCGTCGTGCAGAACGAACTTCGGACGATCCTTGCCAATCTCGCGCAACTTTCCGTACAGGCCAATACTGTCCCAGCGCTGCAGGATCTGCGGTTCGCGCTGTGGCAGGCCGGCCTTCATTGGGAAGGCGGTGTCCGGAAGGTTTAGCGTGGCTTTATAGTCGGTCATTTAAGGCTCTTCATTAGCGATGGGCGCTAGGTGCGGCTAGTGCACGGGCGGTGGCGACATCCGCATTGATCGCCGTTTTCAATGCCTCCAGGGAGGCGAAGCGCTGCTCTTCACGCAGCTTTTGGTGGAAAACCACCGTCAAACGCCGGTCATACAGATCGCCGGCAAAATCTAGAAGATGGACTTCAAGGTGGGCCTTGCCATCACCTTGTACCGTGGGCCGTACGCCGATATTGGCGACACCGGGCCAGGTCTTGCCGTCGATATCGACATCCACCAGGTACACCCCGGTGAACGGCACGCGACGACGCTTGAGTTGAATGTTGGCAGTGGGCGTACCCAGTTGCCGGGCCAGTTTCTGGCCATGCAGCACGCGACCGGCGATGCGGTACGGGCGTCCGAGCAAACGTTCGGCCAAGGCGAAATCGGCGGCGGCCAACGCGTTGCGCACTTGTGTGCTGCTGACGCGAATGCCGTCCAGCTCGACGGTTTGTGCCGCTTCAACGGTGAAACCGTGCATCTGCCCGGCTTGCAGCAGGAAGTCGAAATCGCCGAGGCGGTCGCAACCGAAGCGGAAATCGTCGCCGACTTCCAGATGCTGCACGCCCAGACCATCAACCAGGATGGTATCGACGAACTCACTGGCGCTGAGTTTGCTCAGACGCTGGTTGAAAGCCAGACACAACACACGGTCAACGCCTTCGGCGGCCAGCAGTTGCAGCTTGTCGCGCAAACGCGCCAGACGTGCCGGCGCGGTCTCGGGGGCAAAGAACTCCCGTGGCTGCGGCTCGAAAATCACCACGCAGCTGGGTACGCCCAACTCGAGCGCACGCTCACGCAGTCGGGCCAGGATAGCCTGGTGACCACGGTGAACACCGTCAAAGTTGCCAATAGTGGCGACGCAGCCCCGATGCTGGGGGCGCAAGTTGTGGAGGCCTCGAACCAGCTGCATAACGCGCTTCTTGCTCATAAAGTGGTCGATTATAACCACACCCGACGGTCGACGACAGGCAACACCGTAACGCAAAGTGAACGAGCCGACAAAACTGCCGGCCCGCGCCTGTTTATAAAGGGTAAAACCTTAGCTCAAGGCCTTGCGATTGAAGTCACGCAGGCGGAAACCAAGCAGCAGCAACATACCGAAATACGCCACTACGCCGGCAGCCACCAAAGCGCCCAGACGCAGGAAGCGCTCAAGCATGTGACCCTGATCCCACGCAGGCATGAAATGCATGCCAAGCAGCAGCACTGCCGACATCACCGCCACCGCGATCACCAGTTTGAAACCAAACTTTGCCCAACCCGGCTGCGGCTGATACATCTGCTGTTTGCGCAGTTGATAGAACAGCAGTCCGGCGTTGAGACAGGCACCGGCACTGATCGCCAGTGCCAGCCCCGCGTGCGCCAACGGGCCAATCAGCACCAGGTTGAATAGCTGAGTGACCACCAAGGTGAAAATTGCGATTTTTACCGGTGTACGGATGTTCTGTTGCGCATAAAAGCCCGGCGCCAAGACTTTGATCACGATAATCCCGAGCAGACCGACAGAGTAAGCAATCAATGCGCGCTGAGTCATTTCGGCGTCGAATCCACTGAACTGACCGTACTGGAATAACGAAACAGTCAGCGGCTCAGCGAGAATCCCCAACGCCAGCGCACACGGCAGCACTAGCACAAAGCACAGACGCAGGCCCCAATCGAGGATTCGCGAGTATTCGTGGCGATCCTTGCTCGCGTAGGTTTTGGCCAGCGTCGGCAGCAGAATCGTGCCCAATGCCACGCCGAGCACACCGGATGGCAACTCCATCAAGCGGTCGGCGTAATACATCCACGACACCGAGCCTGCGACCAGAAACGAGGCGAAGATGGTGTTGATGATCAGCGAGATCTGGCTGACCGACACGCCGAGAATCGCCGGTAGCATCTGTTTCATCACCCGCCACACACCGGTATCGCGCAGGTTCAGGCGCGGCAACACCAGCATGCCGATCTTTTTCAGGTGCGGCAGCTGATAGAGCAACTGCGCCAGTCCACCGACCAGTACTGCCCAGCCCAGCGCCATCACCGGAGGATCGAAATACGGCGTGAGGAACAGAGAGAACACGATCATGCTGACGTTGAGCAGCGTCGGCACGAAGGCCGGCACCGAGAAACGGTTCCAGGTATTGAGAATCGCGCCCGCCAGTGAGGACAGGGAGATCAGCAATATATAGGGGAACGTCACCCGCAACAGATCGGAGGTGAGCTGGAATTTTTCCGGCGTATCGGTAAAACCCGGGGCCGTCGCCCAGATCACCCAGGGTGCGGCGATCATGCCCAAAGCCGTAACTACCGCCAACACCAGCGTCAGCAGACCCGACACATAGGCAATAAAGGTTCGGGTCGCCTCTTCACCCTTCTGGCTTTTGTATTCAGCGAGAATCGGCACAAATGCCTGAGAGAACGCGCCTTCAGCGAAGATACGCCGCAACAGATTGGGCAGTTTGAAGGCAATAAAGAAGGCGTCCGTCGCCATCCCGGCGCCGAATGTACGGGCAATGAGCGTGTCACGAACAAACCCGAGAATCCGGGAAAGCATCGTGATAGAGCTGACGGCGGCCAACGATTTGAGCAGATTCATTGAGGGAATTTGTGCCTGTCGATAAACAGCAGGCGAACAAAGCGCCTACTTGTGCGATACTCCGCGCCGCAGCAGCACAGAGCCAAAGCTCGCGAGTTTACAGGTCAAGCGCCGGAAATAAATATCCCGCCTCTTTATACCTACCACTTAGCGGAACGTTTCAAGTGCCCTTGACAAGACTTCAACTCATCGGCATGATTCGCGGCCTATTTTGTTTGCTATTTCCTAAAAAGTCTTTCGAGGAGCTCGACGGTGGCCAACTCACCTTCCGCCAAAAAACGTGCAAAACAGGCTGAGAAGCGTCGCAGCCACAACGCCAGCCTGCGTTCCATGGTTCGCACCTACATCAAGAATGTAGTTAAAGCCATCGACGCAAAAGACGCTGAAAAAGCTCAAGCTGCATACGTTCTGGCTGTGCCAGTTATCGACCGTATGGCCGATAAAGGCATCATCCACAAGAACAAGGCTGCTCGCCATAAGAGCCGCCTGAATGGCCACGTCAAAGCACTGAAAGAAGCTGCTTAATCCGACGTAGTCATTAAAAAACCGACCTTAGGGTCGGTTTTTTATTGCCTGTGATTTAACAAATGCACAGCAAAAAAATGTGGGAGCGAGCCTGCTCGCGAATACGATCTGCCTGTTGATACTTCTATCGACTGACACGACCTCTTCGCGAGCAGGCTCGCTCCCACAATTAGATTTGCGGTGTTATTGCTGGACCGGCACCCATGGCAGAATCGGGATGGCGGTCACGGCATTCTGCGGACTGCCTTCGATCAAGCGGTCGCTGTAGACCAGGTACACCAGCGTATTGCGCTTCTTGTCGAGGAAACGCACCACCTGCATGGTCTTGAATACCAGCGAAGTGCGCTCCTTAAACACCTCATCGCCATCCTTCAGATCACCCTTGAACTTGATCGGGCCGACCTGGCGGCAAGCGATCGACGCCTCGGCGCGATCCTCAGCCAGACCCAGACCACCCTTCACGCCGCCGGTTTTGGCACGCGACAAGTAGCAGGTCACGCCTTCGACTTTCGGATCATCGAAAGCCTCAACGACAATGCGGTCGTTCGGACCGACAAACTTGAACACCGTCGACACCTGACCGATTTCCTCGGCCGAGGCCAGCAATGGCATCGCCACCAGCAAGCCCAACAATCCTTTTGCTAAACGCATCGAGTTTTCCTTACACCAGAATCAGGTTGTCACGGTGAACCAACTCAGGCTCCGCCATGTAACCGAGCAAACCGACAATCGCATCCGACGACTGACCGATGATTTTTTGTGCCTCCAGCGCGCTGTAGTTGGCCAGGCCACGAGCAATCTCACGACCATCCGGCGCCACACAGACCACCATTTCGCCGCGGCGGAAACTGCCCTGCACCAACTTCACACCGACGGGCAGCAGGCTTTTGTTGCCCTTGGACAACGCCGACACCGCCCCCTCATCCAGCACCAGCGTGCCACGCGTTTGCAGATGCCCGGCCAGCCATTGCTTGCGCGCCGCGAGCATGCCGCGCTCAGGCGACAGCAATGTGCCGATGCGCTCACCCGCCTTCAGACGATCAAGCACGCGCTCAAGACGCCCACCGACAATAATGGTGTGCGCACCGGAACGCGCAGCCAATCGAGCTGCACGCAACTTGGTCTGCATGCCGCCGCGCCCCAGCGCACCACCGGTACCGCCGGCGACCGCATCGAGAGAAGGGTCATCTGCACGCGCCTCGTAAATCATCTGCGCATCGGGGTTATTACGCGGATCGGCGTCGAACATGCCATCGCGATCAGTCAGGATCACCAGCAGATCCGCCTCGACCAGGTTAGCCACCAGCGCCGCCAGCGTATCGTTGTCGCCAAAACGGATTTCGTCAGTGACCACGGTGTCGTTTTCGTTGATCACCGGGATGACTTTCAGCTCAACCAATGCGCGCAGGGTGCTGCGGGCGTTGAGGTAACGCTTGCGGTCGGACAGGTCGTCGTGGGTCAGGAGAATCTGCGCAGTGTGACGCCCATGCTCGGCGAAGCTCGATTCCCACGCCTGCACCAGACCCATCTGGCCAATAGCTGCGGCCGCCTGGAGCTCGTGCATCGCACTGGGTCGTGCGGTCCAGCCCAAACGACTCATGCCGGCCGCCACCGCCCCGGAGGACACCAGCACCAACTCGACGCCAGCCTCATGCAAGGCCACCATCTGCTCGACCCAGACACTCATTGCCGCGCGATCCAGCCCCTTGCCATCAGCTGTCAGCAAAGCGCTGCCGATCTTCACGACCCAACGCTGCGCACCTGTCACCTTGCTCCGCATCATCTTCAACCTTAGCTTGAGGGCAGCGCGACCCAGCGCCGCCCATGACGTTATTTGTGACTTGCGATTTCCAGATACTAAAACGCCGCTCGATTGAGCGGCGCCTTAGAAAAACGGCTTGCGGCGATGATAACACCGCCCCGAGATGAAGACTCAGCACACACCAGCGATCTTCTGAAGGTCAAAAGATCGCAGCCTGCGACAGCTCCTACCCGACGAATCAGTCACGCACGTAAATGATTTCCGGACCGTCTTCGTCATCCACATCTTCTTCGTCCCAATCATCGTCGCCGATGTCATGGACCGACTTCACGCCGCTGCGACGCAGGGCACGCTTGTCATCCAGCGCCTGCAGTTGCGCGCGGGCTTCGTCTTCAATGCGCTGATCGAGATCGGCCAGCTCTTCCTTGTAAGCCGGGTCATTGGCCAGACGATCAGCACGGTCCTCCATGTAACGCATGATGTCATGGCACAGACGCTCGGTGCCGATCTTGGCGATGGCCGAGATCACGTAGACCGGACCGGTCCACTCCAGGCGCTCAACGATTTCCTTGACGCGCTCATCATGCTCTTCTTCAAGGATCTGGTCGCACTTGTTCAGCACCAGCCAGCGATCACGCTCAGCCAGGGACGGGCTGAACTTGATCAGCTCGTTGACGATCACTTCAGCGGCATCCGGTGCACTGGAATCATCCAGCGGCGCCATGTCGACGAGGTGCAGCAGCAGACGCGTACGCGCCAAGTGCTTGAGGAAGCGAATACCCAGACCGGCACCGTCGGAAGCACCTTCAATCAGACCCGGAATGTCGGCAATGACGAAGCTCTTCCAGCGATCGACGCTGACCACACCGAGGTTCGGCACCAGCGTGGTGAACGGGTAATCGGCTACTTTCGGCTTGGCGGCCGATACCGAACGGATAAAGGTACTTTTACCGGCGTTCGGCAAGCCCAGCAGACCGACGTCAGCCAGTACTTTCATTTCCAGCTTCAGATCACGCTGCTCACCCGGCTTACCCGGAGTGGTCTGACGCGGCGCACGGTTGGTACTGGATTTGAAACGGGTGTTGCCCAGACCGTGCCAGCCGCCCTGCACGACCATCAGCTTCTGGCCAGCCCTGGTCAGGTCGCCAATCACTTCCTGGGTAGCTGAGTCGATCACCGTGGTGCCGACCGGCACGCGCAGGATCAGGTCCTCGCCTTTTTTACCGGTGCAGTCAGTGCTGCCGCCGTTGGAACCACGCTCGGCATCGAAGTGCCGGGTGTAACGGTAGTCGACCAGGGTGTTGAGGTTTTCGTCAGCCATCATGTAGATGGAACCGCCGTCACCACCATCACCACCGTTCGGGCCACCGTTTTCGATGAATTTTTCCCGACGGAAACTCATGGCACCGTTGCCGCCATCACCAGCCTTTACGCGAATCGATACTTCATCAACAAACTTCATAACCAACGCCTCTCGCCGTACGGACGAGCCGAAAAACAATCAAGACATAAGACTCTTGCAAAAATGAGCGCAGCGACCCCAAAACACGACCTGCATCGCACGCCGACAGCCCATACAAACAGCTTTGCAAGAGACTCACCCCACAAACGAAAAAGCCCCGTCGCGAGACAGGGCTTTTCCAGCGATCGCGCAATTAAGCGGCGACAACGCTCACGTAACGGCGGTTGAACGCGCCTTTTACTTCAAACTTGATCACGCCTTCGATTTTCGCGAAGAGGGTGTGATCCTTACCCATGCCAACGCCGTAGCCAGCGTGGAATTGGGTGCCGCGCTGACGCACGATGATGTTGCCCGGAATGATTTTCTGGCCGCCATACATCTTAACGCCAAGGCGTTTGGCTTCTGAGTCGCGACCGTTACGGGTACTACCACCAGCTTTTTTGTGTGCCATGAGTCAATTCTCCTAGTGAGGAATTAGGCTGAAATTAAGCCTGAATACCGGTGATTTTGATCTCGGTGTACCACTGGCGGTGGCCCATACGCTTCATGTGGTGCTTACGACGACGGAACTTGATGATGCGAACTTTATCGTGACGACCTTGGGAGATCACTTCAGCCACAACGGTAGCGCCAGCAACAACTGGAGCGCCGATATTCACGTCGTCGCCATTGGCAACCAACAGAACGCGATCAAAGGTAACGGATTCGCCGGTAGCGATTTCCAGTTTTTCGATCTTCAGGTATTCACCTGGGGCGACTTTGTACTGCTTGCCGCCAGTAACGATTACTGCATAAGACATGGTATTTCTCCGATAATCCTGCTCACCCAGCTCTTTATAAGAAGAGGTATTGGCTGGCATGGCTGCATAAGGCTGGAAGGCCCGTTGCAATTGCGTAAGGCAGGTGCTGCCCAGGAAGTTCAGGGTGCGCGATTGTACGCAAGCTGCAAGAGACGCGCAAGTAGCCGTCCATCGCGCCTTGACAGCTCTGGATGTGAGTCCTAGCATGCCGCGCAACCCTTCTGGAGCGACTCTCGCTGATGCAACCCCAAGCTTTCTACCGCGCGGTGGCGGACGATTTTAGCGCCGTCGACGGCATCATCAAGAAGCAGCTGACTTCCCGAGTACCGCTGGTATCGAAAATCGGCGATTACATCACCTCGGCCGGCGGCAAACGTCTGCGTCCTTTATTAGTGTTGCTGTGTGGCAAGGCCCTGGGTCGCGAAGGCGACGACATGCGTCTGCTGGCCGCCACCATCGAATTCCTGCACACCGCCACTCTGCTGCATGACGACGTGGTCGACATGTCCGGCATGCGCCGTGGCCGTTCGACCGCCAACGCCATGTGGGGCAACGCTCCAAGCGTGCTGGTCGGCGATTTCCTGTACTCGCGCTCGTTCGAAATGATGGTCGAACTGGGCTCGATGCCGGTGATGAAGATCCTCTCCCAGGCCACGCGCATCATCGCCGAAGGCGAAGTGCTGCAACTGTCCAAGGTACGCGACGCCAGCACCACCGAAGAAACCTACATGGAAGTCATCCGCGGCAAGACCGCGATGCTCTTCGAAGCCTCGACTCACAGTGCTGCGGCACTGGCCGGTGCTACCGCCGACCAGAGCGAAGCGTTGCGTACTTTCGGTGATCACCTCGGCGTGGCGTTCCAGTTGGTCGACGACCTGCTCGACTACAAGGGCGACGCGGAAACCCTGGGCAAGAATGTCGGTGACGATCTGGCCGAAGGCAAGCCGACCCTGCCGCTGATCTACACCATGCGCGAAGGCACACCGGAACAGGCTGCACTGGTGCGTCAGGCGATCCAGAAAGGCGGGATCGAAGATCTGGAAAGCATCCGCATTGCCGTGGAAGCTTCCGGTTCGCTGGAGTACACCGCGCAACTGGCCCGTGATTACGTGGCCCGTGCGATCAAGTGCCTTGAGGCGCTGCCAGCCAGCGAATACCGCGATGCGCTGGTTGAACTGAGTGAGTTTGCGGTCGCCCGTACGCACTGATTCTGCCCACCGTGGGAGCGAGCCTGCTCGCGAAAGCGATCTGCCAGTCGACTTCAATGTTGACTGACCTGACGCCTTCGCGAGCAGGTCGAATCGTCGCACCGTCGCTCCCACAGTTGTTTCTGCGCTATGCCCTCCCTCGCGTAAAACCCTATACAATGTGCGACTTTTAGCGATCCACACCCAAGGAGCCTTAGTGAGCACGTTGCCACCCTGCCCGAAATGCAATTCCGAATACACCTACGAAGACGGCACCCAACTGGTGTGCCCGGAGTGCGCCCACGAGTGGTCCGCCAGCGGCGAAGCCGAAGTGGCGTCCGATGATGCCGTGAAGAAAGATTCGGTCGGCAACGTCCTGCAGGACGGCGACACCATCACCGTGATCAAGGATCTGAAGGTCAAGGGCACTTCGCTGGTGGTCAAGGTCGGCACCAAGGTCAAGAACATCCGTCTGTGCGATGGCGACCACGACATCGACTGCAAGATCGACGGCATCGGCCCGATGAAACTCAAATCCGAGTTCGTCAGAAAGGTCTGAATCGCTTGTCATCCATCCCGCGCCAGCCGTGGGATGGAGCTTCGCCCTCTCCGCTCTGCCCCAGAAAAACCAGACGATAGCCAAGCGTCAGCCGTTTTGACCTTACGCAATCTTTACCCGGAAAAATCCACAAACCGCCAATAGGCGCTTGCTATTTGATGAATAAGAATTATTCTCATTGAAACCTTTCAAGGAGATGAGAACCATGACTTATTTGATCGACGCCTGGCTGGACCGCCCACACCCTTACCTCAGAATCCTCCATCGGGAAACCGGCGAAGTCTGTGCGGTGCTTGAAGAAGAAGCCCTGCATGAGCTGCAAGACCAAGGGGATCTGGACGTCAGCAGCCTGAATTCCAGCGAGCCGCTGGTGCTCAAGGAGCTGGTGCGCAATCTGTTTCTGTTCTGCTATGCCCGGGCCTTGCGCCCGACCAGTGAATTGCATCACAAGATAGAACTATGAGCAGCAATACAAAACCTGTGGGAGCGAGCTTGCTCGCGAAGGCTTCAACTCGAATCTCAAGTTAGATCCAGTCGCCTGCATTCGCGAGCAGGCTCGCTCCCACAAAGGTCTTACAGAACGTCCAGCAGCTCGACGTCGAATACCAGAACGCTGTGCGGCGGGATGCTGCCAACGCCTTGAGCGCCGTAAGCCAGTTCGCTCGGCACGTACAGACGCCATTTGCTGCCGGCATTCATCAGTTGCAGGGCTTCGGTCCAGCCAGCGATCACGCCGCCAACCGGGAATTCTGCAGGCTGGCCACGCTCGTAGGAGCTGTCGAACACAGTGCCGTCGATCAGGGTGCCGTGGTAGTGAGTACGTACTTGATCTTCACGGGTCGGCTTGGCGCCTTCGCCCTGAGTCAGCACTTCGAATTGCAGGCCGGAAGCCAGAGTGGTGATGCCGTCACGCTTGGCGTTTTCAGCGAGGAAGGCCAAGCCTTCGCCAGCAGCGGCTTCAGCTTTGGCAGCCGCTTCGGCTTGCATGATTTCGCGGATAACCTTGAAGCTGGCGGACATTTCTTCCTGGCCAACACGGCTTTCCTTACCGGCGAACGCGTCGGTCAGGCCAGCCAGGATCGCGTCCAGGCTAACGCCCGGTGGCGGGTTGTCGCGCAGCTGATCACCCAGCTGACGGCCGATGCCGTAGCTGACGCGGGTTTCGTCGGTGGACAGATTTACTTCGGACATGACACTGCTCCGCTGTGCGGACGGCCACAAGACTTGCCGTGCGTGCACAGCGCGTCCCGGCGCGCCCGGAACCAAAAGGGCGAGCAGACTAGCACAGATGCTCAGGCGATGGCGCGCAAGGCCTACAGGGCAGAACGCCAGGCGAGCGGCACCTTCAGGCTTTCCTCGCCACTGGCGCCCAGGCCACACATTTCATCGTGTACCGAGGTGTGCACGAGATTGAACGGCAGCACCGGAAAGTTGTGCAGCAAATCCCGTGCATGTTCCACCGAGCGCAATGTCAGCATCCCACCCTTGAGGTCACTCAACGGATACGCCGCCCCATGCATCCGTGCTTCGAGCAGATAAATCCCGCCTTCCATGGAGATCAGATTCAGCTCATCAACCTTCCTGGCGATGGCAAACGCATTCAACTCTTGCAGGTTCATGAACGCACCTCAGACAGTGGCGAGTCAGGACCTCTACAGGGATATGCCCAAGAGCATCAAAGCACAAGCCACAAACGACACCGCCCGTCTGTTTCGCAACAGACAGGCGGTGTTATTGCAGCGATCAACGGTTGATCAGTGCTTGGTGACCTTGTCCAGGTAACCCATGGCGAACGCCGAGACGACGAAGGTCATGTGGATGATCACGTACCACATCAAGTGCTCGGGATCGACGTTCTTGGCGTCCATGAAGATGCGCAGCAAGTGGATCGAGGAGATCGCCACGATCGAAGCCGCCACTTTCATCTTCAGCGACGAGGAGTCCATGGTGCCGAGCCAGCTGAGCTTTTCCTTGCCTTCATCGATGTTCAGTTCAGAGACGAAGTTCTCGTAGCCGGAAATCATCACCATCACCAGCAGGCCGCCAACCAGCGCCATATCGATCAGCGACAGCAGCACCAGAATCAGTTCCGACTCGGCCATCGAGAACACGTTGGGCAGGATGTGGAAAACTTCCTGGAAAAATTTCAGTGCCAGCGCCAGCAGTCCGAGGGATAGCCCGATATAGATTGGCGCCAGCAGCCAGCGCGAGGCGTACATTGCGTTTTCGATAAAGCGTTCCATTGAGTCTCACACAGGGGGGCTGGAAATGGCGGCGAGTATAACAGCCACCTATGACAGCCAGAAACCGCCGAAAAATCCGCCACCTGCGTGTGTGAGTGATTTTTTTTCTGCTAGTGTCCAAACCATTGACAGCCCAGTGACTGTAGACAGGACGCGTGGAAATGGATGTGCGATTACCGATAACGACGGCCGGAATCTGCCTTGCACTGTTGATCAGCGGTTGCTCGCCTGGCGACGAGAAGCACGCCGCCAGCCTTGAACAAAAGACGGCAAAGTTCGAACAGTCGCTGGACGCCATCACCGATCCGAAACTCAAGGACGCCATTACCGAACTTGGCGGCTCACTGCTGTTGCTTGAACGGGCGCAACTCAAGCTCAGCGACAATCCAACGCGCACCGAATACGGCGAAGACGCCCTCGCCGTACTCAAGCACTACCCCGCCCCGCAGACACTGGTTGATACCTTTATCAATGGCCTGTTCGTGCTGCACAAGGACGCCAGCTCCGATTACCTCACCGACCTGCAACCGGTGTTCCCGTTCAACCTGAACATTCCCGGCGGCTTCCTGTTCCCCCATGGCGTGGAGTGGCAGTCGGTAACATTGAGCAACAAACGCGTGATCGCTTATCAGCCGGAATGGTCGGAAACCGATCCGGGCATCCAGCTCAGCCCGTCCAGCTCCAATGTCACCAACCCCGATGACCTGACCGTAACCTACCCATTCATTGACGGGCTGGACGTGGACAAGAAGACCCTGCCGCAACCGGTCAGCCTGCAAGGCCAGATCGAAGTCATCGCGCCGCGCCGCTTGTACAGCTTCGACCTGACGCAAAAGGACGTCGGCCAAACCCGCACCAATGACAACCTCAGCGTCAAACTGCTGAAGCTTGAAAAGGACTACGCAGAGGTCGAATTCAGCAACAACCTGCCGCTGGCGGCGGAAGTCGCCGATGCCCAGCTCAATCCGCTGATCGTCCAGGCCCGCGATAACACCGGACAGTACCTAGTGCGTGCCGGCTCGATCAACGAGAGTCCGGAGCAAGTAGCCTTTTACGAGAAACAACTGACGTACCTGCAACAGCAGAAAAGCTGGAGCGATACGCTGGAAAAACAGCTCACCCGGGAACAACAGGATTTCGAGCAGAAACACCCGCGTCGCTACAACAAGGTCTATTTCAACGGTCCGATCGATACCCTGGAAGTCAGCGTGCTGGATTTTTCCTCGGCGACCGTGACGCGTAAACCGCTGGACCTGCCGATTCGCACGTTCAATCAGCACACCACGGAGAAAACCATCCAGCCACTGGATCCATCAGTGACGGTTTACGACGACCTGGCAGGCAACTGGCTCAAGGGCGCGAGCCTGACCGAAGAACAACTGAAGGCCGGCATCCGCATTCATCAATCCGTAGAAGAACCAAGCGCCGCACGCATCGAGTTTTCTCATCGCCGCACGTTCAATGATGAATTGCTTGGCGATGATTTCAGTCCGGGTGTCAGCCCGGTCACGTTTTTCACCGAAAAGCGCGGTGGCAAGCTCGATGAACCGATCGAACTGCCGCCCGAGGCGTACCAGGTCGATCCGCTGCGCGCGACGATCACTTACGACCTGAACCTGTTCCCGGAAACCCCGGCGATTGCCGTCGGCTCAATGCCGCTGTTTCTCGCCACGGTAGCCAAACAGACGTACGACGCCAAGTCCCTGCCCAAAGGCCTGGAGATCAAGAACAACATGCTGGTGGTGGACCTGAAACTGTTTCCGCCCAACGAATGGCGTTTCTTCGTCAAGGATGACAGCGGCAATTACCTCAAGCAGATCCTTTCGGTCAGCCACGACGCGGGCACAGAAGGCCCGGCGTTGTTTGGCGTGCATTACTTTTATGGCCACCCGAGCCACGTGGAAACCTATCAGCGAACCGACCTCGCCACCGTGCAATATGGCTTTGAAGTCAAACTCGACAAGGCGCAGCTGCCTGATACTGCCCCTTGAAGAGCAAGATCAAAAGATCGCAGCCTGCGGCAGCTCCTACAGGGCGCGGCCACGGCCACCGTTGATCTGCCGCAGTTGGGCTTGCAGGTGCAGGCTCCAGATCTGCGGATCGTCGGCCAGTTCGTAGCCATGCAAGGTCAGGCTTTCAACGATCGTGTCGAGTATCGATTCAGCGGCGACCGGCCCATGAAACGGGCCTTGGGCTTTGATGGCGGAAGGTTGTTCGCCGGCCATGCCGGCAGCGAAGAGCAGCGTCCACATGCCGTTATCGCCGGCCAACGGCTTGATGGCGCATTCGATACGGGTCACGAGACCCAGGCATTGACGGGTGAGGCAGAGGTTGCGCGACATGGCGGCGACCCTCGGTGAAGCCGGTATTCAGTCCCCACGGGAGGACTGGCTCGATCCAGTGATACTGTCGATATCCTTGAGCTGAGAATAGAAGAAAAGTCTGCTCCGCAAGCCGAATGGAACCAGAAGGCGCCGAATGGTCATTGTGTGAATATTGGCGTCAGAGTTGTGGCGAATTTTCGCTGGATTCACACCAAACAAATGTGGGAGCGAGCCTGCTCGCGAATGCGGAGTGTCAGGCAACTTATTCGTCGTCTGATACACCGCTTTCGCGACAGGCTCGCTCCCACAGTTTTTGACCGCGTTTAGGCTCAGGCCGGCTTGGCTTCGGCCAAAGCCTCTTGTGCCAACTCCTTCTCCGCTTCCTTGAGGTCTTCTTCGCTGATCATCTCGGCGATGTCGCGCAAGCGCTCGACCACCCGTGCATTGATGCTGCCTTCCGGGAATTCGCCATCGGCATTCGGCTCACCGGCCGGTTCACCGACCAGAAGGCTCAGCGCTTCATCCGCCTGACGCACCGCGTAAACGTGGAACTGCCCGGCACGCACCGCCGCCAGCACTTTCTCATCGAGCATCAGCGTGGCGACGTTGGCCTGCGGAATGATCGCGCCCTGCTCGCCGGTCAAGCCGCGTGCTTCGCAGAGGCGGAAGAAGCCTTCGATCTTTTCGTTGACTCCGCCCACCGCCTGCACTTCGCCGAACTGGTTGATCGAACCGGTAATCGCGAAGCACTGCTTCAACGGCGTTTTCGACAGCGCCGAAATCAACGTGCACGCCTCGCCCAACGACGCACTGTCGCCATCGACGTAACCGTAGGATTGCTCGAGTGCGATGCTCGCGGAAATCGCCAGCGGGAATTCCTGAGCGTAACGGCTGCCCAGATACCCGGTGAGGATCATCACGCCTTTGGAGTGAATCGGCTGCCCGAGGTTGACTTCACGCTCGATGTCGACGATACCGCTGCCACCCGGGTACACCGTGGCGGAAATCCTCGCCGGCACACCGAACGCCGAATCGCCGACCTCCAGCACGGTCAGACCGTTGCACTTGCCGACCGCCGCGCCATCGGTGTCGATCAGGATGATCCCGGCGAGCATGTCGTCGAGAATCCGCGCCGAGACACGCCCGGTGCGCGTGGCTTTGGCCTTCAGCGCACGTTCGATATGACCGGCATCGGTCATATCATCGCCAGCCAGATGACGGATGAAATCCGCTTCACTGACCAGTTGGAACAGATCGCCGATGCGCGCCGACAGACGCCCTTGGTGTTCGGCCAGACGTGCGCTGTAAGTGGCCAGACGCGCCACCGCATCGGCAGTCAGCGGTGCCATGCCCTCTTCCGAGGTACGGGTTTTCAACAGCTGGGCGAATTGCTCCAGGCTCTCGTCGACCATCGGGATGTCTTCGTCGAAGTCCACCAGAACGCGGAACATCTCCTGGAAGTCCGGATCGAGGTCTTGCAGCGTGTAGTACAGCGACCGCGCACCGATGATGATGACTTTGACCTGCAACGGAATGTGTTGCGGGTTGAGCGTCACAGTGGCGAACCGGCCCATCTCGCCTAGCGGTGATTCCATTTTCAGCTTGCGCGATTGCAGGGCGCGTTTCAGCGCATCCCACACGAACGGCTCGCTGAGCATTTTTTCCGCTTCAAGAATCAGGAAACCGCCGTTGGCGCGGTGCAAGGCACCCGGACGCAACTGGCGATACGTGGTGTAGAGCGCGCCCTGATCGGTGGTGTATTCGATACGACCGAAGAGGTTTTCGTAAGTCGGGTGCGGCTCGAACACCACCGGCGCACCGCCGCTGGCCGGATGCCCGACCACCAGGCTCGGCGCGTATTGCTCTTCCAGCAGCTTGCGCGCGACGGCGTCGGTCTTGCTGTCATCGACCAATTGCTCGACCACGGTCTTCAGCAGGTACACCTGCATCGCTTGCAGGTAACCGCAGACCGCAGCGTTTTCCGCGTACTTCTCCGACAGCGGCGACAGCAACGGCTGCAGCGCCAAGGTGATGGTTTCTTCGTTGAGCGAGCGCAATTGATTGTTCGACTCGCGCTTCCATTGCGGCAGGCTGGCGAGTTCTTCGTTCAGGCGTTCTTCGAGGCCGGAAATGTCATCGTGGAAACGCTCACGATCGGCTTCCGGCAACTGAGCGAATTCCGCTTCATCCAGCGCTTTGCCGTCGAGCATCGGCGTGAAGGCAATGTTGCTGGCGTCGCGATACAGGGCGACGTCTTTTTCCAGGGCCAGACGCTCGATGATGTCGAGGGCCTTGTCGTAGCGCTGGTTGAAGGCGCGGTCGATGGCGCTTTTCTTTTGCTGGTAGGACGGGTGCTCGAACACCGCCGGAAACGTCGCCAGCAGGTTGTCGATCAAACCGTTGATGTCACCGATAAAGGCGCCGGCCGTGCCCGATGGCAGTTCCAGGGCGCGTGGTTCGCGTGGCTCATCGAAGTTATTGACGTAGACCCAGTCCGCCGGGGTCTGCAGGCGTTTGCCTTCGGCCTTCAGGTAGCGTTTGACGAACGAGAAGCGGCCGGTGCCGGGTTCGCCCATGACAAAGACGTTGTAACCGGGGCGTGGCATCGCCACACCGAACTGCAAGGCTTCGACCGCGCGTTCCTGGCCGAGCACACCGCGAAAGGGCTCCAGATCATTGGTGGTAGTGAAGCTGAACTGTTCAGCGGAAAACGGACGGGTCAGCGCTTCGGGCGCAAGACGCAAGCTGGCAGCAACAGAATCAGGCATCGGGCTTCCTTAACAATCAGGCGGGGCAGATAGCGGCATTCTGGCGCTGCCCGTGCCCCACTGGCAAGGCGCGCCACACGACAAAGCATAGACAACTGCCCGCCCCTGCCCCGGCACCCGTGAAATCGGGGTTATCGCCAAATCTTTTGTAAAAACTCACGGAACCCCAGGAACGTGCCTAAACTCCAAACTGCGCGGCTGGAACTAATACTGGCCCACTGGCACCGTCAGGTGTCAGAACCCTGTCCATTGGTATGCACATAAAGAGAACAAAGCTATGAAACGGATTCTTCTCGGTACTCTCTTCACCGCTGTATCCATCAACGCAATGGCGCAAGCTCCAGGCGGCCCGGATTGCGGTTGGGGCAACATGCTGTTTGAAGGTCAGCGTGGCACCCCTGCTCACTTCCTCGCTTCTACCACCAACGGTACTTCCGGCAACGCCACCTTCGGGATGACGTCCGGCACCAACGGTTGCTCGACCAACGCTTCGCTGACCTACGGCGGCAAATCCTGGTTTGCCATGAATGGCATGATGAACGAGCTGTCCGAAGACATGGCCAAAGGCAACGGCGAAGCGCTGACGACTTATGCCGTGGTACTGGGTGTGGCGCCGGAAGACCGTGCGCACTTCGCCGCTGTGACTCACGAGCACTTCCAGCAGATCTTCAGCAAGGCTGACGTGACCGCTGAAGACGTGCATACCAACACCCTGGCCGTACTGAAATCGGATCCTCGTCTGGCCAAGTACGCAACTCAGGCTTAAGCTCGACCCCACCCGCTTCCTTCGGGAAGCGGGTTTTGTTTTTTCGGCCCGCCCTCCTTGGGTCTTTATTTCTTTCCTGTTCAAGTTGCCGACTATGCTCAAACGCCTTGCCTGGCTGGCGCTCTGTGTCTGCGCCCCGCTGTCCGCCGCGCCAACCATCGACCCTCAACGTTTGCAGCAACTGGCCAACGACCGTTTCTGGATTTCCCTCGGTCACTACGAAACCGCCAAGCTTGGCGGCTGGCGCAGCTATGTCAGCGACAAGAAATTCTTTCTTGCGCCCGATGGCAATGAACACCCCGATCATGAACTGGCGGCCACCGTGCAAGCGCTGTACGCCCCGACCAGTCTTGGCGAGCAACATGCGCAATGCGTTTATCCGGCGCGCACCCGTTGGCTGAAAGCACAGCTCAATCTCAGAGATCTGCCGACACCTGCATGCGCCGAATACAAGAAGTGGTTCAAGGATGTTTCGCCGCACAGCGCGGTGATGATCTTCCCGGCGGCGTACTTGAACAGTCCGTCGTCGATGTTCGGCCATACCCTGCTGCGTATCGATCAGGCTGACGTGCAAGCCGACAAAACGTCGCTGCTCAGTTACGCGATCAATTTCGGCGCCTACATCGAAGGTTCGGACAACAGCATTCTTTACGCCTGGAAAGGCTTGATGGGTGGCTATCCGGGGTTGTTCGCACTGGTGCCATATCAGGAGAAACTCTCGGAATACCGCAGCCTGGAAAACCGTGATCTGTGGGAATACCGACTTAACCTGACCCAGGAAGAAACCGCGCGCATGGTCGAGCATGTGTGGGAGCTGAAGCAGATCCAGTTCGACTATTTCTTCTTCGATGAAAACTGCTCGTATCGTTTACTGGAGCTGCTGCAAGTCGCACGGCCGAGCCTGCGCCTGACCGAACAATTCCCGCTGACCGCGATCCCCACCGATACCGTCAAAGCGGTGAAAGAAGCCGGACTGGTGGAAAGCATCGAATATCGCCCGTCCCGTGAGCGCGAATTGCTCAGCCGTGCCGAACCGTTGAGCGACGAAGAACAGCAATGGGTGCTGAACGTCAGCGCCGATCAGCAAGTGTTGCAGGATCCGACATTCAAAGCCCTGCCCCGCGACCGTCAAGCTTTGATCATCGACGCGGCGTATCGCCTGGAGCGTTACCGCGCCAACGGTCAGGAACGCGATCCACAACGGGCGCAGCGCAGTTTTGAACTGCTGCGGGCGATCAACAAGAACCCCGCCCCCGAGCTGGAAATTCCACAACCGGGCCTGCCTGAAGACGGCCATGAATCACGCACCTGGCAGGCCGGTCTCGGCACCCGTGGCGATCGTGCGTTCGGCGAATACGGCTTGCGCATGGCCTATCACGATCTCAACGACAACGCCGAAAGCTTCCCGCTCGGCGCGCAGATCGAAATCCTGCAGATGAAGTTGCGTCAGTACGAGGGTAATCACTGGCAGTTCCAGCAATTGGATCTGGCGACGATTCGTTCGCTGACACCGCGCAATGAGCTGCTACAGCCGCTGTCGTGGCAGGTCACTGGCGGCCTGGAGCGAGTGCCGGGCAAGCATGATGACGAAACGCTGGTCAGCCACGTCAACGGTGGCGGTGGCGGCACGTGGGCGCTGGGTGACGATGTGCTGGGTTTTGCCCTCGGCACCGTGCGCGTTGAGCACAACAATGATTTCGCCGAGTTCGTGTCCCCCGCCGGCGGGTTCAATACCGGCGTGTTGTGGAAAAACCCGCTGGGCAACCTGAGCCTGGAAGCCAAGGGCGATTACTTTTTCAATGGCGAAGTGCGCCGGAGCCTGAGTTTGAATCAGCAGTGGGAGTTGTCGCGCAATCTGGGTTTGCGCCTGAGTGCGCAGCGTGAGTTCAGCCACCTTGCTACGCCGGAAACGGAAGTCATGCTTGAAGTGAAGTGGTATCACTACTGAGCTGAAGCCCGACAAATTCCCCCTGTGGGAGCGAGCCTGCTCGCTCCCACATTGGATTTGTGGTGTTAATGGTTTTTTCACAGGGCTTCGACAGCCGCCTCATGAATCCCCTTCTAGACTTTCCCCATAAGCCGGACAACCGGCGCGGGAGAGTGCGATGTGGCGGTGTGCGGGATTGCTGGGTGTTGTGCTGTTGCTGGGCGGTTGCCAGACCACCCACGAAGATCTGATCGCCAAGGGTTATCCACCGGCCTTCGCCGACGGCTTCGATGACGGCTGCATCAGCGGCCGCCAGGCGGCCGGTTCGATCAGCGGCGAATTCCGCAAGAACGTGCCGCGTTATCTTAAAGACAAGCAATACGCCGAAGGCTGGACCGACGGCTTCCGCCAGTGTCAGGCAATGCTCGAAAACAAGGGACGCGAAGAGTACCGCAACGAACACTGGGACGAACGCGAGCGCGCCTGGCAGCAACAGAAAGATCAGGACGCCGGGCGGGCTTATCGCTCGCAATAGGTCGCTCCCAGACATCCAGTGAAACCAAATGCCTGCGAGCATGGCCCAAACCTCATACGAGGAGGACACCATGAGCCGTGCTTTCGTCAACGAAGACAACGCCGCCGCGCAAGCCGATCAGCCGGTTGAACGACAGGTCAGTGATCAGCCCAATTACGTCACGGCGCAAGGCTTGGCGCAGTTGCAGGCGAAAGTCACCGAACTGCAAACCCTGCACGCCGAACAATCAGCCAAAGGCGAGCAGGCCGACAAGCAGCGGCTGGCAGATCTGCAACGTGATTTGCGTTATTTCAATCAACGCCTGAGCAGCGCACAAGTCGCGGTTGCCGCGACCTCCACCGACAAAGTGCAGATCGGCAGTTGGGTGACCTACGCCGATGAGCACGACACCGAACGCCGAGTGCAACTGGTCGGCGAAGATCAGGCCGATGCCAGCAAAGGCCTGATCAATTGGGGTTCACCGCTGGGCCGCGCTCTACTCGGTGCCCGACTCAACGACGAGGTGCTGTGGCAGCGCCCCGCCGGTGATCAAATGATTGAAGTGATCCGCATCGAACCGGCTTAAACCACGCCCTGCGCGAGCATTGCGTCGGCGACTTTGACGAAGCCGGCGATGTTCGCGCCTTTGACGTAGTTGATCCGCCCGTTCTCTTCGCCGTAATGCACGCACGCGTGGTGGATCGACTGCATGATCGCGTGCAGCTTGCTGTCCACCTCTCCCGCCGTCCACAGCAGGCGCATGGCGTTCTGCGACATCTCCAGACCACTCACCGCCACGCCCCCAGCATTGGACGCTTTGCCCGGGGCAAACAGAATGCCGGCCTCGATAAAGATATCCACAGCCTCCAGCGTGGTCGGCATGTTCGCGCCTTCAGCCACGCATACGCAGCCATTGCGCAGCAGCGTGCGTGCGGATTCGGCGTCGAGTTCGTTCTGCGTGGCGCACGGCAGCGCGATGTCGCACGGCAACGACCACGGCAACTGACCGGCGCGGAATTCCAGACCGAAGGCTGTGGCGAGTTCGCTGATGCGCCCACGCTTGACGTTTTTCAGTTCCAGCAGCGCCAGCCATTGTTCTTCGCTCAAGCCAGCTTCGCAATACAGCGTGCCTTCGGAGTCGGACAAGGAAATCACCTTGCCGCCCAGATCCATGACCTTGCGCGCCGCGTATTGCGCCACGTTGCCGGAACCGGAGATCGCCACGCGTTTACCTTCGACGGTCTGCTCGCGGCGTTTGAGCATTTCTTCAGCGAAGTACACGCAACCGAAACCCGTGGCTTCCGGACGAATCAGGCTGCCACCGTAGGTCATGCCTTTGCCGGTGAGGACGCTGGTGAACTGGTTGCTCAGGCGTTTGTACTGGCCGAACAGGAAGCCGATCTCGCGCGCACCGACGCCAATATCACCGGCCGGTACGTCAACGTCGGCGCCAATGTGGCGATACAGCTCGCTCATGAACGCCTGGCAGAAACGCATGACTTCAGCGTCGCTCTTGCCCTTCGGATCGAAGTCGGAACCGCCCTTGCCGCCACCCATGGGCAGCGAGGTCAGCGAGTTTTTGAAGGTCTGTTCGAAGGCGAGGAATTTCAACACGCCCAGGTTCACCGAAGGATGGAACCGCAAGCCGCCCTTGTACGGGCCGATGGCGCTGTTCATCTGGATACGGAAACCGCGATTGACCTGGACTTTGCCCTGATCGTCGACCCATGACACGCGAAACACCACCGCGCGTTCTGGTTCGCAGATACGTTCCAGAATCCCCGAAGTCAGGTAATGCGGATTGGCTTCGAGAAATGGCCACAGACTGCGCAGCACTTCTTCGACAGCCTGGTGGAATTCAGGTTGATCCGGGTCGCGTTTTTTCAGACGGGCAAGGAAGGATTCGACGGATTCGATCATGGGAAAAGTCTCGGCAAATTTATTGTCGTTGGAGGAGATTGGGCCGGACTGTAACAAACGAAATGCGCACAGGAACAGAGCAAAATGTCGCAGTTATGAAATTAAATGGTGCACAGGATATAAATCAGAAGGTTTTTTAGCCAGTTTTGCACCTGAATGGTGAGACCAAATTTGAGATCTGCACCAAAAGCTATACCGCTTTCGCGAGCAGGCTCGCTCCCACAGGGGAATGCATTTCAAAGGTGGGAGCGAGCCTGCTCGCGAAGTGGTCATCTCGGCACTCCCGAAAAACCAGGCAAAAAAAAACGGAGCCCGAAGGCTCCGTTCTTTTTATGCAACCAACCCGATATCAGGCCAGTTTCTTGTGACGTACCCGGTGTGGCTGGGCAGCCGCTTCGCCGAGACGCTTTTTGCGATCGGCTTCGTACTCGGTGTAGTTGCCTTCGAAGAACACCGCTTGCGAGTCGTCTTCGTACGCCAGGATGTGAGTCGCCACGCGGTCAAGGAACCACCGATCGTGAGAGATCACAATGGCGGCGCCCGGGAAGTCCAGCAGGGCCTCTTCCAGGGAACGCAGGGTTTCAACGTCGAGGTCGTTGGACGGTTCGTCGAGCAGCAGGACGTTGCCGCCCTCCTTCAGGGTCAGCGCCAGGTGCAGACGACCGCGCTCACCACCGGACAGATCCTTGACGAACTTCTGCTGATCGCCGCCCTTGAAGTTGAAGCGACCGACGTAGGTACGCGACGGGATCTCGTAGTTGCCGATGCGGATCTGGTCGGAACCTTCGGAGATCTGCTGGAACACAGTCTTGCTGCCGTCGAGGTCTTCGCGGCTCTGATCGACGCAGGCCAGTTGCACGGTTTCGCCGACTTCGATGCTGCCCGAATCCGGTGTTTCCTTGCCCATAAGCATGCGGAACAGGGTCGACTTACCGGCACCGTTACCACCGATCACGCCAACGATGGCGCCCTTCGGCATCGAGAACGACAGGTTGTCGATCAGCACGCGATCGCCGTAACCCTTGCTGACGTTCTTGAACTCGATGACCTTGTCGCCCAGACGTGGGCCGGCCGGGATGTAGATCTCGTTGGTTTCCGAACGCTTCTGGAATTCCTGCGATTGCATTTCTTCGAAGCGTTGCAGACGAGCCTTGGATTTCGACTGGCGGGCCTTGGCGCCTTTGCGCACCCACTCCAGTTCTTCTTTCATGGCTTTTTCGTGAGCCGACTGCTGCTTGGATTCGGCAGCCAGACGATCGGACTTGGCTTCGAGCCAACCCGAGTAGTTGCCTTCGTACGGAATGCCTGCGCCGCGGTCGAGTTCCAGAATCCAGCCAGCGACGTTGTCGAGGAAGTAACGGTCGTGCGTGATCGCTACCACGGTGCCCGGGAAGTCGTGCAGGAAATGCTCCAGCCACGCCACCGAATCAGCGTCCAAGTGGTTGGTCGGTTCGTCGAGCAGCAGCATGTCCGGGGCGGACAGCAGCAAACGGCACAGGGCCACACGACGTTTTTCACCACCGGACAGGTGTTCAACTTTCGCGTCCCAGGCCGGCAGACGCAGCGCATCGGCGGCGACTTCCAGCTGGCGCTCAAGGTTGTGACCATCGCTGGCCTGCAGGATCGCTTCGAGTTTGGCTTGCTCGGCAGCGAGCTTGTCGAAGTCGGCATCCGGATCGGCGTAGGCCGCGTAGACCTCGTCCAGACGCGCTTGCGCATCCTTGATCACGCTGACCGCTTCCTCGACCACTTCACGCACGGTTTTGGTCGGATCAAGTTGCGGCTCTTGCGGCAGATAACCGATGTTCAGGTCCGGCATCGGACGGGCTTCGCCCTCGAACTCGGTGTCGACGCCGGCCATGATTTTCAGCAGCGTGGATTTACCCGAACCGTTGAGGCCGAGTACGCCGATCTTGGCGCCGGGGAAGAACGACAGCGAAATGTTTTTGAGAATTTCCCGCTTCGGCGGAACAACTTTGCCCAGCCGATGCATGGTGAAGACGTAAGAGCCTGTTTTTCCTGCTTTGTCAGTTTTGGACATGGTTTGATTCGCCTTTAATCCTGTATTTTCAGTGCTTTGAGGGTAGAGACAGGCGCTTAAACTCTGGAAATAAAACGTTAAGTTTTGCGCTGACCGTCCGATACCCCTGACTATACTTAGAAAAGTTATGTTTTATGAGGGAGCTACATGGGTTTCCAGGTCATAGAGCAGGTGGTGAATGCTGCTCGAAGAAAGCTGTTGGTGCAAGACTACATTCCTGCGTACTACCCCAACCTATACATCACCATGGAGCACTCGGGCAGAGCCCTCGAAACAACCAAGAAGTACCTTGAGCATCTGGCTGTGTTTGAGGAGTTTCTGGCGTTTTCCTCCATTGATCTGATTTCTCACCTCGAACAGCGCCCTCACAGCAGGTACCTGACAGACAGTGAGCTTTCCAGATTTGTGTCGGACGCGGGGTTCAGCAAGCAAACCTTGGCCATGAAATATGCGGGGATGCGTTTGCATCCGACTGCCTACAAATCCGTTGGCAAGGTCCACGCACAGCAGCGAATCGAGGCTGTACGCGACTATCTAGCCTTTCTCTATGACAAGCTGGGTGATCACTCAACACGATATGAGGCGGTTGACGATCTGAAGAAGCGCATCAACCGCAAGATCAAAGCGGCCAGACCTGCGTGGAAAAAAACGCGAACGAAAGAAATGAAGGGGCTTACGAGTCAAGAGCGAACTCGATTGCTGGAAATCATGCATCCAGATCACGCCGAGAACCCCTTTTCAGATGAAGCCATCAGACTGCGTAACTACATCATTTTGCTGCTGGGCCTCGACATGGGGCTGCGACGCTCCGAGATGCTGCTGATCAAGACTAGCGATATTCACTGGCACAGTCGTCAACTAGCGGTGGTCAACCTTGAGGATGAGAGCCTCGATCCACGAACGATGGCCCCGCAATTCAAAACCAACGAGCGCATGCTGGTGATGACCGATGACTTGTATGACGCAATAACTGAGTACGAATCGAAATATCGCCACAGAAAGCTCCGTAGCGGTGCATCGCTAGCGAGAAGGCATCCGTTTTTGCTGGTGGCGCACAAGCGAAATGAGGGCGGACCTCTGACCATCAAGGCAGTGGATGGCGTTCTGTCCAGAGTCCGCGAAATAGCGCCGGAACTGGCTCATGTGCACCCGCATATTCTGAGGCATGACGCGGTTTGCACGATGCTGGAAAGCATGCGTGAGGAACTTGCACTGCTCACGCCGGAGGACCGCATCACGCAAGTCCAAAAGACCCTAACCTGGATGTTCGGCTGGAGTCCCGACTCGAACATGCCCGGCCACTACGGCGCGAAATTCTGGAAGGAAGAGGCAGACAAAGCAATTCAGAAACGGGCCGAGCGGTTTACGGCCAGCCGTCAGAAAGCCGACACGACACGAGGAGGTTCATAGTGAACATTCCCGTCGAAGCACTTCAGGCACCAAAGCAGAGCACCCTAGATGCGTGGCTGAACACGCCTCGCCTGGCGAAATGTGGGGAGGTGTTCACGCCCGCTGACCCCATGTGGAAACCGGATAAGTCGACTAGTGATTCAGTTAACTGGAAAGCGGCTATTGCCTGCGTCTCGCCGGACTGGCGGCCTTGGTTGCACGCCGCCCTGGTGTACCGAATGGGCGATGTGGCAGCGCGCACGGTTGCTAACACTGCCAGTGTGTTGTCGCGGGCTGCTCAGGCTGGGCTTGACCCGCTCAACGAGGATCAACTGATCGCACTGCGGGAGCGCTTTAGCGATAAAGAGTTTAGTGTCATGGCCTCCTTCATAGCGTTTTGGCACGATTGCGAATCCCTGGAACAGCGCCCGTCGCAATCCCTGATCGATGCCTACAAGGAATTGCCCAGGAAAAAGAATTCCAGCAACGATGTGATCCTTAGCCTAGACCCCGAAGAAGGCCCGCTCACACAGGTCGAGCAGGACGCGCTGCATCAATGGATACATGAGCAGTTTTGTCACGGGCAGTTAGATTTCGAGCAGTACATTTACCTGCGCATGTTGATGATTTACGGACAGCGTGGCTATCAGGTGCGAATGATGGTTTTTGGTGACTTCACGGAGAGCGAGGTCAAGTTTCATTGGGCAAAGCAAAAAGGCGACGAGGCGGGTTGGCGAAAAAAATCCGAAAGATTTAGGCTGGATGAGGACCTCTACAACACAGTGCAGGCCTACAAGGCAATGATTCTGGCGCAACTTTGGCAAACGTACCCAAGCGGTGTCGATTGGAATGTAGCCATCCAGAATGTGCCGCTCTTTCGTAAGAAGCTGGATCGTGATGCAGCAGAAGCTTGGAAACGGCGGTGGAATCCCCCTGTGTTGCTCGATAGCCCCCTTCAAAAAGCCCTCGAAGACGCGCCGCAGCCCCTCTTTCATGTCGGATCAGGCACGGTCAAGCAATGGCTTCGTCACATCGAGCGGATGGAGAGTTTTCCAATTTCGCCTCGCACCCATCAGCCGCTGAAAGTGACGGGGCACCGGTTCAGGCACACCCTCGGCACGGACCTTTCCAATGCGGGGCTGAGTGAGTTTGCGATAGCCCGCGCATTGATGCATAGCGATACTCGAACAGTGCGAAAGTACCGCGCCGTGTCGACGGAGTTGCTGGCGTTGATCGACGCGAAGATGAACAACCATATGGCCTTGATTGTGAATGCGTTCACCGGGATCATCGTCACAGATCTCACCTCAGCCATAAACGGGGATCGAGCGGATCGCCTAATCGAGGATGTGGCAGTGTGCGGTGCCACGACCGCCTGCCTTCTCGATGCGCCGTATACCTGTTATGCATGCGGAAAATTCCAGCCCCTTTTGCACGCCAATCACCGCGAGGTCCTTGAGCGATTGGAGCGTCGCCGGGAGCAAACCATTGCCACGGATAAAACGACCGGCGTGCTATGGGATCGGGCCATTCTCGCTTGCCGAAAGGTTATTCTGGATTGCGAGGCCATGCGCCGATCATCGGACTCAAGGGCACAGAAGAATGACTGAAGCGTTTGATTCTGAACCGCCGAATAACATTGTTGATTTTAATCCCAAGAGCCAGCTGGATGCGGAGGCTCACCTCGTGGCGTTTATCGAATGGGCAAAAAACACTCTGCCCAAAGGCATTCCCAATCGAGTGAACGCGAGTATTCGCTGGGAAGACGGCAGTTGGCACCCGCATGGCCTCTCAAGCTGTAGCTTCACGGCGCTCGGATCGACCTTATCTGCCCGAAAGACGATGCAGGCACCCTTCACGGAATTTACCAAAGCCATACTGGTGTACCGAAGGGTGTATTTGCAGAAAAAGGGGATGAGTGACTGGATGAACGCTCTTAGGGGGCTGGAAGTCGCCCTGTTCGAGTTGACCGGCACGCTGGATGTGACGCGGGTGTCCGCCGCTGTCTGTAATAATGCGTGCGAGCACATGAGACGTCACTGGACGAAAGGAAACACCGCATACGTTTACAGTAAGTCACTTGAGGCCATCATCGCCCTGATGCTGGCCAAAAAACTGCTCAAGTCGGATTTCCGGTGGACATCTCCGCTGAGGCAGAGCCAGAGAGGCACGCTCAAGCAGCAAAGAGAGGATCGGGAAAAGAAGCTGCCTAACCCTGAAGCGATCAGAGCCCTCGGGGAAGTGTTCACAAACGAATTGACCAGCCACCTCGACATCGTAGTGACATCCGCCTGTGCGCTGTTACTGAGTGTACCCAGTCGCGTGGGTGAATTGGCGGATCTTCCATTGAATTTCCTGCTATTCAAAGAGGATGCCCAGGGCAATCGGCGCATGTTCCTGCGCTGGTACGCGGAAAAGATGAACCAGATGACGGCGAAGCCCGTCGTTATCCCTGAGATGGAGCCGGTCGTCGAGCGGGTCATCATGTTACTGAAACCGATCACCGATGAAGCGCGGGCTTACGCCGCCTGGCTGGAAGACCATCCCGATGAGTTCCCCCCCCACGCAGGAGTGCCACCCAAGGGAGCTGATGAACCGCTCACATACGTCGAAGCTTGTGCCGCGCTGAAACTCGCCGCTCATAAGGGGCACGCGCGATCAGTATTCAATGTCAAGTTACTGAAAAGCCTTGAGAAGCAAAAGGCGTTGAGCCCCGCCGTCCGAGCGCTCTTGGCAGAGATCCGTGACGGGTGGGATTCCAGCAAAGGGAAGAGAATACATGTTAAGGGAAAGCTTGGGGTCCAGGGTTGGGAGTTCGACGACCGATGTGTGATCACGCTACGCAGACTCAATATGCTGTTGCGGGAGAAGTATCTTCCAAAGGATTTTCCATACACCACGCCGTACACGGAGGGCAAAGCTCGGTTGAAGTACCGTGATGCGTTGTTCACCATGCGCACGGGAGCACTGGCTGGAGACTCAGGTACATCTGGTGCGCAACACGGGTTTGGCGTGGAGATCGCGGCGAGCACTGGCCGAATGAATGCGCAGTTAGGAGGTAGTAACAACCCAGCAGTGAAAAGCCTGTTCGAACGCTATGGTTACCCCGGCGTCAAGGTCAACACGCATGCGTTTCGGCACGAATTGAACACGCAGATGCGCAAGGCCGGTCTGTCGCAGCTCTTGATTGATGCTTTCTCCGGGCGCTCGTCGATGGGATCGGTCTACAACCATGAAACAGTCGAGGAACGCACCCAAGGGGTTGCGGATTATCACCCCAAAACGAAGCACGGCACCGCTGCCCTGCGTCTGGACAAGGTTAAAACCAATCAGCCTCTGAGTCTTGCAGATGTAAGGGAACTGCGCGAGGGTGAGCAGGATCGCATTATCCATCAAACCCATCTCGGCGTTTGTGTGCACAACTTTGCTTCCGAGCCCTGCCCGAAAATGGGCGCCTGCTTGGACTGCGGGCGGCTCGGATGCGTCAAAGGGGATGACGTGAAGCTTGGCAACCTTAAGGAAGAACGCGACGATCTTAAACGACGCCTCGATAAAGCCCTGGATGCGCAGTCTCGGGACGTGTTTGGGGCATCGGAGTGGGCCAAGAAACTGGGTGAGAAGCTCTTTAAGTGCGAGGAGCTCATCCAAATGCTGGAAAACCCCGGACTCGAAAAGGGTGCCATTGTGTGGAACGCTGATAACGGTTGGACGCTGACCAAGAACGCCGTCGCAATGTCAGGTCTGATCGCAGTCAAAGTCATTGAAGAGCACCCAGCGCAAGAGGCGTTATCATCGTTAGATGACGTCTTGGCTTTGCTGAATGAGATTGAGGGTTAAAGATGGGGCATTTAACGCCAAAGGATGAGAAGCGCATCATAAAGCTGATTGAGGAATGGTCAGAGCCGAAGCTGACCTGGCCTTTGCTCGTTGAGGCCTGCAAACAAAAACTGGGTATCAGTCGTGCTCGCCAGTCGCTGATGAATCTACCTGCCGTGGATTTAGCGATGAAGAACTGCAAGGCGGCATTGAAGGCTCAGAAGCTTAAGCCTGGCTGGATTAGCGATATTCACGCAGCCAACGAGCACATTGAGAAAGTGACAGCGTCCAACCAGAAGCTGTTAGCCGCTGTTCGAGATATGCATAGCCGATTTTTGATCTGGCAAGCCAATGCAGATATGCACGGGCTAACGCAATCAATGTTGGAGCGGCCGGTTTCACAGCTTCAGAAGAGGACCTGATCTCATTTGAAAGATAACTACCTTACCCAATGCAGGCGCCTATGCGCGGTTCCGCACGTACGGATTTGTGCGGGGGATGACTGCTATTCGTGCCGCAACCAGAATTTTAGCCCAACAAAAATAAGCGCCGCTGAGCAGCCTTTTTTATCGAGCTAATCATACTCTTCCACTTAAGCTTCATAGAATATAATTTCAAATATCAACATTATCTTTATGGAACTGTATAGATGGTAAAAATGTAATCTGCACTCTAGGAGATGGAATATTTTTTTCTACACGAGGCAGATCTTTCAAAACTATCAGTACGCCATTTGGAATTGATTGAACCTTGTCCTCCCCCAACTCCGTAATTGGTTCTCTCGAAAAGCCGTCTATCATGCCCTCTTTAAACTTTACAAGAGTACTGAATGACTCAACGCTTTTCAGAGCTGCAGAAATATCGGTTACGTTCTTTATT
>NZ_CABVHJ010000007.1:107860-110110 GCF_902497745.1 Pseudomonas fluorescens
GCCAAGACAGAACTATTATTCAAACTAACAAAATAATCAGAAAGTTCAGACTTTGCAGAAAACACTCGAATTTCAACAGCACCAAAAAAAACACGATAACCTGGAACAATTGGGACGCCAATACGGCCTAATTGATGAAGCGCTGTGTGCTGAACCTCTAAAGCATAAATTTCGTTAAGTCGCCCCAAATAGGAGAAGCCCAACTCTTTACTTAACGTTTTTTGATCGACGGTAAGGAGATTTTTATTCCCCCACTCGATCTGGGTAAACTTTTCGCCATTTCTTATTAAGATATCACCATCAGAACCCATCTGTTTTATTGTAGCGCGCAGCAGTTCAATCTCAGTAGGTTCGACTTGTCGCCCGCTACCTTGAACACATAACACCTGGCCATTTGTAATTTTTCCTTGTAACAAATCACAAGTTTGGGATATAACCATTAAAAAAGTTGCATCCGGCGCATTGACGATAGCTTCCTTTCCACTACCGTTAGATGTTTTTGATGACAGCTTTACAAAAAGATCGCCAAAACGAATTTGTCTTTGCTTGTTCTTATTCCTAAAAAGTTCCCCTGATGCAGGTTTAACAGAGGAAAAATCAGAAAACAAATTAGACACGTTTTGCGTTGGCTCACAGTGCCCTAGCAATACCTCATAGCTTTCCGGTGGAAGATCCATAGACTTCTCGGCCAGTGTGATATCTTTCTGGATTGAGGCGGTCAAAAGCTGACCCGAGAGCCACCCCAAATAGTCAGACAAAGGTTCTTTCTCTGTGACCAATTGAGCAGTATAAAGAGTAGCTAAGTCCTCCAGTTCCAGCCCTTCAATTTGCTCAAGGAGATTGTGCGCAGCTGACGAGATAGCTCTCTCAAGGCTGACATGAACACTTCTAAATTTCTTTAATTCACCCTCCTGAAGAGAAAATGTATCTACGGCATCAGAAAACTCTGCTTCTGCCGTTAACTTTCTTACAAACCGAAAAAAACCTCCAGGAGTTGAAGAACTTTTGCGAAAGTTATAAGCATCATTCTCCGCTAAATTAGGAAGACTAGAGATAAGGATTACGAAAGGATGAGTACAGCCTTCCTCTTGTTTTGCGCGAGTGATTACTGATTTTAAGAATGCAATACTTTCCGCAACCTTTCCTTCAATATCATCCGGCACCTCATTACTAAGAAGGTAATCTATAATTATTAATGAAACATCTGTTTCAACAAGATCTAAATCTGGAAGAGCAGGTGTTTTCACCACGCTCCACCCTTTACTTTTTAAAATCCTTTCAATTTTAGACAAAGGCTTATGATGCTGGCTAAGCTCTTCAACCAAATCAGAAAAAACTTGCTTAACTAGCTGGTTCTTTGATGGTGACTTATTGCGTATACTCCAGAATCTCAGAATCTCTTCTGGTTTAGAGGTAAGAGGTTCAAAGTATAAGCGTCCTGAAGGTTCACCATCCAGTCCGAACTGCTCATCAAACCAAACTCTGGTCTCAACATTATCCTTTAGAAATCTTCGCAACTGCACAGTTTGTTTCTGGAAATCAGAAACAGTAGGGCGTGCAAAAGCATCATCGATAAACAATGCTTTTCTTTTCAACTTCCTTGTAGCCATTTTTATTTGCTCTCAAATCCAAATACAAAACCAGCATGAGTATCTCGAGAATCTGCTTTAATAAGTGATACCGAGATATTATTTTCAGCGCACAAGTTTTTTACTATATACAATCCGATCCCACGACCTGACGGCTTTTTACTAAAAAAGGGATCGAAAACTTTCTCGCCATCGGCTTTTCTTATACCAGGCCCGTTATCTCTAAAAATAATTTCTCGCGCATTAACATCGACTAAGATTTCTATACAGGGCAAATAGGTATTTTTTTCACCATTAGCCTCAAGAAGCATCGCGCTGTGATGTGTTAACCAATAGACTGAATTGGATATCAAATTTTCAAAAATTTGATACATCTGGCCTTGAACGACCGTAGCAAAAAAATGGCTAGGCTCTTCAAATGAAACGTTAATCTCATGCCTCTCAAACTGAGAACTATGGGCCTCCAATAAAGTTTGTATTACCTGTACAACGTCCGTACTTTCTTTTCTCTGTCTCCCAGGAGTGCTAACCGGGTCGAGTATCCTCAAACGCTTTTCAAGTGTTTTAAGCTGAGCATTTAATGACTGTAAAGATGGAGGAAGCTTATTAAAATTCACCTTATTGAGGTCGGCTAACGTTGAACGAGTCATCCGATTAAGCT
>NZ_CABVHJ010000007.1:110130-309667 GCF_902497745.1 Pseudomonas fluorescens
ATGAACTACGAACTCCATGAGCATTCCAGCGCCAGCAAGATGAAGGTAGACATCCGACTGATCTTGCTGCTTTCGAATCGTAGTTTTAGCTTTAGACCAAGCTGCTTCTAACTCCTCTACGTAGCCGCGAAGAGCGTGCACTGTTTTCTCTTCATCTGGAAGCTGCCTTGCTAACTCACGAAGTTGAGCCCTAGCGTCTTTGGAGCTTTCTTTAACCTTATTATCTATCTCCTTTATACTGGACATAGACTTGGAGGTACTTTTTAGCTCATATTTTTTAACAAGGGCTCCGAGCTCTTTCCATATTACATATTGAAGGCATTGAACAAGTTTTTTTTGCTCTGGTGAGTCACAAAGACCTTGTCTGTTGGTTTGATCTTTCAGAAAAGGGTTATCTCGTGAACTAATTTTCACTCGACCGACAAATTGGCCTCGGTTGAGCTTAAAAGAACGCTGCTTGAGAGCTTTCTGATCCAGCTGAAGCCAGTCGTCATCGGGATCTGCATAAGGATAAACTCGATAGCCATCCCTGTACATTAACAAGCCACCGGCCCACTGAGAGAGCCACTCACCAAACTCGTTGTATTTCTCGGTAGGTAGCTCCCTCCTCTTTCTCTGCCTATTAAACCAGTAACCGACAGCGCTAAACTCGCCTAACGTTTGGATCCCCGCAAATCGTGCTGGGCCATTTTCCGTACCGCCCTTATACAAAGGCTGATCTATATCTGCAAGAAGGCTATATAAATCATCACCTGCAGAATATATCTCCCCAGAATCGATCAACTCGTCCTCAACATTCTGGCCATCCTTTTCTGGAACTCTGAACTTTGCGATGCCTTTAATAACAGGCTCTCTCACTCCATTGTTGTCTCTATAGGAAAAATCAATCTTAAAATACCCGTGCCATCCGGCCAGCCAATCCGGATTCATTTCCTCGATCACATCGACATCTTTTCCATTAAAGCTAATTCTTAAATCGAGTACAGATGCCTCAAGATCAAAAGGGTCTTGAAGCTTAGACAGTTCGGATTTAGAAACTTGGGAAACTCTTTGGAATGACCAATCACTTCGTATGTCACTAATTCGAATTAGAGTGCCATTGGGTTTTACACTGTTCTTCTTCTTGCCTTTTTCAGCCTTTACACTAAACGCACCGAGATCGAGGTCAATATTATCACCAAGTATCTTCCAGTCTACGAACAGATTCGACCAATTAGTGTCTTTTTTTGTGCCAGTAATTAGCTCTAACTTCTCTCCGAGTCGCATCGCGGAAAGTCTACCGATTCCTTTTTCACCTAATATAGGACGCTTTCCCTCGGAATCTTCGCCCACTAGCCGCTCGCTTGCTCTATGCGGCGTACCTATGGTCAAGAAATTTTTATCTAAGTCAGCGTGTGTCATCCCGCTTCCCCAGTCCTCCACCTCAATATAAGAGTGCTGGCAATAAAAATCCCTAAGAGCGACTAAAGAATCAGTACGATTAAGCCCTGACAGCTTCTGCACCAACGACTCTCGAATAGCAAGAGGTGTACTTGGTTCAAAAAAACGGGTTAGATTACTTATAAGCAGCGTATCGGGAATAAAATCTTCCTGTCCATTTTTGATACTAGATACAAGAGCCTGATATCCAGAAGCGGTTAATGCGACGTTTATACGCACTTCAATTTTTGGAGTCCCGGCATCTATGGAGTTTTTAATCAGCTCGTAAAGTGCTACTCCATCAGAACTGATAAGCTCTGCTCCTAGCTCCAGCAAGACTCTAGCCTTCACTTTGAATGACATATTACATTCCTTCGTCTAAAGCGAGCATACCAAGCATCCCTGATCATCATCGTCATCTGGAGCCTCAGTTGAGTCAAGCTCGGAAAAAACCGCAATCAGTGTTGAATTATCCTTCCGCTGAGCCATTCTTTCCACGCGAAGCGCATGATCACGCTTAATCTGAGCCATACGCTCCGGTTGTTCAAGCTCCGCAAGGCTTTCACCTTGGCTCCAAGTAAAGAAGTTACCTGTTTTTTCAAAGGGCACTTCATACTCTTTAGCTTTCTCGTACAAATCGGGATGTGTTTCTTTTAACTTCACCCACTCGATTTTTTGCTGATAGAAGCAAAAGTAGCATCCAGAGCGGGTTCTTCCCCATTTCGTGTAAGGGGGCATCCCAACCCCAGAAACTCGTAGAATCTCTTCAATATCGCGCAGGATTAGCCCGTCCTCCTGGAACGGGTACACAGCTTCGATATTTGTCTTATGGCTGATGTACCCCGTGCGGTTTTCATCAGCACGGAGCCCAACGTAGTTGATTATTGGTTGGTCGCCGCAGAAATCCTCAAAAGGCTTAAGCTTGAGCATCTTCGTGCACCAACGACGATGATTGGAGGGAATCATCCCTCCATACATGTCATACCAGTGATCGAAGCCTAGGTCAGCGTTCAAACGATGCAACGGCTTCCCGAGGTAATTTTCCAGACGCTGCAGATAGTCATACGTCTCTGGTAACTCTTTGCCGGTATCGCTGAAGATGTATTCCATTTCTGGCACACGATCTCGCATGTAAATCGCCAGCGCTGCGCTGTCCTTGCCCCCTGAGAGGCTAAGGATATGTCTAACCTGCGGTTCGTTGCTCATCGCTTAGCTCATTCTCATCGTGTTCAGTGGAGCCCTGCTGCAATTGCAGCAACGCTTGAGCAAGGGCTGAAGCGGCCAAATTCAAATTGCCGCCCACTTGCTTAGTGAGAGTCTCTAGCAGGCCATTAGCCATGATCTTGGTCTCATGATCAGAGGTCAATAGCATCGCTGCTTCTTCGCCGCTGGGGAGAGTCAAAGTCACCCCGACGAAGCGTTGCGCTTGACGCTCAAACTCGCCTTTACGCATAGCTACCCTAAGCCAGCGCTTGTAGCGCCCGCATAGCTCAAGAACGGACTCCGCAAATATCGGAGCGTCACTGTCTTTCCAGATATCTAAGGGTCTATGAACGACAACACTCGCAATGGAATCCATCCACTTGTCGTCAGTCAAGGTGATGTCCGAACAGCGCATGATGAAGGCTTTAAGATCTACCTCGGCAAGAGACTGCGCAGTATCAGCGCACTCTTCCTGGAGCTGCGATCGAAGGGCCTTCAGAGGGCCTGTGATCTCAAAAGCCTGCGCCATGGAAAAGCTAACCTCATCCTGCAACCGTCGGTATGCCATACCAAGCTCAGTGAGGCTTTTCGCCAGCAGATCGGGGAAGCTACTAGCGTCCTTCCCCTTCCCAGCCTTCACCACGCGCGGCATATCAACGGCGAGCAACGAAACTGGGTCGGTTGCTCTTTTAATTACGTCGCGAAGGGCTTTGGTTTGGTTTGTAAGTCGCAGTGTCTCTTGCGAATATTGCGGAAGACGCCCGTACCAGCGGATCAGCTCCCGCGCAGCATCCAGGTAAGATGCGTTCAACCCCAACTGCACACCTACCGCTCCAAATGCCTTTGCATAATCTTTGATCAGGTCTTTGCGCTCTGCTGCAATGTCGAAGCGGCGGAAGCTAAAGGTGTGAGGGCTTCTGAACATCCGTTGCTGATGATCGGAGGTCAACTCTAGGATCAGACTTCCTCGTTCGAAAATCGCGCACGATTCCTTGTTAACAAGAAGGTAAACCATGAACCACACGCTGGCCGGCCCACTTCGGACCCCTAGCGGCGGAAGTGCCAGACTGGAAATGACCTCAGCAAAAGTGACCTGCCCGTCAATCATCAGTTGCTTATCAAGCTCCGCCCAAACTTTACGTATGCCGGCAGGAGAATTACCGTCCGGTGCCGTTAACAACCAACGGCCGCCAGCCCCTTTCTGATGCAGTCCAGTGGATTGAAGCAGAGAGCTGTAGAGCAATCGTTCGGGTGGGAAGTCGACGATACCTAGCAGCTCTGAATCAACCTTTTTATCCAGCAGGTCAAATAGACGCTGCCGAGCTGCATTGATTGCAGATGAAGGCTTCTCTTTGTTGATCAATTCGTTATTGATCGTCGGAGCCGCCTCGTAAACCTTATCGAACAGCCAAGAGGCGGCTTGACTAAGGTTCATTGCTCCGCTATCGGCGATCACCTTGCCTTTATGCCAATACTGCATACCGGAGGACCCTTTTGCTTGCCGGTTCAGCAATGCCAAGACCAGTCGGCTAACACGCTCACGTGCCGTACTGAACCTCGACTCGACATAACGCTCAGTCCAGGGATCTAAATGACTAAGCTTGACCTGGTCATGAACCATCAACCAGCGGGAGTATTCAATGAGAGCATTTCGCTCATCCGGACCGACTTTGACAATTGCGGTAAGCGATAAAACGTCGTCAGTAGAGCGAGCTACCTCTTCAGCAGCACCGACTAAAGCAGACGATTCGGCGTCTGCGAATATCAGCCCCACACTGCCATCATGGCGACCATGAACACCGATCGACTGCGCAATTCTATCCGACGTGCCTGCAGTCACTCTTACCGAGCGGATTGTTCCTGTCTGCTGATAGTGACGACTTGCAATAACGCTTCTTTCAGATAGGGCTTGTGAAACGCCATTGAACATCAGTTCATCAGCAGAGCGCTGCATCGTTTCCTCGTATAAAGCCTCGACGTTGATAGCGTGACTGACGGCAAAACCATAATCATGACTCGCAGGACGATGTACTAGGATTCTTTTGGCAGTTAGCTCACTCAAAGCTTCGGAGATAGCTCCAAGGTCTTCCCCCATAGCAAATCTAAGGAGCTCAACGGTCAACACCACATGGAGGACTTGAGCGACCAGCTCGATGACGGCAATCGACTTGAGTAATTCAAGCTGTAACGCCGTCATCTCCGCGTCATTACGCTCTACGACAGAGCGAGCGAAATCCCAGCGTCGCTCAGCTTCAAGATCACGGAAGCGAAGCCCTACCCCTGTCGTGAGGTAGTCAAAAAGCTCGCTCATTCCATACCAAGAAGAATGATCGACAATATTACGCTCCGCGAAGTCTCTCAGTGCTCCGGACTCATATCCACGCATGAATGCGTGAAATGAACGCTCGCTCTGACCAAATCGCTTAGATATGACCGCTAAGCAAGCCAGAGCTGCTGGGTGCAATGGGTACAGGCGCTCTGCCTGAGAGAACAGCTCACTCTCACCAGTTCCGCGGAAAAAGTTGAAATCAATTGCTTGCTTGTAGATGCTCCGGGCATCTTTTTTCAGGGTAACCGACTCAGTAATGGTTTCATCCGCGCCTAGGGCATGAAGAGCGAAATGCGCATACCGCTCGACCGGCTCATCAAAAGGCACTTCATCGAAGCGTGCTGAGACCTTATGCCACTCATCGGAAAGTGTCCGACCTACACCTGTGGCATAAGCATCAAAGTGCTGGTGCAGCATTGATATGACTAGTAGACCATCGTCCTTAGGATGAGATGCGACCTCAGCGATTTGCTGCAAAGACATCAAATCGCCGGCTTCCGGATTTAGAGCTGCGTACTCGATGAATTTGCCAAGCTCGTCAATCAGCAATAGGACACCGGAACATCCAGCACCTTTGGTGATTAGAACAAAGTCATTCAGCAATCTACTCGTCGCTGCGTTAAGGGGTACGTCACGATAGGTCTGAGCTTTCGTATCCAACTGGCGCTTAAGCTCAGTAGCCAGCTTGCTTTTTGGCAGGTGCTCAAGTGCGTCAAGAATAGACTGTGCTAACGCGTCACCCAACGATACGCGCGAACCGCTTATTGCCAGTGCAAAGCGATTTTGCCCTTGTGGGAAAAGCTCAGCGACTTCTGTAGAGGCCTCAATGAGCTGTTTGTAAATTGCATGAGAGCTCTTTTGCCCTTCTAACAAACGGGCTAGCAGCAACCCTAACGCCGACTTACCACTGCCATAGGGCCCAATGAGTTTCCAGGCGCGTTGTGCGCTTCCCGACTTCAACGCACCGCCAATCTGGCGAAGCACTGCCAAGACAGCAGGAGTGATCAGATAACTATCGAGCGAATCTTGTGACCGCAAATCTCTAGTCAGCGAAATGGAGCGCAGGAATTTGGAGTCCAGCTCAAGATGATCTATCAGTCGATCAGACATTCGATTCTTCTCCCACACCCAGCAAGCAATCAGCCCAAGCGGGCGCGAAAGTAGTATCCAGAATGATTTGCTGGGTATCAGCGGTATCAATAAATCGCACAACACCACCAAACTCTTTTTCTACACCTTCTAACAAGCTACTCACTTGAAAGTTATCCAACCTGAAAACGCTACCGGGACTGAATTCACCATGAACAATCTTGGTGAGACTGAGAGAGTTGGTATTTTGACGCTCGAAGTAATCAATCAAGGAAAAAAGGAAAACTCTTGGAGACAGACCTAAGGGCGCATTTCTACCTACCAGGTAAACAGTTCTGCCGTCGTCGGCAGTGACCTCTTCAAAAAGTCCCAAATCTTGCAGTGGGCACCACGAGGTATCATCACCTGCAGACTCTTCCCGCTTGTACGAATGCAGGAAAATGCTTGAATGCTGCTCAAGGGTGGAGACCGCCAGCTTTTTGTTGCTAGCGGATGCCTGATCCACGAGACCCGCGATGAGAGTCTTTCGATCAAAACGGGAATACATTGCGCTCCCGAAGACCAAGTTCCAAACTGCAATCTCCGCGTGAGATGAAATCCACCAGTGAAGCAGCCAAAGCGACTCAGGCTGTTCGAGGAAAGGGTCCCAACCATCTTTCGAAAGCAGCAAGCTTCCAATCGGGCCGGATTGCAGGCCAGAAGAATCGCGACCATCGACTATCCCGAAAGCCTCACCCCAGAATTGAATCGACTTGACCATGTTGCGGCCAATGCCCAACGTAATCGTCGCCTGAGCTTCATCTTTCAGCGCAAGGGGATTGTTGATAATTGCTTGATGTAGCTTTGGCAGCCATCCGTAACGGCAAACGAAGGACTCATGTCCCGAGAAGCGCTCATCTCGTCGTTGAATACTCGACATCAACCTTTCCTCCCTGGTGCCATTTTCTCCGAAGCAGCTTGGTCGTTGCTCTGAGCTGCAGGCTCGATAATGATGCGTTTCGTGGCGGCATCAAAGTAGATATCTACTTGGTCGCCTTCGTGTAGGCCGGCATTCCTCAGCAATTGCTCGCTAAGCGAAACGCGCCCTAGCTTCTGGATCCTGCGGGTGTCAAACAAAACCTTCATCCTACTTACCCCAAGCCTCGTGGCAGGCTTTATCAATACTCGTATGATACTTTATTGAGAGACCTAACACAGGGGGAGCGCCTCCTAAAGGTGCTCATTTCCCCTGTCTTTTGTCCGTTAGGCCAGTCTCGTCCTCAGGCTTGGCACCATTGCCACTGATAGCTGACTTGACAGCAGGTCACGCGGTCGACTCCTGTCTACCTAGACGGCTGGCGAGCATAATTTTCTCGCCCACAGCGACCTAGTTCCAGAAGGACCCGTCGTCAGCAGAGCACTCGATTACAGTCTGAAACGCTAGCAGCGCTGTCGCGCCACCTTTATGACAGGGCCATTTGAAGCCGGACAGGAGCAGCAGAGATGATGAGGTTCACCCAGGTATGCCTACCTCAAAGATTTACTGACGCGCTTGCCGACGCAACGAGAGAGTGAGATGGAGGGGCATCTGCCGCACATATGACGTCCGCTCTAGTCACACAAGATGGATTGGTTGGACGATTACAGAGAGGCTGACATTTCTTTGCGACAGACCGATCGCGTATAATTTGCAAGAGGATGAGGAGGGTACAGTTCCCCATCACCTGCAAGCTAACCTCAAACATAAACAGGAAAATTTATGGGCCTACAAATTTCAGCGTCCGGTGATGTCTCCTACAAGGTAGAGGATGATGAATACCGCCTAGATTCAAGCGATCTGACAGAAGGCGAGTGGGTCCTCAACGCACCCGCTCAGTACAAAGAAGACGACGAGGAGTGGAATGTGACCTTGTCCGCTCACACCGATCACGGCACCTTCACTTGGCTTTTGAACGTCACCATTGGCGTGAATGGATCAGATGTTCAAGACGCATGGCGTACGGATCCAGAAGGCGTTTCCGAGGTCGAAGACTGTATGTCGTTCGAACTGCAGCACATCCCTGATGCAGCCACATGGTAGTTAATTTCCAGCGCATACCAAGGCCCGCACCCAGCGGGCTTTTCTTTGTCTGGACGATTGGCATAACTAAGCTAACGATCCGAGGGGTCACTGTATCGCCTGACAACGCGGCTTGTGAAGGCATCTTCGGCCGGCTGAAAACGGAACTGTTCATCCTGGCAATTGGCAGTCAAAGAGCATAGAGCCGTTCATTCAGGCCTTGGATTCATGCATTCGCTGGTACAACGAGAAACGTATCAAAATTCCCCGCGGCGCTCTCAGGCCCCATTGAGTATCGTCAGATACTGGGCCACGCGGCATAACCAGTCCAGGTTTTTGTCCGCATCCCCACCGGGTCAGTTTTCGGTCAGCGGCAACACCGCTGGGTCAAAATCGTATCAGCACCAACACCAAGCATTGCTTAAGAGTGTGTTGTAACAAACGCAATGATGGATTTCGTCGAAGACAGCGAACACACGGTAATCGTCCAATAGCTTCCAAAAAGCCTCATCACGGTTTTCCATCCCTGATAGGTGCCTCCAGCGCCGACCGTACCAATCAGCCCAACGAGCCGTCTCGACAACATCTCCAAAAAAGTGCGCAGTAAGCCTCCATGCGTTGCGGGGCCCGATCTTCGAGACGTTGCGGCAGCGGCCAGGGAGCATGCGGATTCCACGCACACTTGGACAGTAAGCATCGCAAGCAAGAGGCTTATCAGAAGATTCCGTGCTCGAGGCGGAAAAGAGTGTCCATGACCAGAGTGAGTTCGTGAACGTTGTTCATCAGCGTGCAGGGCAGCTGCTTATCCAAGCTACGGATGCGACCCTCAAACCAGTCACGGGCTCTTGATGGTGACCCCAACACCACAGTGGCGCGGGAGAGAACCAGCGCTCGAGCTGATGTGAAGCAGCGGTGTTCAATGCTCAAGCAGCCCGTGCCTGCGGGTGCAACCAGCCCCAATATTCGAAAGCTGGCGGCCACCATACTTTCCTCTGTGCGAGGGCTGGGTTGCAGCGCGGTATAGCCAGCCACAACCGGTGGAGCACTCGGGTGAGAAGCATCGTGGATTGTAGGGTCGTAGAAGAAAGGATCAAGAAGAGGCCAGGTCGAAAGTGCGGGATGCAGTGCTCTCGGACTGCCAGAGAGCTTTGAAACTTCATCCTGCCTGATCGCTTCGCATCGCCCAGCCAGTCTTACAGCTTCTGCCGTGGGGTAGTGACGCAGCAACTGCCTGGCTTGCTCGCGGACGTAGTCGGGCAAGGTTTTATCTCGGGAAATCCTCGCCAAAAATCCGCCCGTTTCAATTACGCTGCGTGTCCGCTCATAGGCAGTGGTCATAGTGCTTACTCCCCACTCGGTAGGAGGGCGCACAGTCTCTTGAAGACTTCGGTCGCCTTCCCAATCAGCATGAGTTCATTCTGCGCGCCGGTGCTGACATCCTCCGTGTTGACGTGAATCACCGTCGCACCATACGACAGGGCAGTCCTGGGGATGTCAGCTGCGGGCGTAACGATTCCAGATGTACCCACGGAGATCAGAACGTCGCAGCTCTTCACCGAGGCGATTGCCGACTTCCAAACGTCTGAAGGCAAGTCCTCGCCGTACCAAACTACGCCAGGGCGTAACTTCCCGTTGCACCTGACACACCGTGGCGGTTCGAGCTCGCCACCGATAAGAGAAGTCACCTGCGATGGAGGTACTGCTGCCGTTCGATGGCATGCAAAGCACTTTGGCGCAGAAAGGCTCCCGTGTAGATGCAGTACATCCACGGATCCCGCTCGCTCATGCAAGTCATCGACGTTTTGAGTGATCACGGAGACGTTATACCCCGATTTGGCCAATCGGCTCACCGCGAGATGTGCAGCATTGGGGGTGGCATTAGAGACCTGTTGGCGCCGCCATAGGTACCACCCCCATACCAACGGAGGATTTTCACGAAAGGCCTTGGCTGTTTCCATATTGCGCGGATCGTATGAAGCCCAAATACCGGTCAATGGATCGCCGTACGTGGGGATGCCACTTTCAGCAGAGATTCCCGCACCCGTGAAGACGACGATCTCTAGGGCGTCCGACAAGGCCTTCGCAGCGTTTCTAAATTCAGGCACAGAATATCCTCAGTACTGACCCGGCAAAGACGGACGAATCTGGCAAGCATCATTGACTATTCGACCTAAAAACTGGTGCTGGCTTAAGGTAAAGGGGAGCGTACATCTGGTGAGCTGCGGACTTATGGGCTGGCTCCGACATTCTGGGCTGGTGATTTTCTAGCCGCTTTTTCGAGAACCATACCCGTGATGTTTTCTTCCTGCGAAGGTCTAGATCCCCCATTTTGTAAACGCCTTGCGAGGTGCGATACACCACAGCACTGTCCTCAGTTGCGATGCCTTGGAAACAAGTGATTCGATCTAGATCCTCGAGGCTCCATTTGCCAGAGCGGCTGATCGCTGGTGGACAAAGCATTTGGACATGGCTGATCTCCACATTCGAGGCGGCAGTCATGTAATGCTGAAGCTCATACGCGCAACTGACCATTGCAGCGCGATCACACATCCCGGTCTGAGTGGAGGAGATAGTCAAGAGAAAAACCATGCCCTCCAACTCACAGTGTGTCCTGGTGGAGACAGTCCGTTCTGCAGGGTCAAGTACGTATATCAATTGCTAAGCCACTCCCAATTCAGTCGGCGCCGCATGTATCCACTTTGTGGAAAAACAATGGGTAGCGCAGCACATCGGTGATACGAAGACTCATGTCATCCAGACGCTTGGCGTAAGCATCCCGCAATTCACGAGTCGTGAATCGTGTACGCCTTTCCTCCTGAAGCAGCTCATACAGACGCCTGTCAAAGATGGAACGAGGCTGATTTCATTGAGGTACCAAAGGAGTGGATTTCAAAAAATACGGATTATAGTCCGTGGCTCGTGTGTCCGCAAACGCAGGATAGTCCCGCCTCAAGTGGAATTGAGACGGTCATGGACAAGTTGGCGAAAGCGTTAGGGAGACGCATCCGAACGCAGAGGAAAACCTGCCAGATTTCTCAGGATGCACTGGCGCTGGCCTGCAATATCGACCGCAGCTATATGGGCCGGATCGAGCGTGGCGAAGTAAATATTACAGTCGAGAAGCTTTATCGCATCGCAGGTGTGCTTGCATGCGACCCATCCGGCCTACTGCCTCAGGTTTCAGAGCTGCATCCCGCCTGATCGACCATGGCGCTTAAACAGGTTTGAAGTTACTAGTGTAGTGGTCAACTGATCCCGGACACTGAATTGAGTTTTTCCTCAGCGACCGCAGGCGCTAGCCCTTCGTTGAACTTATACGGTCGCCGCCAGTTGTATCGCTCCATCAGGAACCGGCCGATATCCTGTTGCGCTAGCGCAGCGCTCATGTAGCCCACTGTCGGTATCCATTCACTTTTTAGGCTGCGAAATAGTCGTTCCATCGGCGCATTATCATGGCACTTGCCGCGACGACTCATGCTCTGTGTGAAGCGGTATCGCCACAGTCTCTGACGGAAACCCCGGCTGCCATATTGGCTGCCCTAGTGGCTGTAAAACAATACGTTTTGCGGCCTGCCACGCTGCTCGTACGCCATGTCCAATGCCTTGATTACCAAGTCGGCGTCGGGCGTGGATGAGAACGCCCAACCTACAACACGACGGGCACAAAGGTCGATGACAGCCGCCAGATAGTGCCATCGGCCTTCAGCCCAGACGTACGTAATGTCACCGCACCAGACCTTGTTCGGGGATGTAATATTGAACTCTCGATCAAGCACGTTCGGGATATCAGGCCGCTCCACGGTAGCCTTTTTGTAGGCATGGGAGCCCGGCTGTTTGCTGATCAAGTTCATCTCGCGCATCAACCTACGTACCTTGAATCGCCCGATCTGCATGCCGTCCTCTTTCATCATCAGCATGATGCTCCGGCTGCCCGCATCGCTTCGGCTTTGCGTAAGCAGCTCGATCACGCGGCTGCGCAAAACCACCCGTTCGGCATTCGGATACCGACGTTTCCGGCAGCGGGGGTTGCCAGCTGGGTTGCTGATAGGTTGATGCTTGCCATGGCCTAGATGGTAGGTCAGTCGCGCATCCAGTGCGCGCTCGGCCAGTATCTTGGTCAATTTTGATCAGTTGGTTGAGGATGCCGTCAGCATCGACCAGGTTTTCAGACTCCTGATAGTTAGCCAAGAGCTGACTCAGCATCTCCTCAGTGATGAAGTGTTACGCCTTGCTCATGGTGTCTGCAGTTCGTAGCGACAGTGTCGCTCATCAGCCGGTGACACAAAAAATCGGACGTCTCATGCCTTGACAAGAAGCGATCATAGGAACACTTACAAAAAAGTTAAGTTTTGGAGTCTAGATTTGACCCAAAATCAGCAAAAGCTAACCAATATCTCCTCCCTGACACAGGTTTGAGAAGAAAAAGATGCTGGACAGGCTCGAAAGCTAGTGGCCATGAGGGACCGACTGCAGATCGTAAAACACGACTAAAAGTTAATAAGGCAGATAACCGTATTGAGCCATGGAGAACCTTGGGTCAGTGACAGATGAATGATTGCAGCGCAGGCGAAGCCCGGCCAGACCATGCGCGTCGTTCACTTGATGGTTATCAATGCGTGCGCGCTGAAAAAGTCTGAGTCTAGGAGCTGGACCAGACGCTGTTAAAACGTAACGAGCGAAGGAAAGACAAGGCGAAAACAGGCGAGGACCGGTCGGAGTCGCGCTCGACTTTACGGGTTGTAAATGAGCAGTCCGAGCCTGTTTTCAACGCAGTATTTCCGAGCGCAGTAGTTTTAACAGTGTCTGGGCTCCCGCGTAACCGGCAAAGCTACCTTAATGACGGAAGGCAGTCCAGCCGCGCGGGGCTGGCACTTCGCCACGACTCAAGGCATGCTAGCCGCCCTTTGGGCGTCCGGCTTATAGTGCACGTCGCGCCAGTCCAGCCAAACCGCAGGATTACAGCTTGTCCAATGTCACTCCGCCAGCTTCTGTGAGCAGCACCCCACCGGCGCCCGGCTCGTCCCTGCGCGGTACATTAAAGGGTGCGCTGGCGACACTCGTGCTTTTGTTGCTGGCGCTGCTGTTCTGGCAACTGCTCGATCAACTGCGCGAAACCCAGAAAAACCAGCGTCAGTACACCATCGACTACACCGCCGACCTCGCCTCGCAGGTCAGCCTGAACATGGCGCTGAACGCGCAAATCGCCCTCAATCTGCTACCGATCGTCGAACAGCCGCAATCAGCCGACGAACAGCAGGCGCTGCTGCGCAAGCTTCAGCAGTCGCTGCCCGATCTGCGCAGCATGGCGTTGCTCAGCCCTTCCGGGCGGATTATCAGCGACAGCGCCGTCGACAGCGACGACGCCAACTACCTGACCGAACTGGTGCGCCGCAGTCGCGCCCAGGCGCATTATTTCAGCAACGCCGATGACGGCTCGGTGGTGCATCTATTACTCCATCAGGCCAGCGGCAGCACCCGCGGCTATTGGGCCTTGCGCCTGACCCCAACGTTTTTCGACTCGCTGACCAAACAGGGCGAAACCGGCATCCGCCCGTTGTGGCTGGTGGAAAACCGCATCAACCATCAGATCATCAGCCGCGATGAAGCGCTGCCTGCAGCCAAACCCGGCGTACTGACCCCGGACGATCTGGCCAACACCGTACTGACCGTGCCACTGAGTAGCAGCGACTGGCAGTTGCGTGGCCTGTTCGACCGCCAGCGCGTGCTGGAAGAATTGCTGCCGGCATTTATCGGCAAATGCCTGTTGGGCCTGGCGTTCTCAATGCTGCCGGTGATTGCGCTGTTGAACATGCGCCGCCGTCAGCGCCAGTTACATGAGGGTCGCCGCCGTTATCAGGACATTTTCGAAGGCACCGGCGTGGCCCTCTGTGTGCTCGATCTGTCCGGTCTGAAGCAGGTCTTCGACAAGGCGCAGATCCAGACCAGCGACCAGCTCAAGGCCTGGCTCGACCAACCGCAGCAACGCCAGCAACTGCTGCAGGAACTGCGCGTCACCGAGGTCAACCAGGTCGCATTGCAACTGCTCAACGTCAACTCTTGCGAGCACGCCTGGCAGCTGTTGATCGACGGCCATCCGCACCGCCAGTGCGCGATCGGCAATCAAGTCCTCGATGCCGTGCTGCAGCAACAAAAGCAGCTGGAGCTGGAAATCAAACTGCCGGACATCAATGGCCGTGATCAACACCTGTGGATGGTGTTGCGCCTGCCGACCGAGCAGCACGACTACAAAGCAGTGATCCTCAGCATCAACGACATCACCAGCCGCAAGCTGATCGAACTGTCGCTGCTCGAACGCGAAGGCTTCTGGTCGGACGTAGTGCGCACCGTGCCGGATCATCTGTATGTGCAGGACGTGATCAGCCAGCGGATGATTTTCAGCAACCACCACCTCGGCCAGACCCTCGGCTACAACCGCACCGAATTGCATCAGATGGGCGAGTACTTCTGGGAGATCCTGCTGCACCCGGAAGACGCCGACTACTACCATCGTTCGCGGCAGATGCAGCGCCACGCCGGTTACAGCCAGTTGCTGCAATGCCAGCTGCGCTTCCGCCATCGCGACGGCAAATGGCGGCGTTTCGATATTCGCGAACAGGCCCTGGCCCGTGACAAACACGATCAGGTCACGCGAATTATCGGCGTGGCCAAGGACATCACCGAACAGATCGAAGCCAGCGAATCCCTGCGCGACAGTGAGCAGCGCTATCGCATGCTCGCCGAAAGCATCAGCGACGTGATTTTCTCCACCGACAGCAAGCTCTCGCTGAACTACGTCAGCCCGTCGGTGCAGGCTGTACTGGGTTACGACGCCGAGTGGATTTTCCAGAACGGCTGGCAATCGACCATCGCCAACCCGCAGCAACTGAGCGGCATCTACACGCTGATGGATCGCGTCAGCAAGGCGCTGGACAAACCCGAGCAACTGGCGGTGTTGCGCAATCAGGTGCAGACGCAATTGTTCCTGTTCGACTGCTTGCGTGCCGATGGCCGCAAGATCCCGATCGAGCTGCGTCTGGTGCTGGTGTGGGACGAACATGGCGCGTTCGAAGGCGTGCTCGGCGTCGGTCGCGACATCAGTCAGCAGCGCCGCGCCGAAAAAGACCTGCGCATGGCCGCCACGGTTTTCGAGCATTCGACCTCGGCGATTCTGATCACCGATCCGGCCGGCTACATCGTTCAGGCCAACGAGGCTTTCAGCCGCGTCAGCGGTTACGCGGTGGGCGAAGTGCTCGACCAGTTGCCGAACATGCTCACGGTCGACGAACAGCAAGACGCGCATCTGCGCTACGTACTCAAACAACTGCATCAACACAGCACCTGGGAAGGCGAAGTCTGGCTCAAGCGTCGTAACGGCGAGCATTACCCGGCGTGGGTCGGCATCACCGCGGTGCTTGACGACGAAGGCGATCTGGCCAGTTACGTGTGCTTCTTCAGCGACATCAGCGAGCGCAAGGCCAGCGAACAGCGGATTCACCGCCTCGCCTATTACGACGCCCTGACCCATTTGCCGAACCGCACGCTGTTCCAGGATCGCCTGCACACCGCGCTGCAATCGGCCGAACGGCAGAAGTCGTGGGTGGTGCTGATGTTCCTCGACCTCGACCGTTTCAAACCGATCAACGACTCCCTCGGCCACGCCGCCGGCGACCGCATGCTCAAAGACATGGCCACGCGCCTGCTGGCCTGTGTCGACGATGACGACACCGTGGCGCGCATGGGCGGCGACGAATTCACGCTGTTGCTGCAACATCGTTCCAGCCGCGAAATGGCGCTGAACCGGGCGATTCATGTCGCCGAGCAGATCCTCGGCAGCCTGGTGCGGCCATTTGTACTCGAGGGTCGCGAGTTCTTTGTCACCGCCAGTATCGGCATCGCCCTGAGTCCGCAGGACGGCAACGAGCTCAGCCAGTTGATGAAAAACGCCGACACCGCGATGTACCACGCCAAGGAGCGCGGCAAGAACAACTTCCAGTTCTATCAGGCCGACATGAACGCCAGTGCGCTGGAGCGTCTGGAACTGGAAAGCGACCTGCGCCACGCCTTGGAACAGAACGAATTCGTCCTGTATTACCAACCGCAATTCAGCGGCGACGGCAAGCGTCTGACCGGCGCTGAAGCGCTGCTGCGCTGGCGTCATCCACGCCGTGGGCTGGTGCCGCCGGGGGATTTCATTCCGGTGCTGGAAGAGCTTGGTCTGGTGGTAGACGTTGGCGACTGGGTGATCAGCGAGGCGTGCCGTCAGTTGAAGACCTGGCACCAGAATCGTGTGCGTGTGCCGAAAGTGTCGGTAAACATCTCGGCGCGGCAGTTCTCCGATGGCCAGCTCGGCACGCGGATCGCGACGATCCTGCGCGAAACCGGCCTGCCGCCGGCGTGTCTGGAGCTGGAGCTGACCGAAAGTATCCTGATGCGCGAAGTCAGCGAGGCCATGCAGATTCTCGCCGGGCTGAAAAACCTCGGCCTGAGCATTGCGGTCGACGACTTCGGCACCGGCTACTCATCGCTGAACTACCTCAAGCAATTCCCGATCGACGTGCTGAAGATCGACCGCACGTTCGTCGATGGCTTGCCGTCCGGTGAGCAAGACGCGCAGATTGCCCGGGCGATCATCGCCATGGCCCATAGCCTGAATCTGGCGGTGATCGCCGAGGGTGTGGAAACCCATGAGCAACTGGACTTCTTGCGCGAACATGGTTGCGATGAGGTTCAGGGCTATCTGTTCGGGCGGCCGATGCCGGCGGGACGGTTTGAGGCGCAGTTCAGCAATGACGCGCTGTTCATGTTCGACTGAAGATCGGCGGCGCGGCATTCGCGAGCAGGCTCGCTCCCACAGGGATTGATTTCGATCACAAAATCGCAGGCCTGCCTCGATTACTGTGGGAGCGAGCTTGCTCGCGAAGAGGCCTTCAAAAGCACCGCACATCTGTCATGAACGCCACTTGTCTGCGACATGATGTCGTTTCATATGCCATCCAAAACCCATTGGGTTAGAATGCCCCCCTTTTCTGCCCCCGATCCTTGAGGACCGCCATGTTCAGCCGTGATTTGACTATTGCCAAGTACGACGCCGACCTTTTTGCCGCCATGGAGCAAGAAGCTCAGCGCCAGGAAGAACACATTGAGCTGATCGCTTCGGAAAACTACACCAGCCCAGCGGTGATGGAAGCTCAAGGCTCGGTCCTGACCAACAAGTACGCTGAAGGCTACCCAGGCAAGCGTTACTACGGTGGTTGCGAGTACGTCGACATCGTTGAGCAACTGGCTATCGACCGCGCCAAAGAACTGTTCGGCGCCGATTACGCCAACGTTCAGCCGCACGCCGGTTCGCAAGCCAACGCTGCGGTCTACCTGGCCCTGCTGCAAGGTGGCGACACCATTCTGGGCATGAGCCTGGCCCACGGTGGTCACCTGACCCACGGCGCCAGCGTTTCCTCCTCCGGCAAGCTGTACAACGCCGTTCAATACGGTATCGATGCCAACGGCCTGATCGACTACGACGAAGTCGAGCGTCTGGCAGTTGAGCACAAGCCGAAAATGATCGTGGCCGGTTTCTCTGCCTACTCGCAGATTCTCGACTTCCCACGCTTCCGCGCCATTGCTGACAAAGTCGGTGCTTACCTGTTCGTCGACATGGCTCACGTAGCCGGCCTGGTTGCCGCGGGTGTTTACCCGAACCCGGTGCCTTTCGCTGACGTCGTGACCACCACCACGCACAAGACCCTGCGCGGTCCACGTGGCGGCCTGATCCTGGCTCGCGCCAACGCCGACATCGAGAAGAAGCTGAACTCCGCGGTATTCCCGGGCGCCCAGGGTGGCCCGCTGGAGCACGTGATCGCCGCCAAGGCAATCTGCTTCAAGGAAGCGCTGCAGCCTGAGTTCAAGGCCTACCAGGAACAAGTGGTGCTGAACGCCCAGGCCATGGCCGAAGTGTTCATCGAGCGCGGTTTCGACGTAGTGTCGGGCGGTACCAAGAACCACCTGTTCCTGCTGTCGCTGATCAAGCAGGACATCTCCGGTAAAGACGCCGACGCCGCTCTGGGCAAAGCGTTCATCACCGTGAACAAGAACTCCGTGCCTAACGATCCACGCTCGCCGTTCGTCACTTCCGGCCTGCGCTTCGGTACTCCGGCTGTGACCACTCGCGGCTTCAAGCAAGCCGAGTGCAAAGAGCTGGCCGGCTGGATCTGCGACATCCTGGCGGACCTGAACAACGAAGCGGTGATCGACGCCGTTCGTGAGAAAGTCAAAGCCATCTGCAAGAAACTGCCGGTATACGGCGCTTAATTGCGACGTTAAATCTGCAGCATGAAAAACCGGCCAAGTGATTGGCCGGTTTTTTTTTGCCCCTGATTTCCCGTGTAGGAGCTGCCGAAGGCTGCGATCTTTTGATCTGGATCTTAAAAACAAGATCAAAAGATCGCAGCCTTCGGCAGCTCCTACGCGGCTATGGCCGCCGGTCAGACCGGTCATGCCAATTTTCATGTTTTCACTTGTCATCCCGAAAAAACCGAGCGTAGACTGCACCCGCACTGGACATACCGGTAAGACCACAATAATTAAGTCCTGAATCTGATGCGCTCAACGCGCACGGCAGTCAGGACACCGACCAGGATTCCTCCCATGCTCAGATGGTGCTCGCGTTCAATCTTCCTCCAAGTGGTTCTCGGACTGGTGCTCGGCATCGTCTGCGGGCTGACCCTTCCTGAATACTCGGCCCAGCTCAAACCGCTCGGCGACGGCTTCATCAAACTGATCAAGATGCTTATCGGCCTCATCGTGTTCTGCGTGGTGGTCAGCGGCATCAGCGGCGCGGGCGATCTGAAGAAGGTCGGGCGCATCGGCCTCAAGTCGGTGATCTACTTCGAAGTGTTGACCACCATCGCTTTGGTGATAGGCCTGGTGTTCGCCTTCAGCACCGGCATCGGCAGCGGCGCGAATATCCATCTGGAGCAACTGTCTGCAGCCGACATGGGCGATCTCGCCGAACGCAGCCAGCACATGCACACCACCACGCAGTTCCTCATGGACCTGATCCCGACTTCGGTGATCGGTGCCTTTGCCGACAACAACATTCTGCAAGTACTGCTGTTCTCGGTGCTGTTCGGCAGCGCCTTGAATCTGGTCGGCGAAGCGGCTTCCGGGATCTCGCGACTGATCAACGAACTGAGCCATGTGATCTTCCGCATCATGGGCATGATCGTGCGTCTGGCACCGATCGGCGTGTTCGGCGCCATCGCTTTCACCACCAGCAAATATGGCCTCGACTCCCTGCAACATCTGGGTAGCCTGGTCGGTTTGTTCTACCTGACCTGCATCGCTTTCGTCAGCGTGATTCTCGGTCTGGTGATGCGTGCTTCCGGCCTGCGCATGTGGCCGCTGCTCAAATACCTGCGTGAAGAACTGCTGATCGTCATGGGCACCGCCTCGTCCGATGCCGTGTTGCCACAGATCATGCGCAAACTTGAACACCTCGGCATCGGCAGCTCGACCGTAGGGCTGGTGATTCCAACCGGGTACTCGTTCAACCTCGACGGTTTCTCGATCTATCTGACCTTGGCCATCGTCTTCATCGCCAATGCCACCGGCACGCCGCTGGCGATGACTGATTTGCTGACGATTCTGCTGGTGTCGCTGATCACTTCCAAAGGCGCCCACGGCATTCCCGGGTCGGCACTGGTAATTCTGGCGGCCACGCTGACAGCGATTCCGGCAATCCCGGTGGTCGGTCTGGTGCTGGTGCTGGCGGTGGACTGGTTCATGGGCATCGGCCGGGCACTCACCAATCTCATCGGCAACTGCGTCGCCACCGTCGCCATCGCCCGTTGGGAAAAAGACATCGACGTACAACGCGCCAACAAAGTACTCAGCGGTCAGCAGGGCTACACCTTTCAGCCGCGTAAAACAGCAACTCCGGCGCACCAGCAGGAGTTCTGATTTCAACCCTATCGGCGCTGCCGCAAGCGACGATCTTTTGATCGCGGTTTGCGGCGCCCCTACAGGCACATGGAGCAAGACAAGTGATTACCACATCAACCGTCGTCAACTCAGTCGTAGAAAAACTGCGCGCCGCTTTGGCTCGTGGTCAGTGGCGCTCCGGCGACATGCTGCCGGGCCAGCGTGAACTGGCCGAACAACTGGGCATCAGCCGCCCGAGCCTGCGCGAAGCGGTAATCGTCCTGGAAACCCTGGGTCTCGTCCGCTCGATGCCGGGCAAAGGCGTGGTCGTGCTCGATGCGCAATTGAGCGACAGTCAAAGCCACGACAGCGCGGTGGCCGGTGCCAGTCTCGAAGATGTACTGCAACTGCGCTACACCCTTGAGCCGTTCATCGTTGGCTTGGTCGCGCAGTCGATCAGCAGCAAGGAAGTCGGCCAATTGCGCCTGACCCTGATGGACATGCGCGAAGCCCTCGAGGCCGGCGACAGTGACGCCGGCGTCAGCGCCTACATCGCCTTCCACGAAGAGCTGTTCACCCTGACTTCGAACCCGATTTTCCAGAGCGTCGTGCAGCAGACCAGCAACGCCCTCAAGCAAAGTGCCGAAGTACTGCGCAATTCGCCGGAGCATCTGGCCGAGCGGCTGGAAGAAAACGAAGCGGTGGTCCGCGCCATCCGCAGCAAGAACAGCGCCCAGGCCAGTGCGGAAATGCGTCGGCACATTTTGCGCGAAGGCCAACGCATGGGGATTGAGTTGAATATTCCGGAAGACAACCTGAGTCGCTGATTTCTATTGGAGACAGGCCATGAACAGTTTCGCTTCACCGTCGCAAACCCACCCGACCACTGCGCCCCTGCCCTTCTCCCGCGTAAGAGTGCCGGCGGAGGATCTGTACCCGCGACTGTTCGACGCGATTCTCGAGCAGCGCATCGATCCGGCCAGCCGTTTCACCGAAGACAGTTTGAAAGAGATGTTCGGCGTCAGTCGTGCCGATGTGCGGCGGGTGTTGACGCAGTTGTCTCTTGAACAAGTCATTGTGCTGCGCGCCAATCATCGCCCACGTGTCGCCGCACCTGATCGGGAGCAGACGAGGCAGGCTCTGCATGCGCGGCGACTGGCTGAAAACACCTTGGTGCGTCTGGCCTGCCAGCGCCCGCAAACAGAAGGTTTGAAACGCTTGCGCGGGTTGATCGAGCGCGAACGTCAGGCTGTCGCGCAGGATCGGCGTGGGGCGGCCATTCGCTTGTCGGGGGAGTTTCATCTGCACTTGGCGCAGATGGCGGGGAATGCACCGCTGGCGCATTTTCTCGGCAGTCTGGTGCCGCTGACGTCATTGGCGATTGCGCGGAGTGAATGCCAGACTCACAGCTGTTGCGCGTGGCAGGAGCATTTGGCGCTGGTTGAAGCGGTGGAAAATCGGGATGTTTTCAAGGCCGGGATGCTGATGAACCGGCATCTGGATCATCTTGAGCAGACACTGCTCGGTTCAGATCTTGAGCAATGTGCTGTCGGTTAGATCGCCTTCGCGAGCAAGCTCGCTCCCACAGTGAATTGCATTCGACTGACAGAGTGCGGTCGACTGTGGGAGCGAGCTTGCTCGCGAAGGGGCCATCACTGACAACCAAGATCCATCAGGCAGAAGCCACTTTGGCAAACCCCGCCCGAATCTTCTCTTCCGGCAAATCATCAGCAATAAACACGATCACACTTTCCCGCGCCTCACCCTCGGCCCATTCGGTGTCCCAGTCGAAACCATAGAGCTTCAACACGCCCTGAAACACCAAGCGTCGATCCTCACCCGCGATGTTCAGCACGCCCTTGTAACGCAGCAATTGTTTGCCGTGTTCTTCCAGCAGCTCGTTCATGAACTCGCTGAGCTGATCGATATCCAGCGGCTGATCGGTACGCAGCACCAGACTGGAAATACGATCGATCGACGGCGCCTTGCTCACTGGGCGCAGATTCAAGCCGCCGCCGAGATCGGCGTTGAGGTTGAAGCCACGCACATCCAGCAGTTCTGCCAGATCAATGTTGCCGTGATCAACCACACGGACTGGCGCTCGGCGATTGATTCGCGTCAGGCGCTCGCTCAGTGCGTTGAACGTCGCTTCGTCGACCAGATCGGTCTTGCTCACCAGCAGGCGATCGGCAAAACCGATCTGCGCCTGGGCGATGGTCTGGGTCAGGTGGACATCCGCGTGCGCCGCATCGACCAGGGTGATGATGCCGTCGAGCAGGTAACGTTCGCGCAGTTCTTCGTCGATGAAAAAAGTCTGTGCCACCGGTGCTGGATCGGCCAGACCCGTGCACTCGATGACCAGACGATCGAAGGCGATTTCGCCGCTGTCGAGACGCTCAAGCAGCAGGTAAAGCGCCTTGGTCAGGTCGGTGTGAATGGTGCAGCAGACACAGCCATTGGCCAGGGTCATGACTTGCACAGGTTCATCGCCGAGCAACTGCGTGTCGATGCCGGCGTCACTGAATTCGTTTTCGATCACGGCGATTTTCAGACCGTGCTCGGCTTTGAGGATGTGGCGTAACAAGGTGGTCTTGCCGGCGCCGAGGAAACCGCTGAGTACCGTGACCGGAATGGGAGAGGACAAACGCTTTCTCCTTCACAAAATGAATGAACAACCCAAAAACAAATGTGGGAGCGAGCTTGCTCGCGAAAGCGGTGTGCCAGTCAAATCATTCATCAACTGACACTCCGTATTCGCGAGCAGGCTCGCTCCCACAGGGGATTACCTCAACCTTGCGCTGTCAGCTCAACAGCACTTCGGCCCACCCTTGCCACCGTAACGGGCTTCCTGACGTTCGCGAAAGAACATCTCGTAGCTCATCACCGGTTTGTCCGGGTGCTTGGTTTGCATATGCTCGACGTAGGTGTCGTAGTCGGGCATGCCGACCATCAGGCGCGCAGCCTGACCGAGGTATTTACCGAGGCGACTCAGGTCATTGAACATGGTGCAATCCTCTGGTTACGCATCCGGCAGAGCCTGGAATGGCGATTCTTTATCCGTACGCTCTTTTTTGCCCCAGGCGGCGATGCCGACCTTGAGCGCATAGAACAGGATGCTGAAGACCACGAACAGGAACAGCGCGGTAAGCGTTGCGTTGGTGTAAGCGTTGAAGATCACGTGCTGCATCTGCTCAACGCTTTTCGCCGGCGCCAGCACCTGACCGTTGGCCAGCGCATCGCTGTATTTCTTGGCCAGCGACAGGAAGCCGATCGCCGGGTTGGCATCGAACAGTTTGATGAAGCCCGCCGTCGTGGTGCAGATCAGCAGCCAGGTGGCTGGCAGCAAGGTGACCCAAATGTAGCGCTGGCGCTTCATTTTGATCAGGACCACGGTGCCAAGCATCAGCGCGATACCGGCCAGCATCTGGTTGGAGATACCGAACAGTGGCCACAAGGTGTTGATGCCGCCCAGTGGATCGATCACGCCCTGGTACAGCAACCAGCCCCACATCGCCACACAACCAGCGGTGGCGATCAGGTTGGCGGTCCACGATTCAGTACGTTTCAGCGCCGGCACGAAGGAACCGAGCAAGTCCTGCAACATGAAACGACCGGCACGGGTACCGGCGTCGACTGCGGTCAGAATGAACAGCGCCTCGAACAGAATCGCGAAGTGGTACCAGAACGCCATGGTGTTTTCACCCGGCAGGACACTGTGCAGGATCTGCGCGATACCCACCGCCAGGGTCGGCGCACCACCGGCACGGGCCAGGATGGTGGTTTCGCCAATGTCGTGCGCGACGGCTTGCAACGCTTCCGGCGTGATCGCAAAGCCCCAGCTGGAAACCACTTGCGCAACCGAAGCGACATCACTGCCGACCACAGCGGCCGGGCTGTTCATTGCGAAGTACACGCCAGGCTCGATCACCGACGCGGCAACCATGGCCATGATGGCGACGAACGACTCCATCAGCATGCCGCCGTAACCGATGTAACGGGCGTTGGTTTCGTTATCCAGCAGCTTCGGCGTGGTGCCCGAAGAAATCAGCGCGTGGAAACCGGAAACCGCACCGCAAGCGATGGTGATGAACAGGAATGGGAACAGACCACCCTTCCATACTGGGCCGGTGCCGTCGACGAACTGGGTCAGCGCCGGCATTTTCAGCTCGGGCATGGTGATCAGAATACCGATCGCCAGGGCGACGATGGTGCCGATTTTCAGGAACGTCGACAGGTAGTCGCGCGGTGCCAGAATCAACCACACCGGCAACGATGCCGCGACGAAACCGTAACCGACCAGCATCCAGGTAATCTGCACGCCAGTGAAGGTGAACGCCTTTGCCCACACCGGATCAGCGGCAATCTGCCCACCGAGCCAGATCGAACCGAGCAGCAGCAACACACCGACCACGGAGATTTCGCCGATGCGGCCCGGGCGGATGTAGCGCATGTAAATGCCCATGAACATCGCGATCGGGATGGTCGCCATCACGGTGAAGATGCCCCACGGGCTCTCGGCCAGTGCTTTCACCACGATCAATGCCAGCACCGCGAGGATGATGATCATGATCAGGAAGCAGCCGAACAGCGCGATGGTGCCGGGCACGCGGCCCATTTCTTCACGCACCATGTCGCCCAGGGAACGGCCGTTGCGCCGGGTCGACATGAACAGAACCATGAAGTCCTGCACCGCGCCCGCCAGCACCACGCCGGCAATCAGCCAGAGCGTGCCGGGCAAGTAGCCCATCTGCGCCGCCAATACCGGGCCGACCAGAGGCCCCGCGCCAGCGATGGCAGCGAAGTGGTGACCGAAAAGAATGTGTTTGTTGGTCGGCACATAGTCCAGACCGTCGTTGTTGAGCACGGCGGGGGTGGCCCGACGTGGATCAAGTTGCATCACGTTGTTGGCGATGAACAGACTGTAGTAACGGTACGCAACCAGATAAATGGCCACAGCGGCGACCACAATCCACAAGGCGTTGATCGCCTCGCCGCGGCGCAATGCCACTACGCCCAGGGCGCACGCTCCTACGATTGCCAGCACTAGCCAGGGTAAGTGGCGTAGCAGGCTATTATTATTTTTCATTTTATTATTCCAGCCAGGGTGGACAAGAAAGACAGCCATCCCGAGTTTAGCGCTTACGGCGCCAAAGGCCATACCCCGACGTTGGTCTAGACGCTTTAGCGATTGGCTGGCGCCCGCATTCGCGGTCTATAGTCAGCGAACCTTCATGAGGATTGCGCCATGAGCGAGCACCCCGCCAATCGACGTCGTTTCAAACGTATTGCGTTCGATGCCAGAACCGAGCTGAGTCAGGGCCAATTCATCTGGCCGGTCAAGCTGATCGACCTGTCGCTCAAGGGACTGCTGATCGAGCGACCGGAGCCGTGGCTGGGGGATCGCGAACAGGACTTCTTCGTCGACATCCACCTGAGCGATGACGTCGATATCGAGATGGATGTGCACTTGGCCCATGAGGAAAACGGCCAGTTGGGATTTGTCTGCCGGCATATCAGCCTGGAATCGATCCAGCGCTTGCGGCGGTTGATCGAGCTCAATCTGGCTGACGAAGCGGAACTTGAGCGCGAACTGGGCGCCCTGATCGAAATCTAGGCGCGACATCAAACCCTGTGGGAGCGAGCCTGCTCGCGAAGACGGTGTGTCGTTGAGCAATGATGCCGACTGACACGGCCCCTTCGCGAGCAGGCTCGCTCCCACAGGTCAGGCGTTCACTCAAACAATGCGTCGAGGGCCTGTTCGAGGCGGGTCACGGCGATGATCTGCAAGCCCGGAGGCGACTCCTTTGGCGCATTGCCCTTGGGCACGATCGCTCGCTTGAAGCCATGCTTGGCCGCTTCCTTCAAACGCTCCTGCCCGCTTGGCACCGGACGCACTTCGCCGGACAGCCCTACTTCACCAAACACCAACAGATCATGCGGCAACGGTCGATTGCGCAAACTCGACATCACCGCCGCCATCAACGCCAGATCAGACGCCGTCTCCAGCACCTTCACCCCGCCCACCACGTTGAGGAACACGTCCTGATCATGGGTCGGGATGCCGCCATGGCGATGCAAAACGGCAAGCAACATCGCCAGACGGTTCTGATCCAGGCCCAGCGTCACCCGGCGCGGATTGGCCAGATGACTGTCATCGACCAGCGCCTGCACTTCCACCAGCATCGGTCGCGTGCCTTCCCACGTCGCCATCACCACACTGCCCGGGACTTCTTCCTGCGCGCGGGTGAGAAAAATCGCCGATGGGTTGGAGACCTCTTTCAAACCCTTGTCGGTCATGCCGAACACGCCCAACTCGTTGACCGCACCGAAACGGTTCTTCACCGCACGCAGCAAACGCAGGCGTCCATCGGATTCACCTTCGAAATACAGCACGGTGTCGACCATGTGCTCAAGAACGCGTGGACCGGCCAACGCGCCTTCCTTGGTCACGTGGCCAACGAGAAAAATCGCCGTACCGCTCTGCTTGGCATATCGCACCAGCAACGCCGCGCTCTCACGCACCTGGGACACGCCACCGGGTGCCGATTGCAGCTGTTCGGTGAAGATCGTCTGGATCGAGTCGATCACCATCACCTTGGGCTTTTCCTGACGAGCGGTGGCGATGATGGTTTCGATGCAGGTTTCAGTCATCACCCGCAGTTGATCCTGAGGCAAGCCGAGGCGTCGCGCGCGCATGGCCACTTGCTGCTGGGATTCTTCGCCAGTGACGTAGAGGGCCGGCATGCTCTTGGCGAGGTTGCACAGGGTCTGCAACAGAATCGTCGATTTGCCGATGCCTGGATCGCCGCCGATCAACACCACCGAGCCATCGACCAGACCGCCACCGAGCACGCGATCGAGCTCTCCGGAAGCGGTGGAGAAACGCGGAATCTCTTCGATGCTGACCTCGGCCAGGGTCTTGATCTGTGCCTGCTGTCCGGCCCAACCGGTGCGGCCGGTCGGCGCCGTGGCACCGCCGCTTTCGATCATGGTCTCGGTCAGGGTGTTCCAGGCACCACACTCACCGCACTGCCCGGCCCACTTGGGAAAGGTTGCGCCGCACTCGGTGCAGCCGTACATGCGCTTGGCCTTGGCCATCAGAACCCCCGACAAAAACCGCGATGATAACGCACGGGCCGCCGATCAGCGCGGCGCCGCACTACGGATTTCACCACTGGCCAGACGCGCGGCGCTGTTGCCCAACGGATCTTCGGCATCCAGATCAGCGCCCTTGGCCTTCAGCGCATCGAGCAATTCCAGACGCTTGAACAAACCGGCGTACATGGCCGCCGTCTGCCCGGCGCCGTTGCGTTGATCGGGGCTGCAATCGGTGGCCATCAGGCGTCGGGCAATCTGTAATTCACCTTTGAAAATTGCGCCCATCAGCGCCGTGTTACCGCGCAGGTCCTGAGCGCAGGCGTCGGCGCCGGCAGCGAGCAGCCGTTCCACTGCGGGTGCCTGGCCGTGATAGGCCGCCAGAATCAGCGCGGTGTAGCCCTTGCTGTCGCGGGTATCGAGGGAATAACCCGACTCGATGAACGTATCGAGCATCGGCACATCACCGCGCCGGGCCGCGTCGAAGTAGTAGTCCTGAAGTTGGGCTTTGATCGCCTCGGGACTCTGCCCGGTCGGTGCCGCCCACGCCGCGAACGACAGGCAACTGGCCAACAGTAAAAAACAGGCTCGCATCGATAGTCTCCTTGAACAGAACGGGGCCTGACTCAGGCCCCGTGTGCGCTACGTCGAGATCAGTCGGCCAGTTTGGCCGCCAACGCCTTGACCCGGCTCAGGTCGCCCTTGGCCACTTTGGTCACACCGGTCCCGTATTCCGGGTCGGCCTTATAAAGGAAGGACAGGATGATGTGCTTGCTCTCGTCATCGGTGGTCGCCAGCGAGCCGCCGAAGCTGTCGATCAGGTCCTGACGCTCTTGCTGGCTGAACGAGCGATACAGATCACCGGCCTGCTTGAAGTTCTGCTCACGCTGGATCTTCGCCTGCTGGGTGCTGCCCGACAGCGTCGACTGGCTGTAACGCGCGTTTGGCGTCTCTTCACGGGGCTGCAGTCGGCTCGGCTGATAGTTCACACCCGAATTGCTCGCGCCGAAGTTCATCGCGCCATCCTGATTGCCATTGTTCACCGCAACTTTTGCCGCGTTGATTGGCAATTGCAGAGCGTTGGCCCCCAGGCGATACATTTGCGTATCGGCATAAGAGAACACTCGACCTTGCAACAAACGGTCTTCGGAAGGCTCGATACCCGGAACAATATTCGCTGGCGCCATGGCCACTTGTTCGGTTTCCTGGAATACATTTGCCGGATTAAGGTTCAACACCATTTGTCCAACTTTTCGCTCAGGAATACCTGGCCAGATCTTGGTGGCATCCAATGGATCAAAATCAAACTTGGACAAATCTTGTGGTTTCAACACTTGAATGTACAAGTCCCATTTCGGGAAGTTACCTTTATTGATATTGCTCACCAGATCATTGGTCATATGACTGTAGTCTTGACCTTGAACTTTTGCGACTTGTTTAGGCGTCAGATTATTAAGACCCTGCAAGCTCTTCCAGTGAAACTTGACGTAATGAACTTCACCCTTGGCGTTGATCAACTTGTAAGCATGTACGCCATTACCGTCCATCTCTCGATAACTGGCGGGAGTACCCGAGTTCGAATACAACTCGGTCAATGTACGGGTTGCCTCCGGTACATGTGAGAAGAAGTCGAAACGGCGCGAGTCGTCGTCAAGGTTAGTACGCGGATCAGGCTTGAACGCGTGAACCATGTCCGGGAACTTGATCGCGTCACGAATGAAAAAGGTCGGGAAATTGTTGCCTACCAGATCCCAATTGCCGTCAGCCGTGTAGAACTTGGTGGCGAACCCCCGCGGATCACGCAGGGTTTCCGGCGAGTGATTACCGTGCACCACCGCAGAGAAGCGCACAAACACCGGTGTGCTCTGGCCAGCAGCAAACACTTTGGCCTTGCTCAAGTCGCTGAGATCGTTGGTGACCGTAAAGGTGCCATGGGCCCCAGTGCCGCGGGCGTGAACCACGCGCTCGGGAATGCGTTCACGGTCGAAGCGTTGCAGCTTCTGAATCAGTTGCACGTCCTGCAGCAGCACCGGGCCGTTGGCCCCGGCGGTCTGCGAGTTCTGATTGTCGCCGACGGCGGCGCCGTTATCGCGGGTCAGGGGCGCGGCGTTAACCGAAAAGGTCAACAGGCTGGCGGTGAGTACACCGAGGGTGCGGCGACGGGGAAAAGCCCCCAGTCCAAGTGCGGAGTTCATATCAGGATCCTCTGGTTATTTTGGGGCGCATCCAGATGCGCCAAGCCAAGGCTAGAGGCCTGCGACGTCGAACATAAATAGAAAGAACGTAACGTCATGATTGAGAAAATTGGCTGTTCGATCAGCGAGTTACCGTATATTTCGCGCGCGATTGATGGCACTTTGCAAACTAATCGTCGATTGATGTGTCGATAAAAACGGGCATTGTAAGAAGGTGTTTCGCGCAGGACGCGTTTTGCTGATTTACACTGCGTACACCAAACTCATCTGTAACAAGGAAATAACTATGGGCGTGCTAAGTGAGTTCAAGGCCTTCGCGGTCAAAGGCAATGTGGTCGACATGGCCGTCGGTATCATCATCGGTGCCGCCTTCGGCAAGATTGTTTCTTCGTTTGTCGGTGACGTGATCATGCCGCCAATCGGCCTGCTGATCGGTGGGGTGGACTTCAGTGACTTGGCCATCACGCTCAAGGCCGCCGAGGGTAATGCCCCTGCGGTCATGCTGGCTTATGGCAAGTTCATCCAGAGTGTTCTGGACTTCGTGATCGTCGCTTTCGCGATCTTCATGGGGGTCAAAGCCATCAACCGTCTGAAACGCGAAGAAGCCGTGGCTCCTACCCTGCCACCGGTTCCGACCAAGGAAGAAGAGTTGCTGGGCGAGATCCGCGACTTGCTCAAGGCCCAGAACACCCGGCCCTGAACCTTTTGCACGATAAACAACGGCGCCCGCGAGGCGCCGTTTGTTTACCAGTAGTTTTCCACGGCCACTTGGCCTGGACGGCGGGTAAGGCTGAGGCTCATGTGGCGTTTTTTCAACAACGCGCGAGTGTCATCGATCATCTGCGGATTGCCGCACAGCATGACCCGCGAGTGCTCCGCTGACAGTTGCACACCTGCCGCACGCTCCAGTTCACCACTGTCGATCAGCGTGGTGATTCGCCCGTGAAGTGCATCTGGATGCGCTTCACGTGTCACCGTGGCGATGAACTGCAATTTGTGGGCATGTTCGCTGAGGTAGTCGCGCTGTTTGAGTCCGGCAATCAGATCCTGATAGGCCAACTCCCGCGCTTCGCGCACGCTGTACACCAGAATGATGCGCTCGAATTTTTCCCAGACTTCGAAGTCCTGCAAAATCGACAGGAATGGCGCCACACCCGTACCCGTGGAGAGCAGCCAGAGATCACGCCCGTCGACGAAGCGATCAAGGGTCAGATAGCCGAATGCCTGGCGCTCCACCAGCAAAGTGTCGCCAACCTGCAACCGGCTCAGCTCACTGGTGAATTCTCCCCCCGGCACCACGATGGAAAAGAACTCGAGAAACTCGTCAAACGGCGACGACACCATCGAATAGGCACGCCACACGGTACTGCCATCGGCCTTGGTCACACCGAGCCGGGCGAACTGCCCCGCACGGAAACGAAACCCTGCATCCCGGCTGGTGCGCAAGGTAAAAAGGCTCGGCGTCAAGGTTTGAACATCGAGCAAGGTCTGCGTGGTGTATTTCTCGGCACTGGCGGTCATGGGACACTCCATTGATCGGTGACTGCCAGTGTCGCGCAAATCGAGCCTGCGAAACACCGACGACTGATAATGGTATTCAACCGTCTCCAGACACCGTCAAAGCATTAAACTGTTAAAAAAGTCAGAATTAGAGCAACAACTTTACATGAAGACTCAAATGTAAAGTTTCTGAGCACTAAGAACTCTTTATAGACAGATCATCAATGTTCAATACCGAAAAAATTTAAAGCACTCCGTAAGAAACATCCTACACTTCGTTGCGTGCCGGATCCTTTGGATCCATTCCGCGCCCCCCCCGCAACGTCGATGGAGTGTTCAGAAATGGAAACATGGAAGGAATCACAATTGAAACAACTGACGTTTGCCAAGGGAGTAGATGCCGCTTATCCGATTCTGCTGCGATTCGCCGAAAACCTCGGATTCAACTTTTGTGAAATTTCGGTTGTTTCACTCCATCGGGACCTGCCTCTTAACACCTTGCAAATCAATAACTACCCTAAAGAATGGAACTCGCAATATGAAGAAAACCATTACAGTAGAGTCGACCCACTAATAGCACACTGCAATCACTCAATGACTCCCATTGTCTGGTGCGAATCGGTATTTGCCGAAGCCCGGCCGATATGGGAGGGATTACAGCAACATGGACTGCAAAATGGCTGGTCGCAGTCGTTCCATCACGAGCAGAGTGGCTTGTGCAGTATTATCAGCCTGGCGCGAAAACATTACTCGATCAGCCCTCTGGAGCTGTATGAGCATTTCGGTTACATGTTCTATGCCGCCAGTCATCTGAGTGAAATGTTTGCCCGGACACTGCCGCCTCATTCGCTCAAACCCCGCCATCCACACCTTTCCCCAAGGGAACTGGAGGTTTTGCAGTTATCCGCAGGTGGCAAAACGGCCTATGAGATATCGAAGATCCTTAGCCTGAGCGAACGCACGGTGAACTATCACGTGCAGAACGTGATCGAGAAGCTCAACGTCTGCAACAAGATTTCCGCTGTCATCGCCGCCGTCAGAGCGCACATCATCTAGTCGATCAGCCTTGCCTCCTTTACAAAACATGCGGGTAATAACAGCAAAAAAACCGTACCATTTGTGACCCTCTTGAGTGATGACGTGAACATTCTGCGTTGCATTACACTCAGTCGGTTCCGCCGCACACTGTCAGGCTGCGGAACACCCCGTTGATTACCCTGAGTTCCCGCCCGATGCCTTTGCTTGAAACACCCTTCGCCCAACTCGACCTGATCCGCCAGCCCGAGCAGCAGAATGAACCGTTGCAAGCCTTCGATGCGGCCGACGAATACCTGCTCAACCATCTGGCCGCGCAGCAACTGACGGCTGACACGCGGGTACTGGTGCTCAACGACAGCTTCGGTGCGCTGGCGGCCAGCTTGCTCGGCAAGGTCAAGGTCAGCAGCAGCGGCGACTCGTTTCTGGGGTTTCAGGGGCTGGAAAAAAACCTGCTGCGCAATGGCCAGGCGTTCGACGCCATTCGCGCAATACCCGCCAGCGAGCCATTGGTCGGGCCGTTCGATCGTGTGCTGATCCGCGTGCCGAAAACCCTCGCGCTACTGGAAGAACAACTGATCCGCTTGCAAGGGCAGCTCGCGCCCGGTGCCGAAGTGGTCGCAGCTGCCATGGTCAAACACCTGCCACGCGCTGCCGGTGACTTGCTTGAGCGCTACATCGGGCCGGTACAAGCCTCTCTGGCGGTGAAGAAAGCGCGGCTGTTGATCGCCACACCTGAAGCGAAAGCCCCGGCCGTCTCGCCCTACCCTTCGCGGTATCGCCTCGACGAACCGTCGATCGAATTGCTCAACCACGCCAACGTGTTCTGCCGCGAAGGCCTGGACATCGGCACGCGCGCCTTCCTCCCGCATCTGCCGAAAAACCTTGGTAGCGCCCGAGTTGCCGATCTGGGCTGTGGCAACGGGGTTCTGGCCATCGCGAGTGCGCTGCAAAACCCCGATGCGCATTACACGCTGGTCGACGAGTCGTTCATGGCGGTGCAATCAGCTGCCGAAAACTGGCGCGCAGCGTTGGGTGATCGCGAGGTGATCGTGCGTGCCGGCGATGGTCTGGCCGGGCAGGAAGCACAATCGCTGGACGTGGTGCTGTGCAATCCGCCGTTCCATCAGCAGCAGGTGGTTGGCGACTTCCTCGCCTGGCGTATGTTCCAGCAGGCGCGCGAAGCGCTGGTGGTGGGTGGCGCGCTGTACATCGTCGGCAACCGTCACCTGGGTTACCACAGCAAACTGGCGCGGCTGTTTCGCGGCGTCGAGCAAGTGGCTGCCACGCCGAAATTCGTGATTCTCAAAGCCCGCAAGTAAACCGCCAGGCAAAAAAAACCCTCCGCAAGGAGGGTTGCAAAGCCGTACCCGAAGGCGCCGGGACGGGGATGATTCAGTGGGTGGTCAGACCTGCGGCATTCATGAACATGCGCATCAGGCTGGCGGCGATAAACAGCGCGCCAACACTACCGACCCAGATCAGAGCCAACCAGCCGAGCCGCTGCCACAGCGGCTTTTTTTCGGCTTCTTCAATGTCGTGCAGGGAATGTTTTCCAGTCATTTTCTTCAAACCTCTTCAAGATTGATGGCGCCATTACCGACGCCATCGCGAGCAGGCTCGCTCCCACAGGGTTTTGCTTAGTGATAGCCGTCTTCATGGGTAACCTTGCCGCGGAACACGTAGTAGCTCCAGAAGGTGTAACCCAGGATGAACGGGATGATGAACAGCGTGCCCACCAGCATGAAGCCCTGACTTTGCGGCGGTGCGGCGGCGTCCCAGATCGAGATCGACGGCGGCACGATGTTCGGCCACAGGCTGATGCCCAGACCGCTGTAGCCGAGGAAGATCAGCACCAGGGTCAGCAGGAACGGCATGTAGTTGGCGTTGCGCGCCACGGCGCGGATCAGGCCGTACATCGTCACCAGCACCAGAATCGGTACCGGCATGAACCAGAACAGGTTCGGCATGCTGAACCAGCGGGTGGCAATATCCGGATGAGCCAGCGGCGTCCAGATACTGACAATACCGATCACGGCCAGCAGTACGAACGCCAATGGCCGTGCCAGATCATGCATCTGTTCCTGAAGCTTGCCTTCGGTTTTCATGATCAGCCAGGTGCAGCCGAGCAAGGCATAGGCCACCACCAGTGCGGCGCCGCAGAACATGGTGAACGGTGTCAGCCAGTCCAGTGAACCGCCGGCAAACTGCCGGTTGACCACCGGCAAGCCGTCGATGAATGCACCCAGCGCCACACCCTGGAAGAACGTCGCCGCCACCGAGCCGCCGATAAAGGCCTTGTCCCACAAATGACGCTTGTCGTCCTTGGCCTTGAAACGGAACTCGAACGCCACACCACGAAAGATCAGGCCGATCAGCATGAAAATCAGCGGCAGATACAACGCCGACAAAACCACCGAATAGGCCAGCGGAAATGCACCAAACAACGCTGCACCGCCCAGTACCAGCCAGGTTTCGTTGCCGTCCCAGACCGGGGCGACCGTGTTCATCATCACGTCACGGTCGACTTTGCCCGGGATGAACGGGAAGAGAATCCCGATCCCCAGGTCGAAGCCGTCCATGACCACGTACATCATGATGCCGAAGATGATGATCACGGCCCAGATCAGCGGAAGATCAATACCCATGAGTCAAATCTCCTTGGTCACGCGAATGTCGTCGTCGCCGTGATCGGCATCGGCCGAGTCGTCGGCAGCGGACAACGGACGGGCCGGTGTGCGTTTCTTGCCTGGACCACCGTCCGGCGTTTCCGTGCCCTCGCTGATCTTCGGCCCTTTGCGCACCAGACGCATCATGTAACCGAGACCCGCACCGAACAGCGCGAAGTACACCACCACAAACATGATCAGGGTGATGCTCATCTGCATGAAGCTGTGGTTTGAAGACGCATCCGCCGTGCGCATCAGCCCGTAGACCACCCACGGCTGACGGCCGATTTCCGTAGTGAACCAGCCAGCGAGAATCGCGATCAGGCCGGAAGGCCCCATCCACAATGCCAGATACAGGAACGGCCGCGAGGTGTAGAGCGTGTCGCGTTTGCGCAGCCAAAGGCTCCACAGACCGGTGAAGATCATCAGGAAACCGAGGCCGACCATGATCCGGAACGACCAGAACACGATGGTCGAATTCGGCCGGTCTTCCGGCGGAAACTCCTTGAGCGCCGGCACCTGTTTGTCCAGCGAGTGGGTCAGGATCAGGCTGCCGAGGTAAGGGATCTCCACGGCGAACTTGGTCTTCTCTTCTTTCATGTCCGGCCAGCCGAAAAGGATCAGCGGCGTCGCTTCATCACCGTGGTTTTCCCAGTGACCTTCAATCGCGGCGATTTTTGCCGGTTGATGTTTGAGCGTGTTCAAACCATGGAAGTCGCCGATGACTGCCTGGATCGGCGCGACGATCAGCGCCATCCACATCGCCATCGACAACATCGTGCGGATGGCCGGGTTGTCCTTGCCGCGCAGCAAGTGCCAGGCCGCCGAGGAGCCGACGAAGAATGCCGTGGCGACGAACGCCGCTGTCGCCATGTGCATCAGGCGATACGGAAACGAAGGGTTGAAGATGATCGCCAGCCAGTCGGTGGGGATGACTTGCCCGTTAACAATCTCGAAGCCCTGCGGGGTTTGCATCCAGCTGTTGGAAGCGAGAATCCAGAACGTCGAAATCAGCGTGCCGATCGCCACCATGACCGTGGAGAAGAAGTGCAGCCCGCGCCCGACCTTGTTCCAGCCAAACAGCATCACCCCAAGGAAACCGGCCTCGAGGAAGAACGCCGTGAGCACTTCATAGGTCAGCAACGGCCCGGTGACGGCGCCGGCAAAGTCCGAGAAGCGGCTCCAGTTGGTGCCGAACTGGTAGGCCATGACCAGGCCCGAGACCACACCCATACCGAAGTTGACGGCAAAGATCTTCGACCAGAAATGGTAGAGGTCACGGTAGGTGTCGTTACGGGTTTTCAGCCACAGTCCTTCGAGTACCGCAAGATAACTCGCCAGACCAATGGTGATGGCCGGGAACAGGATGTGGAACGAGATGGTGAACGCGAATTGAATTCGGGCGAGATCTAGTGCCTCTAAACCGAACATATGGCTTCCTCTGTCAGGTAGTACCGGCTGCGGACCCGGAGGCCTGCACCCACTGCCCCCACGGATATGGAGTGCGGCGAATTCTGATTCGTTCTTTTTAAACAACCATCGCAACGCAGGGAGTCTGGCCAACTGGCCACCGGATCAATTCCGTTCGGGGTCTTGATCTGGATCAAGCAACGTTGAAAGAGTAGTCCCATTTTTGCCGATGAACTGCGTGGTCGTTTGCCGCGTGACAAGTTGCCTCATTGCAGCCGCGATGCTCTGCCAGACATTTCTTGCGGCAAGCTTGCGGAAATCGATGTCTGGCTAACTAAATTTTTTGTCATAGCAACTTCCTGTTACAGACTGGTGATAACCTCGGCATTCCCCTCGAACCAGACCTGCCTTCAGATGCCCAGTCAAGCGCCCCTGCTGTTACGTCATCACCGCCCGTTTCTCGCTTTCTGGTTCGCGCGGATTTTCACCGCCAGCGGTTTTCAGATGCTCACCGTGGCGATCGGCTGGAACCTCTACCAATTGACCGGCAACGTCCTCGATCTGGGTCTGGTCGGGCTGGTCGAATTCGCGCCGCGCGTGCTGTTCATGCTGCACACCGGGCATGTCGCCGACCGCTATGACCGACGCAAAGTCGCCGCAATCTGTCAGTCGCTGCAGGCGCTAATCGCCTTGGCGCTGGCCATCGGTAGCGCCACCGATCACGTCACCCGCGAGATGATCTTCATCCTTGCCTTCCTGCTTGGCGCAGCCCGTTCGTTTGAAATGCCAACCACTCAGGCTCTGCTGCCGAGTATCGTGCCCAGCGCACTGTTCCCACGGGCAGTGGCGGCGGCGCAATCGGCGCAGCAGTCGGCGACCATCGTCGCGCCAGCGCTCGGCGGTTTGCTCTATGCGTTCGGCAGTGTCTGGGTTTATGGCCCGACGGTGCTGCTCTATGTGATCGCCTGCACCTTGATGCTCAACCTGCCCGCGCGGCAAACGCCGCTGAACAAAGGCAAAGCCACACTGGATTCGTTGCTGGCGGGGATTCGCTTCATTCGCAGCCGCCCGGACATCCTTGGGGCGATTTCGCTGGATCTGTTTGCGGTGCTGCTCGGCGGCGCCACGGCGCTGCTGCCGGTATTTGCCAAAGACATTCTGCTGACCGGGCCATGGGGCCTCGGCCTGCTACGTTCGGCGCCGGCAGTCGGCGCACTCGGCATGTCGCTGTTCCTCGCGCGGTTTGCCGTGGAGCGCAATGTCGGTCGGGTGATGTTCACAGCGGTGGGCATCTTCGGCGTCGCCACCATTGCCTTCGGCCTGTCGACCTCATTCTGGTTCTCCCTCGCGGTGCTGGTGGTGCTCGGCGCGGCGGACATGATCAGCATGGTCATCCGCGCGTCTTTCGTGCAGTTGGAAACCCCGGACGAAATGCGGGGCCGGGTCAGCGCGGTGAACGGGCTGTTTATCGGTGCTTCAAACCAGTTGGGCGAATTCGAATCCGGCGTCACCGCCCATTGGTTCGGTACTGTGCCAGCGGTGGTGATGGGCGGGATCGGCACGCTGGTGGTGACCGCGACTTGGATCAAGTTGTTCCCGACGCTGGCTAACCGGGATCGGATGCATGTGCCGGTGGAAGAGGTGAAGGTCTGACAACCTCCAAAACACAAAATAACTGAAAAGGTGCGGTACATAGTTACCGCACCGAGTGTAATGTATCGCCTTACACTCGAGCCCATGATCAAATCCTTTCAGCACAAAGGCCTTCGAGGCTTCTATGAAACAGGTTCGACTCGCGGGATTCGTGCCGACCACGCAAAACGGCTGTCGCGCATGCTGCAGTTCATGGATCGCGCTACGCTTCCCGCAGATCTGGACCTTCCGGGTTGGCGCCTGCATCGATTGAAAGGTGAACTGACGGAGTACTGGTCGCTGAGCGTTTCAGGCAACTGGCGAGTGATCTTTCGTTTTGTCGGTTCGGATATCGAACTGGTCGATTATCTGGACTACCACTGACAGGAGGCAGGCTTATGCCCATGCACAACCCGCCACACCCCGGCGAAACACTGCTGATGGATGTTTTGCCCGAGCTTGGCATCAGCGTGACCGAATTGGCCCGACACTTGGGCTTCGCGCGCCCACATCTTTCCCGTGTATTACACGGACATGCGCCAATCAGTCCGGATCTGGCTGTGCGTCTTGAGCGTGCCGGCATTGGCAAGGCGCGTGTGTGGCTAGGCGTACAAACCGACTACGATCTGTGGCAAGCGGAGCATCGGGAGCAACCGGTTATCGAACTGATCGCTGTCCACGCCTGACACCTCCAGCCACTACAACTCCCCCGCCACTTTCCCCCGCAAGGCCTTGCCGCCGAGTTGCTCGACTAGCGTCAAGGCAAACTCCAGCGCAGCGCTTGAGCCTTGTGCGGTGACGCAGTTGCCGTCGACCACCACCGGTTGATCAACAAACGTACAGCCCGAGAGTTGATGGCTGGCACTGGGCAGGCAGGTCATGCGCCGCTGGCGCAGCATGCCGAAGGATTGCAGGGCGACGGCCGGGGATTCGGCGATGGCGGCGAACAGGCGTCCGGCGCTGGCCTGATCCTTGAGCAACTGTTGCAGAGGTTGGTGCGCGGCCAGATGTTGTGAACCGACAACACCGCCGGGCAGGACGATCAGGTCGAAGGTTTGCGCCAGCACATCGACCAGCATGCCGTCGGCGGTCAGGCGTGTACCACGCGCGCAGGTGAGCATGCGTCGTCCTTCAATACTGGCGGCGACAACTTCAATCCCGGCGCGGCGCAACACGTCGATCAGGGTCACGCTTTGCAGATCATCGATGCCCTCGGCGAGGGTAATCAGGGCTCTAAAGGTCATGGGCGCTATCCACTGGGTGATACTTCAAGCGTAGTCAGCTTCACCCGGATCGCGCTGCAACAGCCGTTACTTGATGTAAAGCTGGGTCGACATCGTGTTGCGTGGCGCGTTGATCGAGGTGTTGCTGAAGGTGAAGGTGCCTTCCTGCTTGCCCGCCAGATCAAAGGTATAAAGAGAACCGACGGTTTTGTTGCCGGGAGTGCACTCGGTCAGGTTGCCGTTATCAAAGGCACACACCGGGGCACGTGTGCCGTTCACTTCAAAACCGTCCAGTGCGACCTGAGGCTGGCTCTTGCCGTAGCCGACTTCGAGCACGTAAACCTTGATATTCGGTCCGCTGTGATTGCATTGGGTTTGCGTCTGCCCATCGCCGATGTCTTCAAGACCGCAGGCAGGCGATTGCACCTTGATGACTTTCACTTGCGTCAACGGCGGTGCCGATGCCGCCCAGGCCATCGACATCCCGGCCGTCAGCGTTGCGATTAACCCGAAAGCGTTCATCCAGCGCTTGCTCATGCGTTCCCCACCCCGAAAAAATCAGCGCGCAGTATGGCGCAGTTGGCTTCAAGGCAAAACTTCGCCGACGATCGACACCAACAACCGCCATATTCCTCACGCTGCTGGTATGATGCGCGGCTTTTTCCGGCCCACCACAATTTTTCAGGCGCTTGCGACGGTCTGTGCTTTGCTGTTGAGGTCGATACATTCACGGCGCCACGCGCGCCACGGGGAGCAGACATGCTGGAAAGGCTGTTTCAACTCAAGGCACACAACACCAACGTGCGCACCGAGATTCTGGCGGGCATCACGACTTTCTTGGCCATGGCCTACATTCTGTTCGTCAACCCGAGCATTCTCGGCGAGACCGGCATGGACAAAGGTGCGGTGTTTGTCGCTACCTGTCTGGCGGCTGCCATCGGTTCGACCGTCATGGGCCTGATCGCCAACTACCCGATCGCCCTCGCCCCGGGCATGGGCCTGAACGCCTTCTTCACTTACACCGTGGTTCTGCACATGGGCCACACCTGGCAAGTGGCGCTGGGTGCGGTGTTCATTTCCGCCGTGCTGTTCTTCCTGTTGTCGATCTTCCGCATCCGGGAATGGATCATCAACAGCATCCCGCTGCCGCTGCGCTCGGCAATCGCCGCCGGTATCGGTCTTTTCCTCGCGCTGATCGCCCTGCACAACGCCGGCATCGTCGTCAGCAACCCGGCGACCATGGTCGGCCTCGGTGACCTGAAACAGCCAGCACCGATTCTCGCCACCCTCGGCTTTGCCCTCATCGTCGCCCTCGAAGCACTGAAAGTGCGTGGCGCCGTGCTGATCGGCATCCTCGCGGTGACCATCGTGTCCATCGCCATGGGCTTCACTCCGTTCGGCGGCGTGACCTCAATGCCACCTTCGCTGGCCCCGACCTTCCTGCAACTGGACATCAAAGGCGCACTGGACATCGGTCTGGTCAGCGTGATTTTCGCGTTCCTGTTCGTCGACCTGTTCGACAACTCCGGCACCCTGATCGGCGTCGCCAAGCGCGCCGGCCTGATGGGCAAGGACGGCCACATGCCGAAAATGGGTCGCGCACTGATCGCTGACAGCACCGCGGCCATGGCCGGTTCGTTGCTGGGTACTTCGACCACCACCAGTTACATCGAATCCGCGGCCGGCGTGAGTGCGGGCGGCCGTACCGGTCTGACGGCCATCGTTGTGGCGATTCTGTTCCTGCTGGCGCTGTTCTTCTCGCCACTGGCGGCCAGCGTTCCGGCTTTCGCCACGGCACCGGCGTTGCTGTTCGTCGCCGTGTTGATGACTTCCGGCCTGGCGGAAATAGACTGGGACGACATCACCGTTGCCGCGCCAGTTGTCGTGACCGCGCTGGCCATGCCGTTCACTTACTCGATCGCCAACGGCATCGCGTTCGGTTTCATCTCCTGGACCGTGATCAAGCTGCTGTCGGGCCGCGCCCGTGAGCTGAACCCGGCGCTGGTGATTCTGTCGATTCTGTTCGTGATCAAGTTGGGTTGGTTCAACGCATGACTTTCGATTCCCAGGCCTACGCCGAGCAACTAGAAGCCAAGGTCACGCGCTTGCGTGATCTGCTGGCGCCGTTCGATGCCCCCGAGCCGACCGTGTTCGACTCGCCGCTGCAGAACTTCCGTCTGCGCGCCGAATTCCGCCTGTGGCGCGAGGGTGGCGAGCGGCATTACGCGATGTTCGCTCAGGACGACAAACGCACGCCGATCCTGATCGAAGAATTCCCGATCGCTAGCCTGCGCATCAACCAGTTGATGCCGCAATTGAAGGCGGCATGGCAGGCCAGTTCGGCGCTGAACCACAAGCTGTTTCAGGTGGAATTCCTGACCACGCTGGCCGGCGATGCAATGATCACCCTGTGCTATCACCGTCCGCTGGACGAACACTGGCATACAGCGGCGACGAAGCTGGCGGCGGATCTCGGCGTCAGCATCATCGGTCGCTCGAAGGGCAAACGCGAAGTGCTTGGCCTCGATTACGTGGTCGAGAAACTCGAAGTCGGCGGTCGCACCTTCAGCTATCGCCAGCCGGAAGGCGCGTTCACCCAGCCAAACGGCACGGTGAACCAGAAGATGCTCAACTGGGCGTATGAAGCTTTGGGCGATCGCTCTGATGACTTGCTGGAGCTGTACTGCGGCAACGGCAACTTCACCCTGCCGCTCGCCACGCGCGTGCGCAAAGTGCTGGCCACCGAGATCAGCAAGACCTCGGTCAACGCTGCATTGAGCAACCTCAGCGAAAACGCTGTGGATAACGTCACTCTGGTGCGTTTGTCCGCCGAAGAACTGACCGAAGCGCTCAACGAAGTGCGCCCGTTCCGTCGCCTGCAAGGCATCGACCTGAAGAGCTACGAGTTCGGCAGTGTGTTCGTCGACCCGCCGCGCGCCGGCATGGACCCGGACACCTGCGAGCTGACCCGTCGCTTCGACAACATCCTGTACATCTCCTGCAACCCGGAAACCCTGGCGGCGAACATCGCCCAGTTGCACGACACGCACCGTATTACCCAGTGCGCGTTGTTTGACCAGTTCCCATGGACGCATCACATGGAATCGGGTGTGTTGCTGACCCGGCGTTGATTGCGCCATAGCAGATACGAAAAAGCCGTCGTGATTGACGGCTTTTTTGTGGGCGCTCATTTGTTTGTGCGATCACCGAACATAAATCGCGAAGGCCTTTTTTGTTCAATTGACCATGGTAACCATCTAGTACATTTTATCTCCACAGGCTGAAACCCTCGGCCAAAGCCAAAAACAATAAGTGGAGTTACCCCTCATGCCCCCTATCGTTCTGGTGCTCAACGGCCCGAACCTGAACCTGCTCGGCACCCGCGAGCCGGCGACTTATGGTCACGAAACCCTGGCGGACATCTCGGCGTTGTGCGGTCGCGCTGCGGAAGAATTCGGCCTGGCCGTGGAGTTTCGCCAGACCAATCACGAAGGCGAACTGCTCGACTGGATTCACGCGGCTCGCGGTCGTTGCGCCGGGATCGTGATCAATCCGGCGGCGTGGACGCACACTTCGGTGGCGATTCGCGATGCACTGGTTGCCAGTGAATTGCCAGTGATCGAAGTACACCTGTCCAACGTCCACGCCCGCGAGCCGTTTCGTCATCACTCGTTTGTCTCGGCAATTGCCACGGCGGTAATGGCCGGTTTTGGCAGTCACGGCTATCGACTGGCACTGGAACATTTCAGCCAGCGGCTGAAGGGGTAACGCGCATGTCTCGCTCTAACGTAATACTCGCCGGGCTGATCGGCGCCGGCATTCAGGCCTCGCGCACGCCAGCGCTGCATGAGCACGAAGGTGATGCCCAAGGTCTGCGCTACCTCTATCGATTGATCGATCTCGATCAGTTGAAAATGGACAGCACCGCCCTCTCCGACCTGCTGCTGGCGGCCGAGCGGATGAATTATACCGGGCTGAACATCACTTTCCCGTGCAAGCAAGCGATCATCCCGCTGCTCGATGAACTGTCGCCGGAAGCCAAAGGCATCGGCGCGGTGAACACAGTGGTGCTGAAGGACGGCAAGCGTGTTGGCCATAACACCGACTGTCTCGGTTTCGCTGAGGGTTTTCGCCGGGGGCTGAAGGACGCTGCCCGTGAACGTGTGGTCCAGATGGGCGCCGGTGGTGCGGGCGCGGCGGTGGCCCACGCCCTATTGAGCGAAGGCGTACAGCAACTGAGTATTTTCGACGTCGACCGTGAGCGCGCCGAAAGCCTGGCGAATAATCTCAATGAGCATTTTGGCTTTGGTCGTGCGGTGGCCGGGCATGATCTGCCGAGCACGCTGAATCAGGCTGACGGTCTGGTGAACACCACGCCGATGGGCATGGCCAAACTGCCAGGCATGCCGGTGCCGGTCGAGCTGCTGCGCAAGGAATTGTGGGTGGCGGAGATTGTGTACTTCCCGCTGGAAACCGAACTGCTGCGCAACGCCCGCGCGCTGGGCTGCCGGACGCTGGATGGCGGTAACATGGCGGTGTTTCAGGCGGTGAAGGCGTTTGAATTGTTCAGTGGCGTGGTGCCGGATGCGCAGCGAATGCTGGCGCATTTTCAAAGCATGAATGGCTAAAAACCTGTGGGAGCGAGCCTGCTCGCGAAGGCGTACCTTCAGTCAACATATTTACTGACTGACACACCGCTTTCGCGAGCAGGCTCGCTCCCACAAGGGGATATACGTCAGGCTTGCAGGTAGCGCAAAACGGACTCGCAAATCATCTCGCGATGCCGCTGCTTGATGCTTTCATCCGGCAGATCGATCTGAAAGATCTCGCCAAATGTGTGCCGGTTCGACACGCGATAGAAGCAGAACGAGCTGATCAGCAAATGCACATCCAGCGCATCCAGCCCCGCGCGGAACACACCCTCTTCGGCGCCACGACGCAGAATCTCGCCGAGTGAATCAAGAATGGTGTTGTTCATCGCCTTGATCGCATCGGAACGCTTCACGTATTCGGCGTTGTGGATGTTTTCGATGCTGACGATGCGCACGAAATCGACGTTGCGGTCGTGGTGATCGAAGGTGAACTCGACCAATCGCCGGATCGCCTCAACCGGCGCCAGCTCGGCCAGGTGCAGACGGTTTTCGGTGCTGCGGATATCGCCGTAAAGCTTTTCCAGCACCTCGACGTACAACTGCTCCTTACTGCCGAAGTAGTAATAGATCATGCGTTTGGAGGTGTGGATACGCTCGGCAATCGCATCGACGCGAGCCCCCGACAAGCCTTGCTGGACGAACTCGACGATCGCCTCCTGCAGGATGTTCTCGCGGGTTTTTTCCGGGTTGTTCTTGCGACTCTTGCGCGGCTCTACAGCGGACACTTCAGGAGCTGCGGAAAGTTCTGTATTCATCGTCATTGCGGGCTCACGGCCATCACTGCACAGGCGGCGATTATGGGCCGCGCAGCACAGTGAAGGAAGCCGCGCAGCCCGTGTTTAATCGCGCGTTTACGAATTTCCTACAACTTCGCCTGGCGAACGGCGCCACTGCGTGATTTGGCCATCGCCGCCAGACGCACCGCGACGTTAGCCGCGCCGTAACCGGCATAGCCGTTCTTGCGCTGGATGATCTCGAAGAAGAAGCGCCCTTCGAACGGCTCGGTGTAGACGTGGAACAGCTCGCCGCCCTGCGCGTCACGGTCGTAAAGCACGTTGTAATACGCCAGTTCGCTGAGGAATTCATCGTCGAAATCAAAACGCGCGGCGAGATCGTCGTAATAGTTCAGCGGGATATCCAGCAGCGGTACGCCGGCTTCTTTGGCGCGACTGACTTCGGCGAAGATGTCGTCACAATCGAAGGCGATGTGGTGCACGCCGGAGCCACGGTAACTCGACAGCGCATGGGAGATCGCGGTGTTGCGGTTCTCGGAGATGTTCAGCGGCAAGCGGATTGAGCTATCGCGACTGCGCAGTGCACGACTTTTTACCAGACCATATGGATCGGGCAGCACCACTTCATCGTCCGCCTCGAAATCCAGCAGGCTCTTGTAGAACAGCACCCAACTGTCGAGGCTGTCGGCTGGCAGCGCCATGGCCATGTGATCGATACGCTTGAGACCACCGCGTGCCGGCGCATCGGCCAGCAGATTGAAATCGGTGCCGTAGACATCAGCCAGTTCATCGACCAGATAGATCAGGCTGCCGTCCGGGGCGCGCACTGCCGCCAGCTCCAGCTCATTGGGGCCGACCAGTCCGCGATAGGGCTGACCTTTGTAGGCGACGGCGCGGGCCAGCGCACTGGCGCTGTCCTTGACCCGCACGGCGGTGGCGCACAGCGACGGGCCGTGAGCCTCGAAAAAGCTGTGAGCAAACGAATACGGTTCGGAGTTGAGGATCAGATTGATATCGCCCTGACGCAGCAGGCTGACACTCTTGGAACGATGCTGCCCGGCCTTGACGAACCCGAGGCGCTCCAGCCAGTTCGACAGCTTGGCGCCGAGACTTTCATCAACGGCAAACTCAAGAAACTCGATGCCGTTGTACTCGCTGGCCTTCGGCGTTTCGAAGAGAATTTCGCGGTTGGCCACAGGTTTGGTTTCCTGCTCCAGACGCTGGCGGGTTTTCTCTTCCAGATATAGCAGCGAACGCAAACCGTCGGCGGCATTGGCCCGTGGCGGCGCGGCGCGAAAGCCGTCATTGAAGATTTCCAGCGACAGCGGCCCGGTGTAACCGCTTTGAATAATCGGCGCGAGGAACCCCGGCAGATCGAACTCGCCCTGCCCAGGGAAGCAGCGGAAGTGCCGGCTCCACTCCAACACATCCATCTGCAGAATCGGCGCGTCAGCCATCTGCACGAAGAAGATCTTGTCGCCGGGAATGTCGGCGATAGCGCGCGGATCGCCCTTCAACGACAAGGTATGAAAGCTGTCGAGCAACACGCCAAGGTTCGGGTGATCGGCCTGACGCACGATGTCCCAGACCTGTTGATAAGTGTTGACGTGACGGCCCCACGCCAGCGCTTCATAACCGATGCGCAAGCCGCGTGCACCGGCGTGCTCTGCCAGCAAGCGCAGGTCATCGACTAGAATTTGTTGATCGCCGACGCTGTCGGCCGAGGCATTGCTGCAGACCAGCACCAGATCGGTGCCCAGTTCCTGCATCAGGTCGAACTTGCGTTCGGCCCGCTCGAGATTGCGCGCGAGGCGATCGCGGCGGCAGCCTTCGAAATCGCGGAACGGCTGAAACAGGGTGATGGCGATGCCGAGATCGGCGCACATCTGTTTAATTTCCCGCGGACTGCCGTCGTAGTACAGGAGGTCGTTTTCGAAAATCTCCACCCCGTCGAACCCGGCGGCGGCGATGGCTTCGAGTTTTTCCGGCAGGGTGCCGCTCAAGGAAACGGTGGCAATGGAACGCTGCATGTTTCAACTCCCGGACTGCGCCGCTTTATCTTTACTGTAGGAGCCGCCGAAGGCTGCGATCGTTTGATCTTTATTCGTCAAAAGCACAATCAAAAGATCGCAGCCTGCGGCAGCTCCTACATGGGATGGGTTTTTATAGTAGGGAAATTATTGGCTGCATCGAACGCGGCAGCAATTTAAAGTGTACTACCCGGTTAGTTTTGCGTGCGATTATCGAACACAATGGCGGTTTGGCGAATTGACGATTTTTCGTCCACTGCCCAACATCGACCGCACATTGAGTCCGGATCTGAACCACCGGTCGCAGCGTGCAAAGAAAAAAGCACACCAAATAACAAATCCAAAAACGGGTGGAACACATGATTCCTTCACAGACTTCCCGCATGGCTCCGGCCATGAGCACTGCCTCGGGTGGCATCGGCGACAAGATCCGCGGCGCCATGGCCGTCGGCAAGACCCGTTGGGGCATGCTGGCGCTGGTGTTTTTCGCCACTACCCTGAACTACATCGACCGCGCCGCCCTCGGCGTCATGCAGCCCATCCTCGCCAAGGAAATGAGCTGGACGGCGATGGATTACGCCAACATCAACTTCTGGTTTCAGGTCGGCTACGCGATCGGTTTCGTCCTGCAAGGCCGACTGATCGACCGGGTCGGCGTCAAACGCGTGTTCTTCTGCGCTGTGCTGCTGTGGAGCCTGGCCACCGGTGCCCACGGTCTGGCGACTTCGGCCGTCGGTTTCATGGTCTGCCGATTTATCCTCGGTCTCACCGAAGCGGCGAACTACCCGGCCTGCGTGAAAACCACACGCCTGTGGTTCCCGGCTGGTGAACGTGCGGTTGCCACCGGCATCTTCAACGCCGGTACCAACGTCGGTGCGATGTTCACGCCAATGCTGCTGCCGCTGGTCCTGCACGTCTGGGGCTGGCAAGCGGCGTTCCTGTGCATGTCGGCACTGGGCGGGATCTGGTTGCTGTTCTGGGGTTTGAAGTACTTCAACCCGGAAGATCACCCGAGCGTCAAACAGTCCGAACTGGACTACATCCAGCAAGAAGTCGAACCGGAACAGGCCCGCGTGCCGTTCTCGAAAATCCTCCGTATGCGCGGCACCTGGGCCTTCGCCCTCGCCTACTCGCTGACCGCACCGGTGTTCTGGTTCTACCTGTACTGGCTGCCACCGTTTCTCAATCAGCAATACAACCTGGGCATCAACGTCACCCAGATGGGTATTCCGCTGATCATCATCTACGTGACGGCTGACTTCGGCAGCGTCGGCGGCGGCATTCTGTCTTCGTTCCTGATCGGTCGCGGGATGAACTCGATCAAGGCGCGCCTGCTGTCGATGTTCCTGTTTGCCTGCTGCATCATCGGCGTGGTCATGGCGGCCGGTTCAGCCAATCTGTGGGTTGCAGTCGCGGCGATCTCTCTGGCCATCGGTGCGCACCAGGCCTGGACGGCGAACATCTGGAGCCTGGTGATGGACTACACGCCCAAGCACATGATGAGCACGGTGTTTGGCTTCGGTGGTATGTGCGCAGCGATCGGCGGGATGTTCATGACCCAGATCGTCGGCCACATCCTCACTGTGACCAACAACAACTACACCGTGTTGTTCACCCTGATTCCGGCGATGTACTTCATTGCGCTGACGTGGATGTACTTCATGGCACCGCGCAAGATTCCGACCGTCACCGAATAAAACAACTAATACCCTGTGGGAGCGAGCCTGCTCGCGAATGCGGACTTTCATTCAACATCAATGTTGACTGACTCACCGTCTTCGCGAGCAGGCTCGCTCCCACAAGGGCAGATCATTTTATTCAGCGACGGCTCTGCTGCCACGCTGCCGCCAGTCCGCTGCAACAGATCACTGCGATGCCGATAATCGTCAACAGACTCGGCGTGTGATTGAACAGCAACCAGCCCAACAACCCCGCGAACACGATCTGGCAATAACCGAACGGCGCCAGCAGCGCCGGTGCCGCATGACGAAACGCCTGGGTCAAAAACAAATGCGCGGTCATCCCGCAACTGCCCAGCGCCAGCATCAGCCCGGCGTGGGTCAGCGTTGGCACCTGCCAGAAGAACGGTACCAGCGCACTCATTACCAGTGTGTTGCACAGCCCGGCAAAAAAGTTGCTGGTGGTCGGGCTATCGATTTCGGCGAGCTTGCGCGTCAGCAACTGATAGAAGCAGAAAAACAGCGCCGAACAGAACGGCAGCAATACCGCCGGTGTGAACAACTCACCGCCGGGATGGACGATGATCAGCACGCCGATAAAACCGCAAATCACTGCAATCCATTGGCCACGTGTGACCCGCTCTTTGAGCAGCGGCACTGACAATGCTGTCACCAGGACCGGCGCAAGAAAGTTGACCGCCGTGGCTTCCGCCAATGGGATGTACAACAGCGCCGTGGTGAAAAACAGACTGGTGCCGAGCAGGCAAAGTGCCCGAACCAACTGCCACAACGGCTTCTTTGTGCGTAGGACGCGTAACCCGGATTGCGGCAGAAAAATCCCCGCCATGAGCAAGGTGTGCACCAGATAGCGCGCCCAGACCACCATCACGATGGGATAGAAACCGGACAGGTATTTCGACAGCGCGTCGTGACTGGAGAACAGGAAGGTTGCCACGACAATCAGCAAGATCCCCTTGAAGGGTTGGTTGACTCCGGAAAGCGGGGTGCTGACGGTCATTGGATTTCCTTGTGTTGCCATAAAAAATCAAAAGCTTCGCAGGCAAGCCCCGTTTGACATGGACGATGCCATTCCTGTGGGAGCGTGGCTTGCCCGCGATAGATGCGCAGCACCGCTCACAGCCGCGCCAACAATTCCCGGGTTTTATCAATCGCCATCTGCGCCCGCTGCAGTCCACTCACCCCTTGCTCCAACAGTTTCACCGTGGGAATTTCCAGACTCAGTGGGATATTAGCCGGCAACGCTTTCAACAACCCGAGCAAGTCGCAATCGCCTTCGCCGGGAAACCGCCGCTCGTTGCGCGCCTGACGCAAAATCTCGGCCATGTCTGACGGTCGCGGTCCCGCCACATCACATAATTGCGCATAACGCAGACGCGACGCTGGCACTTTAGCCAGATCCTCCAAACGTGATGCCGAACGATCAAAGTGGAACGCATCAATCAGCACCGCAGCGTTTTCCCGATCCGCGTTCTCGACAATGCGCAGCGCTTGCTGAAGATCGCGCGCATCGGTCCAGGGCATGAACTCCAGATGCGGGTGCAACCCGTAAGGCGCCGCCAAATCACACAGCGCCGCAAAGTTCTCGGTCAGCCGCTGTTCGTCAGAATCGTTACCGGCGACCAGTAATTCCGTAGCGCCAAATTCCGCGCCGACCGTCAGAAGTTTCTCGAAATCGGCGACAACGGTGTGCGGCTTCAAACGGAGGATTTCCACGTCCAGCACGCAGATGCCAGTGTCACGCAACTGCGCCAATGTCTGACGCCGTAAATCACCATCGGCTACCAACGGAAAGTGATATTCCTCAGGCGTCGCCGGTTCCAGGCGCAAGCCGACATGGCTGTAACCGGCACGCGCAGCCACTTCAACCATTTGCGGTGGCGACAGCTCCAGCACTGTGAGGCTGGCCAGGGACAGGATTCGTTCACTCATGTTCAAGCCTCGATCAACACAGGGGTGCAGGTACGGCCCGTGGCGGCGGCCTCGCGTATGGCCTCTATCAGCGCCAAAGTGCGCGCAGCGTCGGCCGCGCTCACCAGCGGCTCGACTTCACGCCGCGCGACGCGTACGAAATGTTGTAACTGCAAGCGCAAAGCATCGTCACCGCTGTAGGACTCTTCGACCAGCAACAACGGTTCATGCCAACCGGCGTCGACCTGATCAGCGGCGTAATGCCAACGCTTGAGTTGCGGAATGCTCAAGGCGCCAGCGGTCCCGGCCAGCAGATAACAGGGCTGATCGGCCTGACGCGGATACACCGGGTTCTCACCGGAATCCAGCTCCCAACTCCAAGGCGCAGCCACTGCGTCGGACCCGCTCAGGGTTCCCAATGTGCCACCCTCGAATTGCAGCAACACCGCCGCGCTGTCTTCGTTGGCGAAACCGCGCACGGTGTTGTCGGTGACCGCTTGCACCGAGCGTACTTCACCACACAGATGCCTTAACAGATCGAGGTCGTGAATCAGGTTGGTCAGCAACATCCCGGCACCCGGTTCGCGGCGCCACGGGATCTCGAAATAGCTGTCCGGCTTGCGCAACTGAAACAGTGCGGTCACCGTGGTCAACCGCCCGAGCGCCCCGCTCTGCACCAGCTCACGGGCGCGCACGATCAGTGGGTTGTGGCGCCGGTGATGGCCGACCAGCACTGGCACGCCGCTGCTTTTAACCGTAGCAACCAGTTTGCGCACTTCATCGATGTGCACCCCGACCGGCTTCTCCAGCAGCACCGGCACATCCGCCGCCAGACAATCGAGTGCGGTGCTGACGTGTTGATTATTCGGGTTGGCGACGATGACTGCGTCTGGCCGGATGAGCTCAAGCATCTGACGATGATCGGCGAAATGCCTGACACCCCATTCAGCTGCAAGAGCTGCGGCTTGCGGCCCAGGATCAGCCACCGCGCACAGCGTCGCTTCGGTGAGGGTTTGCAGGTGCCGATAATGTTGCTGGCCCATGTTGCCGGCGCCGATGAGGGCGATTCGAAGGGGCGAATTCAAGGTACGGTCCTTTTGTGATTGTTGTTGGAATATCACTCCAGAAACAATTTAGAACCGAGTTCCAGAATCAAACACCCATCAACCGCAGAACCGTGCGAACACCGCACAATTTTCCTGAACAACTCAAAATCAAATGTGGGAGCGAGCCTGCTCGCGAATGCGGTACGTCAATGAAATAAAAGTGACTGACACACCGCTTTCGCGAGCAGGCTCGCTCCCACAGGGGGCCTATGTGAATTGTGAATTCGGATCAGATAAACAATTCAGAGGCCAGGCTTGCTGCTGATAATTCTTCGGTGAAGGTCAGCAACAACGGCGCCAGCTCATGCAAGCGCGCCCCCGGCATTCGCGCACTCGGTCCGGCGATACTGAGTACACCGATCACCCGACCATCCGTTGGATGCCTCACCACCGCCGCAATCGCCGAAGTGCCGACCGCCGAACTTTCTTCAACACAGGCATAACCCTGCTCACGAGCCAGACGCAGCCGCTCCAGCAGTTCGATATTCGAGCGCGGCGCATTCGGCCCGACACCCACTGGCACTTCCGCAGCCTGACGCTCGACCATCGCCAACGCCTCTGCATCGCTCATGCATGCCAGCCACGCATGCCCGGACGCGGTATAGAACAGCGGCGCATCGCGGCCCATGTCCGGGTCATAACGCAGGCCGCTGCGCGCGCCTTGCGCCTTGGCGATCCAGGTCTGGCGCTCGCCGTCGATCACGCCCAGACGCACCAGTTCACCGGTTTCCTGCGCCAGTCGGTCGAGTACCGGCTGGACGATGTCGGCACCGCTGCTCGACAGGTATTGAAAGCCCATCGCCACCAGTTTGGTCGACAAGTGATAACGCAAGGTTTCCGGATTCTGCCGCACGTAGCCCAAACGGATCAGCTCGGCGAGCAGGCGGTGTGTCGCGCTTTTTGGAATATCCAGTTGCTCGGCCAGGGTCTGCATCGGCAGCCCGCGCGAATCACTGGTAAGGCTTTCCAGCACGCTGAAAACCCGTTCGATTTGACTGCCAGCCATGGGGAGATCCAAAGGAAATTTCGCCGATTCTAGAAGACATCGGCGGCAAAGCGAAATCTGGAACCGTCTGTTCGATAAACGCCCGCTTTGTTGGATCAAGACTTGTCGATCAACTTCCGCACTGGGTATTTTCTGGAATCAAATTCCAAAAACAATCACCGCTGGAGCGTTGCTTTCATGTCTGCCGAACTCCCTGATATCGACTGCGACGCATTGGTCGTCGGTTCCGGCGCTGCCGGGTTGTCGGCCGCAGTGACTGCCGCGTGGCATGGCTTGAAAGTCATCGTTGTCGAGAAAGACCCGGTATTCGGTGGCGCCACTGCCTGGTCCGGCGGCTGGGCGTGGGTGCCGTGCAATCCGCTGGCCCGTCGCGCCGGAATCGTCGAAGACATCGAACAACCGCGCACCTATTTACGCCATGAGTTGGGCGCGCACTTTGACCCGGCCATGGTCGACGCCTTCCTTGAAGCGGGGCCGCACATGGTGGCGTTTTTCGAGCAGCACACTGCCCTGCAATTTGCCGATGGCAATGCCATTGCCGACATTCATGGCGATACGCCGGGCGCTGGCACTGGCGGCCGATCGGTCATCGCTGCGCCTTACGATGGACGCAAGGTCGGACGCCTGCTCAAGCGCCTTCGTACAACGATGCGCGAAACGTCCTTCATGGGCATGCCGATCATGGCCGGGGCGGATCTGTCGGCATTCCTCAATCTGACGCGCTCGTTGAAAGCCGCATGGCATGTGGCCCAACGCTTCACTCGGCACCTGTTCGACCTCGCGGTGCATGGCCGGGCGATGCAACTGGTCAACGGCGTGGCGCTGGTGGCGCGGTTGGCGAAGTCCGCCGAAGACCTCGGCGTATTGCTGTGGGAATCGGCGCCTGTGACGGAACTGCTGCGCAACGACAATCGCGTTTCGGGTGCAGTGATCAACAGCAGCAAAGGGCCGGTCCGTATCCACGCACGCAAAGCCGTGGTGCTCGCCGCCGGTGGTTTTGCCAATGACATCGAGCGGCGCAAAGCCCTGTTCCCGCGCACGCCGACCGGTCACGAGCATTGGGCGCTGCCACCGCTGGCCGTCAACGGCGATGGCCTGCGCTTGGGCGAAAGCGTCGGCGCGCGGGTCAACACCGATATGGCTTCGCCCGTGGCGTGGGCGCCGGTATCGCAAGTGCCCCATTCCGACGGCAGCACCGGCCATTTCCCACACATCATCGAGCGCGGCAAACCCGGGATCATCGGCGTGCTGAGTAACGGCCAGCGCTTCGTCAACGAAGCCAACGGTTACTACGATTACGTCAGCGCGATGGTTGCCGCTGCGCCGGAAGGCGAAGAAGTAGCGTCCTGGCTGATCTGCACCCGCGCCTTTCAACGGCGTTATGGCTTGGGCATATCGCGGCCATTTCCGCTGCCGGTGTCAGATTTTATCCGCAGCGGTTACCTGAAAACCGGCAACACCGTTGAAGAATTAGCCAACGCTTGCGGCATCGATCCGGTTGGTTTGCGCCACACCGTCGACGAATACAACCGCCATGCCCGCCATGGCGAAGACCCGTTGTTCGGCCGCGGCACAACACCCTACAACCGCAAACAGGGTGATCCGGCGAACCTTCCCAACCCCTGCGTTGCCCCAATAGACAGCGGCCCGTTCTATGCCGTGAAAGTCCAGCCGGGCTGCTTCGGCACCTTCGCCGGACTCAAGGTCAACCCCCACGCGCAAGTGCTGGACGCCCACGAACAACCCATCGCCGGCCTCTACGCGGCGGGTGGCGACATGGCCAGCATCATGGGCGGCCACTACCCGGCGGGCGGGATCAACCTCGGCCCGGCACTGACTTTCGGTTACATCGCCGCCCGGCATATTGCCGACATCACTGCTTTCGAACAGGAGATCGACCATGCAGCACATCGTTAACGCCCAGGGTTTGAACATGCCAAAACTTGGCCTCGGCACTTGGCCAATGCTCGGTGACGAATGCACCCACGCCGTCGAGCAAGCGCTGGAACTGGGTTATCGACACATCGACACGGCGGCGGCCTACAACAACGAAGACGCCGTCGGACAAGCACTGGCGAATACGCCGACACCGCGCGAACAGATTCATGTCACCACCAAGGTCTGGTGGGACCAGCTGCAACCCGACGCGATGCGCCACTCCATGGATCGCAGCCTCACAGCCCTGCGCAGTGATTACGTCGATCTGTTCATGATTCATTGGCCGACAACCGACTGGGATTTGCCAAGCACCCTCGCCACGTTGGCCTCCTTCAAAGAGCAAGGTCTGGCGCGCAACATCGGCGTGGCGAATTTTCCGCTGCCCCTGCTACGCAAAGTCGTCGAGGAATATGGGATTGGTCTGTCAGCGATTCAGGTCGAGTACCACGTCCTGCTCGGCCAGAACGCCCTGCTCGACTACGCCCGGCAACACGATATGGCGCTGACGGCCTACACCCCGCTGGCGCGTAACAAGGTGTCGGACATCCCGCAGATCCAACAGATCGCCGAAAAACATAACGTGTTACCAACGCAAGTCGCACTCAAGTGGCTGCTCGAGCAGGCCAGCGTCGCAGCGATTCCCAAGGCCAGCAGTCGGGCCAATCAACTGGCCAACCTACAGGCGTTGAATGTCGACCTGGACCCGGCAGACCGGGCGCTTATCGCCGGTTTGTCGAAACGCGAACGCCAGGTCAATCCGGCGTTTGCCCCCGTGTGGGACGAATTCGATAACTGACGAGGAAAATGGTCGACTTCTCTCATTTCCGGGCAAACGTCTTACGTGCTCTTACAGATCTGTCCTGCACGCATTTTCCGCTGCGGTTATTCATAGGGCCGGCGATAAACGCCCAATCAACCTATGAGAGAAATCGATCATGTTATGGAACAAGGCAAAACGCAGCGAAAACGTAAACGACCAACGAAAGGACAAGGATGTCCGTAGCCCGACAGGGAAAATCCTTGCCGCCGGCCTGGTTGCCTCCGTGCTGGGCATTTCGGCGACATTCTGGGCCGACATTGAAAAAGCATTCGGCCCGGAAGCCGCAGTGATCGCCAAGGTACAAACGGAGGCGGCCATCCAGCACCAGCTTCAGATCCATGATGACCCGCATCGCTTCTTCGTCGAGTCCATCTTGGGAAGCAGCGAAGAAGTCTGGACTGAACTGTTTGCGCAACAGGGCAAACAGTATCAGCCGCCAGCACTGGTTCTGTTTGATGAAAAAGTCGCGACGGGCTGCGGGCCACAGCGCCCGAATGAAATGGGCTTGTTTTACTGCCCTGAGGATAAAACGATCTACATCAATCTCGAAACACTGGGAGAAGTGGCCGTCCAGTCCTCAACCGTCAGCGACTTCGCTCAGGCCTATGCGATCATTCACGAGGTCGGGCACCATATTCAGAACGAAACCGGGGTGCTCACACGCCTTGAGCAAGCCCAGGCGCAGGGGCAAAAATATCCAGGGGCGGACGGGCTGAGTGTTCGTCTGGAGTTGCAAGCCGATTGTCTGGCAGGCGTCTGGGCGCACCACGCGCAAGAGCGCTTCAAATGGCTGGAACCCGGAGATATTGATGAAGCGCTGACGGCCGCCTCCATGGTCGGTGATGACTACTTGATGCGCAAGGCGAATAACACCGTCAACCCGAAGGAGTTCGCTCACGGCACCTCCGAGCAACGCATCAAATGGTTCAATACCGGATTCAATGACGCTGAGGGCGACTGCAGGACCTTTGACGGCGCGCAGTTATAGTCCGTGACAACAGCGTGAATCAATGCCACACCAGTGATCGAACTGTCAGTCCAATCCTAATGTCTGACGACCGGACTGGCGCCACTCTCGCACAGCAGCAACACTCATCACCACGTTACTCTCCACCGGATAAGAAGAGGATTCCTACATGCTATGGAAAAAAGGCCGACGCAGTGACAACGTCGTCGATGCCCGTGGTGATGATGCCGGCGGCGGTGGCGGCATGCGCTTCGGCGGTGGCAAAGGCCTGAGCCTGGGCGCGATTCTGCTGATCGTCGGTATTGGCTGGATCACCGGCCAGGATCCGCTGCAGATTCTCGGTCAGCTCGCCGGGCAATCGGGCCAGCAAGCCGCGCCCACCTCACAAACCCGTCAGGCGCCGCCGGCCAACGATGAGCAAGCCGAATTCGTCCGCTCGATCCTTGGTGATACCGAAGACACCTGGGGCACGATTTTCCAGCAGGCTGGCCGGCAATATAAAGACCCGACCCTGGTGCTGTTCAGCAATCGGGTCAACTCGGCCTGCGGGCTTGCGACCTCGGCGACCGGCCCGTTCTATTGCCCGGCCGACCAGAAGGTCTATCTGGACATGGCGTTCTTCCAGGAAATGTCACAACGCTTCAAGGCCGCCGGTGACTTCGCTCAGGCCTACGTGATCGCGCATGAAGTCGGACACCATGTGCAGACGCTTCTTGGCGTCTCGGCGAAAATTCAGACAGCCCGCCAGCAAGGCCGGCAGATAGAAGGCGATGGCGGCTTGCTGGTGCGCCAGGAACTGCAGGCCGACTGCCTCGCTGGTGTCTGGGCCTATAGCGCACAGAAACGCTTGAACTGGCTGGAACCGGGTGACATCGAAGAAGCCTTGAATGCGGCCAACGCCATCGGTGATGATCGCCTGCAACAACAGGGTCAGGGCCGTGTGGTGCCGGACTCGTTTACTCACGGTACGTCGGCGCAAAGGGTGCGCTGGTTCAAAACCGGATTCGCGCAGGGCCAGGTCGGCCAGTGCGACACCTTCGCGGCGAAAAACCTGTAAATGCATAAATGGCTTCTAGCGTTACTGATTGTTGGCAGCACTGCGCAAGCCGCCGGTGTCGATGCGATCAGCCCCGGTCGCTTGCAACTCAAGGCCGGGGAAATGGCGGTGGGCATCGGGCCTGCGCCGGAGAAGATCGAGCGAGTGTTGATCGTCATTCATGGCCGATTGCGCAACGCCGAGACCTATCGCAAAAGCGCCGAGAGTGCGGCCGAGCTGGCGGGACAAACCACGCACACCTTGGTGATTGCCCCGCAGTTTCTCAATGAAAGTGACGTTGCCTTGTACTCGTTGCCCGCCACCGTCCTGCGCTGGCAGGGCAACGAATGGATGGGCGGCGGGTTATCCACAGGGCCGAATCCGTTGAGTTCCTATGCGGCACTCGATGAGATCATCGGACGGATCAGCGATCGCAAACAGTTTCCCGACGTGAAGCAGATCGTAATCTTCGGTCATTCCGGCGGCGGCCAGGTTGTACAGCGTTATGCCCTGCTGGCCAAGGATCAACCGGCGCTGAAGGCCAACGGCATTGGTCTGCGTTATGTGGTGGCGAATCCGTCGTCGTACGCGTATTTCAATGAACAACGGCCGGTGGCGTTCGATCACGCCAAGTGCGCGGGTTTCAATCGCTGGAAGTACGGTCTGTCAGACATGCCGGTCTATGCCGGTGGGCAAACGCCGTTGCAGCTTGAGAGCAGTTACGTCAAACGCGAGGTGATTTATCTGCTTGGGCAGCAGGACATCGATCCCAAGCACCCGGCCCTGGACAAGCGTTGTGAAGCCGAGGCGCAAGGTGCGTATCGCCTGGAACGTGGGAAGTTGTACTTCGGGTATTTGCTGCGCCGCCATCCGGAAGGGGTGAATCAAAGGTTGGTTGAAGTGCCCGGGGTCGGGCATAACGGCGATGGGATGCTGACCTCGCCGGAGGGGCAGAAGGCGTTGTTTGAACAGTAAGTTGTGCGGTGGATGATCTGGCCTCTTCGCGAGCAGGCTCGCTCCCACATTGGATTGATGCATTACACAAAATCTCTGTGCACCGGAGATCTAATGTGGGAGCGAGCCTGCTCGCGAAGGCGTCCTTCACACAGCAAAAATCTCAGGCCAGAAGCATCCGCCGCAACTCCACACAATCGCGCGCATGCCAATCGGTCAACTCCGGCCACGGGTTATCCGGCAAATTCACCAACACCGTCCGCGCCCCCGCCGCTCGACCGCAATCCAGATCAAAGCGGTAATCACCGACCATCACCATCTCCCTGGCCGGTACTGCCCAGGCCTCTGCCAGTTTCAGCAAGCCACCCGGATGCGGCTTCGGCGGCGCTTCATCGCGGCCCAACACATCGTCCACCGCAAAGCAGTCAGCCAAACCAATGGCATCCAGCGTCACATGCGCCAATTCCCGCGCATTGCGAGTGAGGATGCCAAGGCGATAACCGCGCGCATGCAGATCACGCACCAGCTCCACCGCCCCGGTGGCCGGGGTCGAACCCAGCGCCAGATCCCTTTCGTGTTCCAGCAGCCAAGCGTGTTTCGCCGCTGCTTCATCCGCCGGCAATGCCGCGAGATGGGTGAGGATGTCGTCCTCCGGCGGAATCGCCAGCGCCACGCGAATCGCCGCAAAATCATGCACGGCAACGGTCAACGTGCCGTCCATGTCGAACACCCAGTGCTTCACATCTTTCAGGCTCATGCCCAATCCTTGCGATGACGGATCAAGCCTTCCTGCGTCACCGACGCGACCAGTTGCCCGGCACGGTTGTACACGCTGCCACGGGAGAAACCACGGGAATTACCGGCCCACGGGCTGTCCATCGCGTAGAGCAACCAGTCATCGGCGCGCAGATCATTGTGAAACCACAGCGCGTGATCAAGGCTGGCGACCTGCATGTCTTTCTGCCAGACCGATTTGCCGTGAGGCAGCATCGAGGTGGTCAGCAGGCCAAAGTCCGAGGCGTAGGCCAGCAGGTATTTGTGCAGCGCAGGGATGTCGGCCAGCGCACCGTCAGCACGGAACCACACGTACTTCACCGGATCGGCCGGCTGCGGGTTGTACGGGTCTTTTTCGGTGACCGGGCGCACTTCGATCGGTTTCGGGCACAACAACTTTTCGCGCATGTGCTCGGGGATCAGGTGTGCGCGTTGCTGGGTCAGTTCCAGCTCCGACGGCAGGTTTTCCGGTCCGACTACCACTGGCATCTGGCTCTGATGCTCGAAGCCCGCTTCGTCGTACTGGAACGATGCACTGCAGGTGAAAATCGGATGGCCCTTCTGGATCGCCGTGACGCGGCGGGTGCTGAAGCTGCCGCCATCACGCACGCGATCAACCGAATAGACCACCGGCAACTTGGCATCGCCCGGGCGCAGGAAATAACCGTGCATCGAATGCACATGGCGCGCTTCTTCAACGGTCTGACTGGCCGCCGACAGCGACTGGCCGAGCACCTGACCACCGAACAACTGACGGAAACCCAGATCCTGGCTACGGCCACGGAACAGGTTTTCTTCGATCGGTTCCAGGGTCAGCAAGTCGACCAGATCTTCCAACACTTGGCTCATTCAGACTCTCCTCACACAAAGCTATATGCCGCGCAGTCTTGGCTGCGGCGGCCGATTCAGATTCTGGCGCGGGCCAATGATATGGCGGCCATTGTAAACGTCCGTGTCGGCTTATCCATGCAAGGTTTGCAGCCATTGTTCCCGAGTGATGCGGTACAGCACATGCCGGCGCAACGGATGATCGACGGGCAGTTTCGGATGATCGAAATCATCTTCCGGGGCGTGATGCATGCCAATCGCCTGCATGACTTTCTCTGAGGGCAAATTGGATTGCGCGGTGAAGGAAACGATTTCCTTCAAGGCCAAGCGATCAAAGCCGCAACGCAGAGCGGTCCACGCCGCCTCACTGGCATAGCCCAGGCCCCAATGTTCCTTGGCCAGGCGCCAACCAATCTCCACCGCCGGCGTAAACGGTGCATCGAAACCGACCACGCCGAGACCGGTGAAACCGATAAATTCGCCGCTGTCCTTGCGCTCCAGCGCCCACAGACCAAAGCCGTGTTCGGCAAAATGCCCGCGCACGCGGCCGATCATCGAGGCGCTTTCCAGGCGGCTCAACGGTGCCGGAAAATAGCGCATCACCTGAGGATCGGCGCACATCGCGGCAAATGCCGGCAAATCCTCGTCCTGCCACTGACGCATCAGCAAGCGCGCGCTTTCAAGTTCCAGTATCGGCTCCATCGTGCCCCTCCGTTTCCATGCCGCAAGTCTACATCGCTGGTAGGATCCTTCACTCATTCCTACGTTCCTACACGAAATCGCCATGCCATTGCCGCTGATCTACCACGAAGACTACAGCCCCGAGTTTCCGGCGGATCACCGCTTCCCGATGGACAAGTTTCGTTTGTTGCGTGATCACCTGGTCGACAGCGGTCTGACCCGCGATGCCGACCTGCTGCGCCCCGAGATCTGCCCTAACGACATTCTCGCTTTGGCCCATGACCGTGCGTATATCGAACGCTACATGAGCGGCGAGTTGTCCCGCGAAGACCAGCGGCGTCTCGGCTTGCCGTGGAACGAAGCGTTGGCGCGGCGTACGGTGCGGGCGGTCGGCGGTTCGATTCTGGCGGCGGAAAAAGCCCTTGAGCATGGCCTGGCCTGCCACTTGGCCGGCGGCACTCACCATGCGCATTACGATTACCCGGCCGGTTTCTGCATTTTCAATGACCTGGCGATCATCAGCCATTACCTGCTGCAAAGCGGCCGGGTGAGTCGCGTGCTGATCTTCGATTGCGATGTGCATCAGGGCGACGGCACCGCACGGATTCTCCATGACACGCCGGAGGCGATTACCGTTTCCCTGCACTGCGAGAAGAATTTTCCTGCACGCAAAGCGGAAAGTGACTGGGACATTCCGCTGCCCAAAGGCATGGGCGATGCCGATTATTTGAAAGTGGTCGATGACACACTCAACTATTTGCTGCCGCTGTATCAACCGGATCTGGTGCTGTACGACGCCGGCGTTGATGTACACAAGGACGACGCCCTCGGTTATCTGCAACTGACCGATGAAGGCGTCGCCGCCCGCGATGAAAGCGTGATGCGCCATTGCCTGGGCCGCGACATTCCGGTGATGGGTGTGATTGGCGGCGGTTACAGCAAGGATCGCCACGCCCTCGCCCGCCGCCACGGCATTCTCCATCACAGCGCGCAGCGGGTCTGGCAGTCACACGGTTGTCATTGAGCTGTGCTGCGTTACCCACAATCGCTGTGGAACGGCCTGTGGATAACCTGAGTGAAAGGGACTACAGGCCATACCTACTGTGGCCTACAGAACACTGGCTAATTTTTAACCAACAACTCAAGGCCACCTCAAATCCCTGTAGGAGTGAGCCTGCTCGCGATAGCGTCAACACCTTCAACATTAATTTGGCTGACACACCGCTATCGCGAGCAGGCTCACTCCTACAAGAGATCTGCGCTGTTAGAATGCGCGCCTTATCCCGCCATACCGCAGCGCATGCCATGACCCAGACTTCCGCCTCCTCCCCCGCTCACGTCGCCATCATCGGCGGTGGCCCCGCCGGCCTGATGGCCGCTGAAGTGCTGAGCCAGGCCGGAGTTCGCGTCGATCTCTACGACGGCATGCCCTCGGTGGGCCGAAAATTCCTGCTCGCCGGCGTCGGCGGGATGAACATCACCCACTCCGAAGCCTACCCGGCATTCCTCTCGCGTTACGCCGAGCGCGCGCCGCAGATCGCGCCGTTGTTGCGCGGCTTCGACGCCGATGCGTTGTGCACATGGATTCACGATCTGGGCATTGAAACCTTCATCGGCAGCTCCGGCCGCGTGTTTCCCACCGACATGAAAGCCGCGCCACTGTTGCGTGCCTGGCTCAAACGCCTGCGCGACAGTGGCGTAGTTATCCACACCCGCCATCGCTGGCTCGGTTGGGATGAACACGGCGCGCTGCGCATCGACAGCCCGGAAGGTGAAATCACCGTGAAACCCGACGCCACCCTGCTCGCCCTCGGCGGTGGCAGTTGGGCTCGCCTCGGCTCCGACGGTGCGTGGATGTTGGCGCTGGAGCAGCGTGGTGTAGGACTGGCGCCGTTGCAACCAAGTAATTGTGGCTTCGAGGTGCAGGCCTGGAGCGAATTGATGGTCAGCAAATTCGCCGGTGCGCCGCTGAAAAATATCGCCATCGGCTTGAACGACGACGTTCCGCGCTTGGGCGAATGCGTGATCACCGCGACCGGGATTGAAGGCAGTCTGATTTATGCGCTGTCGGCGCCGATTCGTGAGGCGATCAATCAGTATGGCGCGGCGGTTGTTCACATCGACCTGCTGCCCGGCCGACCTGTGGATAAATTGCAGGCGGCATTGAGCAAGCCTCGCGGCTCGCGCTCGATGGCCAAGCATCTGCACAGTCAGGTTGGCATTGACGGAGTTAAAGCGGCGTTGTTGCGGGAGTTGACTGATGCGGCGACGTTTGCTGATCCGGCGCTGTTGGCGCGGGCGATCAAGGCGTTGCCGCTGACGTTGGTGAAAACCCGTCCACTGGACGAGGCGATCAGCAGTGCCGGGGGCGTGACGTTCGAGGCGATGGATGAGCGCTTGATGCTCAAGGCGTTGCCGGGGGTGTTCTGCGCGGGGGAAATGCTGGATTGGGAAGCACCGACGGGCGGGTATTTGCTGACGGGGTGTTTTGCCAGCGGGCGGGCGGCGGGGTTGGGTATTGTGCAGTGGCTCAAGTCCGAGGCGTCTGCCTGAACCCTCACCCCAGCCCTCTCCCAGAGGGAGAGGGAGCTGACCGAGGTGTCTGACGTCATCCGTCGACCTGAAAAACCGAGTCGATTATGGATTTGGTCAATCGACCGAGGTGTCTGGCGAAAGCTCTGTCGATTATGGATTCACAACACAAGAATCAGGTCGGCGTACTTCGCGAGCATCCCCCAATCAGTCCCCTCTCCCTACGGGAGAGGGTTAGGGTGAGGGGCTTTTGACCTTAAGGCTTACGCTTACGCGGCCCAGTGTTAAACACCGGCACTTTACGCACAGGTTTGATCGAAGGCTCCGGAGCCTGCGTCTCGCCACTATCCACCCACTTGCCCAGATTGCGCTTGCCGCCACCGCCCGAAGCTTTCGGCTTCTTCGGTTTCTTCGGCTTCTTGATCACCTGACCGCTGGCATCAGTATCCGGCACACGGTGCTCCGGTTCGAAATCCGGTTCGTTCTGACGCTTCAAGGTCTGGCGAGTCAGCATTTCAATCGCCGACAACATGTTCACTTCATCCGCACACACCAGCGAAATCGCCTCACCGGTTGCGCCAGCACGGCCCGTACGGCCAATACGGTGAATGTAATCCTCAGCCACGATCGGCAGATCGAAGTTGATCACCAGCGGCAGATCTTCGATATCCAGACCCCGCGCCGCAACGTCAGTCGCGACCAGAATCTGCACTTCGCTGAGCTTGAAACGGTCCAGCGCACGCTGACGGGTGGCCTGCGGTTTGTCGCCGTGGATACCGTCGGCATTCACACCGAGACCCTGGAGTTTTTCCACCAGCGCATCAACACCGTTGCGGGTCTTGGCGAACACCAGCACCTGCTTCCACTTGTTCTTGCGCATCAGGTGCACGAACAGTTCGGCTTTGCGCTTTTTGTCTACCGTCACCACCCACTGCTTGACGGTGTTGGCGGCAACGTTGCGCGGGCTGACTTCAATGCTCAGCGGATCGTTGAGCATCTGCCCGGCCAGCAGGCGAATGTCATCGGAGAAGGTCGCGGAGAACAGCAGGGTCTGGCGCTTTTTCGGCAGCATGCGATAAATGTTCGCCAGTTCTTCGGAGAAGCCCAGGTCGAGCATACGATCGGCTTCATCCAGCACCAGAGTCTGCAACTGATCGAGTTTCAGCGCGTTCTGGCGGAACAGATCGATCAGGCGACCCGGCGTGGCGACCAGCACATCGACACCGCCGCGCAGCTTCATCATTTGCGGGTTGATGCTGACACCGCCGTAAACCGCATAAGTGCGCAGCGGCAGGTTTTCGGCGTACTGGCGCACAGACTCATGAACCTGCTCGGCCAGCTCGCGGGTCGGCACCAGAATCAGCGCACGCGCCGAGTTGGCAGCGACTTTCGGCCCTTCCATGGCCAGCAGCTGCAGCAGCGGCAAGGCGAAACCGGCGGTCTTGCCGGTGCCGGTCTGGGCGGCAGCCATCAGGTCACGACCGGCCAGCACGGCCGGAATGGCTTGCGCCTGAACCGGCGTCGGGGTCTGGTAGCCGAGCTTCTCGAGGGAGCGCAGCAAGGGTTCGATCAGGCCAAGGGTGGCGAAAGTCATGGAAGTACCGTAGGAAAAAATGACGCGGGCATGCAATGCCGCGCAGTTTACCCTAATTCGTACGCTGTTCCGCGGGAACGGCTGTCGGCGCTGCAACTGGCGGCTGTGCCGGGCGGCGCCACTGCGGCAAGCCGATCAACACCACAGCGCTGATGATCACCAGCATCGCCAGCGCTTCCTCGATGCCGATGGTCTCGCCGACAAACACAATCCCCAGCAACACTGCGACCGCCGGGTTGACGTAGGCATAACTGGTCGCCGCCGCTGGACGTACGTGCTTGAGCAGGTACATGTAGGAATTGAAGGCGATGATCGAGCCGAAAAAGATCAGGTACGCCAGCGCCAGCCAGCCTTCAACCGGCGGCATCGCTTGCAGATGCTCGCCACTGACAGCGCTGCCGATCAGCAACACCACACCGCCGACCAGCATTTCCACCGCACTGGCCATCGCGCCCTGCGGCAACGGCAAGTGTCTGCTCCACACCGAACCGAACGCCCAGGTTGCCGCCGCGAAAATCAGCAATGCTGCGCCCATCGGACTCGATTGCAGGTTGGAGCCCATGTTGAGCATGGCGATGCCGATAATCCCCAACGCCACCCCGGCCCACTCGAGACGGGTATTACGCGCGCCCCAGAAATATCCACAGAGCAAAGTAAACAGCGGCACCGTCGCCACCGCCAACGCAGCAACCCCGGAAGCCACACCGGTGTGCTCGGCGACACTCACCGCGCCGTTACCGAAACTGAGCAGCAAAATCCCGATGATCCCCGCCGCTTTCCATTGCGCCCAGGTCGGCGCAGGGGCCCCGCGCCAGCGCAGGAATGCATACATCAACGTACCGGCGATCACGAAGCGCACACCGCCGAGCATCAGCGGCGGCCAGTACTCAACGCCAATGCGGATCACCAGATAGGTCGATCCCCAAATCACATACAGCGCAAAAAACGCGGCGATCAGCGGCAAGGAAAAACGGCGCAAGGCAGGCATGGGCAGCTCGAAGGTCAGAGGTAGCGGATGAATTATTCTAGAAAGGCAGGCGAGTAAAAATAAGCTACAAAACCTGTTTATAGCGCCGGTACACTTTGGAAATCACGGAGATCGACGGGTTTAACCACGATTTCGAAAGTCTGGCATTTTCAGGAGTCCGGCCTTGGACAAATACGACCGCATGCTGCTCAGCGCCCTGCTCGAAAACGGCCGTGCGTCCTACGCCGATCTGGCGCGCAAAGTTAACCTGTCAGCGCCGGCTGTGGCCGAGCGTGTGGCCAAGCTTGAGGCGTCCGGAGTGATCACCGGCTATGAGGCAAAAATCGATCTGTCGAAAATCGGCCTGCCGATCCAGTGCATGATCGAATTGCGCCTGCACCAGAACGGCAGTCAGAAGGTCTACGACGAACTGGTAAAAATCCCGCAACTGACCGAGTGCTTTCGAGTGACAGGCGATCCGTGCGTGATGATGAAGGCCGCTGTGGGATCGATGACGGAGCTGGAGGAATTGATCAATCGCGTGGCGAAGTTTGGCTTCAGCAAAACCTCGATTGTGTTGTCGAGCGCGATCGAAAAGCGTGTGCCGCTCGGCCAGATCGAAAGTAACGGCAAATCCTGATGACAATAAGCCCTACTGTGGGAGCGAGCTTGCTGGCGAAAGCGGTAGATCAGTCACATAGAAGTTGAATGACACACCGCATTCGCGAGCAAGCTCGCTCCCACAGGTTTTTTGTACTGGATTCAGGATCAGCGGTAACGCTGCAAGTGTTCGCTGACTTTCGCGGCAGGGACTTTCTGCAGTTTGCACAGCAGATCATGGGATAGCTCGCGCACACCATGCTTGCCGCGCAACTCATCCGCCAGATGCGCCATCAGGTTGGCCGCCATCTCGGCATCCGCCATGGCCCGGTGAGCCTGTCCCGTGTGCGGCAAACGCGCAAAAGTGGTCAGCGTACCGAGCTTGTGATTCGGCGCCGCCGGCATCAGCCTCCGCGCCAGCAGCAACGAACAGGCAAAGTTCTGCAACCGCGTGCGCTTGATCCGCCCCAGTTCAAAGTCCCAGAACTTCTGGTCGAACGATGCGTTGTGCGCTACCAGCGGCGTGCAGCCGACGAACTCGTTGACCTCGTTCATCACCTGCTCGGCCGGCGGCGCGGTGCGCAGCATGGCGTTGCTGATGCCGGTCAGTTGTTCGATGAACGCGGGGACGCGTACGCCGGCGTTCATCAGGCTCTGGTAACGCTCGACGATGCGGCCGTTTTCCAGCATGACCACGGCGATTTCCGTGGCGCGGCAGCTGCTGTTCGGCGACAGGCCGGTGGTTTCAAAGTCGATGACTGCAATGCGTTCCAAACCGGGTTCAACTCCGTTCAACTCTTGAGTAACAACGCGCCTTCGATCGGCACGTAACGGCTGGCGGCGCGGATCAGCGAGTTGGCCGTCAGGCCGGGCACGCCATAGGCGACCGCTTGCACGCCGTGTTTGCTGATGATGCGTTCGAGCAGCATGTCGAAATCGCCGTCACCGGAGGCCAGGACAATTTCGTCGACGTGGTCGGCGGCGTCCATGATGTCGAGGGTGATGCCCACGTCCCAGTCGCCCTTGGCCGAGCCGTCGCTGCGCTGGATGTAGGGTTTGAGCTTCACGGTGAAGCCCAGATTGCGCAGGATCTGCTGGAACTGCTGCTGCTTGCTGTCGCCACGGTCGATCGCGTAGGCGTAGGCCTCGACGATCTGCCCGTCCTTGCTGATGTCTGCCCACAGCGCGGCGTAGTTGAAGTGGCAACCATAGGCCTGACGCACGGTGTAGTAGAGGTTCTGCACGTCGGCGAACACTGCGATTTTTTTCACCGGAGTTCCTGTGGGCGCGCAAGCGCTCGAAGCGGGATCAGGCGCCAGGCCCGAAAAAGGCGCTCAGTATGCCAGCCCGAAGGAAGGTTCCGCGAATAATCGGCCCGGAGCCCTCAGGGGCTCCGGACGAATGGTGAATCAGACGAAGGAATCGTCGTCATCAAAGAAGGAAGAATTGTCGTTACCGTAGTCGGTGTCGGTGAATCCGCCCTGGTCGTTGCCAGAGAAGCCGTTATCGGCCACACGCTGATCTTCGCCCCAGCCATTGCTGCTCTGGTCAGCGACCTGCGCCGGCTCTTCCTTGATCACTTCAACGATTTCTTCCGGCTGCTGATTGTGATGGAACAGGCTGCTGATGCCCTGCGCCAGCATCACGCCACCGGCCACACCGGCGGCGGTTTTCAGGGCGCCGCCGAGGAAACTGCTGCCTGCTGCCGGAGCAGCTTGCTGAGCGTAATTAGGCGGTGCTGCACCGAAATTCTGTTGTGGTGCGGGTGCGCCGAAGTTCTGCTGCGGTGCCGGTTCACGCCAGCCTCCGGTCGACGTCGGAGCAGTACTTTGGGTCGGCGCCGGACGCGGGCTGCCACCAAAAATGCTCGAAAGAAAACCACCGCCGCCGCTCGGCGCCGGTGCAGCACTCTGGGCTTTGGCCGACTGCAACTCGGCCTGCAACTGCTGGACTTGCCGGGTCAGTTGCTTGTTCTGCTCATCGAGGCTCTTGAGCGCAGCCTCTTGCACCAGAATCGCCTGGGTCATGAAATAACCTGCCGCCGGCTGGCGGGTCAGGTGTTCCTTGATCCGCGTCTCGGCCTGGGCGTCGCGCGGGGCTGCCTCCGTTTCGGCCTGCTGCAGCCGGGAAAACAGTCCATCGATCAGGGTTTGCTCTTCGCTGTTCATGGCGACCTCGTAGATTGCCGGGGATAACATTGCCCTCGTCCACGTTGGCCGAGGTGCTCTCCTGTAATGGAGACGGTGACAAAACGTTTCAATGACCTTTACCGAATGTTTACGTTTGTGTCGCGCCGGCGATCATCGGTTAAAGTGAGCCACTGTTTTCCACCTGCGATACCGACTGATGAATGCCCTCGAAGTACTGCGCGACTCTCTGTATTTTTTCAAACGCCATTTGGGCAGCATCGTACGGTTGTGCCTGCCGCTGGTGATTTTCGAAGCGTTCCTGCAACAAGTGGTCGATCACGCCAGCGGGCCGGAAAACATCTCGGCAATTAGCATCGTCGTTGGTCTGCTGGTGTATCCGCTGTACACCGCAGCGCTGATCCTTTTCCTCGATGCGCGCAGCCGTGGCGAGGCACCGCGCAATCGTGACCTGCTGGCAATGGCCGCCACCCTTTGGCCACGTTTCGCCCTGCTCACGGCGCTGAACACCTTGCTGATTCTGTTGGGCCTGTCGCTGTATTTCCTCCCAGGCCTGATGCTGATGGTCATGCTCGCATTCGGCGAATACCTGCTGGTGCTGCGCGGCATGGGGCCCTTGCAGGCGATGAAGGAAAGCCTGCGCCTGACCCGTGGGCATTTCTGGCGAATCCTGCTGTGCATTCTCTGTGTGATGACGCCGCTGTGGTTGCTCAAAGGCGCGACACTGGCGGTGTACCCCGAGCCGCAGAATCCTGTGATCGCCATACTGATCGACAGCGCTCACAGCTTCCTGCAACTGTTCACCAGTGTGGTGTTGTTCCGCCTGTTCATGCTGATCAGCGAATTGCCTGACAAACGTGACAGAGCGGTCTGACAGCTCTGCGCTTGGGCTTCGAGACAGCCGTCAGGTATGCTCGAGGCCACTTTCTGTAACGCTATAAGCCGAGCCATGACCCGTCTACTGCGCTACACCCTGTTACTTGTTGTGCTCGCCATCGCCCTGATCGGCGGGCTGCTGTTCAGCCTGACCTGGCGCCCCGACGCCCGCGAAACCCTGCCGATCAGTTGCACGGGGACGCCACCGATACTGGTGCCGGGCCAGGCGCTGAAAGTCATGACCTGGAACGTGCAGTACCTGGCCGGCAAGCGTTACGTGTTCTGGAATGATCTGGCCCAGGGCAACGATGAAGCGCCGACACCGGAAGACATGGCCTTCAGCCTCGACGAAGTGGCGCGGGTAATCCGCGATGAGCAGCCGGATGTGGTGCTGCTGCAGGAACTCGATGAAGGCGCCAAGGCCAGCGATTATCAGGATCAGCTCAAGCTCTTGCAGGAACGGGTCGCCGACCTGTACCCATGCAACGCCAGTGCGTTTGACTGGAAAGCCGAATTCGTCCCTGATCGACACATCTTTGGCAGCGTCGGCCGGCAACTGGCGACCCTGAGCCGCTATCGCATCGAGCACGCCGAGCGCCTGCAATTGCCAGTGGCTGCCGCCAACTTCATCAGCCGCCAGTTCCAGCCGAAAGACGCCCTGCTCGCGACCAAACTGCCACTGAGCGATGGCGGGCAACTGACTGTGTTCAATACGCATCTGGAACGCTCCAGCCAACCAAATGACACCGCGCTGGCACAGGTGAGTGCCGTGGCCAAAGTGCTCGACAAGTACGAAAGCCAGGGCCTGCCGTGGTTGATTGGTGGTGATTTCAATCTGTTGCCACTCGGCCAGTACCGCCGCCTGCCTGCCGAACAACGCACGCCCTACTCCGCCGACAGCGAACTGCATCTGCTGTGGGACAAGTACCCGATGATCCCGACCAACAACGAAGCCAGCGGCATCGACCGGGCGCAATGGCTGACCCACTACCCCAACGATCCTGGCCTGAACGGCCCGGATCGCACGGTCGACTATCTGTTTTACAGCCCGAAGATCAAACGGGTCGAAGCAACGGTGCGCCAGGACGATACGTTGCGCATTTCCGATCACTTGCCGGTGATTGCGCGCTTCCTGCTACCGGTGGCGCCCTAGGCAGGGCCAAGGAATATCGACCCGTCGCTCGAATTGACGATATGGAATCCCATGAAAATCTTATTGGTGTGCAAGGATATTGGTGGTTACGCGCGCAAACTGGCGGACTATCTGATGATCGACAACGACGTGTGTTTTATCGATACGTCATCGATGCAGAACAGTTTTGATCGGGCGCCGAAGATCCTGCGCCGCCCGCTGAAACGCTGGGCACAGTTACGCCAGTTCAACAAAGCTATCGCTGCGCATGGACGTTTCGACGCCGCACTCATCATCAACCCGGCCCAGATCGATGCAAACCAGTTGGCCGCCGGACTCAAGGTTTCCGACCACAAGATCGCCTACCTCTACGACAGCTTCAGTCGCTGGCCGATGACGCGCGAAGCGCTTGCCGGTTATGACGAGGTGTTTTCCTTCGACCCGGAAAATGCCGAAAGCTACGGGCTGAAAAAACTCTACAACTTCATTTACGACGACTACATCGCGGACGGTGAGCCCGGTGAGTACTCGGCGCTTGTAGTGATGGCGGGCAAGGATCGGGTGCCGGCACTTGCCGGTCTGGCAGAGGAATTCGATCGCCTCGGGGTGACCGATTACAAGTTTCTGGTTCAGTCCAAACCGGTTCCGGGCGCGCATCCGGGCATCACCTTTTTCGAACAGAGAATGTCGCTGGAATCGGTGGGTGAGCTGGTCAAGCGCTCGCGGATCATTCTCGATATAGCCAAGCCCGGGCAGGCCGGGTTGAGCTTCCGTTTCTTCGAAGCCATGGCCTCACGGAAAAAAGTCATCACCACCAACAACAGCGTGGTCGACTATGACTTCTACAACCCGGCGAACATTCTGGTGATCGATGAGGCCAACCCGGTGATTCCGGAACGGTTCATTACGGATCCGTATGTCGATGTGCCTGAGCACATCTATCAGAAATACACCCTGCAGGGATGGGTTAAAACCGTGTTTGCCCTGCCGTGAGCTGAACCCGCCATCCCCTGCACCATAGGCCCCTGTGGGAGCGAGCCTGCTCGCGAATGCAGATGTTCAGTCAGCGGATGTATCGATTGACACGACGCCTTCGCGAGCAGGCTCGCTCCCACAGTAGATCGGTGTCGTACCGTTATTCTGTGGCCGACTTCAATTCTGTAGGAGCTGCCGAAGGCTGCGATCTCTTGATCTTCAGGTGCCACGCGGTTTGGCCCGTGCGGTCGCCTCGGCCACCAACGGATCATCCGGCCAGTAATGCTTCGGGTACCGCCCCTTCAAATCCTTCTTCACCTCGGCATAGGTACTGCGCCAGAAGTTGGCCAGATCCTGCGTCACCTGCACCGGGCGCCGCGCTGGCGATAGCAGATGCAATTTGACCACCTGCCGCCCACCGGCGATTCGCGGCGTATCGGCCAGCCCGAACAACTCCTGCAAACGCACCGCGAGAATCGGTGGAAACTCGCTGTAGTCCAAACGAATCGACGACCCCGACGGCACGCTCAGATGATGCGGCGCCAGCTCATCAAGCTTCTGCGGCAACGGCCACGGCAGCAGATTGCGCACGATGCTCGACAGATCGAGATTGGCAAAATGGCTGAGTCGCGAAACCTTGCCCAGATAAGGCATCAACCAATCTTCGAGGGTGTTCAGCAACGTCGCGTCACTGACATCCGGCCACTGGCTTTCAGCTTGCGAACCCAATTCCAACTGCCGCAACAACGCCACTCGCGCCTGCCACTGACGCAGCTCCGGCGTCCACGGCAGCAACTCCAGACCCTTGCGCCGCACCAGATTGACCAGCGCCTGACTGCGCGCATTTTCATCGAGACCGGTCAACGGTTCACGGCTGAGGATCAGCTCGCCGACCTTGCGCTGACGCTCGGCGCGCAGCACGCCTTCGCGCTCGTCCCAGTCCAGTTGATCGACGTTGCGCACCTGTTCGGCCAGCACGGAATCAAACAGCGCAGGGTCGAAATCCGCCGCCAGATAAATCCGTTCTTCGCGCTGGCCCTGACGGCTGCCGAGATCGGCGATGACGATCCACGGCTCTTTCATCAGGCTGTCAGCTTCGGCGAACAGCGCCGCACGACCATTGGCCAGCCGATATTCGGCACCTCCAGCACGCCGCTGTTGCGCGACGCGATCCGGATACGCCAGCGCCAGCAACGCACCGAGCCAGCGCGGATGATCAGGATCGCTGACCGGCTCACTCGCCTTGCCTCGCAGGTAACCGCGATATTGCCGCGCCAGTTGCTTAGCGCGCTGCACCCCGCCCTGCGCACCTCGAGCCGCACGTTCTTCACCCGAGAGCAGCACCAGCCGACTGTGCAGATCCGCCCCGGCGCCACGCAAGATATCGCGTTCGCCCAGCAACGCAGCAACATCGCACGCCATGTTGGCCAAACCCAATGCCTGACCGCGCAACAGCAAATGACCGATGCGCGGATGCGCCGGCAACTCAGCCATGGCCTGACCATGAGAAGTCAGCGCCTCACCTTCCAGCGCGCCGAGACGCTGCAGCAAATCCTGCGCCTGGGCATAAGCGGCCGCTGGCGGAACGTCGAGCCAGACCAGTTCGCCAGGCGTCACGCCCCAGCGCCCCAGCTGCAGCGCGAGGCTGGCGAGATCCGCCGAGAGGATTTCCGCGCTGCCATACGCCGCCAATTGCTCGTGCTGATCCTGCGACCAAAGGCGATAGCAAACCCCCGGTTCCAATCGCCCGGCGCGGCCCGCCCGTTGGGTGGCGCTGGCCTTGGAAATCCGCTGGGTATCAAGGCGCGTCATGCCGCTGCCGGGATCGAAACGCGGCACCCGCGCCAGCCCGGCGTCGATCACCACGCGCACGCCGTTGATGGTCAGACTGGTCTCGGCGATGTTGGTCGCCAGCACCACTTTGCGCTGACCGGCCGGCGCCGGATCGATCGCCGCACGCTGGGCATTAAGGTCGAGTTCACCGTGCAACGGGCAGAGCAACACATCGCTGCGCTCACCGATCGCGTCGGCCAATTGCTGGTGGACGCGACGGATCTCGGCCTGCCCGGGCAGGAACACCAACAGGCTGCCGGTTTCATCGTGCAGCGCTTCGAGTACGGTTTGCGTGACGCGTTGATCGATGTATTCGCCGGGCAGAAACGGCCGGCCCCAGCGCATCGTCACCGGATACATGCGCCCTTCGCTGCGCAGGATCGGCGCGTCGTTCAGCAACCCGGCCAGACGTTCACCTTCCAGCGTGGCCGACATCAGCAGAATCTTCAGCGGCTGTTCAGCTCGAAACAACTCGCGACCGTTCAAACTCAGGGCCAGCGCCAGATCGGCGTCGAGGCTGCGTTCGTGGAATTCGTCGAAGATCAGCAGGCCCACGCCTTCCAGCGCCGGATCATCCTGCAGACGCCGGGTGAGAATGCCTTCGGTGACCACTTCGATGCGCGTATTGGGGCCGACCTTGCTGTCGAGACGGATGCGATAACCAACGGTTTCACCGACCTTCTCGCCCAGCTCACTGGCCAATCGTTCTGCGGCTGCACGCGCGGCGAGGCGGCGCGGTTCGAGCATCAGAATGGTCTGCCCGGCCAGCCACGCTTCATTGAGCAAGGCCAACGGCACGCGGGTGGTTTTACCAGCGCCGGGCGGTGCTTCAAGCACGGCTTCGTGGCGCGTCGCCAAGGCTTCACGCAGGGCGGGTAAAACTTCATCGATCGGCAAAGAATTCATGCTGGCTCCCCAGGGCGTGCCCACAGTAAATTGCGAGTCGCGTTAAAGCTGTGAGCGTGCCAGGCAAGGCGCGGGACGCAGGTAAGGGTCGTTTCCTTGCCAAGTCCCGCAACGCAGCATGGCGCGCTCACAGCTTTAGCCCGGAGGGCCGAACCCCGACAGGATTCATTAGCCTTCACGCGGTGTCGATCTGGAGAAAACAACTTCAATCCTCAACGTATTTCGGTAGGGGTGAGACGAGGCCGCAATTTACTGTGGGCATGCCCTGCCATGGCCGAGTATAACGGCGAACTGGCGGGCGTTCGTCAGGGTCTTAACTTCACAAGACGAAGCTTCGTTATCAGATGAATCAGGAGATTTTCCCATGCGCTTACCTTTTCGCCTGATCGGCGGTGTACTGGTCGCCACCCTGCTCACGCAAATCACCGCGTGCGGTTCGATTTTCTACCCGGACCGGCGCGGTCAGATCGACGGCAAGATCGACCCGGCGATTGCCGTGCTCGACGCCGTGGGCCTGCTGTTCTACATCATTCCCGGGCTGATCGCGTTTGCCGTCGACTTTGCCACCGGCGCGATCTATTTCGAACCGGGTCACACCGCGCAGATCGATCCGGCCAAACTCAAACAAGCCATCGGTCCGGACGGTCAGGTCGATAATCACAAGCTGCAGGCTATTCTCGAAAGCGAGCTGGGCAGAGATTTCCCTCTGGATGACCCGCGCCTGATTCAACACAAGGGCAGCACTCAGCAACTGGCGATGTTCGGCCTGCAACCCGCCGCTTGAAAAGGAAGTTAAATGACATCCAGCCCCGAACACGCCCGCCTGCTACGGCTGGCGACCCGCGCCTCGGTGGCGGTCGCGTGCACGCTGATCGTCGCCAAAGCCGTCGCCTGGTGGCTGAGCGGCTCGGTGAGCATGCTCGCCGGCCTCACCGACTCGGCGCTGGATGGCATCGCTTCGCTGCTCAATCTGCTGGCCGTGCATTACGCGCTGCGCCCGGCGGATGACGATCACCGTTATGGCCACGGCAAAGCGGAATCGCTGGCAGGCATGGCGCAGGCGCTGTTCATTGGTGGCAGTGCGGTGTTGATTGCGTTTCAGGCCTACGAACGCATCCAGCACCCGGAACCGCTTGGCGCGCCGTGGATCAGCATTGGCGTGATCATTTTCTCATTGCTGCTGACGGTGGCCTTGCTGGTGCTGCAGCATCGAGTGATCAAGCAAACCGGCTCCAACGCCGTGCGTGCCGACTCACTGCATTACCGATCCGATCTGTTACTCAACGGCAGTATTCTGGTGGCGCTGATGTTGGCCGGGTTCGGCTGGCATCAACTGGATGCCTGGTTCGGACTCGGCATTGCGGCCTATATCCTGTGGAGTGCAATCCAGATCGCCCGGGAAAGTTTTTCGGTGTTGATGGATGAGGAACTGCCAACCGACGTCAGTCAGCACATGCTCGAACTGGCGTGCAGTGTGCCGGGCGTGTTGGGCGCGCATGACTTGCGCACGCGAATCTCCGGCAACCATTGGTTCGTGCAGTTGCACCTGGAATTGCCGGGGGAACTGACCCTGTCAGTGGCGCACGGCATCAGCGATCAAGCGGCCGATGCCATTCACAAGGCCTACCCGCGAGCCGAAGTGCTGGTGCACGCCGACCCGCAGGAAGTGGTCAAATCTGAACGGGCGCAAACCCGGCTTCAGTAACTGACCTGATAACCGCGACTGCTCAGGCAATTGCCCTGAGCCTGGCGGTAGGCCTGAACCACTTCGGGCGCCGGTTGATACGTTGCGGTGCGCGGATCGAAACCGCTTTGCTGCACGGCGTACTGATAGCACTGGTAACCGTCCTGCTGTACCTGCTCCGGCGACTGGCCGTTGGCCGGATACGCTTCGACGTCATAGCCTTGAGACTGCGGTTGCGGCTGTTGCTGCACCGGCGGTTCGACCACGATGTAATCCTGCGTCGCTTCCTGATAGGCATAGTAGGAACCAGCGGCGAGGAACAGCAGCGAACCACCGACCCACACTTCACGGGCGTAATCCGGCAGATACTGAATGCGGATCCCGCGCGGCGGCTGCACGACGATATAACGCGGGCCTTGCGGGCGATACCAGTAGCCGCCGGAGTAGAAGTAATCCTGACCACGATACGGCACGCGGTAATCGCGATCCGGGAAGCGGTCGATCACGTGCCCCGGCCGGTATTGCGGGCCTGGCCCCCAACCGTTGCCGTGACCGTCCGGACGCCCCGGCCAGCGATTGTCGTTGGGCCGGTTACCGGTCTGCCATTGCTGGTTGTGATAACCGTTCTGCGGGCGCTCGTCACGGTAGTAACCCTGACGCGGCTCCTGGGTCTGGCGCACGGTGTCGGGCCGTGGCTGGATCGGCAGGCTGTTGGCCGGCAGTTGCGGCGGCGGTGGTGGCTGACGCACCGGGTTGGGATTGTAGGCCGGGCGATTCTGATCGTGGTTCTGCCACTGGCCATTGTTGTTGCCGTTGTGCTCGAACTGGCGGCTGTTGTCGCCACGGATGATGTCGTTGTTCTGCGGACGCGGCTGATTCTGTTGCGGCTGATTCTGCGATGGATTGTTCTGCGGACGCGGCTGATTGTTGCCGCCACGGCCCTGATTGTTGCCCTGATGATCCTGGCCGTGGCCGCCGCCATCCGGGCCGCGGTTCTGCGGTTCATCGGCAAACGCTTGCACACTGACACTCACACACAGCAAACCAACACCGGCCAGACGCCAGAGGCGTGAATTCATGCTTTTTCTCACTGCGGGGCCTGCAAATGTAAGAGGACTTATCACTAAGACCGGGGATACATACGCCCGGTTCTGCAACAGGTTATCAGTCGCGCAACTTATTTATTGAGCGCCCGGCATGAAATCGCAGGCAAGAAAAAAGGGAGACCCGTCGGCCTCCCTTCTAGAGAACTTCGTCCTGGCTCGACGCTTTTGACGTCGGCTCACCTCACGCCGTCTTCTGGACAGTGTGCAGCTCGGGGGCCGGCACAACCCCGATGGGGGTGGCGGCCGCGGCAGGCCGGATAGGGCGGGCCGCGTGGACTGTGTTACCGAGCAGTGATTCTGGTGATAAGAATAAGCCTGAGACCGCGACAGAGGATTGCGAAGATTGCTGAAATAAACACCACTTGCGCAATTTTTAACCCTGGATAGATAATCCGCCGCAATAGTTACAACCAAGGACAGATTGATGAGCAAACTCGACCGTTACGACCTGAGCATTTTGGCGGAATTGCAGCGCGACGCCCGCATCTCCAACCAGGAATTGGCCGAGCGCATCGGTCTGTCGCCCTCCCCTTGCTCACGCCGGGTCAAGCAACTGGAAGACGACGGCTACATTTCACGTCAGGTGGCTTTGCTTGATCGCAAGATGCTCGGGCTGAGTTTGACTGCCTATGTGCTGATCGGCATGGACCGGCATACGCCGGAGCGTTTTGAGAACTTCGAAGCGGCGATTCGTACGTTGCCGCAGGTGCTGGAGTGCAGTCTGGTGACGGGGGTGGATGCGGATTACCAGTTGAAGGTGGTGGTGCCGGATATGGATCACTATCAGAAGCTGTTGCTTGGGCACCTCACACGGATTGAGGGCGTGACCAGCGTTCGTTCGAGCTTCGTACTGAATCAGGTGCTCAACAGCACAGAACTGCCGCTGACCCACCTGCGCAACTGATCAAAAGCCCCTCACCCCAGCCCTCTCCCGGAGGGAGAGGGGGCCGACCGTGAGATGCTGAAGAAGTACGCCGACCTGAGCGTTCTGCTGTGAATCCATAATCGACTCGATCTTTCAGGTCGATGTATGACGCCAGACACCTCGGTCAGTCCCCTCTCCCTACGGGAGAGGGCTAGGGTGAGGGCAAAGGCTTCGGATCAGACCCAGATCAATGCCACCCCACACACCTTGGCGTATACTCGCCGCGCCCTTTTAGCCCCAGGCGCCGGAGAAACCCAATGGATCCAGCATTATTAGAAGAGTGGATGATGACCGGTCTGGTCAGCATCCTGATCATTTTCATGGGTTTCATCGTCTGGGATCTGGCGAAGAAGTCCAAGGCCGGGCGCTTTGGCTCGTTCATTCTGTTCTTCGTGCTGGGCCTGGGCGTGGCCGCGTTCATCATCAAGAGTGTGGTGATCGGCCTGATCGAATCCGGCGCTCTATAAGCGCGCCGGCACTTCCTTCCACTGGCCCTGATCGAGGCCTTCAAGCGTCCAGTCGCCAATCCTGACCCGCACCAGCCGCAACGTCGGCAGACCGACCGCCGCGGTCATGCGCCGCACCTGACGGTTGCGCCCTTCGCGAATCACCAGTTCCAGCCACGAAGTCGGTATGGTCGCGCGAAAGCGCACCGGCGGATTGCGCGGCCACAACTCAGGCTCATCCAGTTGTCGCGCTTCGGCGGGCAAGGTCATGCCGTCATTCAGTTCGACGCCATCACGCAAACGCTGCAGCTGTTCGGCCGTCGGCACACCTTCAACCTGCACCCAATAGGTCTTCGCCAATTTGTGTTTCGGATCGGCGATGCGCGCCTGCAACTGCCCGTCGTTGGTCAGCAGCAACAAGCCTTCACTGTCACGATCCAGGCGTCCGGCCGGATAAATGCCGGGCACATCAATGTAATCCTTGAGCGTCGCCCGCCCTTCGCCATCGCTGAATTGCGTCAGCACATCGAACGGTTTATTGAACAGGATCAGCTTCGGCTCGGCCGGTGGTGCCTTGGCAACACGACGCGGGGAAGAAGACTGAGGCTTCGCGCCAGGACGGCGGGAAGGTGGACGCGGGGGACGGGACATGGCGAAAAGAACATCTAACGGTCAGGGCTGCCAATGCTAGTAGCCTGACCGTTAAATGACCATCAACAAATCAGCGGAACGGCGGCTCGTCGAAGCTGCGCAGTTTGCGCGAGTGCAGCGAATTGAGTTCGGTGCGCAGCAAGTCCACCGCTTCGATGCCGATCTTCAAATGCTGACTGACCGCGCGTTCATAGAAGGCGTTGGCCGAACCCGGCAGCTTGATTTCGCTGTGCAGCGGTTTATCCGACACACAGAGCAACGTGCCGTAAGGCACCCGCAGGCGATAACCCTGGGCGGCAATCGTGCCGCTTTCCATGTCCACCGCGACAGCACGGGACAGGTTGATCAACGGCCGTTCCTGCGCCCAACGCAATTCCCAGTTACGGTCGTCGTAGGTCAGCACGGTGCCGGTGCGCAGGCGTTTTTTCAGATCATCACCCTTCTCGCCGGTGACATTCGCCGCCGCCTGCTGCAACGCCATTTGCACTTCGGCCAGGGCCGGGATCGGAATGTTCGGCGGCACTACGCGGTCGAGAATGCCGTCGCGACGCATGTAAGCGTGGGCCAGCACATAGTCGCCGATGGTCTGCGACTGACGCAGGCCGCCGCAGTGGCCGATCATCAGCCAGCAATGTGGACGCAGCACCGCTAGGTGGTCGGTGATGTTCTTGGCGTTGGACGGGCCGACGCCGATGTTCACCAGGGTCACACCGTGGCCATCGCTGGCGATCAGGTGATAGGCCGGCATCTGATAACGGTGCCAGACCACACCGGCAGCAATCGCCGACGCCTCGCCGTGATCCATGCCTTTCTCGATGATCACGTTACCCGGCAAGACCATGCGCACGAAACGCGGGTCGCGGCGCAACTGCTCCAGACCATGAACGATGAACTGGTCGACGTAGCGGTGATAGTTGGTCAGCAGAATCCACGGCTGCACATGGCGCCAGTCGCTACCGGTGTAATGCACCAGACGGCGCAGCGAGAAATCCACGCGCGCGGCGTCGAACAAGGCCAGCGGCAGCGGATCGGTGTTTTCCCAGTCATAGAGACCGTCGGCGATGCCATCGGTGGCGGCGGACAGATCGGTACTCGGGAACACCCGCGCCAGCACGGCAGCGGTGACGCCGGAACCGGCCAGTTCATCGCCCTGCTCGACCACGTACGGATACGGAATGTTTTGCTGGCTGACGCCGACTTCCACGGTCACGGTGAAGTCGTGCATCAATGGCGTCAGTTGTTCGAGCAGGTATTTGCGAAACGCCGCCGGGTGGGTGACGGTGACGCTGTACGTGCCCGGCAGTTGCACCTTCGCGTAAGCGCGGGTGGTCTGCGGGACTTCGCCCTGGCAGTGATAGGTCAGACGCAGTTCGGGATAACGAAACAGAGCACGCTGTGCAGCGTCGGGTTCGACGCGATCCTTGAGGTAACGCTTGAGCGCCGAGTTCAGCGCAGTGGTGGCCCGCTCATGCAACTCGGCCAGACGATCCACGGCTTGTTCGGCGGTTTGAACGACAATAAACGCTTCGGTCACGATCAGCTTCCTGTGTTCTGACTTGCAGAGCTTCATCTTGCCTGCATCGTGGCGTCACGGGAACAGTGGCGTTGTGGGTGTACCCAAATCTTCCCATCAATGGAGATCCCCTGTGGGAGCGAGCCTGCTCGCGAAAGCGGTGTATCAGTCGACATCTTTATTGAATGACCCACCGCATTCGCGAGCAGGCTCGCTCCCACAAGGGGATGTGTGGTGGGTCAGAGAATCTGTGGGGTTGAGCGGGCGACGATGGCTTCGACGTCCAGTCCGCGTGGCAAGGCGCCGTAGACCCGGCCACTACCGCTCCATCGGCTGGCAATAAACGCATCGCTGACAGCTGAGTTTCCGGCCTCAAGCAACAGTTTGGCCTGCAAACCGAGCGCGATGTCTTCAGTCAGTTGCCGCGCCCGATACTGAATATCACTGGTGTCCTTGAACTGCACCTGCAACTGCTGAATATGCGCGGCCAGGCGCTTGTCACCATGCCCATCGCCCAACTCGCTGAACAACACATCCAGCACGCCCGGCTCTTTCGACAACGCGCGCAGCACGTCCAGGCACTGCACATTCCCCGAGCCTTCCCACGTCGAATTCACCGGCGCCTCGCGGTACAGACGCGGCAGGATGCTCTCTTCGACATACCCGGCACCGCCCATGCATTCCGCTGCTTCGTTGATCATTCCCGGCGCGCGTTTGCAGATCCAGTACTTGCCCACCGCCGTCACCAGCCGCGCAAACTGCGCTTCGTGGCGATCATGCAGATGATCCAGCGCCTTGCCCATGCGCAAACTGAGGGCCAGCGCGGCTTCGCTTTCCAGGGCCAGATCAGCCAAGACGTTCTGCATCAATGGCTGTTCGCTGAGCAGTTTGCCGCCGACCTTGCGGTGCGCGCAGTGGTGGCTGGCCTGGGTCAGCGCCTGGCGCATCAGCGAACTGGAACCGACCATGCAGTCGAATCGGGTCATCGCCACCATCTCGATGATGGTTGGCACGCCGCGCCCTTCTTCGCCGACCATCCACGCCAGCGCGCCACGAAACTCCACTTCACTGGAGGCGTTGGACTGGTTGCCGAGTTTGTTTTTCAGACGCTGGATGTAGAACTGATTGCGCGTGTCATCCGGGCGATGACGTGGCAGCAGGAAGCAGCTCAAGCCCTTGTCGGTTTGCGCCAGCGTCAGGAAGGCATCGCACATTGGCGCGGAGCAGAACCACTTGTGCCCGACCAGCTCATAAGCCTGACCCGGACCACTGGCGCCGACCGGATACGCCTTGGTGGTGTTGGCGCGCACGTCGGTGCCGCCCTGTTTCTCGGTCATGGCCATGCCGATGGTCACGCCGGCCTTGTGCGCCATGCCGACATTGCGCGGATCGTATTCCGTGGCGAGGACTTTCGGCAGCCATTGCTCAGCCAGATTCGGTTGCAAACGCAGGGCCGGCACGCTGGCGAAGGTCATGGTCAACGGGCAACCGCTGCCCGCCTCGGCCTGGCTGTGCAGATAAGTCATCGAGGCGCGGGCGACATGGGCGCCATCCTGCGGGTGCGCCCATGGCAATGAGGTCAAACCGTGCTCGATCGCCGTGCGCATCAGCTCGTGATAAGCCGGGTGAAACTCCACCAGATCGATGCGATGGCCGTAGCGGTCATGGCTGGCGAACACAGGTTTGTTCTGGTTGGCAAGGAAGCCGGCTTCCATCAACGGCCCGCCGGCAAGCGCGCCGTAAGCATCGATCCGCGACTCGGCCCAACCAGCACCAAAGCGCCGCGACCACTCCTGCAGCGGCAGGTCGATGCGGTACAGATTGGTGCCGTCCAGCGACGGTGGCTGGTTGGTGACTTGGTGAGTTTCGGCGAACTGATGCAGGTTCATGACGGGGCTCCTTTGGGCAACCAAGGAACTCAGTTAAGCACCGCACCGCGACGGGTCAAAGTGTCATACCAGCCGAATTTGCGGCGCTTTTACCCTGTCAGCAGCACAGTACACGACGCTCCAGAGCCGACTGCAAATCTTCGAATTTGACCGGTTTGTTCAAGTAATCGACCGGCGCCCCCGTGGCGCAAAGCTCTCGGTCAGCGGTCAACGCCAACATGAACACCGGCAAATTCGTGCAGCCCGGCAAGGCGTGAATCTGGCAGCACAACGATGCGCCATCGTGAGCGGGTAGCTGACAATCGATCAGCACTGCGTCGAAGGTCTCTCGTTGCAAGCAATCCAATGCCGCCGCGCCGTTGTCGGCGGTACGCACGCGAAAACCGAGCTTGAGCAACATGCCGCGCATCACCAGTTGATTGACACTGTTGTCGTCCACCAACAGCACCGTGCAATCCTGTGGTGCACGCACGCAATCGCGCGAAGGCGCGCAGATCGGCGCAGTTTCGACCACTGGCAGTTCAAACTCGACGTCCAGTTGGAAGCGACTGCCACGCCCGGGCTCCGAGCGATGTGTGAGCTTGCCACCGAGCAACTCGACCAACTGTCGGCAAATCGCCAGACCAACGCCCAGGCCGCCGTATTCGCGGGTCATCGAACCGTCGAGCTGGAAGAAGCGCTGATACATCGTCGCCTCGCCCAGGTCGGTAAAACCGATACCGGTGTCGATCACTGCAAACGACAGCGCCAGACGATTATCCGTCGACGGCTTACCAGTGACGCGCAATGCCAAACCACCGATGCGAGTGAACTTGATCGCGTTATCCAGCAGACACTCCAGGCATTGCGCGAGTTTGGCGCTGTCGCCGTGCAGGCGATCCGGCAGGGTTGGCAGCACCTCGACCTTGAAGTCCAGCGACTTGCTCGACGCATTGCCGTCAAACTGCACCCGCAACGCCTCGACCACGCCACGCAGGCTGAAACTGCCCGGCGCGGCCTTGAGCTTGCCGGCCTGCAATTCGGTGAGTGTGAGGATGCCATTGACCATGCGCATCATGTCTCGCGCCGAACCGGCAGCGGTCTGCTGGTATTGCTCAAGTTCCGGATCCAGCTCGACGGTCTGCATCAATTCCAGCGAACCGATGACACCGTTCATCGGCGTGCGCAGTTCGTGGGTCAGGGTCGCCAAAAACTCATCTTTGAGCTTGTTGCTGTGGGCCAGTTGCTGGTTGAGCACTTCGAGTTTCTGCCCGGCGTCGTACAGCGTCTGCGCCTGTTGCTCGCGCATGGCGTTGATGCGATCGGCCAGCGCCAGCGACAACAGCGCCACTTCGATGGCCGAACCGATCTGGCTGGCGTACATGGTCAGGAACACGTTCGGCAGCAGGCCCAGCACCATCAGCGTGTTGACGATGCCGCCGAGCAGAAACGCCGACCAGGCGATGATGAAATAGCGCGCCACCCGCAAGCCGCGCCACCAGGCCAGAATCCCGGCGGCAAAAATCACCACGGTGAAGGTCAGCGCCAGCGTCGTCGCCAAGCGCAGGGCCAGGGCGTAAGTGGTCATCAGCGACAGGCCGATGACTAACGCACTGAACGCGATCAAGCCGATCAACAGGCGGTCGAGCCAGCGGCTGTGGGTTTTGGTCTGCAGGAAGCTGCGGGCGAACTGGCTGCCGAACAGGCCGGCGCAACCAATGAAAAAAGGCGTCGCGGCGTTGGCCCACCATGGGTTGTCCGGCCAGAAGTACTCGACCGCCGCACCGTTCACCGACAGTTGATAGAGACCAAACGAGGCAATGTAGAAGATGTAATAGAGGTAACTGGTGTCGCGCACGCTGAGGTAGATGAACAGGTTGTAAACCACCATCCCCAGCAGCACGCCGTAAATGATGCCCAGCACATACAGGCGCACCGGTTGGTCTTCGAGATACGCGGTGCTCGACCACAACGTCACCGGTGCCTGAATCGAGCCTTCGCTGGCCAGTCGCAGATATACGGTTTGCGTTTGATCCGGTTTGAAGGAGAGGTCGAACAAATAGTTGTTCTGGCGGATCTCGCGGCTGGCGAACGGCAAGGCGTCGCCGGTTTGCCGGACGAGGCGGTAGTCGCCACTGGCATCAGGCATATAAAGATCGAGATGATCGAGCGGTGGATACGCCAGTTCCAGCAGCCAGGTGCGCTGGGCGGCGGGATTGCTCGGGCGGTAATGCAGGTCGATCTTCAGCCAGAACGCCGAGCGTGAATAACCGGCATTGAGCGTGGCTTTATCGTGAGGTTTGAAATTGCCGGCGGCAGCCTGCGCGCGAACATCGGCAATGCTCGCCTGACCGCTCGGGTCTTCGAACACTTGCAGCGACCGGCCCAGAGGGAGGCTCTGGGTAAATTCGTCGAATTCGACGGCGCTCGCCAGGAGGGGCAAGCAGAACAGCAACATCAGCAAATAGCGCATTGAAGCCCCAGCGTGGCTCGTCCGGTTGTGTCAGGAAGCCCCCCATTCCCTTTGAGTAGACGTAAAACCGGTATTACCTGTTATTGGTTTGGATCCAGACTAGCATAGCCGTTGATGGCCATTGAGCACCATTGAAATTTTTCCTACAAAGGCTCTAGAACGGGCGTTCCAGAGCAAAGCAGCGAGCTAGAGCTGTTGAGTTGGTCAGGTTGTGACAGTACGGTCGGATTCTCTTGCCAGGTTATCGGCCATGCATAACGGCACTGAACCCGAAAATCAGCTTTGGTGGTAAGCTCGCGCACCATGAATATCTACAGCTCCCGCCCCGTTGTCCTCTGTCTCTCCGGCCACGACCCAAGTGGTGGCGCCGGCTTGCAGGCAGATATCGAAGCCCTGCTCGCGCAGGGTTGCCATGCGGCTCCGGCCGTCACCGCCCTGACCGTGCAAGACACCGTCAACGTCACTGACTTCCGCGTCCTCGACCGTGAGTGGGTACTGGCCCAGGCCAATGCCGTACTTAACGACTCCGAAGTCGCGGCGGTCAAACTGGGCATGCTCGGTTCGCTGGAAATGGTCGACACCGTTGTCGAACTGCTCTCGGCGCACCCGCACTTGCCAGTGGTCTGTGACCCGGTGCTGCGCGCCGGCGGCGGCGGTCGCCTGGGCAAGGACGAGGTCGGCTATGCGATGCGCGAGCGACTGCTGCCGCTGTCGATCATTGCCACCCCTAACCTTCCTGAAGCGCGAATCCTCGCCGAACTGCCCGAAGGCACCGCCGACGAGTGCGCTGAAAAACTTTTGCCGTTCGTCAAAAACCTGCTGATCACCGGCGGCCACGGCGACGAAACTGAAATCCACAACCGCGTGTACAGCCGCGACGGCCTGCGTGAAACCTTTATCTGCCAGCGTCTGCCGGGCAGCTATCACGGTTCCGGTTGCACACTGGCCAGCGCCCTCGCCGGTCGTCTGGCCCAGGGCGAACACCTGGCCAGCGCTGTACGCAGTGCTCTGGATTACACCTGGCGCACCCTGCGCGATGCCGAACAACTGGGCAAAGGCCAGTTCGTCCCGCGTCGCCTGCCGCTGGATTTCTGCTCGTAACGTCGTGAGGTCTGCCCGATGAAACTACGTGGCCTGTATGCCATTACCGACAGCCAATTGCTGGCGGGCAAGTTTCTGTCTTACGTGGAGGCGGCGCTGGAAGGCGGCGTCACCCTGCTGCAATACCGCGACAAGAGCAGCGACGAAGCCCGCCGTCTGCGCGAGGCTGAAGCGCTGCGCGACCTGTGCGAGCGCTACAAGACGCGACTGATCATCAACGATGATGCCGAACTGGCCGCGCGCCTCAACGTCGGCGTGCACCTCGGTCAGACCGACGGCCCGCTGTCGCCTACCCGCGCCCTACTCGGTTCCAAAGCAATTATCGGTTCGACCTGCCACGCGCAAATCGCGCTGGCCGAACAAGCGGCCAAAGAAGGCGCGAGTTATGTCGCCTTCGGTCGCTTCTTCAATTCCAACACCAAGCCCGGTGCGCCGAGCTGCAGCCTCGATCTGCTCGACCAAGCCAAACGCACGCTGCACCTGCCGATCTGCGCGATTGGCGGCATCAGCCTCGACAACGCCGCACCGTTGGTGGCCCACGGGGTCGACCTGCTGGCGGTGGTTCACGGCTTGTTCGGTGCCGAGAGCACCGCCGAAGTGACCCGCCGCGCCCGCGCGTTCAATGAATTACTGAAAGTCTGATTTGAGAGCCCGATCATGTCTCGTTCCGAAACCCTGTTTGCCAATGCCCAGAAACACATCCCCGGTGGAGTGAACTCGCCAGTCCGCGCATTCAAGAGCGTTGGCGGCACCCCGCTGTTTTTCAAACACGCTGAAGGCGCCTACGTCACTGACGAAGACGACAAACGTTATGTCGATTACGTCGGATCGTGGGGTCCGATGATCCTCGGCCACAGCCACCCGGACGTGCTCGACGCGGTGCGCAATCAGCTGCAACACGGCCTGTCGTACGGCGCACCGACCGCGATGGAAACCGAGATGGCCGATCTGGTCTGCTCGCTGGTGCCATCGATGGACATGGTGCGCATGGTCAGCTCCGGCACCGAAGCGACCATGAGCGCGATCCGTCTGGCCCGTGGTTACACCGGCCGCGACAGCATCATCAAGTTTGAAGGCTGCTACCACGGTCACTCCGACAGCCTGCTGGTCAAGGCCGGTTCCGGCGCCCTGACCCAAGGCGTTCCAAGCTCGGCCGGTGTGCCGGCGGCATTCGCCAAACACACCCTGACCCTGCCGTTCAACGACATCGACGCAGTTGAAAAGATGCTCGCTGAAGTTGGCGAGGACGTGGCGTGCATCATCGTTGAGCCGGTCGCCGGCAACATGAACTGCGTACCACCGGCGCCGGGCTTCCTCGAAGGCCTGCGTTCGCTGTGCGACAAACATGGCGTGGTGTTGATTTTCGACGAAGTGATGACCGGTTTCCGCGTCGCCCTCGGCGGTGCCCAGGCGTACTACGGGGTCAATCCTGACCTGACCACCTTCGGCAAGATCATCGGTGGCGGCATGCCGGTGGGCTGCTTCGGCGGCAAGCGTGAAATCATGGAACGCATCGCGCCGCTGGGTCCGGTGTATCAGGCCGGTACGCTATCGGGTAACCCACTGGCCATGGCCGCTGGTTTGACCACCCTGCGCCTGATCAGCCGTCCGGGTTTCCACGCTGAGCTGACCGACTACACCACGCGTCTGCTCGACGGTCTGCAACAACGCGCCGATGCTGCTGGCATTCCGTTCGTGACCACCCAGGCCGGCGGCATGTTCGGTCTGTACTTCAGCGGCGCCGATGACATCGTCACCTTTGAAGACGTGATGGCCAGCGACGCAGCCCTGTTCGGACGCTTCTTCCACCTGATGCTGGAAGGTGGCGTGTACCTGGCACCGAGCGCCTTCGAAGCCGGTTTCACCTCGATCGCTCACGGCGAAGCCGAGCTGAAACTGACGCTGGACGCTGCCGAACGCGCCTTCGCTGCACTGAAGTAATCGCCGTACCGCTGACGTTGGCTATCGCCAGCGTCAGCATTCACCTACATCCGCGCTGTTTTTCCGATGCTCCTGCTAAGAATCTCCCCTAAAGTGGGCGATATATTCCCCGTGCAGCAGAAAAACGAGTAAAGACTTTGTAAGGTTGGCCCTGCTTATTTCATAATGCGCGCTTATTGGATCCCTCGATGGGTCCGCGTGCCCTTCAGAGGTAAGTCGATTCCCATGAACCGCACCGGCCGCACCCTTGCCTTGGGCTGCCTGTTGCTCCTTCAGCCCCTGCTCGCGCATGCACAAGCAGGCGGCAACTCGTTGTTGATCCCGGCGATGGGTCGTTGCACCCTCAATACTCAGCCGCAAGACGTCACGCAGGCACTGGCCGCCTGCCAGAAAGCGGCGGACGAAGGGGATGCGCAAGCGCAATACGAGTTGGGTGAGTTCTACTACGACGGCAAGAATGCGCCGCGCGACCTCAATCAAGCCCTGAGCTATTTCGAAAAAGCCTCGCTGCAAGGCCACGCTCAGGCACAGTTCAAACTGGGCACGATGTTCTTCCACGGTGAAGGCGTGCAGGCCAACAATATTCAGGCGTACATCGTGCTGAAGATGGCCGCGGTCAACGGCGCTGAAGATGCGCTGGATACAGCTGACGAAGTTTCCGAAAAAATGTCCCGCGAAGATCTCGAGACTGCCACGCAAGTGCTCGGGCAAATTTTCCGTAAATACCTGATGGAACTGCAGAGCGCCGATGGGCGCACGCCGTTCTCGCCTCTTCCCTGATTTTTGCGCCGACCTTTCTGGCCTCTTCGCGAGCAAGCTCGCTCCCACAGTAGATCTCCAGTGTTCAGAAGACCCCCTGTGGGAGCGAGCCTGCTCGCGAATGAGGCGACTCGGTTTTAAGGCTTACTTCTCAGGCATCGGCACCGGGAACGGCATCACATTGCCGACCGCGCCACGGGCTTCGCTGATTTTCGGGGTGCCCAGACGTTCCACTTCGTCGATGCGCACAATCGAGTGCATCGGCACAAAGCTGCGCACCACGCCTTCGAACTGCGCCTTGAGCTTTTCTTCGCTCGGATCGACGACCACTTGCGTGCGCTCGCCAAAGACGAACTCTTCCACTTCCAGAAAACCCCACAGATCACTTTGATAGATCTGCTTGGCGTACATTTCGAACACCTGGCCCTGGTTGAGGAAAATCAGCTTATAGATTGGAGCTTCGCGTTTGGTCATGGCGGGGGGATAACATCGGGGATAAAAATGAGGGCGCAAACTATAGCATAGCCGCCGGACGCGCAGCGGTAGGAACCTGAGGGCTTGTTCCCTATAATGCCGGGTTCTTTGAATCACGTGACGACCCTACTCCATGGCCAAGAAGCTTTACATCGAAACCCACGGTTGCCAGATGAACGAGTACGACAGCTCGCGCATGGTCGATCTGCTGGGCGAACATCAGGCCCTGGAAGTCACCGCGCGTGCAGAAGACGCCGACGTGATTCTGCTCAACACCTGCTCGATCCGCGAGCGCGCGCAAGATCGCGTGTATTCGCAGCTGGGCCGCTGGCGCGAACTGAAACTGGCCAACCCGGACATGGTGATCGCCGTCGGCGGTTGCGTGGCCAGCCAGGAAGGCGCGGCGATTCGTGATCGCGCGCCGTACGTCGACGTCGTGTTCGGCCCACAGACCCTGCACCGCCTGCCGGAAATGATCGACGCCGCGCGTATCACCAAGCTGCCGCAAGTTGACGTTTCGTTCCCGGAAATCGAAAAATTCGACCACTTGCCCGAGCCGCGTATCGATGGCCCGAGCGCCTATGTGTCGGTGATGGAAGGCTGCAGCAAGTACTGCACGTTCTGCGTGGTGCCTTACACCCGTGGCGAAGAAGTCAGCCGGCCGTTCGACGATGTGATTGCCGAAGTCATCCACCTCGCCGAAAACGGCGTGCGTGAAGTGACGCTGCTCGGGCAGAACGTCAACGGCTATCGCGGTACGACCCATGACGGTCGCCTGGCTGATCTCGCCGAATTGATCCGCGTTGTCGCCGCCATCGACGGCATCGACCGCATTCGCTACACCACTTCGCACCCGCTGGAGTTCTCCGACAGCCTGATCCAGGCCCACGCCGATGTGCCGGAATTGGTCAAACACCTGCACTTGCCGGTGCAATCGGGATCCGACCGGATTCTGGCGGCAATGAAGCGCAACCACACCGCGCTGGAGTACAAATCCAAGCTGCGCAAACTGCGCGCGGCGGTGCCGGGAATCTGCATCAGTTCGGACTTTATCGTCGGTTTCCCCGGCGAGACCGAGAAAGACTTCGAACAGACCATGAAGCTGATTGCCGACGTCGGTTTCGACTTCTCCTATTCCTTCGTCTACAGCCAGCGCCCGGGCACACCGGCTGCCGATCTGGCGGATGACACGCCGGAGGAGCTGAAGAAAGAACGCTTGAACGCGCTGCAGCACCGCTTGAATCAGCAAGGTTTCGAGATCAGCCGACAAATGGTCGGCTCGATCCAGCGCATTCTGGTGACCGATTATTCGAAAAAAGACCCGGGCGAGTTGCAGGGGCGTACCGAGAATAATCGTATCGTCAACTTCCGCTGCGACAATCCAACCCTGATCGGCCAGTTCGCCGACGTGCACATCGACGCGGCGCAGCCGCACTCACTGCGCGGCTCGCTGATCCAATAACACTGCATTTCCCTGTGGGAGCGAGCCTGCTCGCGAAAGCGGTCTGTCAGACACATCAATGTTGAATGTGTCGCCGCCTTCGCGAGCAGGCTCGCTCCCACAGGTACAGCGTCAGAGGCATGAATCGGGCGACCTCATATAAGAGCTTTCGCACCCAAGCCTCTGGCGTTATCCTTGATTTCATCTTAATTGCCCCAGGGCGGCTAAATACGACCTTGAACGCACCCATAGAACCACATCGTTTTATCCTCGAGCCCTTTGAGGCTCGCCGCTTCGCCAATCTGTGCGGGCAATTCGACGAGCATTTGCGCTTGATCGAACAGCGCCTGACGATCGAGATCCGCAACCGCGGAAACCAGTTCGAGCTGATCGGCGACCCCAAACACACCACGTCTGCGGAAAATCTGATTCGTCGCCTGTACCGGGAAACCAAAGGTTCAGAGCTGTCGCCGGATACGGTGCACCTGTTCCTGCAGGAATCGGCCGTGGTCGAGCTGGACAATCACGCCCCCGCCGAAGCGTCCGTTGCCCTGCGCACCAAGAAAGGCATGATTCGCCCGCGCGGCTTGAATCAACTGCGCTACGTGAAGGAAATCCTCGGCAACGACATCAACTTCGGCATTGGCCCGGCCGGTACCGGCAAGACCTATCTGGCCGTGGCCTGCGCTGTCGATGCACTGGAACGCGAGCAGATCCGCCGCATCCTGCTGGTGCGTCCGGCGGTTGAAGCGGGTGAAAAACTCGGCTTCCTGCCCGGCGACCTGTCGCAGAAGATCGACCCGTACCTGCGCCCGCTCTACGACGCACTCTACGAGATGCTCGGCTTCGAATACGTGGCCAAGCTGATCGAACGTCAGGTGATCGAAGTTGCGCCACTGGCCTATATGCGCGGTCGCACGCTGAACAACAGCTTCATCATTCTCGACGAAAGCCAGAACACCACCGTCGAACAGATGAAGATGTTCCTGACCCGAATCGGCTTCGGTTCTACCGCCGTCATCACCGGTGACATCACCCAGGTCGACCTGCCGAAAGGCACCAAGTCGGGTCTGCACCATGTGATCGAAGTGCTTAAAGACGTGCCGGGCATCAGCTTCACGCACTTCCAGCCCAAAGACGTCGTGCGCCATCCTTTGGTACAGCGGATCGTCGAAGCCTACGAGCGCTTCGAAAACCGTGACGAAGCACCCAAGGACACCTCGCGAAATGCTTGAGCTAGACCTGCAAATCGCGACTGAAGCGAGCGCGCCGAGTCAAGCCGACTTCCGCCTGTGGTGCGAACTGGCCCTGCGCCAGCGCACCGCTGACTCGGAAATGACCATTCGTCTGGTCGACGAGGAAGAAGGCCGCGAGCTCAATCACACCTGGCGCCACAAGGATTACGCGACCAATGTCCTGTCGTTCCCGGCTGAAGTGCCTGACGAGTTTCTCGACATCCCGTTGCTTGGCGATCTGGTGATCTGCGTGGCCGTGGTCGAACGAGAAGCCGCTGAACAAGGCAAGGAACTAAAGGCCCACTGGGCACATCTGGTCATTCACGGCTGCTTGCATCTACTCGGTTACGACCATATAGATGACGAAGAAGCCGAAGAAATGGAAGCACTGGAACGCGAGTTGCTTGCCGAACTGGGCTACCCCGATCCGTACGCGGACGACGAACCCGACACATCCCCTATCGTTACAACAAAGGATTCAGAGTAATCGCTATGAGCGAAGATCGATCGAGCAACGGGCAGAAGTCATGGCTGGGTAAACTGACCCAGGCTTTTGCCCACGAGCCGAAGAACCGTCAGGAGCTCCTCGAGCTGCTGCGTGATGCACATCAGAACAAACTGCTGGACAGCGAAGCGCTGGCCATCGTCGAAGGCGCCATTCAGGTGGCTGACCTGCAAGTACGCGACATCATGGTGCCGCGTTCGCAGATGATCAGCATCAAGGCGACCCAGACACCGCGTGAATTCCTCCCGGCCGTGGTCGACTCGGCCCACTCGCGCTATCCGGTGATCGGCGAAAGCCATGACGATGTGATGGGCGTGCTGCTGGCCAAGGATCTGCTGCCGCTGATCCTCAAGGAGAACGGCGACAGCTTCAACATCAAGGATCTGCTGCGCCCGGCCACTTTCGTGCCGGAGTCCAAGCGTCTGAACGTGTTGCTGCGTGAATTCCGCGCCAACCACAACCACATGGCCATCGTCATCGACGAATACGGCGGCGTGGCGGGTCTGGTAACGATCGAAGACGTGCTGGAACAGATCGTCGGCGATATCGAAGACGAGCACGACGTCGAAGAAGACAGCTACATCAAGCCGCTGCCAAGTGGCGACTTCCTGATCAAGGCGCTGACGCCTATCGAGAACTTCAACGAGTTCTTCGACAGCGAATTCTCTGATGACGAGTTCGACACCGTCGGCGGCCTGGTGATGAGCGCGTTCGGGCACTTGCCAAAACGCAACGAAATCACTGAAATCGGCGCCTATCGTTTCCGCATCCTGAATGCCGACAGCCGTCGGATTCATTTGCTGCGACTGACGCCAATTGCTCGTTAATTCTAAGGACTGAAATGCGCTGGACAACCCGCCCCGGCTGGCCCGGTAACCTGCTGGCCGTGGCGGCCGGTGCAATCACCACGTTCGCTCTGGCACCTTTCAACATCTGGCCACTGGCTTTGCTGGCGGTCGGTCTGTTCTATGCAGGCTTGCGTGAGCTGAGCCCGCGTCAGGCGCTGGGCCGTGGCTGGTGCTTCGGTTTCGGCCTGTTCGGCGCCGGCACCAGCTGGATCTACTACAGCATTCACCACTTCGGCGGCGCTTCAGTGTTGCTGGCCGGTTTCCTGATGCTGCTGTTTACCGCAGCGATTGCCTGGTTCTTCGCCCTGCCAGCCTGGATTTGGGCGCGCTGGCTGCGCCGTAACGAAGCGCCCGTGGCGGATGCTTTGGCGTTTGCTGCGCTGTGGGTCGGTCAGGAAGCATTTCGCGGTTGGTTCCTCACCGGTTTCCCTTGGTTGTACTCCGGTTACAGTCAGCTCGACGGGCCGTTGTCCGGACTCGCGCCGGTCGGTGGCATGTGGCTGGTGTCGTTCGTGCTGGCGCTAACCGCCGCGCTGATCTACAACGCGCGGCGCCTGCTGCAAAGCGACCGCAAAGGTTTTGTCGTTGCGGGGCTGGTGCTGCTGCTGGGTCCCTGGATTGCCGGTATCGCGCTCAAAGGCCACGCCTGGACCAGCCCGTCCGGCGCACCTCTGACTGTTGCCGCGATTCAAGGCAACGTCGCACAAAGCATGAAATGGGACCCGGCCGAACTCAACGCACAACTGGCGCTGTACCGCGACTTGAGCTTCCGCTCGAAACCGGTCGATCTGCTGATCTGGCCGGAAACCGCCGTGCCGGTACTCAAGGAGTCCGCCGAAGGTTACCTGAGCATGATGGGGACCTTCGCCGCCGAACGTAAATCGGCGCTGATCACGGGCGTGCCGATTCGCCAAACGGTTCGTCACGAAAAACGCTTCTTCAACGGCATCACCGTAGTAGGCGAAGGCGATGGCACTTACCTGAAGCAAAAACTGGTGCCATTCGGCGAATACGTGCCGCTGCAGGATGTGCTGCGCGGGCTGATCGCCTTCTTCGATCTACCGATGTCGGACTTTGCCCGCGGCCCCGCCGATCAGGCACTGCTGCAAGCCAAGGGTTATCAGATTGCGCCGTTCATCTGCTACGAAGTGGTCTATCCGGAATTTGCCGCCAGCCTGTCGGCGCGTAGTGATCTGCTGCTGACGATCAGTAACGACACGTGGTTCGGCACCTCGATTGGCCCGCTGCAACATTTGCAGATGGCGCAGATGCGTGCGCTGGAGGCCGGGCGCTGGATGATCCGCGCAACCAACAACGGCGTGACCGGGTTGATCAACCCGTTCGGGCAGATCACCGAGCAGATTCCGCAGTTTGAACAGGGCATTCTGTACGGCGAAGTGGTGCCGATGCACAACCTGACGCCGTATCTGCAATGGCGTTCGTGGCCATTGATCATCCTGTGCGTGCTGTTGTTTGGCTGGGCACTGATGGCGAGCCGGATGTCGAAAACCCTTTAAAGCCTGCGACAATGATCGTTCCCACGCAGAGCGTGGGAATGATCAGTCAGCCCGGTAAAACAGTGAATACCCCACCTGCCCCACCGCCTCGTTCAGCAACTGCCCGCTCTGCCAGATCGACTTGAACTCCGGCAACCAGCCACCAAACGGCCTCGCATTATCAGTGCCCAAAAAGCCCACCGGCGCCGGTACCACTTCAAATCCTGCCTGTTCAAAACTCCAGACTGATCGGGGCATGTGCCACGCCTGTGTCACCACTACTACGCGCTTGACTCCCTGCGGCAAAAGGATATCGGCGGTGAACCTGGCGTTTTCCCACGTCGTACGGCTTTCACCTTCCTGCCAACGCACTGTCACGCCAAAATCGTCGCGCAATGAGTCCGCCATCAACTTCGCCTCAGTCGGCGGTGTACCGTAATGCAAGCCACCCGTGGTCAGAATCGGCAAACCGGACGCTTTGGCCAGCCGCGCCGCATAACGCTGACGTTCAAGCCCCACGCCGGTCGGCTGATCCTCGCCCCAGGCCAGATCGCCGCGCTCGCGCCCGGAACCCAGTACCACAATCGCATCAGCTCGCTGCGCCAACGTCGCCCACTCTTCACGGGCCAATGGCGGTTCGCGCTCGAGCGCCTTCGCGCCCCACTGCACGACCACCGGCAGGCTCATCAGCCACAATCCGCCAAAGCCAAGCGTAAAGCACACGCCAGCCAGGCGCGGCCGTGAGCGGCGTAGCCACCACGCAGCCAGCAACAGCAGCAAAAGAATGCCGGGCGGCAATAAAAGTTGTTTGATGAAATAACGAAAGGGCATCGGGCATCTCCACAGATGCCCGAAGCCTAAGAGTGTTAATAAAGCGTTACAACCAATAGGTGGGATCCTGTTGAAAAAGATCCGGTTCCTGACCTGCCATGCGCTTACTTGGCCTGCACAGAGCGAACCTTGACGGTGTCTCTGCCGGGCGCCTTGTCCTTGAGCCAGATGACCTTGGCCGAATGTGCTGCATCGAGCTGCTTCACTGCCTGTGACAAGCATCCGTGCGATTCACGTTCACTGCGATCCAGATAGGCCTTGACCAGTTTGAACTCAGCGGGGCTCAAGCCACGCAATTCCAGTTCCAGGGGGCGCTCGTCGCGCAGCCGGTCAGCGGTTTTTACAGCGTCCAGGGCCATACCCAGACGGTCGATCAACCTTTCGTACAACTCGGGTTTAGTCACTTTTTTCTGCCGTTGCTCCACCATCCCTCACCTCATTGAAGATAAGACTCACTCCCCAGTTAGAGCTTAGCTTCGCTGCACAAACCGGCTGCACGCCGCGACCAACGGCCCTCGCCACGGATTGGCCGGGGAAAACAGCTGTAATCAGGGTTTCCCTAGGCCAAGCGCGGTCATGTATGCTACGGCGCTTCCTGTAATTCCACTTCCAGCTCGTCCGGGCCAACCCCGGAACCTGCGTTGAAGAGGATTAGGCCACCCCTATCCAGTACAAAAGTAGCCATGCACGAACAATATCAGCCCCGTGAAATCGAAGCCGCCGCCCAGTCATTCTGGGACGAGCAAAAGTCCTTTGAAGTCAGTGAACAGCCAGGCAAGGAAACCTACTACTGCCTGTCGATGTTCCCTTACCCCAGCGGCAAGCTACACATGGGGCACGTGCGCAACTACACCATCGGCGACGTGATCTCCCGCTACCAGCGCATGCTCGGCAAGAACGTTCTGCAACCGATGGGCTGGGACGCATTCGGCATGCCGGCGGAAAACGCCGCGATGAAGAACAATGTCGCCCCTGCCAAGTGGACCTACGAGAACATCGCCTACATGAAAACCCAGCTGCGCAGCCTGGGTCTGGCGGTCGACTGGTCGCGCGAAGTCACCACCTGCAAACCGGATTACTACCGCTGGGAACAATGGCTGTTCACTCGCCTGTTCGAAAAAGGTGTGATCTACCGTAAAAACGGCACCGTGAACTGGGACCCGATCGACCAGACCGTTCTGGCCAATGAACAGGTGATCGACGGTCGCGGCTGGCGTTCCGGCGCGCTGATCGAAAAGCGCGAAATCCCGATGTACTACTTCAAGATCACCGCTTACGCGGATGAGCTGCTGGAGAGCCTCGACGAGCTGACGGGCTGGCCTGAACAGGTCAAGACCATGCAGCGCAACTGGATCGGCAAATCCCGCGGCATGGAAGTGCAGTTCCCGTACAACGTCGATTCCATTGGCGAAGCCGGCACTCTGAAAGTCTTCACTACCCGTCCGGACACCCTGATGGGCGCGACCTATGTCGCCGTGGCCGCTGAGCACCCGCTGGCCACCCTGGCCGCGAAAAACAACGCTGAGCTGCAAGCGTTCATCGCTGAATGCAAGGGCGGCAGCGTTGCCGAAGCCGACGTCGCCACCCAAGAGAAAAAAGGCCTGCCGACCGGCCTGTTCGTCGAGCACCCGCTGACCGGTGAAAAACTCCCGGTGTGGGTCGCCAACTACGTGCTTATGCACTACGGCGACGGCGCTGTAATGGCCGTGCCGGCGCACGACGAGCGCGATTTCGAATTCGCTCACAAGTACAACCTGCCGGTGAAATCGGTAGTGCGTACCAGCTCCGGCGACAGCAACCCGGCCCCGTGGCAAGACGCCTACGGCGAGCATGGCACGCTGATCAACTCCGGCGAGTTCGACGGTCTCGACTTCGCTGGTGCGTTCGACGCCATGGAAGTCGCCCTGATCAAGAAAGAACTGGGCGCCTCGCGTACCCAGTTCCGCCTGCGCGACTGGGGCATCAGCCGCCAGCGCTACTGGGGCTGCCCGATCCCGATCATTCACTGCGATGCCTGCGGTGACGTGCCGGTGCCGGAAGATCAACTGCCGGTCGTCCTGCCGGAAGACGTGGTGCCGGACGGCGCCGGTTCGCCGCTGGCACGCATGCCTGAGTTTTACGAGTGCAGCTGCCCGAAATGCGGCCAGCCTGCCAAGCGTGAAACCGACACCATGGACACCTTCGTCGAGTCGTCGTGGTACTACGCCCGTTACGCCTCGCCGCACTTTGAAGGTGGCTTGGTAGAAAAATCCGCAGCCGACCACTGGTTGCCGGTCGATCAGTACATCGGCGGTATCGAACACGCGATTCTGCACCTGCTCTATGCGCGTTTCTTCCACAAGCTGATGCGTGACGAAGGCCTGGTCAGCTCCAACGAGCCATTCAAGAACCTGCTGACCCAAGGCATGGTGATCGCTGAAACCTACTATCGTCGTGAAGCCAACGGTGCCTACACCTGGTTCAACCCGGCGGACGTGGAACTCGAGCGCGACAGCAAAGCCAAGGTCATCAGCGCCAAGCTGAAATCCGACGGCCTGCCGGTGGAAATCGGCGGCACTGAGAAGATGGCCAAGTCGAAGAACAACGGCGTCGACCCACAGTCGATGATCGATCAGTTCGGCGCCGACACCTGCCGCCTGTTCATGATGTTCGCCTCGCCACCTGACATGAGCGCTGAGTGGTCCGATTCCGGCGTTGAAGGTTCGCACCGCTTCCTCAAGCGCGTCTGGCGTCTGGCCCAGGCTCACGTCAGTCAGGCCTTGCCGGGCAAACTGGACATCGCCAGCCTGAACGACGAGCAGAAAGCCGTTCGCCGTTCGATCCACGTGGCCATCAAGCAAGCCAGCCACGACGTCGGCCAGAATCATAAATTCAACACCGCCATCGCTCAGGTGATGACGCTGATGAACGTGCTGGAAAAAGCAGCGCAAGCTACCGAGCAGGATCGCGCGTTGATTCACGAAGGTCTGGAAGCCGTGACGCTGTTGCTGGCGCCAATCACGCCGCACATCAGCCACGAATTGTGGAACAGGCTGGGGCACGCTGACGCCGTCATCGACGCCGGCTGGCCGGCAGTCGACGAAAGCGCTCTGGTGCAGGACAGCCTGACCCTGGTGATCCAGGTCAACGGCAAGCTGCGCGGTCAGATCGATATGCCTGCCAGTGCGACGCGTGAAGAAGTGGAAGCGGCAGCCCGCGCCAACGAAAACGTATTGCGTTTCGTCGATGGTCTGACCATTCGTAAAGTGATCGTAGTGCCCGGGAAACTGGTCAATATCGTCGCCAGCTAATTGGATCGGGCGTCAGGTTCGCCTGACGCCAAGTAAAACCTTTCGGGCCGTACAGTCGGCCCACGTGGTTTCAAGGGGAGCAACACAATGATCAAACGCAATCTGCTGGTGATGGGCCTCGCCGTTCTGTTGAGCGCCTGCGGTTTCCAGCTGCGCGGTACCGGCACCAACGAACTGTCGATCAAGGAACTCGACCTGAGCGCCCGTAACGCCTATGGCGAGACGGTCACGCAACTGCGTCAGGTGCTGGAGTCGAGCGGCGTCAAGGTCTACTCCGGCGCACCGTACAAGCTGTTCCTGGCTGACCAGCAGGAGAGCCAGCGCATCCTCAGCTACGCCGGTGCCGGTCGTACGGGCGAGTATCAGGTCAACACTGTTCTGAAATATGAGATCCGTGGCGAAAAGAACCTGCAGCTGCTCAGCGACCAACTTGAAGTTCAGAAAGTGTTTATCCACGACGGTAACAACCTCGTGGGTTCCGATCAGGAAGCCAACGATGCTCGTCGCGAAACCACTCGCGAACTGGTTCAGCGCATGATGCTGCGTCTGCAGCAACTGACGCCGGGCCAGCTGCAACAACTGCAGCAAGCCGCCAATGACCGCGCCAAGGCAGAAGCCGATGCGCTGCAAGCGGCGCAAAAGGCTGAAGCGGAAACCCCGCGTCAGTCGCCGCTCGAAATACCGCAGCAGTAAGACGTTCGGGGCGCTCAGGCGCCCCGTTCGACATTTTTTATGAAGCTCGCTCCCGCCCAACTCGGCAAACACCTGCAAGGCGCTCTCGGCCCGGTCTACATCATCAGTGGCGATGACCCGCTGCTGTGCCAGGAAGCCGCCGACGCCATCCGCAGTGCTGCGCGCCAGCAAGGTTTTGACGAACGCCAGGTCTTTGCCGCCGACGCCAATTTCGATTGGGGCACGCTGTTGCAGGCCGGCGCCAGCATGTCGTTGTTCTCGGAAAAACGCCTGCTGGAACTGCGCCTGCCTTCGGGCAAGCCCGGTGACAAAGGTGCCGCGGCACTTATCGAATACTGCTCGCGCCCCGCTGAAGACACGGTGCTGCTGATCAGCCTGCCCAAGATGGATGGCAGCGCGCAGAAGACCAAGTGGGGCAAGGCGCTGGTTGAAGGCCAGCAAACCCAGTTCATCCAGATCTGGCCGGTGGATGCCAATCAGTTGCCAAGCTGGATTCGTCAGCGCTTGTCCCAGGCCGGGTTGTCGGCCAGCCAGGACGCGGTCGAATTGATTGCTGCACGCGTCGAGGGCAATTTGCTCGCCGCCGCGCAGGAAATCGAAAAGCTCAAGTTGATGGCCGAGGGCGGTCAGATCACAGTCGAAACCGTGCAGGCCGCCGTCGCGGACAGTGCGCGATTCGACGTGTTTGGCCTGACCGATGCCGTGCTCAATGGCGAACCGGCCCACGCGCTGCGCATGCTTGAAGGCTTGCGTGGCGAAGGCGTCGAACCACCGGTGATTCTCTGGGCGCTGGCGCGCGAGCTACGTCTGCTGGCTAATATTTCGTTGCAATACAGCCAGGGCACGCCGCTGGACAAATGCTTCAGTCAGGCCAAACCGCCGGTCTGGGACAAGCGCAAACCGTTGATGAGCAAAGCCCTGCAGCGCTACTCGGCGCAGCGTTGGGCGCAGTTGTTGCTGGAGGCCCAGCGGATCGACGCGCAAATCAAAGGCCAGGCTGCCGGGTCGCCGTGGATGAGCCTGAGCCGGTTGGCGTTGTTGATGTCCGGCCAGCGTCTGACACTCCCCGCTGAGTAAGATCAAAAGATCGCAGCCTTCGGCAGCTCCTACACCGATTCATGTAGGAGCTGCCGAAGGCTGCGATCTTTTGACTTTTCTATAGCATGAGCAGATTATCTGTGGCGCAAAACCTCACTCACTCGAGAGAACCCTCATGAGCAAAAAGCCATCGAAACATGGCCCCAACAAGGCCAAATCCATTGTCGCCCAACCCCTGTTCCGCAGTCGCCAGGAACGACCAACCAAGGGTAAAGGCAGCTACCGCCGCGAAGCCTTCCAGTCTGACAGCTGGGAGGCTTCTTACTTTCTGGCCGCTTAAAGCGCAGTACCCCCCGGTCATGTTAAGGTCTGCACCTGATTCGTTTTCCTGGAACTGTGCATGCCCCTAAGTCTTTCCCGTCGTTGGCCTGTTCGCCAATTGATCGCTGCCTCCAGCTTCATTCTGCTTGTCGCCTGCGCGGAAAAACCGACCGCCGCCGATGCGCAACCCCTCCAAGCCGCGCCTGTCGCCACGGCCCCAGCGATCATCCCGCCGGTAGTGCCGTCCGCCGACCCACTTGATCTTCAGCCGACTCAGACCTTTGCCGAATGGCAGGCAGGCTTTCGCAAAGATGCGCTGGCCGCCGGAATCAGCCCCGAGCTGTTCGATCGCGCCTTTGCCAATGTCAGCTTCGACGCCAGCGTGATCCGGGCCGACCGCAGTCAGCCGGAGTTCTCCCGCCCGGTGTGGGAATACCTCGATGGCGCGCTTTCGCCACTGCGTGTGCGTAAAGGCCAGGCACTGATCAGTCAGTACGCCGATATTCTGCAAAGCATCGAACAGCGATATGGCGTTGACCGTCAGGCGCTGGTGTCAGTGTGGGGTATGGAAAGTAATTTCGGTCAGTTTCAGGGCAGCAAGTCGGTGATCAACTCGCTGGCCACCCTCGCCTACGAAGGCCGACGTCCGGGCTTTGCACACGCGCAATTGATCGCCGCGCTACAAATTCTGCAACAAGGCGATATCACACCGGAGAAGATGCTCGGTTCCTGGGCCGGCGCGATGGGCCAGACCCAGTTCATTCCGACCACCTACAACACCCACGCCGTGGACTTTGATGGCGACGGTCGCCGCGACATCTGGGGCAGCCCGGCCGACGCCCTGGCCTCGACCGCGCATTACCTGCAAAGCTCTGGCTGGCAGCGTGGCCAGCCGTGGGGTTTTGAAGTGCAACTGCCGAGCACGTTCAACTACACACTGGCTGATGGCGCGATTCGCAAGAGCGTTGCCGAGTGGCGTCAATTAGGTGTGTCCCTGCCAAATGGCGCTCAGGTGCCAGCCGGTTCGGAACAATTGTCGGCCGCCCTGCTGCTGCCGGCTGGTTATCGTGGGCCGGCGTTTCTGATCCTCGATAATTTCCGCGCGATCCTCAAGTACAACAACTCGTCGTCGTATGCATTGGCGGTGAGCCTGCTGTCCGAGCGTTTCAACGGCGGCGGCCTGATCAACGGCACCTGGCCGAAAGATGATCTGCCACTGAGCCGTACCGAGCGTATGGAATTGCAAACCCTGTTGAGCGCGCGCAATTACGATGCCGGCACAGCGGACGGGATCATCGGCGCCAATACGCGTAAAGCGATTCGCAGTGCCCAGCAGTCGTTTGGCTGGCCGGCAGATGGTTATCCGACGCACAAATTGCTGGAAAGCCTGCGGACTCAGTAGAACGATTGTTTAGGGCTGATACCGCTTTCGCGAGCAGGCTCGCTCCCACATTGGAATGCATGCCAAATGTGGGAGCGAGCCTGCTCGCGAAGACTGACTATCAGGCAATAAACCTTCAGGCCTTGATCACCACATCCTGCTCCAGCATCAATTCCTGCTTGCCCGCATCCAGCCGCACCAGTGCGCCCATCGGCAGCGTCAGGTTCGGATCGCAATGCCCGCTACGCCATCCCGACAACACCGGAATCCGCAACGGCTCGAAAGTCTGCTTGAGCAAGCGGTTCAGCGCTTCGACATCCACGCCTGCAATATCCCCGACCAACACCCCGCGCAACTTGGCCAACTTGCCGGCCAGGCGCATCTGGGTGAGCAGCCGGTCAATGCGATACAGCGGCTCGTTGATGTCTTCGATGAGCAGAATCACCCCCTCGACATCAATCTCGTAAGGCGTGCCCAGCGTTGCGGCGATCATCGCCAGATTACCGCCGAGCAAGCGCCCGTGCGCGATGCCGGGCTCGACCGTGGTCAATGGATAAGCCACCGGATGGCTAAACACATTCCCTGCCTTCAATTGCCCGCGCAGCATGGCGAAGAACGAAGTAACGGTCGGCGGTTCCTTGTCACCCAACAGGTCGGCGTTGAGCAGCGGCCCGTGAAAGGTCACAAACCCGGCATAGCGACTGATGGCCAGATGCAGTGCAGTGATATCGCTGTAGCCGACGAAGGGCTTGGCGTTGCGGCTCAGCAGGTCGTAGTCGATCCGGTCGAGCAATCGCGGCGTGCCGTAGCCACCGCGCAGGCAAATGATCGCATCGACCTCGGAATCAGCGAACGCCGCGTGCAGGTCACGCAGGCGTACATCGTCACTACCGGCCAGATAGCCGTCCTTTTCATAGACACCGGGAAACACCTTCAGCCCATAGCCACGAGCGCGCATCCATTGCATCGCCTTATCGGTGTCCAGAGCACCGGGGCCGGCAGGCGCAATGACGCCGATCAACCCTTCCGAGGGCAGCGCAGGCACGGCTTTGTGCGGGCAAAGTGTGTGGGTTGGTCGAACGGTCATCCTTGGATCTCCCTGTGAAGTCATGCACACACAGTAGTCAGGAACGGCGGCAAACAGAAGAGGGTCAGCCACGCCGTGGATTGAAGGAAAAATCAGCAGCGAGTGTAATCCGGGCAAAAAAATGCCCGCCGGGCGTTAAAACCTCGGCGGGCATTTTTTATTCAGCGCCGGATCAGGAACCCAGCAGCTCAGCCTTGACCAGCTTGGCCTGCTCGTCGGCGTGGTACGAAGAACGCACCAGCGGGCCCGACGCGACGTTTTTGAAGCCCATCTTGTAACCTTCCTCGGCAAACCAGGCGAAGGTGTCCGGGTGCACGAAACGCTGCACCGGCAAGTGGCTGCGCGACGGCTGCAGATACTGGCCCAGGGTCAGCATGTCGATGTCGTGTTCGCGCATGCGCTTCATGACTTCGATGACTTCTTCGTCGGTCTCGCCCAGACCCAGCATCAAGCCGGATTTGGTCGGAATGTGCGGCATCATCTGCTTGAAGCGTTGCAGCAGGGTCAGCGACCACTGGTAATCCGAACCCGGACGCGCAGCCTTGTACAGACGTGGCACAGTCTCCAGGTTGTGGTTGAACACATCCGGCGGCTCGGCGGCGGTGATTTCCAGCGCGACGTCCATGCGGCCACGGTAGTCCGGGACCAGAGTCTCGAGCTGCACGTTCGGCGACAGTTTGCGGATTTCGCGGATGCAGTCGGCAAAGTGCTGGGCACCGCCGTCACGCAGGTCGTCGCGGTCAACCGAGGTGATCACCACGTACTTGAGCTTGAGGTCGGCGATGGCGATGGCCAGGCTTTCAGGTTCATTGACGTCCAATGGCTTCGGACGACCGTGGCCAACGTCGCAGAACGGGCAGCGACGGGTGCAGATGTCGCCCATGATCATGAAGGTCGCGGTGCCGCCGGAGAAGCACTCACCGAGGTTCGGGCAGGACGCTTCTTCGCAGACGCTGTGCAGTTTGTGTTTGCGCAGCAGGCTCTTGATCCGGTCGACTTCCGGCGAAACCGGAATGCGTACACGAATCCAGTCAGGTTTCTTCGGCAGTTCGGTGGTCGGAATGATCTTTACCGGGATGCGTGCAACCTTCTCGGCGCCGCGCAGCTTGACGCCGGCTTCAACCTTGGGACGCGGGGCCGGGCGCTCGGTCACGTCGAGCGTCGGGATCATGGTTTGCACTGCATCAGTAGTCATATCAGTCGATTCCGCCCGTCAGGGTCGTCTGCTCAGCATAGTCGAGGTGTTTGACGAGCTGCGCACGCAGCCGGGCACTTACCTCGGCAAATTCAATCGATCCTGCGTGATCGCTCAGCTGGGTCATCGCCAGCCCGGCATAGCCGCAGGGATTAATCCGTCGAAACGGTTCCAGGTTCATATCCACGTTCAGGGCCAGGCCATGAAAGGAGCAACCGTGGCGAATCCGCAAACCCAGAGAAGCGATTTTCGCTCCATCGACATAGACGCCGGGAGCATCTGGCTTGGCTGCGGCGGTCACGCCGTAGCTGGCCAGCAGTTCGATCAGGCACTGTTCCATGCGACTGACCAGATCTCGTACGCCGAAACCCAGTTTGCGTACATCCAGCAGCAGGTAAGCCACCAACTGGCCGGGACCATGATAAGTCACCTGCCCGCCGCGATCGACCTGCACCACCGGGATATCCCCCGGCAACAGCAAGTGTTCGGCCTTGCCGGCCTGGCCCTGAGTGAACACCGGTGGGTGCTCGACGAGCCAGATTTCGTCGGCGGCATCGCTGCCGCGTTCGTTGGTAAAGCGTTGCATGGCATGCCAGACCGGCTCGTACGCCATCTGGCCGAGCTCACGAAAGCCCAGCGTGCCAGACATCACAACACCATGTGCACGAAGCCGGTCGCCCGCAGTTCGCTGTTGATGTTGTACAGCTGATCCTGATCGATCGCGACGATGTGCAACTGAATGGTGGTGTATTTGCCGTTAGTGCTTTGACGCTCGTCGATGCGCTCATCGTTGATGATCGCGTGTTTCAGGACGATCTCGATGATCTTGTCCTTGTTGCCAACACCCGTATCGCTGATCACCTTAATCGGATAATCAGTCTGCGGAAATTCGATCTTTGGCGCCTTTACTTCGGTATCGGTCATGGCGTAACGGCCTCTAGAGCGCAAGCCGTGGTAACGCACATGGCCCCGCTCCGGATCGGGGCGGGGCCATGCAGGTCAACACAAATCAGTTGAACAAGCCGTAGAAGAATAGACGGATGCTATCCCACATGCGGCGGAAGATACCACCCTCCTCGACGCCATCCAGAGCGATCAGGTCGGCGCTGTGCACGACCTTGTCTTCCAGTTTGACTTCGACTTTACCGATCACGTCGCCCTTGGCGATTGGCGCGGTCAGTTGCGGGTTCATGGTCATGCTGGCAGCGAGCTTCTTCAGCTGGCCTTTTGGCAGGGTCATGGTCAGGTCTTCAGCCAGGCCGGCCTTGACTTGATTGGTGGTGCCTTTCCACACCGGGGCCTGAGCCAGTTCGGTGCCCTTCTGGTAGAAGGTCTGGGTTTCGAAGAAGCGGAAACCGTAGGTCAGGAGCTTCTGGGTTTCAGCTGCACGGGCCACTTCGCTGTTGGTGCCGAACACCACGGCGATCAGACGCTGGCCGTCACGTACAGCCGAGGACACCATGCAGTAGCCGGCTTCGTCGGTGTGACCGGTTTTCAGACCGTCAACGGTCTTGTCGCGCCACAGTAGCAGGTTGCGGTTAGGCTGCTTGATGCCGTTCCAAAAGAACTCTTTCTGCGAGTAGATCGCGTAGTGAGCCGGGTCTTCGTGGATGATCGCACGGGCCAGAATCGCCATGTCGTGAGCCGACGAGTAGTGCTCAGGGTTTGGCAGACCGGTCGGGTTCATGAAGTGGGTGTTGGTCATACCCAGATCGGTGACAGTCTTGTTCATCAGGTCGGCGAACGCATCTTCGCTGCCGGCGATGTGCTCGGACAGCGCCACGCTGGCGTCGTTGCCGGACTGGATGATGATGCCGTGCAGCAAGTCGCTGACAGTCACCTGCGAGCCGACTTTGATGAACATCCGCGAACCGCCGGTGCGCCAGGCGTTTTCGCTGACGGTCACCGGATCGTTTTCACCGATCTGGCCACGACGGATTTCCAGCGTAGCAATGTACGCGGTCATCAGTTTGGTCAGGCTGGCCGGCGGCAGACGCTGGTCACCGTTGTTCTCTACCAGCACGTTGCCGCTGGCGGCATCCATGAGTACGTAGGCTTTGGCGGCCAGTTGCGGTGGCGACGGCATCATCTCGGCCGCGAAGGCGGCTGGCGAGAGGAGCAGCGGGACTAGCAGACACAGGCGTTTGGCAAAGGTGGTGATGTTCATCCGTCTCTCGAAATCGCTAATGGAAACTGTCCTTGCGGACAAAATTTAATCAGATGACTTTCTAACGAGCCATCGCGTGTTCAGTTGCTCACTCCAGTCACCCTTGCCGGGCTTTTGTTCTTCGACGAGCCAACAACCTGATTCACCCCCCAATCGCTGGCGAATCGTCAATCAAGTTCTACGTATTACTCGGTGACCACACTTGGCGAACCAAGGTTGGCCAGGCGCACGCTGTTCTGCACCTGGGCAATTTCACCCGGCGAACCGATCGGCCCCAGACGTACCCGATGCAGGGTCTGCTGATTGCGCACGATCGAACTGATGAACACCGGAGCGCTCACCATCCCGCTGAGCTTCGACCTCAGCAGTTCTGCAGCGTCCGGGTTGGCGAACGCGCCCACCTGCAGATACTGGCCAGACGCTGTTGCAGAAGCGTTTTTTTTTGCGCTCATCGGCACCGGGACGGTGTCAGAGGCATGTTGCTGCGGCGGTGGCGTCCATTGCTCAACGGTGCCGGCCGAGGCCGTGATCACCGGTGCGCTGTTCTGCGCGACTTGCGGCTCGTTGAGCATCAACGGTGCCGGACGGCCCTTGGCAGCCCAATACTGCTGCGGATCGATACCTTCAACCTTGACCCGCGCGGTGCCGGTTTCGGCGTAACCGAGTTTTTTCGCGGCGGCGTAGGACAAGTCGATGATGCGATCGGAATAGAACGGCCCACGGTCGTTGACCCGCAGGATCACCGTGCGGTTGTTGTCCAGGTTGGTCACCCGAACGTAACTTGGCAGTGGCAGAGTCTTGTGGGCAGCACTCATGCCGTACAGGTCATAGACCTCGCCGTTGGCGGTGTTCTGACCGTGAAACTTGGTGCCGTACCAGGACGCCGTACCGGACGCGACGTAAGTCTTGGACTCCTGCAACGGGAAGTAAGTCTTGCCCAGCACGGTGTACGGGTTGGCCTTGTACGGGCCAGTGTGCAGGGTCGGGGTGGCATCGGGGATGCGCGACACGTCGACGTCCCACCACGGCGCGCCATCTTTGTGCGCACGGTTGATGTCCAGGCCCGGCTGCGCCCGCACGGCGGTATTCGTGGTTTTCTGAGTCGGCGAACGGCTGGTCGAACAACTGGCGACCAGCACTGCCAATGCAGCGAATGCCACCAGCTTCAGGGGTTTACTGTTAGGCAATGCCTGCATTACTTGACGCCCCGTGCTTGTACCAGCTGTTCAGACAGTTGATGTACGGCCATGGCGTACATCACGCTGCGGTTATAACGCGTGATCGCGTAGAAATTCTTCAGGCCCATCCAGTATTCGGGGCCATTGTCGCCTTCGAGGCGAAATGCAGTAACCGGCATATCATCGCGCAGCGCATCATGACTTGACCAGCCCAGCGCCCGCAACTCTCCAACCGTCTTCGTCGGCTCGATGCCGGTGGTCAAGCCTTCATCGACCTGCTCGCCCCGCACATCGGCGCGGCTGACCACCGGCTCGCCGGCCACCCAGCCATGTCGTTTGAAGTAACTGGCGACGCTGCCGATCGCATCATCCGGGTTGTTCCAGATATTGATGTGGCCGTCACCGTCGAAATCCACCGCATAGGCGCGAAAGCTGCTCGGCATGAACTGCGGCAGGCCCATGGCCCCGGCGTACGAGCCTTTGAGGGTCAATGGATCGACCTGTTCTTCACGGGCCAGCAGCAGGAACTCTCGCAGTTCCTTACGGAAAAACTCGGCACGGGGAGGATAGTCGAAACCGAGCGTGGACAAGGCATCGATCACCCGGTAATTGCCGGTATTACGTCCGAAAAAGGTTTCAACGCCGATGATCGATACGATGACTTGTGCCGGTACGCCGTATTCCTGCTCGGCACGGGCCAGCGTCGCCTCGTGCTGACGCCAGAAGTCGACACCGCGCGCAATGCGCGCATCGGTGATGAACATCGGGCGGTATTCTTTCCACTGCTTGACGCGCTCGGCAGGTCTGGAAATGGCGTCGAGAATCGCCTGTTTGCGCTGAGCCTCGCGGAACACCGCCATCAATTGCTCACCGGCGAAACCGTAGTCGCGGGTCATTTCACCGACGAATTCGGCCACCTGCGGCGAGCCTTCGTATTCGCCGGCCAGCGCTTCCTGCACGCTACCCAGCAGGCCCATCAGGCCAACCAGCGGCGCGCATCGAGTCGCCCAGCCACGCATTACTTGCATTGAACTCTTCACCTTATTCAAACCTGTGCGATCCACTTGCGATGGGTATGGATCGACATCAAAACCCCAAACGCTGACAGCAGCGTCACCAACGAAGTTCCTCCGTAGCTAATGAACGGCAACGGCACCCCTACAACCGGCAACAGGCCACTGACCATACCGATGTTGACGAAAACGTAAACAAAAAACGTCATGGTCAACGCACCGGCGAGCAATTTGCCGAACAGCGTCTGAGCCTGAGCGGTGATCACCAGCCCCCGGCCAATCAGCAACAGATAGATCAGCAGCAGCGCGCAAATGCCCACCAGACCGAACTCCTCGCCGAGTACAGCAATGATGAAGTCGGTGTGGCTTTCCGGCAGGAAGTCCAGGTGCGACTGGGTGCCGAGCAGCCAGCCCTTGCCGAACACCCCGCCGGAACCGATCGCGGCTTTCGACTGAATGATGTTCCAGCCGGTGCCCAGCGGATCGCTTTCCGGATCGAGGAAGGTCAGGATTCGCTGTTTCTGGTAGTCGTGCATGATGAAGAACCACATGGCCACCGACACCGGAATCGCCGCCGCCAGCACACTGAGAATCCAGCGCCAGCGCAGCCCGCCCATGAACAGCACAAACGCGCCGCCCGCCAGAATCAGCAGTGAAGTACCGAGGTCAGGCTGGCGCACGATCAGCGCGAACGGCACGCCGATCAGCATCAGGCTGATGCCGACATGCTTGAGTTGTGGCGGTAACGTGCGCTTGGACAGGTACCAGGCGATGGTCGCCGGCATCAGGATCTTCATGAACTCCGAGGGCTGGAAGCGGATCACCCCGGGGATGTTGATCCAGCGGGTGGCGCCCATCGCGTTGTGGCCCATGATGTCCACCACCAACAGCAGCACCACGCCGATCACATAACCAAGCGGCACCCAGCGCGCCATGAAACGCGGCTCGAACTGGGCGATGATGATCATCGACACCAGACCGATACCGAACGACGTCGCCTGTTTGGCCAACAGATCCCAGCTCTTGCCACTCGCCGAATACAGCACGAACAAACTGCCGGCGGCGAGAATCAGCAGCAGGATCAGTAACGGGCCATCGATATGCAGTCTTTGCAGCAACGTCGCGCGGCGACGCATCACATCCTCACTGGAGAGCATGCGATCAAAGTTATTCATCACGGGCCGTAGCCTCCGCACTGATTGGGCTGGCGTATTCGGCCTTCAAACGTCCGTCCTGATCGAGCAGCCAGGCGTCCATGACCTGACGCACCACCGGCGCTGCAACGCCAGAGCCGGACTCACCGTTCTCGACCATCACCGATACAACGATTTTCGGGTCATCGGCCGGGGCGAAACCGACGAACAAGGCGTGGTCGCGGTGACGTTCCTGAACCTTGGAGCGGTCGTACTTCTCACCCTGCTTGATCGCCACCACCTGCGCGGTACCCGACTTGCCGGCAATGCGGTATTGCGCGCCGATGGCCGCTTTGCGCGCAGTACCACGCGCGCCGTGCATCACCTGCTGCATACCGTGGTTGACCTTGGTCCAGTCCGACGGATCACGCAGGACAATGTCCGGCATCGGGTTTTCATCCACCGGTTTCACCCCTTCGAGGGACTTGGCCAGGTGCGGACGATTCCAGATGCCTTTGTTGGCCACCAGCGCGGTGGCCTGGGCCAGCTGCAGCGGGGTCGATTGCATGTAGCCCTGGCCGATCCCGAGGATCAGCGTTTCGCCCGGGAACCATGCCTGTTTACGCGTCGCCCGTTTCCATTCGCGGGACGGCATCAGGCCGGGGGATTCTTCGAACATGTCCAGCGAGACCTTCTGGCCGATGCCGAACTTGTTCATGTAGGCCGACAGCCGATCGATGCCGAGCTTGTGGGCCAAGTCATAGAAGTAGGTGTCGTTGGAACGCATGATCGCCGTGTCGAGATCGACGAAGCCGTCCCCGGTGCGGTTCCAGTTACGGTATTTGTGATCGTAGTTGGGCAGCATGTAGTAGCCGGGGTCGAACACTCGGCTCGACGCCGTCACCACACCGGAATCGAGACCGGCAATCGCCACCGCTGGCTTGATCGTCGAACCCGGTGGGTACAGACCGCGCAGCACGCGGTTGAACAATGGCCGGTCGATCGAATCGCGCAACTCGGCGTAGGCCTTGAAGCTGATGCCGGTGACGAACAGGTTCGGGTCAAAACTCGGCTGGCTGACCATTGCCAGAACTTCGCCGGTCTTCGGATCGAGCGCCACGACCGCGCCGCGACGTCCGCCCAATGCTGCCTCGGCGGCCTCCTGCAATTTGATGTCCAGACTGAGGACGATGTCCTTGCCGGGAATCGGATCGGTGCGTTTGAGCACACGCAGAACGCGGCCTCGGGCGTTGGTCTCGACTTCTTCGTAGCCGACCTGACCGTGCAATTCCGGCTCGTAGAATCGCTCGATGCCGGTTTTGCCGATGTGGTGGGTGCCGCTGTAGTTGACCGGGTCGAGGGTCTTCAGCTCTTTCTCGTTGATCCGCCCCATGTACCCGACCGAATGCGCAAAATGCGCGCCCTGCGGGTAGTGACGAACCAGTTGCGCAACCACCTCCACGCCGGGCAGGCGGAACTGGTTCACGGCGATCCGGGCAATCTGCTCTTCGCTCAGCTCGAACAGGATCGGCACCGGCTCAAACGGCCGGCGCCCCTGACGCATGCGCTTTTCGAAGATCACCCGATCCTCGGGCGTCAGCTCCAGCACTTCGACAATCACGTCGAGCACTTGCTGCCAGTCGCCGGAGCGCTCACGGGTCATGCTCAGGCTGAAGCTTGGACGGTTGTCCGCCACCACCACGCCATTGCGGTCGAAAATCAACCCGCGCGTCGGCGGAATCGGCTGCACGTGGACGCGGTTGTTTTCCGAGAGTGTCGAGTGGTACTCGTACTGGATCACCTGCAAGTAATACAGCCGTGCGATCAGCACGCCGATCAACAGCATGATCGCAATGGCCCCGAACACGACGCGGCTACGCACCAGGCGTGCGTCCTTTTCGTGGTCCTTGATGCGGATCGGCTGAGACATGAGGGCTGGATTACTTGTGGTAAGGGTGACCGGACAGCACGGTCCAGGCACGATACAACTGTTCGCCGATCAGGATCCGCACTAGCGGGTGCGGCAACGTCAGCGGCGACAACGACCAGCGCTGATCGGCACGGGCACAGACTTCCGGCGCCAGCCCTTCCGGGCCCCCGACCATGAAATTGACCGTGCGCGAATCCAGCCGCCAGCGATCGAGTTCGACCGCCAGCTGCTCGGTGCTCCAGGGCTTGCCGTGGACTTCCAGCGTGACGATCCGCTCGTTCGGCCCAACCTTGGCCAGCATGGCTTCGCCTTCCTGGCGGATGAATCGGGCCACGTCGGCATTCTTGCCACGGGTATTGAGCGGTATTTCCACCAGTTCCAGCGCCAGCTCGGACGGAAGACGCTTGGCATATTCATGCCAGCCTTCTTCCACCCACTTGGGCATGCGTGAACCGACGGCGATCAGGCGCAGTCGCACAGCAATCCCTTACAGCTGGTCTTTGTTGAGCTTGGTGAAATGCTCGTGGGTATTTTCCGGGCTGTGGTGTTTGGCGTCGGCCGCACGGCTCTGCTCGGCACCGGCCCACAAGCGCTCCAGGTCATAGAACTGACGTGCCGAGGCAGTCATCATGTGCACGATCACCAGGTCCAGGTCGAGCAGCACCCAGTCGCTGTCGCCCTTGCCTTCTTCGCCCAGCGGCTTGGCGCCCTGCTTTTTGACTTCTTCGCGAACCTTGTCGAGCATCGCGTTGATCTGGCGGTTGGACGTACCGGTGGCGATGATCATGTAGTCAGTGATGCTCTGCTTGTCGCGAACATCGATGATCTGGATGTCTTGCGCCTTGACGTCTTCCAGAGCGGCTACGGCCAGCTTGACCAGCTCGTCGCCCTTCAGCGGCTCGTTGGTGTTGACCGGCTCTGGCAGCGGGGCGCTCTTGAATGTGCCTTTGCGCTTTACTTTGGTTTGGTCTTTGTCAGTCATATAAAACTCGTTTTGCTCATATATTCGGCGGCTTGGCGATACGTGGATTCGTATCAGTGAAGCACGCCTTGCTCAGTTCGACGCACGGTACAGACCGTGCGCATCGATGTAGGCCAGGACCGCGTCGGGCACCAGGAAACGTACCGACTTACCGCTGGCCAGCAGTTGACGGATCTGGGTGGCGGAAACCGCGAGCGGTGTCTGCCAGACGAATGCAATCTGTCCGCTCGGCCCTTTCAGGGCCAGCGGGTCGCTCACCGAACGCGCTGCCAGCAGGTTGCGCAAGGCATCCGGCGGTTCGCTGTCGGCGTCCGGGCGCTGTAGCACCAGGATGTGGCAATGCTGGAGCAACTCCTCCCAGCGGTGCCAAGTGGGCAGGCCGCAAAACGCGTCCCAGCCCAAAAGCAGAAAAACCTGGGTCTCGGCGGGCATTTCAGCGCGCATCGACTCCAGGGTATCAATGGTCCAGGACGGCTTGTCCCGCTGCAGTTCGCGGGCGTCCACCACCAGCGGCGGCAATCCGGCCACCGCACACTCGACCATTGCCAAGCGATCCTGCGCCGACACCTGCGGCGTACCGCGATGTGGCGGCCGCGCATTCGGCATCAGGCGCAACTCGTCGAGCGCGAGCGCTTCGGCGACTTCCAGCCCTCCACGCAAATGGCCGATGTGCACCGGATCGAACGTACCGCCCAATACGCCGATGCGTCGGGGGCGGGACTCGCTGCCGGTTTGCGGCGCTGTCAGGTCGAGGTCGGTCAAGTCAGACCGTCGCCTGGCCGCGCAACTGGCCATCACCGACCACGATGTACTTCTCGCAGGTCAGTCCTTCGAGGCCCACCGGGCCGCGGGCGTGCAGCTTATCAGTAGAAATGCCGATCTCGGCACCCAATCCGTATTCAAATCCATCGGCGAAGCACGTCGGGGTGTTGATCATCACCGACGCCGAGTCGACTTCCGCCACAAAGCGACGGGTATCGGCGAGGTTTTCGCTGACAATCGAGTCGGTGTGATGGGAGCCGTAATGGTTGATGTGTTCGATCGCCTGATCCAGACCCTCGACTACACGGATCGACAGGATCGGCGCCAGGTACTCGGTGCTCCAGTCGTCTTCGCTCGCCGCAACGGCGTCAATAATCGCCCGGGTGCGCTCGCAGCCGCGCAGTTCGACGCCTTTTTCGCGGAACTGGGCGGCCATCGACGGCAGGAAATCCTTCGCGACTGTTTGATCAACCAGCAGCGTCTCCATCGCACCGCAGATGCCATAACGATACGTCTTGGCATTGAAGGCAATGCGCTGGGCTTTCGGCAGGTCGGCGTGGGCACTGACGTAAACGTGACAGATGCCGTCCAGATGCTTGATCACCGGCACCCGGGCATCGCGGCTGATGCGTTCGATCAGGCCACGGCCACCACGCGGCACGATCACGTCGACGTACTCGGGCATGGTGATCATCGCGCCGACGGCGGCACGGTCAGTGGTTTCGACCACTTGCACCACGGCGGCGGGCAGTTCGGCTTCGGCCAGACCACGCTGAATGCACGCGGCAATCGCCCGATTTGAGTGAATCGCTTCGGAGCCACCGCGCAGGATGGTCGCGTTGCCGGACTTCAGGCACAGGCTGGCGGCATCGATGGTCACGTTGGGACGGGATTCGTAGATGATCCCGATCACGCCCAGCGGCACGCGCATCCTGCCGACCTGAATCCCCGACGGACGGAAGCTCATGTCGCGGATCGCGCCGACCGGATCCGGCAGCGCGGCGACCTGACGCAGGCCAACGATCATGCCGTCGATGCGCGCCGGGGTCAGTTCCAGACGTTCCAGCAAAGCGGGTTCCAGACCATTGGCGCGACCGGCAGCCAGATCCTGCTCATTGGCGGCGGCAAGCTCGGCACGCGCAGCGTCCAGGGCATTGGCTGCGGCCTGCAAGGCGCGGTTTTTCTGCGCGGTGCTGGCACGGCCGATGACCCGGGAGGCTTCGCGGGCGGCGCGACCCAATCGGGTCATGTAGTCAAGAACGGACTCAGTCATGGTCTGCTGGGGTCTTGGCAAAGAGGAAAGCGGCAGATTATAGCTGTCGCGTCCCGGGACTAACAGCGGTGACGGGCGGATGGTCAAAATGAACGCAGATTCACCGGCGTTCAGGCCCAATTAAGCCGTGCGTTGTTATCATCACGACCTCCTGAGCCTGGATAAACGTTACCTGCCATGTCCAACCTGACCGTTCGCAGCCGCGCCGAACGCCTGCCGCTAGGGCTCCCGGACGCCTTTTTCGACCGAGATGCGCAAGTGCTGGCGCAAGATCTGCTCGGCAAAGTCATTCGCCACCGGGTCGGCGACCTGTGGCTGAGCGCGCGAATCATCGAAACCGAAGCCTATTACTGCGCAGAAAAAGGCAGCCACGCCTCGTTGGGCTACACAGAAAAACGTAAGGCTTTATTTCTGGATGGCGGCCACATCTATATGTATTACGCCCGTGGCGGTGACTCGTTGAATTTCAGCGCGCAAGGGCCGGGCAATGCGGTGTTGATCAAATCCGCCTATCCGTGGGTCGATGAAATCAGCGGGCCAGCGAGTCTGGCGCAAATGCTGTTGAATAACCCCGATGCTCAGGGCCGTGCGCGTCCTTCGCAAAAGCTCTGCGCCGGGCAAACCCTGCTGTGCAAAGCGCTGGGGCTGAAAGTGCCGGTGTGGGACGCCAAACGTTTCGATCATGAGGTGCTTCTCGTCGAAGACACCGGGCCTGCACCTTCGCACATCATTCAAACCACACGTTTGGGCATTCCCCACGGCCGTGACGAACATTTGATGTACCGCTTTGTCGACTCAGCCTATGCGCAATGGTGCACGCGGAACCCGCTGCGACGCGGTCAGGTCGAAGACCGGGATTATTTTCTGCTGTAAACACAAACCTGTGCAGGGGCTGCCGAAGGCTGTGATCTTTTGACTTCGCTTTAAGGATCAATATCAAAAGATCGCTTCGGCAGCTCCTGCATAGGAATCATCAACGGTTTGGAGTTTTTCTGTATGGGCCCATGGCTCGATAGTGTGACCGGCTGGCTGGCAGCCAACCCACAGTGGCTGGCTGCTGCGGTGTTCATTGTTGCCTTTGTCGAATGCCTGGCGATTGCCGGTTTGATCGTGCCAGGCACCGTGCTGCTGTTTGCCGTCGCCGTCCTCGCCGGCAGCGGCGCACTGTCGTTGAGCGAAACGTTGCTGTTGGGTTTTCTCGGCGGGATTCTCGGCGATGCCGTTTCGTATTTCCTCGGCCGCCATTTCCACCAGAACATCCGCCGCCTGCCGGGGCTTCGCCATCATCCGGAGTGGATGGCCGGCGCCGAGTCGTACTTCCAGCGCTACGGCATTGCCAGCCTGTTGGTCGGCCGCTTTATCGGGCCGTTGCGGCCGATGCTGCCCATGGTCGCCGGCATGTGCGACATGCCCTTCCCGCGTTTCGCCGCTGTCAGTCTGTTGGCCGCCGCTGGCTGGAGTCTGGCCTACCTGCTGCCGGGCTGGGCCACCGGCGCGGCCTTCCGCCTGCCATTGCCAGAAGGGTTCTGGCTGGAAGCCGGCATAGTCGCCGGCAGCATCGCCGTGATGGTCGGCCTCAGCGTGAACAGCAGTCTGCGCCGGCACCGCCGCGCGACGATCTGGATCAGCAGCATGAGCCTGTTGATACTGATCGGTCTGTTCATCGGCTATCCGTACCTGACAGCTCTCGATCAAGGTGTAATGACACTGGTGCAGGAGCATCGCCAACCGGTGCTGGATGAAATCGCGGTCACGCTGACCCTGATCGGCGAATTCCGCAACATGCTGCTGTTCAGTGTTCTGCTGACCGGGCTGTTGCTGCTGTGCCGGCAATGGCGCCAGGCGATCTTCGTCGGCGGCGCGCTACTGGTTACAGCGCTGGCCAATACCGGGACCAAGTACTTCTTCGCCCGGGTGCGCCCGGAGGTGCTGACCGACCCACTGACCACCTACAGCATGCCCAGCGGCCACGCTTCAGGTTCATTTGCGTTATTTCTGACCCTGGCGGTGCTGGCCGGCCGTGGCCAGCCGCCACGCATGCGCCTGACCTGGTTGCTGATCGCCTGTATTCCGGCCCTCTCCATCGCACTGTCGCGGGTCTATCTGGGCGCTCATTGGCCAACCGACGTATTGGCCGGTGCCATGCTCGCCGCCTGTGTCTGCGCAGCCGCTCTGTGGCTGAGTCAGCGCAAAACCCCGCTCAACCCCATGCCGTTCAAGATCTGGTGGTTGATCCTGCCGGCCATGCTGGCGCTGTTTGGCTTTTTCGTCCTGCGGCATCTGCCTCATACGCTGCTGCGTTACGCCTATTAAATGAGGCAATACACAAGCCTTATTCCCTTCGCGCTGCTCTTTTCGGAAATGTCCGACATGAGCAGCGCTGTTCCCTTATCAAAACTTACTCGCCCAAGTTGAAACTTCCTATTTACGAAACTGCAACTTCCTACACTTAAAACCAAAAACAATAGAAGTTACACATCACCTGCAAACCGCCACAACAACGTCTTCCATAACTTGAAAAACCAGTTAGATTGAATCCACACATTTGAAACCCTTCGGCAAATTCTCACCCCGCAAAGTGAGACTGCTTGCACTTGGCTGCCCGACAATCAATTCAACTGACGAAGCGAGGGTTTCAATACATCAACTGATTTCGAGTACTCCATGAGTCCAAAGATACCGCGCAAACCGCCCCTGCCTTCAACGCAACAACCTGACTCGAGCACATTCCCGCCCCTGCGAATCGATACACCCTTCGCTACAGACGGGCCTTCCATTTTCCGCTTACCGGGTTTACCGAGTGGCCAAGACCCCGTCCACACCGCTGGCGGTCGCCCTATTCTGGATAACACCCCGCCTGCCGTCGTTATCCAACCCATGCAGACTAAAACGCCTGGCCGACTCGCAAGCGACAATTCGCCGGACACTTACTGGCTGCGTGACGACTTCCTGCGCGGCATGAAATCGGCGGAAGATGACGGTTTTCGCTGGATCGTCGGCCGCCGGTTTGTCGACGTCGAATATGAAGGAGGCTTGCGCACCACCCATGTCGGTCAGGATGCCGCCGGGGTTTATCGCTGCAAGCTGGTCACCGAGCGATCGGCGTCCGGGCCAGCGCTTTTCCGGAATGAAGGCCGATTGACCTGGCGCCTGACGGAGCATCCGGCGCCCACCATGGCCTCGACGAAACGACCTGCGTCGCCCGTCAGCGATCAGCCCGGAACCGCCCCCGTCGCAAAACGGCCCCGCCCCGCCCCCCTCGACTGGAATATGTACAGGCCATCATCCCGTTCGCCGGATGCCCAAGGCTATTACGAAATGGCACCTGCATTCGGGTCGAATAAAGCCATCACGCAATTTGCCTTCCGGGACCCCTTCGGCAAATGGATTCCGGTCGATCCCCCGGCCGGCGGTTTCGGTGCCCAGCCCACGCTCTTGAAGCACTGGACCGATCACGAGATCTGGCAGATGTATGACATCCATGGCGAGGATCTCTTGCGTTTTCGCACCGACGCCCATGCCAGCGGCAAGAGTCCGCAATGGGCGGTTCCGAAAGTCACGAACCCGCACCGTGACTTGCTGCGCGATACCCTGCGCTGGCTGCACCCGGGCTTGAACCTCACCCAGCGCCAGGCATTCCTGCAGTCCTACAACCTGCTGCCCAGCCAGTTGACCCGCTTGCAACAGGACCTGAAGACCGAACTGACCATGCCGCAATGGGCGCAAGCACACAAACGCCTGATCGACGACATCGACAATCCGCAGCGTTTTGAGCAACTGAGCCGGGATGCTGTCGAGGAACTCAACCTCAAGCGCGATGCCCGGCATGACTGGTACAGCCCCGAAACCAGCATGACCGAGCCAGTACGCGAAACGCTGCTGAACAAACTCGGCTATCTGCGCAACGAGAACAATTGCCTGTACCGGATGGACATTCCGGGGTTGTTCCGTGGCGATGAACGCACACCGTTCGAACTCGCCAATGATGGCTTCATGCTGCCGCGCTATCACCACGCACCCGGTGCAACCACTCAAAAACCGATGAGCGCGACCTTCAGCCTCAATGAAGGAAAAATGTACGCAAGAGAGCCCGACCCCGAGTACTTGCGCTTCAACAGTCAGACCAACAAATACCCGGGCCGGGATGCTGACGATAGCGCCTCGGGCAGCGATGCCAGTGACACAGAAAGCACCACATCATCCGAATGGTCCGATGCCGCAAGCACGGTGCCGTGGGATCACGATCGCGACTATGAATCAACCCGCACACGCCAGAAGGAAATGTTCCTTTATGTGCTCGACACCCGACATTTGGAAGTGGTGCCTCATGAAGAAAACATGAGCTTCAATTCAACGGCCCGTGACACACCCCGCACCTGGTTTCCCGACGATGACTTCGAAGGGTTGATATCGGTCAGCCGCAGTGGACTGGATGCCGAGCGTATCTGGCTGCTCAATTCTGCCCTGAACAAAGCGGTGAAGATCGACGACCTCAACGACCTGGCCGGCGCAAGTGCTGAGCGCATCGAGGCCGCCACCCACGCCGGACACCGGAACAGATTCGAGTACGACCTATTGATCGATAAAGCCGAGGCCGCCGGCAAACCCGTGCTCAGGCTGTCGGGCAGAGGCGATGAATTCGCCTACGACATCAAGTGGCCTGAGCCGGCAAAGCCGACGCCTCAAAATCAGTAACACACACCGGTACGGACACCGGCCCTGCGCTTTCATTAACGGATTAATGTCATGTCAAAAATTATCGCTCCACCACAAATACCCACTATCAGCCCCGTTCAGGTCATTCCCGTCAGCGCCTCGGCCAACCCCCATGCACCGCAGGCGGGCACGCTCAATAGCGCTACGTCGGCGGACGATGCTGACGCCCCCTATCGACGCACGCTGAAATCCCTCGACAAACATTTCGGCCCTCTGCGCATCGGTGAAATGCTCACCAGCCGTGTAGAACTCCTGGCCTTGGGCGCGACCGTTCATGGCCAGCCCATCAGTCCGGCGAATGCCGGCATGCAGCGCGTGGATCAAACCTTTCTCGACGGGCTCAATTTCGACGCAGACCGGGTGCAGGCGCGCTTGATGTCCGTGGACACGCCCGACAGCAATGTAGCGGCGATGTTGTTCTACGAGATCGCCTGCAAGCGTTCGGTCGACGCCGGGGCGCTCTTCGTCGCTGATGCAACCATCGCCTCCGGCAGTGCAGTGGATCGCCTGAATCAGTTGGGCAAGGCTGCGCAAAAGCTGGATATCCATCGCGCCGACGCGCTGGAAAATGCGCCGGGCTGGGTCAGCAAAAACAAAAGCTATTTGATGAGCGGCGCGGGCGTCGGCATGCAGGCATTTGGCATCTACAGCGGCTACAAGGCGATGATCGATGCGATCAAACAAGGCGACACCCTGGAAGCGGTTTTCCAGGGCGGCTCGATCGCCGCTGAATTTGGCTCGTTGATCATCGAGCGGGGACTGACCAAGACCGGCGAGGCCATGCTCAGGAATGGCGGCACTGCGCTGAAGTACTTTCCGCTGACATCGGTAGGCAAATACATGAGCCGCGGCGCCGGGATGTTCGCCAGCGCAATCACCCTGCCCTTCGACATCACCGATGCGATCAAATCGTTCAATGCCGCCGCCGCAGCGCAGGGCAAAGAGGCCCAGGATCACTACGTCAGTGGCGGTCTGAGCGTAGCGGGTGCGGGCATCAGCCTGGTGCTGGGCGTTGCTGCGCTGGCTGGTTTTGGCAGCGTCGCCGGGCCGGTCGGGCTCGTCGCCGCCGGATTGCTCATCGCCGCTTCGATGATCTACCAGGCCGCCCGAGTGGTGGACGACATTGATGACTACATCGAACTCACCTTTGAAGAACGCCTGCGCTCCGGCTGGTTCGCCTTCACCTACCAGGAACTGGACCAGGACGTACTGGATCGCTTCAAGCTTTCCAAGGGCTATCGTGACCACCAGCAGCAGCTCGAATTGTCGGCCAGGGATATGCTGGAGGGCGCCTACAAGCACTCCATTGAACACGTGATCAACGGTGCCTTTCAGGTTGAATTGAAGCCCGTTGAAATCTGGCGTTACCAATGGGACGAAAGCGCCGGCCAACAGCCGTTCAAGCTCGACAACCAGGCAGTCGTTGTCGCGGGTGACGACGTGATCGATGCCGGCAACGGTCTGCCCGCCAGCCTCAAAGGCAAAGTATCGGGCAGTGCCGGTGACGACAAAGGCATTTTCTGGCGCCTGGGTGACGGTAATGACCGGGTCATCGGCGTCCGGGACAAGCCAAATCTGTTTACCTATCGCGCGGATCACAAGGCACTGACCGGGGGTGACCGGAACGATGCGTTTTATCAGGACATCACCGAACAGGAGTTGAACCGCATCAGCAAACCGGCGCACCTCAATGTGCTGGATGGCGGCGCCGGTGCCGACACACTGGCTTTCGAAGGCAGCCGACCGCTCAGCGACACTCGGCACATCGGCCACAATATCGACCTGCACAGCGGCAGAGTGGCGTTGCGAGGCCTTGATCCTGACGTCGATGCTGTTGAGGTCGCACAACTCACCTCGATCGAAAACGTCTCGACACTGCGCAAAGGCACCAGCCGTGTCAGCGGAAACGATGAGGCCAACCAGATTTCCGCCAATGGCTACGACCGCATCAATGCTGGCGGCGGCGATGACACGATTGCCCTCTATGGACTGGACTGTCGGGTCGAAGGTGGCAGCGGCGCGGATCGTTATTACATCGCCAGCAGCAACGCTCGCACAACCATTATCGAAGACGGCGAACAGTCGAGCCTGATCGAGTTCGGCTGGCCGGCGGACGTCATCCAGCGCTGGCAGATCGTCGGCACTTCGCTGGTGGTCAGCTCATTGCGCGGCGAGGATGGCATCGACCCCGAGCACGTACTCACGCTGGAAAATGTCTACCAGTGGGTCGATGGCAATCGCCAGCTGAAAAATGATCGATTGCGCTTCAAGACCCAAGACGGTTACGAGTTGCTGGTTCAGCTACCTCAGCAGCCGGGTGAGGTTGCGCTTCAGGATATCGAGCCCGCCGTGGTCGTGATTGGCCAACCGGCAGCGGCGCCGCAGATCGTCAACGGCGGCACGGTCGAGATAGCAGAGCAAGGTTTGAAGCGACATTTCGTGTCGCGCACGGACCGCCTAGTGACGTTTGTCGCCAAGTCCAATACACCCGAGACATCCCGCTCCGTTTATCTGGAGTTCAACGACGCCGACATTGTCGACGTATTGCTCACCTATGAAGTTCAAGCGCGTAAAGGCGTGTCGGGCAATACTCATCTGTACTATCAGGACATCAACCTGTCTGTTCTGCTGCCGTCGAAAGTCCTGACCTTCAAAGGCGTCGTTCAGCCCATCTCGGCGGCCACGGGTTACAGCGGCAGGAACAGCTTGAAAGTCACCACGCCACGCTTACGGCATAACGTCGTGCTGATCATGCAGGATCAGGTTTCGTACCGGTTGCAAGTCCCGGAAATGGACTATGAAGAGGATGTGAAAAACCCTGGCATCCGCGTACGCAGCACCCGCAGTGTCCTCAAGCGACGCAATGGCAATTATCGGTTTGTCAGACCGTTGGCCAGCGTGAAGCCGCTGATAACAGCAGAGCCCAGCCGCATTACGATCGACACCGGTTCGCACACCGGCATTTATGTGCTTGAGGGCCAGAGTTCGACTTACGACGTACATCTTGCCAGCAACACGATCATTCGCCTTTCGACGCCAGGCGCTGAGGCCAAAACCGCCGATGCTTCGACCTGGACCCTGTACACCCGCACGATGAAAGAAACCGTCACACGCGACGACATACAACTGGACGGCAACCGCTTGCGCATCGCCAGTGTCACGATCGAGTTGCCCGATATCGAGGACGACGTCCCCGTGGAGTCCATCAACGTGGCCACTTCGGCCGGCAATATTTATGAGGTTTCGCTGCTGTTTGAAGTGCTGCAGCTTTACGTGATCGATGCGCGTGGCTACACCAGCATCGAAGCGCTGCTGGCCGAGATCAATGCGCATCAGCAGCGCAACGAACTGGCCGCGAGGGTTCATGTAACCCACCTTGCTGTCAAGGCCGGAACCATCGGCACAGTGGTTTACAACTCAGTGAGCAAGTACTGGGGCCTGGACTCCGATCCACAGGCGCGAATCAAATCCGAAGACCTGATCATGCCAAGCAACAAGACCTGATCGCGCTCTGCCAGGTTTCATCGACGTGCCCGTGTGGATCTGACGTCCACACGGGCACCTGCTCACTTCAGCCTACGGACAGGCTGACTCGCAAAAACGGAGTTTATGCATGCGCCAAAAACCGGGCCCACGCCCCAAATCACCGACAGTCGACACACCGGCGACCTCAGCATCGCTACCTGTGGATCGTTCGGCAAACAACCCGATACTCCCCGCCCCCGATAGCATTCCGGACCATTTACCGGTCGATTCGCCTTCTTCACCCAAGCGACCTCGACTGGACGAGCCAGGCAGCTCTCGACCACAAACCTCACCCATCGAAGTGAGCGTTGTGCCGAGATCTCGCGCAGATACGCCAACATTTTCGATAACGTCGCTGGAAGATTTTGCGCATCCGTATTTTGGCGATCTTCCAGAGCCGAATGAATCCGGCATCCGGCGTTATCTGGCCAAGGACTGGGTCGATGTACACCCTCCAGGCACTGAAGGCCGACACCACGTTTGCGTGCAATACGATGCAGACCTCAAGGCGTATCGGGTGATGTCGTTTCGGCGCCTGGCACCTGGCCCACCGATCTATCGAACCACGCAGGGCAATCTGTGGAGTCTGGATCGACACCTCACCTTGCTGAACGGCGATGACTACGCCTTTTCAGAGACACCGGATGCTGATGGCTACTACGCGTTCCGCGCCCTCGGATCGAGCAGTGATGCTGCCATCCTCGGTTATGCCATCAAGCACCCGGAGCATCATTGGGTTGCCATTGATCCCGCGCGAGCAAAGGACAAGAGATCAGCTGTTGCGCAATGGTCGGATCAGGACATCCAGCGCATGTACATTGTGGATGAAGTACGGATTTCGGACTTCCGCACACACGCGCAAGCGTCCGGCAAAGCGCCGGAATGGGCACCTCGAGTGCAGAACACCGAAGACGCTCTCTTCGTAGCCGACTCATTGAAGTGGCTGCATCCACAAATGTCTTTGGCCCAGCGTCTGGAATTGCAGCGCAGCTATAACCTGACCAAGGACCAACTCTGCCGGTTACGCACAGAGTCGGGTGACGGCCAGATCCCCGAATGGGCTGAACAGCATAAACGCCTGACGCTTGACTCGAACAACGTGCAGCGCTTCAACCTGATCGGCGAAGAGCTGGAACACTACGTTCGAGATTTGAGATCCCAAGGGCTGGCTCTCGACCATCACTGGCCCGCCACCCGCTACAGCGATGTTTTTCTAGCTGACTACGCCGCTCATCTCGGCTATCTGCGAAGCAAACACGACATGCTGTACCGCACCGACATCCCGGCGATGTTCCGCGGCGAAACCCGGTTACCGTTCGAACTGGCCCGGGACGGGCGGATGATGTACCGCAAAGGCAATCCCACGGGCACCACGAACAAGCGCGCGTTAAGTGCAACATTCGGACTGCATGACGCCACCGCCTACGCGGCGACCAAGGGCGGTTTCTATCACGAGCTGCATTACAACTCGCAGGCCAATCGTTTTCCCGGGGTGAATCCGCAGCGTTCCAAAGGCCAGACCGGCGAGTCCTCCGACTCGGGCAGCTCGGTATCTGAGGGTAAACGAACCGGTGACGAGGGCGACTCTGACAGTTCTTTTGTTTTCGATGATTCGAAAGGTTATGAATCCACACGCCGCAAGCAAACCACGTCATTTGTCTACGCCATAGATACCCGAGGCCTGGAGGTGGTGCCGGGAGCGGAAAACAAGGCCTTCAACCCCGCTAACGGAAAATTCCTCTTCGACGACCTGGAGGGGCATATCTCCACCCCCACACGCGGCATCAGTGCCGAGCGGATCTGGCTGGTACGCTCCGACCTGACGCGAGCCGCCCGGGTCAAAGATGTGCTGGAGCAGGCGGGTGACCGTGTCGCGGCCCTCGAACAGGCCACCTGGGCAGGCACCGACAGTCGAGCGGCCGGTAACTTCGCCAGCAATGCCTATGACAGCCTGATCGACGAGATTGCCGGTTCAGGCGGCCTGATACTTGAGCTGCCCAAGGGCGACAAGACGTTCGCCGACGACATCGTCTGGCCGGTTCCCGAGCATGACCGGTCTTGATTGCGCGCGGTGCGCTGACAACACAACTGAGCCAACGGATGGCTGACCCAACCACATGGAGTGACCTTTATGCGCCAAAAACCAGGGCCGCTGCGCCCACCGCCAACGACCGATACACCCGCCCCCCCGGTTTCTCGTCCTGCGTCCTACGATCGGCCCATTGACCTGGATTCCCGCTTGCCTGGCCGCGTCAGGCCGGATGGCTCGAACGAGCCGCCGGGCATAAACCCCGACGGCCCTCACGGCAGCAGCGCGAGAGTCGAGCCTGGCATAACGATTACACAGATGTCCGAAACGCAGACGCTCCGGACTCGTATAGCGACGTCGCCCCTGGAGCCTTATTTGCAGAGTGTCGACGCGTCTTTGCACCACGATGTAGACGGGTTGAAGATGCACAAGGGTCGCAGATTCGCGGACATCGCCAACGAAGATGGATCCGCCGCCGGGCTGACGGTAATGGTGGCGTTCCACGATTTGATCAAGGCCTACCGGGCCAGGTTACCCAGTGAGCTGACTCCCTCGGGACCTCCCCTCTATCGTGTGGCCGACAGTAACGTCTGGAGCCTGAAGAAGCCGATCGAATATTACGACCCCATGCAGTTCGCCTCGTCTCATACCGCGGATGCTCAGGGCTACTACTCTGTTCACAAACACCGGGCGATTGAGCACTCTGGCCCGTATGGCAAGTGGACTGAATTCGAAGTGGTGCAACGAGACGCAGGTTTCGCCTTTGCCGATGAGCATCGACGTTTGATTCGGGTTGATCCGAGTGAGGCACGAGGAGAGACAGCTGTCCCGCTGAAACTTGCGCATTGGAGCGATGGAGATATTTGGAAGATGTACCGCCTGGAGGGCGCGCAGGCCTTGGTATTTCGAATCGAAGCACAAGCCCTGGGAAAAGCACCTGACTGGGCTACGCGTTTCAACGAGCCGGATACTCACACATTTTTGATCGACTCATCGAGATGGTCTTACCCACAAAAATCCGAGACTGAACGTGCGCAAATCCTGCGCAGCTACAACTTGAGCATGGCTCAGCAAAATCGTCTGCGACAAGACATGGAACATGGACGGTTCCCCGATTGGGCCGAACAGCACAAACGCTTGAGTCAGAATCCGTTGGACGACTCACGCTTTGAGCAGATTGCAGAAGAACTGGAGCCATTCATTCTAAAAATGAGAAATGAAGGCGAGAACCATGATTTCGACTCACATCCCGTCGAACAACGTTATGAAGAAAACTTCCTGAAAAGTTATCTGGAGCACGCCGGCTACAAACGCAATAAGCATGACTATCTTTATCGGATAGACATTCCGGCGATGTTCCGCGCCGATTTGCGTACGCCTTTCGAACTGGCTCGGGACAAACGCTTGGTAAAATTGCGGGGCAATCCTTCTGACTCCACGACCAAATCGGCTTTCAGCGCGACATTCGGTGCGGCCAATGCTTTGAGCTACATGGGATTTGATTACTACTCCAACCCTCGGCACTACAACAGCCAGGCCAACCGCTATCCAGGGCATTTTTCCGACAGCGATTCGTCGAGCGGGTATCGACACAATTCGGCTGAGGAGTCTGACACCTCGTTTGAAATGGACGACTCACGCGACTACCCATTGCTACGGCGCAAGCAAACGCTTGGCTTCCTGTATGTCATCGACACCCGTGGTATCGAAGTCGTCCCGCGAGTGGAAAACATTTACCTGAACGACAAGGATTTCGACGGAGACAAACTGGAAGGCCGGATATCAATGCCGACGCGAGGTATCAGTGCAGAGCGGATTTGGCTGGCGAGTTCGGACTTGAGCCAAGCGGCCAGAGTCGGGGATATTTTGCGGCAGGCCGGTGACAACGCCGAGCAGATAGAGAAGGCGACATGGGCAGGTACCGACGGGAGCGACAGCTATTTTTTCGGAACCACTGCTTATGACCGATTGATCAGCCAGATAGCCCACTCCGGCGGTATCGTGTTGAAGTTGCCCAAAGGCAAAAACACCCACTCCAACGATATAACCTGGCCGGTGGCCGAACATTACCGAGCCTGACGAAAGGCGCCATCCATATTGATAATGAATGGCGCCTTTTATGAAACAGCGACTGATCGCTATTTGATTACCTTGATCACGAATTTTGCCGGTTTCTGATTGAAGGCGTTATGCCCCGTCACATTAGGATCTGCATCCAGGAAGGTGCTCATCCCACTGCTCACATTGCGATACAAGGGCCGGTCATTCGGCTCGCTGATCAATTCAAGATAGGCCGGCCCGGATTCGAGGTGGCGCAGAGAAGCCCTCGTCGCGGCAGGTGTGCTGATTGAAAAAGACTGTGTTGGCGCATGGGTACTGGCCAACAGGTTATGCGTCTTGTCCTCTATGAATAACCGCGCACCGTCGAATGCTCCCGCAAGTACAAGGTTGATTGCATATTCGTCACCCTGTGCGACGAATTTCAACAGCAGTGGCGCGTCATTCTCATGATCCGCCAGGGTGATGAAACTGGAGACACGCCAATCCGCCAGGCCCACTTCGGCATCCAGTTTTTCGCCTTTGGTTATCCGCAGGTCGCGAAGAGACTGTTGCAGACGTTGTTGATTAAGCACCACTGGCCGACCATCAAGATAAAGATGCGCGGTGAATGTTTGGTTGGTTTTTTCTGTTAAAGACATACAGTTGCCCACGTGCAAACGCCTGCTGTGACTAAAACTGTAACGGCAGGCCATGCTGGAAAAAGAAAGGATCAAATGGCGGTCGCGGCCGTTACTGTTTTGGCGCTCGCAGACATCCGCGGGACTTCGCCAACAGGAACTTTTTCTGATTTTCGTTTACGCCGGGCAATCACCATCCGGTCTGCATAAACCGTTGCGGCTTCAATAATGTGTGTCTCGTTATGATCCGCCCCGGCATATTTAAAAATATACTTGCTGGCGATATCATCCCAAAACGCCCACTCATCTTCATAGACAGTCATGTCTTTCATCCTTGTTGTTATTCAGGTTGCCCGCTTCCTGCGGACAACTTGAAATTAAGACAAAGACAAAAGCAAAACAATGCTGGCAGTCGCCATGAGTTGATTCAAAGTGCAACTAGGCAAACAACTCACCCTGAAGCTCGTCGAGCAATGCCTGGATCGCATCCAGTCGCTGCTGGGGATCGTCGAGCTGCAGCAGATCGATCTTGTCTTCTTCGGCGAACGGCAGCAGATAGGCCAGTTGATTAGCCAGCGATTGCTGACCCAGCGCCTCGGTGCCCATGTTCAGCGCTTCCACCATCGGGTGCTCGGCCAGTGCCTTGAGCAGCGCCACCAGATCAGCGTCTTCGTCTTGCAGCGGTTGCTCGGGCTCGTCATCCAGCCACTCGACATCGGCGAGAATCAATTGATCGCGCTGCACTTCAGTACGCAACACAGTGAACCGCCGCCCGCCTTGCACACGTATGCCCAACAAGCCGTTGTCCTGCTGCTGGAAATCGGTGATGCGTGCTTCGCAGCCGACCAGCGCATACCCTTCCGGCGCCAGCCCGACTTCGCTGCCCTGGAGAATGCACACCACACCGAAACCACCGCCCTGCTTCATGCAGCGGCCGATCATGTCCAGATAGCGTGCCTCGAAGATCTGCAAGTCGAGGTTGCAGCCGGGAAACAGCACTGTGTTCAGCGGGAAAAGCGGCAGACTCATAGACATTTCCTTACACCACCATCGACACCGCCAACGGCAGGAACACCGCCGTGGCCACGCCCATCAGACTCATCGCCAGCGCCGCAAAGGCACCGCACTCATCACTTTCCTGCAACGCCACCGAGGTGCCGACCGCATGCGCGGTCATGCCCAGCGCCATGCCACGCGCCTCGGGGCTATGCACGCCGAGACGGGTCAGCAGCGCCGGGCCGAAGATCGCACCGATCACCCCGGTGATCAACACGAACACCGCCGCCAGCGCCGCAACGCCGCCGATCTGCTCGGCCACCAGCATGGCGATCGGTGAAGTCACCGACTTCGGCGCCATAGTCATCAGGATCATGTGCTCGGCGCCGAACCACCAGCCCAGCAACACACCCATGCCTGTGGCGACTACCCCGCCTATCACCAGCGTAGTAAAAATCGGCCAGAACAATTGGCGGATGCGTCGCAGATTCAAGTAAAGCGGCACCGCCAGCGCCACCGTTGCCGGCCCGAGCAGAATACTGAGGATCTCGGTGCTCTTGCGGTACTCGGCGTAAGTCAGGCCGCAGCCGACCAGCACGCCGATCACCAACAGCATGGAGACCAGCACCGGTTGCAGAAAGATCCAGCGGGTTTTCTCGAACGCCGCCAGCACCAGTTGATAGGCACCGAGGGTGATGCCGATACCGAACAGCGGATGATGAATCACCGAAGCCCAGGCGCCCTGCCAGTCAAAAAGCATCAGGACTCCTCCGGTGACGACGGCGCGTGACGCTTGACCAGACGCTGCATCAGCACGCCGGCGAAGGCCATCGACAGAATCAGCGACAGCACCAGCGCGCCGACAATTGCCCAGAAGTCTGCGGCAATTGCTGTGGCATAGACCATCACGCCAACGGCGGGCGGCACCAGCAGCAACGGCAGATAACGCAACAGACTGCCGGCCGCAAGGTTCAGCGGTTCGCCGACTTCACCGCGAACGATCAGGAATACGAGCAACAGCAACAGACCGATGATCGGCCCCGGCAGCACCGGCAACAGCAAATGATTGAGCGCCGTGCCGAGCAGTTGAAACAGCACCAGCAGGGTCAGGCCACGTAGCAACATCCGACATCTCCGTCTTACTTTCCACTGTGCAAGTCGTCCGCATTATAAGCACGCCTGCGCTATGGATCGGCATTCGCCAAAAGCATGGTCGGTTGACCGGAGCAAATCGCCATGATGATCTACAGTGGTTCGCAGGGAGGTCAAATCCCCCCACCTGAAAAACTATAAAACCGATGAACCCAAGGAGAGTCTCAATGCCCTATGTTCCAGTTGCAGAGCTCAAAGATTATGTCGGCAAGGAACTCGGACGTTCCGAATGGCTCACCATCGATCAGGAACGCATCAACCTGTTCGCCGAAGCCACCGGTGATTATCAGTTCATTCACGTCGACCCGGTCAAAGCCGCGCAAACACCTTTTGGCAGCACGATTGCCCACGGTTTCCTGTCGTTGTCGCTCATCCCGAAATTGATGGAAGACATCCTGATCCTGCCGCAAGGCGTGAAGATGGTGGTCAACTACGGTCTGGATAGCGTGCGTTTCATCCAGCCAGTGAAGGTCAACTCGAAAGTCCGCCTGAAGGTCGATCTGGGCGAAGTGACCGAGAAAAAACCGGGCCAGTGGTTGCTCAAAGCCACCGCAACCCTGGAGATAGAAGGCTCGGACAAACCGGCCTATATCGCCGAGCCACTGTCGCTCTGCTTCGTGTAAACGTTCCGGATGCGAAGCAGCGCACGCTGTTTCGCGTCACGTCTCTATATATGCCACGCATAGCTGCGGCATACTCGGTCGCCTAATTGCCCGGATCCCGCTATGCGCTCATTTGCTCGTCTTGCACCCCTTGCCTTGACCCTGATGCTCACCGCGTGCGGCGACGGCGAATCGCTGCTGCCCCCGGATGCGCGCCTGCCCGACGGCGGTCGCTATCGCGGTGAACTGGTCGATGGCTTGCTGCAAGGTCAGGGCCGTGTCGACTACCCCAACGGCAGTTGGTACGCCGGCCAGTTCGACAAAGGTCAGTGGCATGGTCAGGGCGAATGGCACGGCAGCAATGGCGAGGTCTATCGCGGCCAGTTCCAGCAGGGGTTGTTCGACGGCCAGGGCAGCCTGACCACCAACGCCAGCAGTTACACCGGCGGCTTCAAGCAGGGACGCCGCGAAGGCGAAGGCACCCTGAAAGAAAACGCCATGACCTACCGTGGCGAATTCAAGGCCGACCAGTATTCCGGGCTCGGTCGGCTGGAAATGGACGACGGCAGCTCCTATCAAGGCCAGTTCGCCCATGGCAAACCCAACGGTGAAGGCCAGCGTGGCGACTCCAGTGGCAACACGTTCAGCGGGCATTTCGTCAACGGACAACTGGAAGGCAACGGCACCTTCAACAGCGCTGACGGCGATATCTACGTCGGCGGCTTCAAGAACAATCAATTGCACGGCAAGGGCCGCTACGAAAACGCTGACGGCGATGTCTGGCTCGGCCAGTTCAAAGAAGGCGCGCTAACCGGCAAGGGCGAACTGATCGGTGCTGATGGCAGCCATTACATCGGCGCATTCAGTGACTGGCGCTTCAGCGGTCAGGGCCGCTTGAACCTGTCCGATGGCAGCTTCTACATCGGCGGTTTCGACAACGACAGCTACGCCGGACGCGGCACCCTGGTGCTGACCGATGGCAGCGTGATGAGCGGCACCTGGATCAACGGCCAGCGCGTGCGCGACGCCGATGGCAAATTGCTGCCTGACACCCTCGAACTCGGCTTGCTCGCTCAGGGCCGCTTGCTCGACGACGCCTTGGCCGCCATCCCTGCTTCGACTCCAGCGGTCGAGCTGTACACCCTGACACTCGGTGGCGACGGCAAGCAAAGCGTATTTCTGCGCGAATCCGACTACGTGGCCAATATGCTCCATACGCGCTTCGGCGCCTATGGTCAGATCCGTCTGGTCAACCACCGCGATCACCTCGGCGACCGACCGATGGCCACGCGCGAAAACCTGCGCCGCGCCGCACAAACCCTCGCCGAACGCAGCGGCCCGGAAGACCTGCTGTTCATCTACCTGACCAGCCACGGCACTGCCGAACACGAACTGGTGCTCGACCAACCGCGCATGGAACTGGCCGACCTGCCCGCCGACGAACTCGCTGCCGTACTCGCGCCGCTGAAGAATCGCGATAAGATCATCGTGATTTCTTCGTGCTACTCCGGCGGTTTCATCCCGGCCCTGAAAGACGAACGCACGCTGATCATGACCGCCTCGCGCGCCGATCGCGTGTCCTTCGGCTGCTCGGAAGAAGCCAATTTCACTTACTTCGGCGACGCGCTGTTCGCCCAGGCGCTGAACCAGACCGATGATCTGGAGCAGGCCTTCAAACTGGCCAGGGCGACCGTCGCCGAGCGTGAACTGGCGGACAATTTCGAAGCGTCGGAGCCGCAGATCTGGGCGCCGAAAACCGTGCTGTCGCACTGGCAACTGCTGCGCAAACAGCAAGCCAGAAAAGCATTGCAAAGTGCTGCGTTGAACGACGGAGCGACAAAGAGCAACTAAGCTGAACAGTATCAAGGGAGAGACACTATGTACTTGACGCCTCAGCACGTATTGCTTGCCGGAGCCACCGGTTTGACCGGTGAACATCTACTCGACCGTTTGCTCAACGAGCCAACGATTTCTCGCGTGCTCGCCCCTTCGCGTCGGCCATTGGCGGAACATCCACATCTGGAAAACCCGGTGGGTGATCCGCAGGCGTTTCTGCCGCAGCTCAGTGGCCGCGTCGATATCGCCTATTGCTGTCTCGGCACCACGATCAAGCAGGCCGGATCGGAAGCGGCGTTTCGCGCGGTGGATCTGGACATGGTGGTGGCGTTTGCCAAACGTGCGCGGGAGATGGGCGCGCGGCATCTGATCGTCATCAGTGCGATCGGCGCCGATCCGAAGTCGTCGGTTTTCTACAATCGGGTCAAAGGCGAAATGGAGCAGGCACTGCGCGCGCAGGACTGGCCGCAATTGACCATTTGCCGACCTTCGCTGTTGTTGGGTGAACGGACAGAACCGCGTCTGGCCGAGCAATTGGCCGGGCCGTTGTCGAAGCTGATTCCCGGTAAATATCGTGGCATCGAGGCGTGCCAATTGGCGCGGGCGATGTGGCGGTTGGCGCTGGAAGAGCAGGACGGGGTACGGGTGATCGAGTCGGATGAGCTGCGCAAGCTGGGCAAATAAAAGCAAAAGATCGCAGCCTTCGGCAGCTCCTACAAGTTCAAGTCGAACCCCGTGTAGGAGCTGCCGAAGGCTGCGATCTTTTGATGTTTACAATCCGCCTGTTGCCTGAAAACTCACGCCGATCACGGTAAGAAGCGACAGCGGCAACAACAGCGTATCCAACAACGCACTGCCCGGCAGATCCAAACCCGGATAGCTCGGCGCCTCAGCCCCGAAACGATCCATCGCGCAGCACCCGCCATTCAGCGCATACAAGTCCAGCCGCGTCCCGGAGTACACCACTGGCGCCCCCGGCTTGGCCGCGTCCAACGTGCGCGCCGTGGCGCACCCGTTCAGCAACAACGCCAGCCCGATGACCAGCAGCTTATTCATCGCTGCTCAGGTGATGCTCACCCCAACGCGGCAGCATGTCCTGAGGAATGCCGAGCAGATTGAGAATCCGCGCCACCACGAAATCGATCAGGTCGTCGATAGTCTGCGGCTGGTGATAGAACCCCGGCGAGGCCGGCAGAATCGTCACGCCCATGTTCGACAGCTTGAGCATGTGCTCCAGATGAATGCTCGAATACGGCGCTTCACGCGGCACCAGAATCAACTGACGGCGCTCCTTCAAAGTGACATCGGCGGCGCGTTCGATCAGGTTGTTGCAGGCGCCGGTGGCAATCGCCGACAACGTGCCCGTGGAGCACGGCACCACGACCATCGCCGCAGGAGCGCCAGACCCCGAGGCTACCGGCGACATCCAGTCTTCCTTGCCGTACACGCGGATCTGCCCGGCGGCAGCCCCGGTATATTCGGTGAGGAAGGCCTGCATCATTTGCGGCTTGGGCGGCAGCGTGACATCGGTCTCGGTGGCCATCACCAGTTGCGCAGCCTTGGAGATCAGGAAGTGCACCTCGCGATCTTCCCGCACCAGACAATCGAGCAGGCGCAGACCGTACTGGGCGCCGGAGGCACCGGTCATCGCCAGCGTGATGCGTTCGGGGCCATTGTTCATACCAGCGCCTCGGCGAGTTTGCCGTGCAGGCCGCCGAAGCCGCCGTTGCTCATGATCACTACGTGAGTGCCGGGCTGGGCCTGGCTCTTCACGCGCTCGATAATGCCTTCCAGCGAATCGCTGACAATCGACGGCACCGTGCACAGCGCGGCGGTGCCGGCCAGGTCCCAGCCGAGGTTGGCCGGGGCGTACCAGATCACCTGATCGGCATCGACCACGCTGTCCGGCAAGCCGTCACGGTGGGCGCCGAGCTTCATCGAGTTGGAACGCGGTTCGATGATCGCGATCAGCGGAGCGTCGCCGATGCGTTTGCGCAAACCGTCGAGGGTGGTGGCAATCGCAGTCGGGTGGTGGGCGAAGTCGTCGTAAATGGTAATGCCGCGGACTTCGGCGACTTTTTCCATGCGGCGTTTGACGTTCTTGAACGCACTCAACCCGGCGATGCCCATCGACGGCACCACGCCAACATGCCGCGCCGCCGCCAAAGCGGCCAAGGCGTTGGCGACGTTGTGCTGACCGGTCAGCTCCCACTCGACGGTGCCTTGCGACACGCCTTCGAACATCACTTCGAACGCTGAGCCGTCTTCGCTGAGCAGTTTGACCTGCCACTGACCGCCGGCACCGGTGGTTTGCACCGGGGTCCAGCAGCCCATTTCGATCACACGTCGCAAGGCCGGCTCGGTGGTCGGGTGGATGACCAGGCCTTCACTCGGAATGGTGCGCACCAAGTGGTGGAATTGCCGCTCGATCGCCGGCAGATCCGGGAAGATATCGGCGTGATCGAACTCAAGGTTATTGAGGATCGCGGTGCGTGGGCGGTAATGAACAAACTTCGAGCGCTTGTCGAAGAAGGCGCTGTCGTATTCGTCGGCCTCGATCACGAAGAACGGCGTGCCGCCCAGACGTGCCGATACCGAAAAGTTCTGCGGCACGCCGCCAATCAGGAAGCCCGGACTCATGCCGGCGTGTTCCAGGACCCAGGCGAGCATGCTGCTGGTGGTGGTTTTACCGTGAGTGCCAGCCACCGCCAAGACCCAGCGACCTTGCAGCACGTGATCAGCCAGCCACTGCGGGCCGGAGACGTACGGCAGGCCTTTGTTCAGGACATATTCCACCGCCGGGTTGCCGCGGGACATGGCGTTGCCGATCACCACCAGATCCGGTGCCGGATCGAGCTGCGCCGGATCGTAACCTTGCGTCAGCTGAATGCCTTGTGCTTCAAGCTGCGTGCTCATCGGCGGATAGACGTTGGCGTCGGAACCGGTCACGTGATGGCCCAGCTCTTTGGCCAACACCGCCATCGAGCCCATGAAAGTCCCGCAGATACCCAGAATATGAATGTGCATAGTCGACCTCGTAAAACATGGCCGCAGGTTAGCGTAGGGAGGGGGAAATCGCACTCTTTAGGTGAGGGGCGGGACTGGTTGGCCGCAGCATCTCGATTCTGCTGCAGATTGTAGCCCCTCACCCCAGCCCTCTCCCGAGGGAGAGGGAGCCGATCTCGGTCGCTTTCAAATCCCGAGTTCGGCTCGATAACTCAGGTCGGCGTAAATCAGTAGAGCACTCGCCCAGTCCACTTTTCGGCGGGAGAGGGAGCCGATCTCGGTTGCTTTCAAATCCCGAGTTCGGCTCGATACCTCAGGTCGGCGTAAATCAGTAGAGCGCTCGCCCAGTCCACTTTTCGGCGAGAGAGGGAGCCGATCTCGGTCGTTTTCAAATCCTGAGTTCGGCTCGACACCTCAGGTCGGCGTAAATCAGTAGAGCGACTCGGTCAGTCCACTTTTCGGCGGGAGAGGGAGCCGATCTCGGTTGCTTTCAAATCCTGAGTTCGGCTCGATAACTCAGGTCGGCGTAAATCACCAAAACACCGCGGTCAGTCCCCTCTCCCTCTGGGAGAGGGCTAGGGTGAGGGCCTTCTAACTGACTCGCCGCTCAATCCCGTGTTTACGCAGCTTTCTATAAAGAGTATTGCGACTGACACCCAGTTGCTGCGCCGTATGGGTCATGTGCCAGCGGGTTTGCTCCAGCGCATTGAGCAGAGCCGACCTTTCGGCGTCTTCCAGTGGATGATCGGATTCCTTAACCGCTAATACTGCCGCACTCCCCTGCCGAATCATCACCGGCAAGTCCTCAACCCCGATCCGCCCTTCATCGCATAACGCCGCCAGCGTGCGCAGAACATTACGCAACTGCCGCACATTGCCCGGCCAGTTGAACGCCAGCAACGCCTGACGCGCGGCCTCGTCGATCACGATGGTTTCACCGCCCGCCTCTTCGGCCAGCAGAAAATCCAGCAACTGCGATTTATCACTGCGGGCGCGTAATGCCGGCAACGCCACTTCCAGGCCGTTGAGCCGGTAATACAAATCCTCGCGGAAGCTCCCATCCGCGACCCGCTCCAGCAGATTGCGGTGGGTGGCGCTGATGATTCGCACATTGACCGCTTCCGGTTCGCCACCGATCGGCACCACTTGCCGGTCCTCCAGCACCCGCAACAACCGCGTCTGCAAGGCCAGCGGCATGTCGCCAATCTCATCGAGAAACAGCGTGCCACCATCCGCCTGCTGCAACTTGCCGCGCATGCCGTCCTTGCGCGCGCCGGTAAAACTGCCGCCGCGATAGCCGAACAATTCGCTCTCGATCAGGCTTTCCGGGATGGCCGCGCAGTTGAGGGCGACGAAGGCTTTGTTTGAGCGCTGGCTGGCGTGATGCACAGCCTTGGCGAAGGCTTCTTTGCCGGAACCGGTTTCGCCGTTGATCAACAGCGGCACATCACGCTCGAACACGCGCAGGGCTTTGCGGAAATCGGCCTGCAGCGCCTGATCACCGAGGCAAATGCCCGACAATGATTGCGCCTTGGCCACAACCGGGGCCGGCATGATCGGTAGAGATTTGCGCGACTCACCGCGCAACACCGCAAACAAATGCCGGCCATCGCGGGTGCGCAGCGGCCAACTGGCGCTGGCATGAGCGCTGGCGCGACCGAGCAATTCATCCAGCGAGCAATCGAAAAAAGCCTCGACCGGTTTGCCCAGCAAACCGCCACGAATGTGCCCGAGCAAGTTCAGCGCACTCTGGTTGACCGCGCTGATCCGCCCTTCCCCGTCAAACGCCAGCAAGCCCTCGCTGAACAGCCCGACGGACTCGGCTTGCAGGTGGAAACGCAGCAACCATTGGTTATCGAAACAACGCAGGAAGTAGCAGCTCTCGATCATCTTCGCCGACAGATTGACCAGCGCCATGGTGTGGAACTGGCTCTGCCGCGAGACATCATGGCGAGCCGACGACACGTCGAGCACCGCGAGCAGTTCGCCGTGGGGATCGAACACCGGGCTCGCCGAGCAGGTCAGGCCGGTGTGGCGACCACGAAAGTGCTCATCCTGGTGAATGGTCAGCGCCTGACGTTCGACCAGGCAAGTGCCGATGCCGTTGGTGCCTTCGCAAGCCTCGCTCCAGTCAGCCCCAAGCCACAGGCCGGCGCGCTCGAAGATCTTGCGTTCGGCGGGCGCGGTGACGCAGTTGAGGATCACTCCGCGCGCGTCGGTCAGCAGCACCGCGTGGCCGGCGCCGGAGAGTTGTTGGTGCAGGCTGCTCATTTCATTGCCGGCGATCTGCAATACCTGTTGCAGACGCTCGCGGCTTTCGAGGACCCGGCCGTGTTCAAGCACGGTCGGCGCGATAGCCAAGGCGGGATCGAGATGGTAATCCTCAAGGCAACGCAGCCACGAGCGGGCAATCGAAGGATCGGCACCGGGGCCGTGCAGGTGCGGTTTGCCCTGGGTAGCAGTGAGAACCTGTTGGGCATGGCGACTCAAATGGTTGTCGTGCATTTCTTATTGTTCTCCCCGAGGCTCGACGGCCCAATGCTGAGGTGACGCCCAGCATCCCCCAGCCACCGACGCATTGCAATGCTGGCAAGACTGTCCGGTCACGGGCTGTACCGAAAGCGGTACAAACTGTCACCCCATCTGTACCGAAACCGTCACAGGCAAAATCCGCTCGTCCGACACAAACCAGCCAAGCCCTTGATTTACCTACCCTGCACGGCAGTGGCCCGACCTTTGCTCTACGCTTATAGCAAGCGCACTTGCGCGTTTCTCTAATAAGTACAAAGCCAAGGAGAACATCATCATGCGTTACGCTCACCCCGGTACTGAAGGCGCCAAAGTCTCGTTCAAAGCCAAGTACGGTAACTACATCGGCGGCGAGTTCGTCGCGCCTGTCAAAGGTCAGTACTTCACCAACACCTCGCCAGTGAATGGCCAGCCGATTGCCGAATTCCCCCGCTCCACTGCCGAAGACATCGACAAGGCACTGGACGCCGCCCACGCCGCTGCCGACGCGTGGGGCGCGACCTCCGTGCAGGCGCGCTCGCTGATCCTGCTGAAAATCGCCGACCGCATCGAACAGAACCTCGAGCTGCTGGCGATCACCGAAACCTGGGACAACGGCAAAGCCATCCGCGAAACCCTCAACGCCGACATCCCGCTGGCCGCCGACCATTTCCGCTACTTCGCTGGCTGCCTGCGCGCCCAGGAAGGCAGCGCTGCCGAAATCGACGGCAACACCGTGGCGTATCACATTCATGAACCGCTGGGCGTGGTCGGCCAGATCATCCCGTGGAACTTCCCGATCCTGATGGCCGCGTGGAAACTCGCCCCGGCACTCGCCGCAGGCAACTGCGTGGTACTCAAACCGGCCGAGCAAACCCCGTTGGGCATTACCGTGTTGCTGGAACTGATCGGTGATTTGCTGCCACCCGGCGTGCTGAACATTGTTCAGGGCTATGGCAAAGAAGCCGGCGAAGCGCTGGCGACCAGCAAACGCATCGCCAAAATCGCTTTCACCGGCTCGACCCCGGTTGGCTCGCACATCATGAAATGCGCGGCCGAAAACATCATCCCTTCCACTGTGGAACTGGGCGGCAAATCGCCGAACATCTTCTTCGAAGACATCATGCAGGCCGAGCCGACCTTCATTGAGAAAGCCGCTGAAGGTCTGGTGCTGGCGTTCTTCAACCAGGGCGAAGTGTGCACCTGCCCATCCCGCGCGCTGGTGCAGGAATCGATCTACGACGAGTTCATGGCCGTCGTCATGAAGAAAGTCCTGCAAATCAAACGCGGCGATCCGCTGGACACCGACACCATGGTCGGCGCGCAGGCGTCCGAGCAGCAATTCGACAAGATCCTTTCTTACCTGGAAATCGCCAAGGGCGAAGGCGCCGAGCTGTTGACCGGCGGCAAAGTGGAAAAACTCGAGGGCAATCTGTCGACCGGCTATTACATCCAGCCGACCCTGCTCAAGGGCACCAACAAGATGCGCGTGTTCCAGGAAGAAATCTTTGGCCCGGTGGTGAGCATCACCACGTTCAAGGACGAAGCCGAGGCCCTGGCGATCGCCAACGACACCGAATTCGGCCTCGGCGCCGGCCTGTGGACCCGCGACATCAACCGCGCCTACCGCATGGGCCGCGCGATCAAGGCCGGTCGCGTGTGGACCAACTGCTACCACCTGTACCCGGCGCATGCTGCGTTTGGCGGGTACAAGAAGTCCGGTGTGGGGCGTGAGACCCACAAGATGATGCTCGATCACTACCAGCAAACCAAAAACCTGCTGGTGAGCTACGACATCAATCCGTTGGGCTTCTTCTAAAACCTGAGGGCGACTCAGATATTTCTGTGTCGCCCGTTCAACCGCTTTCGCGAGCAAGCTCGCTCCCACAGGGATCTCTACAAGGTCTCGATATTGGGCTTACCACAGAAACCTGTGGGAGCGAGCTTGCTCGCGAAGGCGTCCTGTCTGACACACCACCAAAGGCCTGGCCGCTCTGGCACGGCCCTTGCGTACCCGTCATTCAGGATTTGCACCGAAACTGCCGCTGCGTGAACAGCATCCATCCACCTAACCGCTCCACCCGAAAGTCCACAGATCGAACAATAAAAAACAGAGAGGACTTATGACTTCCACCACACAGCTCAAACCCACACTCGGCACCCTGCACCTCTGGGGCATTGCCGTCGGCCTGGTGATTTCCGGCGAATACTTCGGCTGGAGTTACGGCTGGGGTACCGCCGGGACCCTGGGTTTTCTGGTCACGGCCTTGATGGTCGCAACCATGTACACCTGCTTCATCTTCAGTTTCACCGAATTGACTACTGCGATCCCACACGCCGGCGGGCCGTTTGCCTACAGCCGTCGGGCGTTCGGCGAGAAAGGCGGATTGATCGCCGGCATCGCCACGCTGATCGAGTTCGTCTTTGCGCCACCGGCGATTGCCATGGCCATCGGCGCTTATCTCAACGTGCAATATCCGGAGCTTGATCCGAAGATCGCCGCCGTCGGCGCGTATTTCGTCTTCATGACGTTGAACATCCTCGGCGTCAGCATCGCGGCGACCTTTGAGCTGGTAGTCACCGTGCTCGCCGTCGCCGAGTTGCTGGTGTTCATGGGCGTGGTTGCGCCGGGCTTCAGCTTCAGTAACTTCGTGCTGAATGGCTGGTCGGGCTCGAATGAATTCACCCTGGGGTCGATCCCCGGAATCTTCGCGGCGATACCGTTCGCAATCTGGTTCTTCCTCGCCATCGAGGGCGCCGCCATGGCCGCCGAAGAAGCGAAGGACCCGAAACGGACGATTCCCAAAGCCTACGTCAGCGGCATTCTGACCCTGGTGTTCCTCGCCATCGGCGTAATGGTCATGGCCGGCGGCGTTGGCGACTGGCGCCAACTGTCGAACATCAACGACCCGCTGCCACAAGCGATGAAAGCCGTGGTCGGCAACAATTCGTCGTGGATGCACATGCTGGTGTGGATCGGCCTGTTCGGGCTGGTGGCGAGTTTCCACGGGATCATTCTTGGCTACTCGCGGCAGTTCTTCGCCCTCGCCCGCGCCGGTTATCTGCCTAAAGGCCTGGCCAAGCTGTCGCGTTTCCAGACACCACATAGGGCGATTCTGGCCGGTGGCGTGATCGGCATTGCGGCGATTTACAGCGACGGTCTGGTCAATCTGCAAGGCATGACCCTGACCGCAGCGATGATCACCATGTCGGTGTTCGGCGCGATCGTGATGTACATCATCAGCATGCTCAGCCTGTTCAGACTGCGTAAGACCGAGCCGAACCTGGAGCGCACCTTCCGTGCGCCGGGCTATCCGGTGGTGCCGGCGATTGCGCTGTTTCTGGCGGTGGTGTGCCTGATCGCGATGGCGTGGTTCAACACGCTGATCGGCTGTGTGTTCCTTGGCTTCATGGCTGCTGGTTACCTGTATTTCCAGCTGACCGCCAAGCAACGCTCCGAAGCGCCGGCAGACGCTATGCTCGAAGGTATCTAGTTGCACCGGCACCGGGCCTTTCGCCCGGTGCCCGCTATATAGAAGTGCATGAAGTTCCAATGTGGGAGCGAGCCTGCTCGCGAAAGCGGAGTCTCAGTCGACGACGGTTTTGAATGTCAGTCCGCTTTCGCGGGCAGGCTCGCTCCCACAGGGAACTAGTTATCCACAGAATCAGGAGGACACCGCCCCATGGCCGCATTCGCCCATTCCGTCGGCGCCCAGACCTATCGCTTCGACAGCCTCAAGGACGTCATGGCCAAGGCCAGCCCGGCGCGCTCCGGGGACTTCCTCGCCGGTGTCGCCGCGCTCAACGACGGCGAGCGCGTGGCCGCGCAAATGGCGCTGGCCGACGTCCCGCTCACGCACTTCCTGCAAGAAGCGCTGATTCCTTATGAGGCTGATGAAGTCACCCGGCTGATCATCGACACCCACGACAAGCAAGCCTTTGCCGTGGTCAGCCACCTCACCGTAGGAGGCTTTCGTGACTGGCTGCTCAGCGACGCCGCCGACGAAACCAGCCTGCGTAATCTCGCCCCCGGCCTGACTCCGGAAATGGTCGCGGCGGTATCAAAGATCATGCGCGTGCAGGATCTGGTGCTGGTGGCGCAAAAGATCCGCGTGGTCACCAAATTCCGCGGCACCCTCGGCCTGCGTGGGCGCCTGTCGACGCGCCTGCAACCCAATCACCCGACCGACGAACCGTCGGGCATCGCCGCAAGCATTCTCGACGGCCTGCTCTACGGTAATGGCGACGCGATGATCGGCATCAACCCGGCCACCGACAGCATCGCCTCGATTTGCGCGATGCTGGAAATGCTCGACGCGATCATCCAGCGCTACGACATCCCGACCCAGGCCTGCGTGCTGACCCACGTCACCACCTCGATCGAGGCGATCAACCGTGGCGTGCCGCTGGATCTGGTGTTCCAGTCGATTGCTGGCACCGAAGCGGCCAACGCCAGTTTCGGCATCAACCTCAACGTATTGCAGGAAGGCTATGACGCCGGTCTGAGCCTGAATCGCGGCACTCTCGGGCAAAACCTGATGTATTTCGAAACCGGCCAAGGCAGCGCCCTGTCGGCCAACGCCCATCACGGTGTCGATCAGCAAACCTGCGAAACCCGGGCCTACGCCGTGGCGCGACATTTCAAGCCGTTCCTGGTCAACACGGTTGTAGGATTTATCGGCCCGGAGTACCTCTACAACGGCAAACAGATCATCCGCGCCGGCCTCGAAGACCACTTCTGCGGCAAGTTGCTCGGCGTGCCGATGGGCTGCGATATCTGCTACACCAACCACGCCGAAGCCGATCAGGACGACATGGACACCTTGCTGACGCTGCTCGGTGTCGCCGGGATCAACTTCATCATGGGCATTCCCGGCTCCGACGACATCATGCTCAATTACCAGACCACTTCGTTCCACGACGCGCTCTATGCGCGGCAGACTCTGGGCCTGAAACCGGCGCCGGAGTTCGAGCAATGGCTGGCCAACATGGGCATCTTCACCCAAGCGGATGGCAAGGTTCGCTTCGGTAACAACTTGCCGCCGGCCTTCCGCCAGGCGCTGGCGCAACTGGGATGAGTCACATGGAAAAACCGCCCATCGACCCGCAAAACCCTTGGCTGGAACTACGCCGCCTGACTCCGGCGCGGATTGCCCTCGGCCGCACTGGCACCAGCCTGCCGACCACTGCGCAACTGGATTTCCAATTCGCCCACGCCCAGGCGCGCGACGCCGTGCATCTGCCCTTCGATCACGCTGGCCTCAGCGCGCAACTGAGCGAGCGCGGACGCGAATCCTTGTTACTGCACAGCGCCGCCGTGGATCGCAACAGCTACCTGCAACGCCCGGATCTGGGGCGCAAGCTCAGCGACGACTCGGCCCAACGCTTGCGCGAATACGCGCAGGCGCATCCGGGCGGTGTCGATCTGGCGATTGTCGTGGCTGACGGCCTGTCGGCGCTTGCGGTGCATCGGCATACCTTGCCGTTTCTCACACGACTGGAGGAACAGATGAGCGCCGACGGCTGGTCGATGGCGCCCGTTATTCTGGTGGAACAGGGCCGAGTTGCTGTTGGCGATGAAATCGGCCAACTGCTCGGCGCAAAAATGCTGGTGATGTTGATCGGCGAGCGCCCGGGCCTCAGTTCACCGGACAGCCTCGGTTTATATTTCACCTACAATCCAAAAGTCGGCCTGACCGACGCCTACCGCAACTGTATTTCCAATGTACGGCTCGAAGGCTTGAGCTACGGCATGGCGGCGCATCGCTTGCTCTATCTGATGCGCGAAGCCTGTCGACGGCAGTTGTCGGGGGTCAACCTGAAGGACGAAGCACAGGTTCAGACGCTGGAATCGGACGCCGGTGTAGACATGAAAGGCAATTTCCTACTCGATCCGCCCACAACCTGAACCGTTTCCGCATTGCGTTTCTGCGCCGGTTTCAGGCAGGATCGATGCACGGCCGCACGGGTTTCCCATCGCCGTCAGAGCAGTTGAAGACAGCCACTTGAAGACGAGACCTATCATGCGGATTATTCAAGCGACCCTCGAACATCTGGATTTACTGACTCCACTGTTCGTCAAATATCGCGAGTTCTACGGTTCCCTGCCTTACCCGGATTCCTCCCGCGCATTCCTCGAAAAACGCCTGCGCCGCAAGGAATCGGTGATCTACCTGGCCTTGGCCGATGATGACGACAAGAAACTGATGGGCTTCTGTCAGCTCTATCCAAGCTTCTCCTCGCTGTCACTCAAGCGCGTGTGGATCCTAAACGACATCTATGTCGCTGAAGATGCGCGCCGCCAACTGGTCGCCGACAACCTTATCCGCACCGCAAAAAAAATGGCCAAGGAAACCCAGGCCGTGCGCATGCGTGTTTCCACCAGCAGCAACAACGAAGTGGCGCAGAAAACCTACGAATCCATCGGGTTCAAGGAAGACACCGAGTTCAAGAACTACGTGCTGCCGATCAGCGAAGAGCTCTGACTGCAAACGCAACGTGTGATGAGGGAGCCCGCTCCCTCAGCCACGCTCAATACATCCTGACAATTGTTCACACCCCGACATCCCCCGCTACAAAACCAACGCGCTTTTCATCCTTTAGACCGTATAATCCCGATCTTTCCGGCTTGTAAGAAAAACTACACCCCGCTGTAGGCTTACACGAAGTCATCCGCACAGGCCTGCCGAGTCGGGCCGTCAAACAGGTGCCCCCATGGATTTCAACCCGCTCGACCTTATCCTGCATCTCGATGTGTACCTCGATTTGCTGGTGAACAACTATGGGCCATGGATCTACGCCATCCTGTTTCTGGTGATCTTCTGTGAAACCGGACTGGTGGTGATGCCGTTCCTGCCGGGTGATTCGCTGCTATTCATCGCCGGTGCCGTTGCGGCCGGTGGCGGGATGGACCCGGTGTTGTTGGGCGGTTTGCTGATGCTCGCGGCGATCCTTGGCGACAGCACCAACTACGTGATCGGACGAACGGCTGGCGAGAAGCTGTTCAGCAACCCGAACTCGAAAATCTTCCGTCGCGATTACCTGCAAAAAACCCACGACTTCTATGACAAGCATGGTGGCAAGACTGTCACCTTGGCGCGCTTCCTGCCGATCATCCGCACCTTTGCGCCATTCGTCGCCGGTGTGGCGAAGATGCCGTATCCGCGTTTCTTTGGTTTCAGCGTGCTGGGTACCATCCTCTGGGTCGGCGGCCTGGTGACGCTGGGCTACTTCTTCGGCAACGTACCGTTCATCAAGAAAAACCTGTCATTGCTGGTGGTGGCGATCATTCTGCTGTCGCTGGTGCCGATGATCCTTGGCGTGGTTCGCAGCCGTTTCGGCGGCACCAAAGCTCAATCGCACTAAGCCGATGTGGTCGCTGAGCGCCTGGCGTCGCCGGCGCATTCTGGCGAAGCACCCGATTGCCGACGACATGTGGCAACGGGTGCGTCATCACCTGAGTTTCCTTGACGGTATCAGCGCTGCCGAAGACCAGTGGCTGCGCGAAGCCTGCGTGCTGTTCCTCGAAGACAAACACCTGAGCGCCCTGCCCGGCGTCGAACTGCATCAGGAACAACGCCTGCTGCTCGCCGCCCAAGCGCAATTGCCCCTGCTCAACCTGGGCGATCTGAACTGGTATCAGGGTTTCCACGAAATCGTGCTCTACCCGGACGATTTTCTCAGTCCGCAACGTCATCGCGACGCCAGCGGTGTCGAGCACGAATGGGACGGCGAACACAGCGGCGAAGCCTGGCAACAGGGGCCGATCATCCTCGCCTGGCCCGGCGTGATGGCCAGTGGTGGCTGGGAAGGCTACAACCTGGTGATCCACGAACTCGCGCATAAACTCGACATGCTCAACGGCGACGCCAATGGCCTGCCACCGCTACACGCCGATATGCGCGTCAGCGACTGGGCAAACGTTATGCAAAAGGCTTACGACGAACTCAACCGTCAGCTCGACCATGACCCTGACGCCGAAACCGCCATTGATCCCTACGCCGCCGAGAACCCGGCGGAGTTCTTTGCGGTCACCAGCGAATATTTCTTCAGCGCCCCGGATCTGCTGCATGAAGCTTATCCACAGGTGTATGCGCAGTTGCAGCTTTTCTACCGCCAGGACCCGTTGAGCCGATTGCGGCAACTTCAGGCCACAGACCCGGTCTATCAGGCGCACGACTAAGCTCTGCACGACTTTCGGTACATGGCGTCCACGGCAGAATATGCCTATAATCGCCGCCACTTTTTGGTCAATCCGGCCAAGTGTTTTTGGTCAACTACGGGGGCAACGCCCAATGAGCTACAGCAAGATTCCGGCTGGCAAAGACCTGCCGAACGACATCTACGTCGCGATCGAGATCCCGGCCAACCACGCGCCGATCAAATACGAAATCGACAAAGACAGCGATTGCCTGTTCGTTGACCGTTTCATGGCCACCCCAATGTTCTACCCGGCCAACTACGGTTACATCCCGAACACCCTGGCTGACGACGGTGATCCCCTCGACGTGCTGGTTGTGACCCCTTACCCGGTTGCGCCTGGCTCGGTGATCCGCGCCCGTCCAGTCGGCATCCTGAACATGACCGACGACGGCGGCGGCGATGCCAAAGTTATCGCGGTACCACACGACAAGCTGTCCCAGCTGTACGTCGATGTGAAGGAATACACCGACCTGCCGCCACTGCTGATCCAGCAGATCGAGCACTTCTTCGCGAACTACAAAGATCTCGAAAAAGGCAAATGGGTCAAGATCGAAGGCTGGGCCGGTGCAGACGCCGCCCGCGACGCGATCACCAAGTCGGTTGCCGCCTACAAAGGTTAAGCACCTGCACTACGCGTGATGCTTGAAGAAAACCCCGGTTGATCCGGGGTTTTTTGTGCTCGGAAAAAGCCGTCTTAAACAGAGCGTTTACGACGGACTACAGAAAAGTTTTAGCCTGTGTAATTTCCCACAAGAGCGTCTTACATCCCGTCGCAAAATTCAGCCCGTTTTTGAACGTCCGGTTTATTCAAACCGCTCTGGCACGGCCGTAGACTCCGTGTTTATGAGAAAGAACACTAGCGGTCCAAGATTCAAGGCACTCCTGGAAGCAGCGAACATCTCCACAACGGGTTTCGCAAAGTTCTGGGGCACGGAAGCCCAAAATGTCCACAACTGGTACACCCGGGGCGTCCCGGCGTATCGCATGGAAGAAGTCTCACGCCTGCTGTCTGTCAACAGCGAATGGCTGAAAACCGGTGAAGGCATTAAAGAGCTGCCAAGCCTGACTCCACCTGCCAGCAACGGCGACAGCTTTGACGCCCACGATCCCCAGGGCGCGTACCGATTCATCCATCCCAACGACATCGAACTGGCCTTCTTCAAAGAAACGCCACTGACCAACGGCTCCGACAAAACCCACGTCATTCAGGACCCGGAGCTCTCCATCCGCCTGCTGCGTGCACAGGTTGATCAACTGGAGATCCGTCCCGCCGACGCCATCTGTGCACACATGATCGGCAACAGCATGGCCGAACGCATCGAAGACGGCTCCGTCGTTGCCATCGACCGCGGCCTGACCCAAGTGGTGGACGGCGAGATCTACGCCATCGAACACGACGGCATGCTGCGCATCAAATACCTGCACCGCATGCCCGGCAACGGCCTGCGCCTGCGCAGCCACAACAGCGCCGAATACCCGGACGAAGTGTTCCGCGCGGCGCAGATCGAGGAGCAACGGATTCATATATTGGGCTGGGTGTTCTGGTGGTCGACGATAAGCAAGCGGCGGCCGGTGGTGCCGTTTCTCTGACTTGATGCAGTTTTTCGAGTTTGCACTGAACCCGGTGGGAGCAAGCCTGCACGCGAAGAGGCCCGGACATTCGGTACAAATCCCGGATTTCTGACGCACAAGTCGCTCTAAACCGCACTTCAGACTGGGAATCCACAGCAAAACTCAGTATCCTGCGCCCCACATTTGCGCATCGACCCGCCCCGCGGCTCGGAGAGCGCCCGACGCGGCAGACCAACGTCTGACCAAGTCCCGCAGCCGGACGCAGATCCGGATGTACGTTTTGAAGGCTGGCAAGGCTTACCAAAAATAGGCCAAGCCAGTCCCCGAGAAGCCGGCCACAAGCCGGCTTTTTAATGCCTGCAAAAAAACATGTTTACCTTGGCGAGCTTGACTCAACACTTGCCAACCTCAACCCCCTCAGTGCTAAATCCCGCCCAACACCCACCCCCTCTGTTTTTACCCGCATCCCCGACCCCGGCCGGATTCCGGTATTGAGCCTCACGGGAATCCATGGAATGGTCCTGCATATCCCGACCCTGTTGGTCGTTTCGGTCTTCGTCTTCTTTTTGATGGGGCTTTTGACGCTGCACGCCTGGTATCGCGAAACCCGTGAGCCGCCGCTGGCCTACCTCGGCAGCATGATGCTGCTTGGCGCTTTGGGCGTGGTATTGGTCAGTTGGCGTGATCGAGGCGTCGACTTCATTCCGATTGTGTTCGGCAATGTTGTTCTATTGCTCAGTGCAGCGATGAACTGGACGGCCATGCGCACGCTGGTCGGGCGCAGGCCCTCTGTGTCCGGCATTCTGGCGGGGGCGTTCGCCTGGCTGACCTTGTGCCTGATTCCCGCCTTCTACGAGTCGATGCCCAATCGGGTTCTGATCTACTCCTTGCTGGCATTCGGGTACGGCGTGCTGACAACGCTGGAGCTCTGGCGCAGCCGCCACACTCTGGACGTCGCGTTTATGCCGGCGCTGGTGCTGACCGTGCTGCACACTGTGTTCTACGCCGTTCGCAGTGCGACCGATGAAGGGCTGCCGGTGACAAAGGCGCTCTTGGGCAGTGGCGAGGGTGTGCCGTTTTTCTCGTTCATGCTGTTCGAGTCGATGCTGTATGTCATCGGCATTGCCTACATCACGCTGGCGATGGTCAAGGAGCGTGCCGAGCTCAAACTCAAAGCGGCGGCGTTCAGCGATCCGCTGACGGGCATTGGCAATCGTCGTGCGTTCATGATGAACGCCGGGCAGTTGCTTGCCGAAAGTCAGCAATACGGGGAACCGGCAGCGTTGTTGCTGTGCGACCTGGATAACTTCAAGCGTCTGAATGACACCTATGGCCATCCCGTTGGGGATCAGGCGTTGATTGCGTTTGGCCGGATAATGGTCGAGAGCCTGCGCAAGGAAGATGTTTGCGGGCGGGTCGGGGGTGAGGAATTTGCTTGTTTGCTCAACGATTGCGATGAACAGACTGCACTGGAAATTGCCGAACGGATCCGTCGTTCGTTCTCGCAATTGTCGATTCTTGAACCTGGATTGCTTAGTGTCAGTATCGGCGTGGTGACCACCCGCGAATCCGGTCATGACCTGTCACGCCTGCTCTCGGAAGCTGATCAGGCGCTGTACGGCGCCAAGAATCAGGGACGCAACCGCGTGCAGACGCTACGTTCGTTGTACCTGAGCCTTACCGATAATTAATGCTCAACAAACGACCATTTCAATAAGCCATTAGCACATCCGCCCTAATTGCCCCAGTCGGCACCCGCCACTAAATTTCCATTCTGTTTTTGTGCATCACAAAAGCGCCAAGGAATGGAGCAACACCATGTCATCGTTTTTCAAACTGAGTAAATCCCTCGCTTTACTGACCGCACTATCGTCAGCCACTTCAGCGTTAGCGGAAGAACCGAACCCCATCGGCGACTGGTGGATCATTTATGGCAACGGCGTCCCGCACAAAAACATCATGTATGTGGCCGACAAAACTTCTGTGGTGCCGTCGACACTTACCAAGGGCGCGCAGATGTTGGCGGTGACGCTGGTGTATGAAGAGCCGGGCAAGCCAATGATCGATGCCTACAACCTGGAAGTTCAGTGCAAGACCAACAAGCTGCGGTTTGTTAATGGCCAGTCGGTGGATCGAATTGCCTACATGCTGCGGCACCTGAAAGTGAACGAGCAATGGCAGCAGCCGAAGGAGTTCTGGGTGCAGCGTGCCCTCGCTTTCGTTTGCTCCCCAGAGAAAAAAGACATGATCGCGGTGGGCAAGATGGAGCACTTGCAGATGATTCAGGGCATGCAGCAAATGTTCTTCAAACTGGCACCTATTCAGGAAAAAGGCCAGATGATGGACAACCTCGATTCGATACTGGGCAACAAGTAACAGCCTGACCTCTTAACGCTGCAGCGCGCTATTTCGTATCGCACATGACATCGGGAGTCATCATGAATCAATGGACTAAAACGTTACTGACGCTGCTGATAACAGCCACAACTTTGTTGGTGAATGGCTGCCACCTTGTTGCACAGTCGCGCTGGGAAGGACGGGATGTTCAGGAAGCACTCGATCTGTTCGGCAAACCCGACTCAATGAAAAAACAAACCGGTGCCAGCGGGGAGAACCTGGCCGTTCTCACGTGGTACAAGTCCTCCAGTTGGACCACCACTGAAGCGGCCGGTACCTCCATGAATCACACCGGCAACGGCATGGTGTACACCGAGTACTACGAGACCGTCGGGCATAGTTCTGACTGCAAACTGGAAGCCACCGTCAATAAAGCCAAAAAGATCGTGCTGTTCAGGATTGAGGACGGAAAAATCATTCATGGCAAATGCATCAACGTTCCGTTCGTACCCGGTTACATTCCGCCCGGATTCTAGTGCTGTCCCTGAGCCAGAACCTGCTCAGGGATAACTGAACGACTTCACCAACGTCAGCTCACCCACCGCGCGCATCGGGATCAAAAACGTCTCCATCTTCTCGCTCGGCGTTCCTTCTTCAGTAATCACCGTCACCTGCGCCGTGGTCAGCGCCTGCACCGCCTCACCGCCGCCCTCGTCATCCCCGCGATAGCCACCGCCGTAATAATTCACATACACCAGATACTGGCCCTTGATCGGCGCCGGCATGGCGAAGATTTCCGGGCCGTAGCCGGTGGTGACGTCGACGTCGAGCGCGGCGCCGTTGGCGGCGCTGCGGTTGCCGTACCAGATGTGCGCGCCGTCGGGGGTGACGAGGTGCAGGTCGAGGTCGGTGCCGTCGCTGTCCCACGCCAGCAGTACGCGCAGTTTCGCTGGGGTGGCGCCGCCGCTGGTGTTGAGGAATTGCGTGCGGTGACGCTGCTGACCGTCGGGGCTGCGCACTTCGACGCTGTTGCTGCCGTTGGGGAACGAGAACGGGCGGTCGAAGTGGCCGCTGTCGTCAATTTTCAGCGGCATGCTCACGCCGTTGACGATCAAGCGACCGGGTTCGTTGTCCTTCCGCACAGCTTTGATGTCGCCGCTGATGCGTGCGGTGTTGGCTTGGCCCACCGGGGTGTTGACCGATGAGGCCGGGTAGTTGACGGTCTGGCGGAAGCTTTCGCCCTCGCCTTCGGGGGCGCCGCTGCGCCAGCCGCCGACCGGGGTGTCGAGTTTGACGCTGTCGGCGGCGATGACCGGCGATAGCGCGGTCAAGGTGCAGAGCAGCAGCAAGACCTGTGGATAACGGAGTGTCATGGTCTATTCCAGCAAAAGATGACGGGCGAGCCCTTCGATGTAGATTTCATCCAGGCCGTTGGGGTGTGCTTCAAAGGCCAGGTGCAGATATTCGTGTGTCAGGTCGAGGCGATCCTGCAGGGTCAGCACGCCGCGTACGTAGATGCGTTGGCGTTCGCGGTCGACGAAGGGCCGGCCGAAGGCCAGTTTGCACACGGCGAATGTGCTGACTTCGTTGTAGCCGGTTTCGCTCTCCAGCTTCGGACGCCAGCCGCGTCGCTGTTTTTGCAGCCAGTCTTGGGCTGCGGGCAATGCTTCGCAGGAGGCGACCGGGTTGTCCCAACGGCTCAGGCTGGCGCGCGGATAGGCGTGCAACAGAATCGCGTCGTAACGTTGACCGGCGTTGGCTTGCTCGACGGCTTGTTGCCAGGCGAGCTTGTCCGGACCGGGTTGATCGGAGTGATAGGTGACGGTGCTACCAGCCAGCACGAGGTCTGCCGTCCATGCGGCGATGCTGCGTGAATCCACCGAAGCTGGCCGTGGCGCGACGCGTTGGCGATTGCTGCTGTCATCGATGTTCAGGCAGTCGCCGTTACGTGTGGCGTTTTGCAGCAGATAAGTACGAATCGCCACGGCCAACGCTTTGGCCGCTTCGGCAGGTTCCGGTTTGGCTTCGCGCTCCAGCACGCGGGCGACGTATTCTTCGCGATCAAGCCTTGCGACGAGTTTGTCGTTGAGCAGAAACAGTTCGCCATCGCTGTGGATATCCAGCGCGTTGCCATTGGCGAATTCGACGCGGTAGTTGCCCTGCAACGGGCCGGATGTCGCGACGCGATCACCCGCCAACACTTTCGAAACTGGGTACTTCGAAAACAGGCTGACCTCGACACAACGCCCCGCGTCTGCCGGCCAAGCCGCTGGCAGCAAAGTCGAAAGCGCCTGACCGTAATGCCGCAAGACCATCTGACTGGTGCCGCGTCCACCTGCCCATACCGGCGCGCCATCAGCCGTCCAACCGGCAAACCCGCCCTGCCGCGATTGCGGATCCTGATCACCGAGCCAGGTCCAGGTTTTCACCCGTAAACGTCCGCCGAGTTCACCGACGACATTGCCATCCGCCGCATTCAGCACCACATCGAGCAGCACTCGACGCGCCTGATCCTGCGCCGGCAACGAGGCCATAACCTTCAGCAGTTCAACCACGGAAACCCGTTGAGCCGGTTGCACCGAAGGCAGATCCAGCAACCACGACGGCGCCCTCCGCGCCTGCCAATAGGTTCGCCAATCCGCCGCCGAAATCCCTAACCGCGCTGGGTCAAAGTACAACCCGCAGGATTTCACCAACGCCTGATCACGCTCGATCTTGCCACCCGCCGCGCAGCAATAAACCTCTTCCTTCGACTGCCCGCGACACTCATACGCCGGTTCCCGCGCGCCGGTATCCACCAGCCACGCGTAAACAAACAGCTTCCACAGACTCCCCAGCGGCGCATCCAGCGACGACGGCAACGGTTCACGCTTGATCAGTTGCGTCTGACTCAACGACAACAACTCGCCCTTATAGGCCACGCGCAGCGGCTCATCCTGCGCCGTCGCCAGCGCAGGCATCACACACATCAGCAGCCACAGCAGCGGCCGGTTCATGTCAGTTGACCGTGACCTGACCGAGGGCGGCTTTCGCTTCCTGGGCCTGATACTGCGGCGCATAGACCTGCTTGAAACGCACCGGCGGCAAGTTGAACTGGCCCTTCTGCGAGAATCGCACCAGATGGCGCAGTCGCAACTCGCCGCTCAGCGCATCGACCGGCACCGCGTAGGCCAACTGGCCCGGTTCGAAACGCGCCTTCTCCAGCGCCGTCGGCTCGGTGCCGTCCTTGCCCTGCAACTTGATGCCCCACGTCGTGCGCTCGACATCAGCGCCCGGTGGTAGCGGCACTTCGAGCATGCCGTAGCGCAGTGGTTTCGGCGCTTTGCTGGTGAGGATCACTTCGTCCAGATACAGGCTGTCGCTGGACAGCGGCTTGCTGCCGATCGGCTCCAGTTTAAAGGTGAACGCTTCATCGCCCGGCACCAGTCGCGACAGGCGACGGGTGATGGTCACGGCCATTGGATCGACCGGCGGTTGCTGGGTCTGGAAGCTCAACGCCGCGCGCAATGGACGCTCTTGCGTGCCGGACACGGTCAACACGCTTGGCACCGGCGTCGCGCCCTGCCACGTCCAGTACATCTCACCGGTTGCACCGTAGTTCTTCTTCCAGCCTTCACCCGGCGTCAGCGCAATGGTCGGCGACGCCTGGGCGATGCTGCGTTGTAGCCAGGTCAGTGCCAGCGCACGTTCGAGGGTCGATTGCTGTGGCAACAGTCGTTGCAACAACGCTGTAGCACGCGCCTGATCGAACGGTTGCAGCGACAGGTTCAACGCTTCGACAAATGGCTGCGAGCTGACCGACAGACGCTGTTGTGCAGCGCCCACCTGACGATTGAACACTTCCGGCAAGGCCACTTTCGACTGCGTGGCCAACGAAGCGGTCAACACCCGCGCCGCCGCCAGACCGAGTGCCGAATCCGGATCACTCATCACCAGACTGTCTTCGCCATCGTCCATCAGGGTTTCGGCGTTACCTTCACCGGCCTTGGCCAGATCGTCGATCAAACCGCTGAGCAATGTGTTCACCGGCAAATGCATCTGCTTGGCGAACGACAGAATCAGCGCCCGTTGCAGCAATGGCGTGTTTGGCGCTTGCTTGGCGTAGACCTCCAGCACCCGCTGCCAGTGCTCCGGCGGCAAGGTCAGCTCCAACACTTGGCTGGCATTCCAGTCGGCGTAATAAGCGTAAGCGGTGAGGAACGCATCCGGCTCACCGTCGTAACCCCACCAAGTGAAGCTCGCCGACGGTCCGGCCATTTGCACCAGACGCAGGCGGCTGTTCTGCATGATCAGGCGCAGGCGATCACGGATCTGCGGGTTCGACGCCAGCGACGGATAAGCAATACTCAGTGGCAGCAAACGACTGGCAGTCTGTTCGACGCCACCGTACGGATAACTCAGCAGATCATCGAGAGCCGAACGGAACAGCGCTTGCGGACTGTCATCCAGACGCAGACGAATATCGGCAGCGTCCGCCGGCAAACTCAACGGCGTGTCGCCACTGGCGACATCAAGGCTTTGCGTCTGTGTCACCTGCCAACCGTCACCGGTCGCACTCAGGCGCACGGCGAGGGAGTCGGCGGTTTTGCCGTCCTGCACCAGCTCCGCCGTCCACTCGCCAGAAGCCAATGTGAACGCCGGCAGCGGCAGGTAGTTGATGCCGTTGTTCAGGGTCACCGGCAGGCGTTGTTCGATGCCAGCGTAGTGAGTGACCAGTTCAGCCTTGACCGATTTCTCGGCCTGACTGAACGCAAACACGCCAAGCTTCGGCTGATCGCCCTTGCGGAATTTGCTCGGCCCGCTCCACTTCAGGTACAGCGGTTTTTCCGAACGCACGAACTGTTTCTTTTGTCCCACCTGACCGTCATCGGCAATGGCGCGGGCGGTGATGCGCCAGCGGGTCAGCGAGTCCGGCATCTTGAAAGTGAAGCGGGTTTTGCCGTCAGCACCGGTCAACAACTCCGGCTGCCACGCAGCGGTATCGACGTCTTCACGACGCGGCCGCTCCAGCACTTTCACCCCGCGCTCGCTGCGGTTGGCCTTGCCCGGCGCACCGGGGCTGCCCGGCAGCGCGACGTCGTAACTGATGAACGACAGACTGGCGCTGGTGCGCACATTGTTGCGGCGCGGGTGATAGAAGAACTGGTCGATGGTCGGTGCGACTTCCGGTTGCAGCGCGTAGACCATTTCGTCGACGACGCTAACGGTCAGATGCGCCGGAACCGCTTTGCCGGCGAACTGCGTGGTCAAGTCAACCGTGACCGTGTCGCCCGGCAGATACACCGCTTTGTCGGTGCTGATCGCCACGTCGATTTGCGGCGCGACCACTTTGATCCCGGCGTTCTGGAAGCTGTACTGACCGCCCTTGGTGTAGAGCACGGAGAAGGTCAGGTTCGGTGCAAAGTTGTCCTTCACCGGGATACGCGCGCGGTATTGGGTGTCGCTGAGTTTTTCCAGTTTCAGCCAGTCGCCGCCCTTGGCCAGCAGCGCAGTGGCCTCGACCTTGTCACGTTCCAGCGAGAGCAATGCATCGCTGACCGGCTCAGGGAAAGTGATCAGCGCCAGCGCTTCATCGCCAGACTTGTACTCGGCTTTATCGAGGACGATTTCCACGGTGCCCGGCACCGCTTTTACGCCATCTCCAGTGACCTCATGCCCGGTGGCACCGAGGACGCGACCGTGTTGATCTTTCAAGGTCAGGTTGTAAGTGCCAGGACGTTCGAAGGCAATGCTGAAGCCCTTGTCAGCCGCCGCAAGCTTGCCTTCGCCCGTGCTCTGATCTTCCAGACGCACCCAGCCATACGTGCTCGGCGTCACCGCTTTGCTTTGCTCGGTGCCGCCCTCGTTGGCGTAACTGAACGCAACCTTGTCGCCGACCGCGCTGAAGCGTTGCGGAGCGCTCAAGCGGAAGCTCGCCGCGCCACGGTCGATGAGGATTTCCTTGGTGGTCTTGACCCGATACGCCGCGCCATCGCTGGCAAACACGGTGAGCATGTAACGGCTCGGCTTGTCGGCGGCCGGCAAGTCGAGGCTCGCATTGCCTTTGCTGTCGGTGGTCAGCTCGGTGCTGGTCAGTTCCACCGGGAATTGCCCGAGGTATTGCAGCTCGTTGTCGACCATCGACAGTTGCTGGGCACGCAGGCTCAGGGTCAGTTTGGCGTTGGCCACCGGTTTGCCGTCCGGGTAGAGCAGCACCAGACTGCCCTTCACCGGTTCGCCGGTGCGGTAATCCTGCTTGGCCAAATTCAGCGAAATCTCGAAGTGCGGCTTGATGTACTCGGCGACACGAAAGGCGCTGCTGTAAGCCTGATCCTTATAGTTGAACCGAATCTCGTAACCGCCCGCCACCGCGTTGTCCGGTAACTGGAAACGGCCCTGAGTACCGGCCTTCGAATCAAGCTTCAGGTCGAGGTGCTGCAACTCGGTACCGGTGGCATCGAGCACGCTGACCGTAACGTCCGCCGCACCCGGCAACACCGAATCCCGCGCATTCTTGAACTCGCGACCGACGATTTTCAGCGACACCCAATCACCCGGGCGATACAGCGGCCGGTCGGTGAACGCATAGAGTTTGGTGTCGTAGATTTCGCTGTCGTAATAGAAGTTTTCAGAAACAAAGACGCCGCCCTCTTCATCCTCGCCGATGACGAACGAACGCTCCGGACTGACGTGTTTCAGGCGCAGCAAACCATCGGTATCAGTCGCACCGCTGCTCATCACGCCGAGGCCGTCAGTCCACAGCACATTCACCTTCGGTACCGAGCTGCCTTCGTGTTTGCGCGCAGCCCAGACCAGCAATTCATCGCCGGCAATCTTGCTCACCGCGACGGTGTTGGAGACGAACACCATGGTGGTCGCGCGATATTTACCGATCAGCGCTTCGACCAGATACAGACCCGGTTTCAGATTGCCCAACGGGATGTAAACGTTGCCCGGCGCGACGCTGACGAAGTCGCTCGAAGAGCCCGCGAGATTGACCCCGGCTGGCGGCTGAATCGGCTTGGCTTGCCACAATGGATAACGGAACTGGCTGACCACCGGCAGACCCGGAATCAGCGCAAATTGCGGCTGTGCATCGTACGGTGTCGGCGCGGCAATGGCGTTGCCCATCTTCAGTTCCGGCACTTCTTCGGTGACCTGTTTGCGCGATTCATAGGAGAACGCGCGCTGCATCACCCGACGGGATTTGCGGTACCAGTTGTCCCACAGGTACGCGAGGGTGTTGGACAAGCCTTCGCCCTTGAACTGGCCATCGCTGACTACGCGGTGCAGGTTCTTCTGGCGCTTGAGGAAATCCAGCGGCTTGTCGATGCGATACACACGAATGTCGGCGCCGCCATAGGGTTCCATGCGGAAACGACGGTAATCACGGCCCGGCGCTTCGAGGCGCACCATCGCCTGCTCGTCTGCGGCGAAACTACTGTCGGCGAGGAGGAAAAAGCTCTCACCGGACACCGGCGTATAGCCGCTCGGCTCGACCGAATCTTCGGCGTTAACGGTCGCCAATGGCAGCAACAGCGCCAGCAGCAAAGGAATTCGCGAGCAGATACGCAACATGCGGGCACCGGTCATTGGGAGAGAAAGTTCAGTCGATAGACGCCGATGAAGTTGGGGTTGGCTGCGTCGGGTATCCATCGGGTGTCCTTCCATGTCATGAGTTGCTGCAGGCTTGCCGAACGCATGCCGTTGTCAGTCGGGGTGGTGGTGCCGGTGTGATAGGCGATGTAGCGGCCCATCCAGATCATCAGGTGCTGGTCGTCGCCCTGATCGAAAAACATCAGGTCACCGGGCCGCGCCTGCGACACGTCACGGCTGACCAGGTGGCTGTTGAACTGAATCAGTTTGATCGCGTTGACGTACGGCCCGACCTTGCCGCCGCCCTGCTGCCATTGCTGGGCGAGCTTGCGCTGCTCATCGCTGAGCGACAGCTCCGGCGGCAAATAGCGATTGGACAGCCCATTGCTGCGCAGCCATTTGTCGTCATGGACTTTCAGCGCTTCGTTGGCGGCGAAACGCACCAGCCCGGCACAGTCCTGCTGATACCAGCGCGGACTTGGGCCTTGGCTCAGTTGCTCCTGGGCGATGCGCACGAACCAGGCGCGAAACACCTGGGATTGCGCCGGATCCAGTGCAGGTGCTTCAACGGCTCGGGCACCCGCACTCAATAGCAGCGCAATCAGGCCGAGGCTGCGGATCAGTGTCGTCACAGCGCTTTCCACTCCAGCGGCAGCCACTGCCAGTGGCCGTCAGGCTCGCTGCCTTCAGGCAAAGTCAGGGCATATTTGCCGTAGCCGCCGAGGGTGCGCAGTTTCGGGATCAGATAGGTTTGCGCGGCGTTGTAGAACACCGGTTCCATGTCCTGCGGCAGGCTGTCGAGGGTTTCCTGCTGCATCAGTTGCGCCATCGAGTCCGGGCCGAAGTAGATCGGCATCAGCACGTCTTTGGGCAGCACGTCGGCCATTGGCGGGAAGCGTTTGTCGAGGGTGCCGAGGGCCTTGTCGACCAGTTTGTCATCAAGAGAGAACAGCAGTGTCGAGCCGCGACGGGCGAGGCTGACTTTCATGAACGCCTTGCCGCTGATTGCGTCCGGGTTCTCGGCAGTCTTCGCCGCATACGGGCCGAAGTTGGAGCTGACCTGACGCTGCCAGACGTGGTTCTGACCTTCCTGTTTCTCGACCACGGGGAAGACGTTTTCTTCGACGTTGGCTTCGAATGCGCCGACCATCGAACCGAACAGCTTGCCGAGGTCGCCATCGAGTTTGCTACTGTCTTCGTCTTTCAGACTGGCCACCAGCAACGGTGTGTACAAACGCGAATCGGCGTACCAGCACAGGCCCGCCGCGCCGGCCACGTGTTCGGTGAGGGTTTGCGCCACCGCTTCTTCGGCGCCGAGTTTTACCAGCAGTGGTTTTTGCGGTTCTGCCGCGACCGGCAGGGTTACGCAGGCACTAGCCCCCAGCGGCATGGCTTGCCAGACCGGTTTGAAATCGAAGTCGGGCTGGTTTTCCAGCTCGTCCATGGCGAGGTAGCTGTGCCAACCCTTGTCGTCCATGTCGAAGCGCAGCCCGGCGAAGTTCGGGATGAAGCGTTGATAACCCATGGCCAGAACACTGGAATTGACCGACAGACGCTGCTTGGTTTCCGGGGTTTTCGCTGGCAGGCCGAACGCGTCAGGGAACAGTTTTTCTCCATTGAGCAACGCCGCCAGCGCTTGCGGTGAAACGTGGCCGGCTTCTTCGGACACGCCGCTCTCCGGGTCGTAATACTTGGCCGGGTTCGACAGCACCACCAGTTTGTCGCCGTGGGAGGCGAACAGCAGGGCTTTGCCGGCGTTGTAGGTCAGTTGGTACAGCGGCACGCTATCGCCGCCGACCTTGAGTTCGCCCATCTGACTGAGCTGCGTGTCATCCAGCGCAACCTTTGCCAGTGGCTCAAGCAGCTTCGCCAGCCCGCCGCGATCCATCACCAACAGGAAATCCTTCAAACGACCATCCGCGCCACGCCACAGTGCGACATCGGCAGGCTGATCGAAAAGCTGTTCGATCAGGCTGTCCTGCAACTTCAGGTCATGCTCGTAGATGATCCGGCGCAGGCTGCCGATCAAGCCGAGGCGATCAGCATGGGTCTCGTAATAGAAGACGAAATCTTCGGTGAGCGTGGCCTTAAGGAACGGCACCGTCAGCAGGTCCTTGGGCAACTGGCTCAGCGAGCGGGTTTCCAGCAACGCATCCGGGCGACTGAGGCCAAGCTTGTCACTGGCCAATTCCGCCGGCGGCGCCTTGGGCTTGAGCAGCAGCCAGCCAAAACCACCCGCCACGCCGGCCACCAGGCACAACCCGGCCAGGAGCAAAGGCCAGCGCCGCGAAGGTTTGGCCGCTGGCGTGACGGCAGCCGGAGTAACAGTGTTATCGCTCATCTTCTCGCTCATTTCCCAAAGCTCAGGATTTCATCCGTGGCGGAATGCTTAATAGTTGAAAGTCTTGACCAGCAGCAGATCACCGATCGCCCGCAGGGGCACGATGAACGTTTCGCGTTTTTCGTCGACGGTGTTTTCGTTGAGCACCAGCGTGATTTGCGAGGTAATCACCTCGTTCTGGTTGCTGGTCTCCTCGAAGTTATAGCCGCCGTTGCCGAAGTTGCCCCAATAGTTGACGTAAACCAGATAAGTGCCATGCAGCGGCGCGGTCATGGTGAACATTTCCGGGCCGGGGCCATCGACGCCATCCGGGTCGAGACCGCCGCCGTTGCTCAGCGCCGGCCGAGCCCAGAAGGCATGCTGACCGTCCGGCGTGACAATGTGCAGATCGAGTTCGGCTTTCGGATCGTCCCAGCCCAAGACAAGACGAATACGCGCCGGCGTGCGCAGGTTATTTGCTTCATAAAATTGCACGCGCTTGAGCGACTGGCCTTCGGCGCTGATCACCTCGACGCTGTTGGAGCCGGCGCCGAACGCGTACGGCCGAGCGAAACGGCCTTGGTCGTCGGTGTACAGATTCAGTGGATTGCCATTCACAGCGAGACTGTGCGGCGGGCGCATATGGCCGATGGCCTTGAGCTGGCCCTGGATCATCGTGCGATTGCGCTGAATGCCGCGATCGATCGGCGGCGTCGGGTAGGCGACTTGCGGGTTTTCCGTGCGATCGAGCAGGCCGTGGTAACGCCAGCCACCCACCGGTTCCGATACCTCGGCCGTCGGCGCCGCCAGCAGCGCCGGCGCGCAGGCCAGGCCGATCAGCAGCCAAAGAAATGAACGCATGTAAGCCTCCTGCCATGCCTGAACGAAACCTTGCACCCGATCCTCGGTACTTCACAGCGGTGAAAACTGCGTTTCGTCTGAAAGACCCGTGAATATGGGGTCGTAGAAGGCGCGAAGATTAGCGATTCGGCGGTTTTTTAACAATCGGATACATGTGGATTTGCGGCGGGAATCACGCAGGTATGTTGGACGTGAGCCGAATAGCGGCGTTATTCGGCTCACAAAATGAGCCGAATAAGCATGTGAAGGGCTACAAAGTTGAAATCTCTCGACCCATTGTTACTCGGCGAGACTCACGGAGATCGCCTGAATATCATTGCAAGCCAAATAAGCCTTGCCGTTTTGCGAGACTTTTAGCTCACCCAGGAAAAGCGCATAAGCACCCGCCAATTCCTCAATATCGTCGACGTTGAACCGCTGCGCGAACACGTTCACAAGCTCATTGGGAATCACGATACTCACATCATCACGTCCGCCACTGTTTAACCAAAGGCTTCCGCCACCATCGCCCTTAGCATCGGAAATCATGCCCCAGTAGCCGCGATACGCCCGTTCATGACTCCCGTCGATATCAGAGAACTCGACAAAAAAGTTCCTGACTCGGAACTCACCTGCTGGCATGGCAATTAATTGGTCTGAGTTCCTGAAACCATCACTATGCATAAGATTTTTTAGCAACGTGCTTAGACGTCGATGCATGACGGCATTACGAGGACCGCTTCCTCCTCCTACGAATCGCCCTCCTCGCCCTTGTGGATTCGCTGGATCATTCGGATTTATATGAGTTACTGGGCCTGCACCGTAAACAAAATCGATTTCAATCCGTTCACCTGAATTAATGCGCTCGACTTGATCAGGTCCTGCACCTCCACGATATCGTGGCTCTGCGGCGGCCAAGGAACACCCGGGCGTGTGTGGTCTAGCACCAAAGCAAGCCGCCTGCCCACTTGTTGACTCTTTTCGATAGAACGCCGGGCCAGCGCATACTGGGCAAGCCAAAAAACGGCGAAGCTGTGCGACATGGTGTTCACTCAAACCTTCAAATTGCCGAACGGTGTAGCTCTCACCATTCAAAGTGCAGTGTGCAACATCCATCTGGGTTATCTCCTTTATAGACACACTGAAGATGGCACACCGCCACTCCTTCTTCTCTACGACCTTGATCGAATGCCAACACATGCTGATTCTGCTAATACAAAAGCCTAGGAAAAATCTTGGTCATTTGCATGAGCGTAGACCCCCTACTCATTTGCCCATAACCCCCCTATCTGCTAGTGTCGCGCCGGTTTAACGTCAACCGGAAATCGCCGCCATGGCCCGCAAAAAAGCTGCACTGGATTTCGAACAGTCCCTCGCCGACCTGCAAACACTGGTCGAGCGTCTGGAGAATGGTGAACTGTCGCTGGAAGACTCGCTGACCGCTTTCGAGCAGGGCATCGGTCTGACCCGTGACTGCCAGGCAGCGCTGGCGCAAGCCGAGCAGAAGGTGCAAGTGCTGCTGGAGCGCGATGGCGAACTCGCCGAGGAACCCTTCGACGCGGAACAGCCAGAATGATTGCGGCGTATACGGCGAGCAGCCAGACCCGGGTCAACGCGGCGCTGGAAACCCTGTTCAACGCGCCGCTGCCGGAGCTGGCGCGGCTTTACGAAGCCATGCGCTACAGCGTGATGAACGGCGGCAAACGCGTGCGTCCGCTGCTGGCTTACGCTGCGTGCGAAGCGCTCGGTGGCAAGGCTGAGCAAGCCAACGGTGCGGCCTGCGCGGTTGAGCTGATCCACGCCTACTCGCTGGTTCACGATGATTTGCCGGCGATGGACGACGACGATCTGCGTCGCGGCCAGCCGACCACTCACAAGAAATTCGACGAAGCCTGCGCGATTCTCGCCGGTGACGGCTTGCAGAGTCTGGCCTTCAGCGCCCTGCTCGACCCGCGCCTGAGCGATTGCAGCAGTGACATCCGCCTGCAAATGGTCACCGCGCTGGCTAACGCCGCTGGTCCGGCAGGCATGGTCGGCGGTCAAGCCATCGACCTCGGTTCGGTCGGCCTCAAACTCGATCAGAAAGCCCTCGAACAGATGCACCGGCACAAGACCGGCGCGCTGATCGAAGTCAGCGTCAAACTCGGTGCTCTGGCCAGTGGCCGTGCCGAGCAGGATGAACTCCGCGCCCTGCAGACTTATGCACAGGCCATCGGCCTGGCCTTTCAGGTGCAGGACGACATCCTCGACGTCGAAAGCGATACCGAAACCCTCGGTAAACGCCAGGGCGCCGACATTGCCCGCGACAAACCGACCTACCCGGCGCTGCTCGGTCTCGACGCGGCCAAGGCTTACGCGCTGGAACTGCGCGATCAGGCCCTGCACGCCCTGCGACCGTTTGACGCGGCCGCCGAGCCGTTGCGCGAGCTGGCCCGGTATATCGTCGAGCGGCGCAACTGACGGCGTATCCGCCAAAAAAGACCAACGCGTGGGCAGGGGGCGATGCATCAGGTAAACTGCCGCATCTTTTATACCTATAACGATTCGCCTGATGCCCACGACGTTTCATGAGATTCCCCGCAAGCGCCCGACCACGCCCCTGCTCGACCGCGCGAATACGCCGGACGGCCTGCGCCGGTTAGGCGAAGCCGAGCTGGAAACCCTGGCCGATGAGTTGCGCCTGGAATTGCTCTACACGGTCGGTCAGACCGGTGGGCATTTCGGTGCCGGCCTGGGCGTGATCGAGCTGACCATCGCGCTGCATTACGTCTTCGACACGCCGGACGACCGTCTGCTGTGGGACGTCGGGCATCAGGCGTATCCGCACAAGATCCTTACCGGTCGCCGCGAGCGCATGGGCACCCTGCGTCAGAAGGACGGCATCGCCGCTTTCCCGCGCCGCTCAGAGAGCGAGTACGACACCTTTGGCGTCGGCCACTCCAGCACCTCGATCAGCGCAGCGCTGGGCATGGCCATTGCCGCCCGCCTGCAAGACAGTGATCGCAAGGCGATTGCGGTGATCGGTGACGGCGCGTTGACCGCCGGCATGGCCTTCGAGGCGCTGAACCATGCGCCGGAAGTGAACGCCAACATGCTGGTGATCCTCAATGACAATGACATGTCGATCTCGCGCAATGTCGGCGGTCTGTCGAATTATCTGGCGAAGATCCTCTCCAGCCGCACTTACGCGAGCATGCGTGAGGGCAGCAAGAAAGTCCTGTCGCGCCTGCCCGGCGCCTGGGAAATCGCCCGTCGTACCGAAGAATACGCCAAAGGCATGCTGGTCCCCGGCACGCTGTTTGAGGAGCTGGGCTGGAACTACATCGGCCCGATCGACGGCCACGACCTGCCAACGCTGATCGCCACGCTGCGCAACATGCGCGATCTGAAAGGCCCGCAGTTCCTGCACATCGTCACCAAGAAAGGCAAAGGCTTCGCCCCGGCGGAAGTTGACCCGATTGGCTACCACGCGATCACCAAACTCGAACCGCTTGACGCTCCGGCCGCCGCGCCGAAGAAAGCCAGCGGGCCGAAGTATTCGGCAGTGTTTGGCGAGTGGCTGTGCGACATGGCCGCCGCTGATCCACGTCTGGTCGGGATTACCCCGGCGATGAAGGAAGGCTCGGATCTGGTGGCGTTCAGTGAACGTTTCCCGCTGCGCTACTTCGACGTGGCGATTGCCGAACAACACGCTGTGACATTCGCTGCCGGCATAGCCTGTGAAGGCGCAAAACCGGTGGTGGCGATCTACTCGACGTTCCTCCAGCGCGGTTACGACCAGTTAGTGCATGACGTTGCGGTGCAGAACCTCGATGTGCTGTTCGCTATCGATCGTGCCGGTCTGGTGGGCGAAGACGGCCCGACGCACGCTGGTAGCTTCGACTTGTCCTACCTGCGTTGCATCCCGGGCATGGTCATCATGACCCCGAGCGATGAAAACGAGCTGCGCAAGATGCTCACCACCGGCCACCTCTACAACGGCCCGGCGGCAGTGCGTTACCCGCGTGGCAATGGTCCGAATGCGACCATCGAGAAAGACCTCGAGCCGATCGAAATCGGTAAGGGCATCGTCCGTCGTCAGGGCAGCAAAGTCGCCCTGCTGGTATTTGGTGTGCAACTGGCCGAAGCGCTGAAAGTCGCTGAAAAACTCGATGCCACTGTGGTCGACATGCGTTTCGTCAAACCGCTCGACGAAGAGCTGGTGCGCGAGATTGCCGACAGCCACGAACTGCTGGTGACCATCGAAGAGAACGCGATCATGGGCGGCGCCGGTGGCGCGGTCAGCGAGTTCCTCGCGCGCGAGAACATTCTCAAGTCGATGCTGCATCTGGGCTTGCCGGATGTCTACGTCGAGCACGCCAAGCCTGCGCAAATGCTGGCCGAGTGCGGGCTGGATGAGGCCGGGATCGAAGCGTCGATTCGTCAGCGTCTGGCTTTACTCGACAAATAAACGCAATACCTGTGCAAAACCCTGTGGGAGCGAGCTTGCTCGCGAAAGCGGACTGTCAGTCGACTCATTTTTGACTGACACACCGTATTCGCGAGCAAGCTCGCTCCCACAGTGGTTTGTGTCACTGCCAAATTGAATCCGCCCCAAGCGTCAACGGACCACCGATGAAACTCTCGCGCCTCGCCCTGCCCTTCTTCCTGCTGCCATCCGTCAAAGCGCTCGCCGACACCTTCGAGCGTGATCAGGCATTGAAACTGCCGGACACGCTGATCTCAGCCAATCGCCAGGTCGAAGCCCGCAACGACAGCAGCGCCGCCAATACGGTATTTACCCGCGAAGACATCGACCGCCTGCAACCGAGCGACGTGTCGGACCTGCTGCGGCGCGTCCCCGGTGTGCAAGTGGCGCAGGCCGGCGGGCGTGGCAGTCTGCCGGGGATTTACATTCGCGGCACGCAGTCGGCGCAAAGTCTGGTTTTGGTCGATGGCCAGCGCATCGGCAGTTCCACTTCCGGCGACAGCAACCTGCAGCATCTGAACATCGAGCAGATCGAGCGCGTGGAAGTGCTGCGCGGTTCGCGTTCAGTGATTTACGGCAGCGATGCGATTGGCGGGGTGATTCAGATCTTCACCCGACGCGGCACTGAGCAGGGTTTGCAGCCCCGGATGCACGTCGGTTTCGGCAGCAACCAAACGTGGCAGCGCAGTCTCGGCTTGTCCGGGGGCGATGACAAAACCCGCTTCAATCTCGGTGCCAGCCTAGATGAGACTGCCGGGATTGATCGCACCCATGAGTCGTATCCAAGCGATGGCGATCACGACGCCTACCGCAATAAATCCGTCAGCTTGAGCCTCAGCCATGCGCTGACCGATGACATCGAAGTCGGCGCCAACCTGCTGGATAACCGTGGCAAGGGCGAGTTCGACAACCCGTTCGGCCGCTTCGACATGACTACGTTCGAGTCTGTGCAACAGCAGCCGTACAGCGATTTCAACGTCAGCAGCGTCAGCAGTTACGTCGATGCCCGGGTCAACGAGATCTGGAAAACCCGCGTCGAGCTCGGCCACACAGAGAACCGCGAGAAGACCCTCGACAAGCTCAGCGACGAACGCACGGTGTTCAACACCTACCGCGACTCGGTGAACTGGCAGAACGACCTGACACTGGACGCGCGCAACAGCCTGATCCTCGGCGGCGACTGGTACGAAGACCGGGTCAACAGCAGCACCGCGTTTGACGAGGACAGCCGCTGGAACCGCGCCGCATTTATTCAGCATCGTTATCAGGCCGACAGTTTTTCCACGGAGCTGGGTCTGCGCCATGACGACAATCAACAATTCGGCAGCCAGAACACCTGGAGCGGCACGTTCACCCTGCCGCTGAACCCGGACAACGATCTGTTGCTGAGCTACAGCGAAGGCTTCCGCGCGCCGACCTTCAACGACCTGTACTACCCGGACTTCAGCAACCCGGATCTGAAACCGGAAACCTCGAAAAGCTACGAGCTGCAATGGCGCAGCCAGTTGAGCGACAGCAGCCGCCTCGAAGCCTCGATTTACCGTACGGACCTGGAAGACGCGATTATCTTCGGCAGCAATTCACGCCCGGAGAATGTCGCGTCGGCGCGGATCAACGGTTTTGAAGCGGCATTGAAGCAGGAACTGTTCGGCTGGCAGAGCAACCTTGGCGTAGCGATCATCGATCCCCGCGATCGGGATACCGGGCACACCTTGGCCCGGCGTGCGCGGCGGACGTTGAGTTGGGATCTCGATCGCCAGTTTGACCAAATCAGCGTCGGTGCCAGTTGGCAGGCGGTCAGCAGCAATTATGACGATAAGGACAATACGCAGGCGCTGGGCGGCTATGCGCTGTTCGGGTTACGCAGCAGTTGGGCGTTGAATCGCGAGATCAAGCTGGATCTGAAGGTCGATAACGTTTTCGATAAGGGCTATAGCCGGGCGAACTACAGCTATGACGGCAGCCAGTATGGCTATCGCGAGGAAGGTCGGGTGTGGATGTTTGGGGTAACCTGGACTCCCGAAATCCACTGAAATCCCCTGTAGGAGCTGCCGAAGGCTGCGATCTTTTGATCTTGATCTTCGGCGACTCCGACTCAGTCAAACAGCAAAATCAAAAGATCGCAGCCTTCGGCAGCTCCTACAGGGTTACCTGTCCGGCGCGATCAATTGGCAAAGCTTGGCGGTGGCGCTGATCATCTGGCCGCTTGGGCGCTCAAGGCCTTTGTCGGTGACCAACAGTAACTTTGCCTGCTTCACCGCTGCTACTTGCGGCCACGCCTTCCACGCATTCAGCTGCGCCTGATCACTCGCCAGAATCACTTCAGGATCGCGCTGCAACACCGCCTCAATACTCACCTGCGGCGCCGGCAGACTCAGATCGCTGAACACATTAAGCGCCCCGCACACTTGCAGTGCATCACTGATGATCTGCCCGCCACCGACGGTGTACAGCGGCTTGTCCCACACCTGATAAAACACCCGCAACGGCACATCGCGGCGATAGCGTTGGCGGAGTTCTGCGAGTTGTTTGCGCAGTTCGGTCGCTCGCACCACCCCACGCTCCGGCCGCCCCATTTGTGCGGCAATGGCTTCAATCTGGGTGGTGAGTTGTTCGAGGGAATGCGGTTCGGCGACGAAGGTCGGGATACCCAGACGTTTCAATTGATCACGTTGCGCCGGGCCGACACTCCCGGGCCACAGCAACAACAAATCAGGCTGGAGGCTCAGCAGCTGTTCCATATCAAGTTGGCCATAGCGACCGACTGACGGAACGCTGGCAATCGCCGCCGGCCGCTCTCCGGCATCCAGCACTCCGACCAACAGATCCGCCGAATCCAGTTCAACCACGATTTCAGAAAGGGACGGTGCGAGGCTGACAACTCGCAGTTGCGCCAGCGCAGGACCACTGACGGCCAGCAGCAGAACCGCCAGCCACAGACGGCGCATCAGCCGAGTTGACGCGGGATACGGTAGAGGTAGAACAGCACCGCCGTGGACAGCGCCAGCAGCATCAGCGGTACGGCTTCAAGACCGACAAACACCGCCAGTGCACCGATCCACGCCGGCAAGGCTGCCACGAGAAAAGCCGCACGGCGACGGGCTGCGAGGGCAATCCACGCGGCCGGTTCATCCGGGGTATCGAGGGCTTTTTGCGTGGCGATCAGCGCATGTTTATAGCGACCGAAAAACTTCAGGCTGACAAACATCGACGCGACGCCGGCAATGAAAAACGGCATCGCCAGTACCGGCAGAATCCCTGCGCCCTGACCAAACAACGCGTTGAGCACGAACAACGGCACCAGCGCCAGCGCGAGGTATTTCCACCAATCGACCGACAATCGGCGCCGCACCTGACCTCGGGTCACGCGCGATCAACCTCGCCCTGATGCTCATTGCCCATCATGTGGTCGAGCTTGCTGGCCTTGGTCGCCAGGTAGAGTTTGTTGTGCGGGTTGTGCCCGGTGTGCAGCGGCACACGCTCGGCGACGGTGATGCCCATGTCGGTCAAGGCTTTGACCTTGCGCGGGTTGTTGGTCATCAGGCGCAGGGATTTCACGCCCAGATGTTCAAGCATCGGCAGGCACATCGCGTAGTCGCGCTGGTCAGCGGCAAAGCCCAGACGCTCGTTGGCTTCAACGGTGTCGGCGCCTCCGTCCTGCAATTCGTAGGCACGGATCTTGTTCAGCAGACCAATACCGCGACCTTCCTGACGCAGGTAAAGCAATACGCCGCGGCCTTCACGGGCGATGGCTTTGAGCGCGCCTTCTAGTTGCGAGCCGCAGTCGCAGCGCTGGCTGAACAAAGCGTCGCCGGTCAGGCATTCGGAGTGCAAACGGCCGAGAACCGGGGCACCGTCGGCAATTTCACCCAGGCTCAGCACGACGTGCTCGCGGCCAGTGGCTTCATCGAGAAAACCGTGCATGGTGAATTGCGCAAAAGGCGTTGGCAGCTTGGAAGCGGCGACAAAGACGACAGGCACCGGTGTGCTCCTGATCTAAAGAGTCTGAAAATTCGCAGGCCGGCATTGTAACAGCAGGTTCCTACAGACGCTTAGGCTGAATTATCGGGCATAACGATCAAAAAGTTTGATAACTACTGACTAGCGTAGGTCCTTGTGGGAGCGAGCCTGCTCGCGAAGGCGTCATGTCAGTCGCCCCAATGCTGACTGAACCATCGCTTTCGCGAGCAGGCTCGCTCCCACAAGGGTACGTGGTCAATTCGAGGTGAATGGATACGGCTGCTTCCACTTCTCGAAGATCGGCTTCAACTCGCCGCTCTTCACCAACTGCTCCATACGCTGGTCATACAGCGCCATCAGTGCCCGCGCCTGCGGAGTGTCGGCAAAGCCGAGAAACAACGGCAGCTCGATCAGATGTGAATAGCGATACAGCGCCGGATCTGCTGCGGTTTTGAGCACTGCCTCGATCTCGGTCAACGCATCGATGTAGTAATCCGCCCGCCCCTGCTTGAGCATCGATAAAATGCCGGTGCGCCGTTGGATCTGGTTGTAACGCTTGATATTCGGCAGGTAGTTTTCGTAGCGATAACCGCGCACCCAGGCCAGACGATATTTGCCCAGCGTCGCCTGGGTCGGCGATGGATTGCTCGCCAGACCCAACGCGTAGATGTGGTCGGAATCGAAGTTCCAGTGTGGATACAACACCTGCTCGGCTTCGTCGCGATAGGAACCGACCAGCGCGTCGACTTCCTTCAACTGCACCAGCCCGACCGAACGGGTGTATGGCACGCTGCGGATATCCAGCTTTACTCCGGCCGGTTCGAACACTTTGCGCAACACGTCCCAGCCAAGGCCATGGCCATCAGCGGCGGTGTAGTCTTCCCAGTCTTCGCTGGCCAGATGGATGACCGCCGGCGTCGGCGCTGCTTCCTGCGCACCGGCCACGGTACTCAGCAAAGCCAAAACCACTAACGCCAACCAGCGTCGAGCCATCCCTAGTCCCCTCACTTGACCCTGATATCCCTTGGAATCAGGCGAAAACCCACACCAGCCCCTGCATCGCCAGCCAAGCGAACACACCGGCCAGCACGTCGTCGAGCATGATGCCGACGCCGCCATGCACATGCCGGTCGATCCAGCGAATCGGCCATGGCTTGAGAATGTCGAAGAAGCGGAACACCAGAAAACCCGCGAGCAACCAGTACCAGCCTTCCGGTACCAGCCACAGGGTAATCCACATGCCGACCATCTCGTCCCAGACGATGCCTTCGTGGTCGTGTACCCGCAGATCGTCGGCGACTTTGCCGCACAGCCAGAAGCCGAACAGCATGGTGATGCCGAGCATCAGCCAGTAACCCCAGTCGGGCAACATCTGCCACAACGGGATAAAGGGTAGTGCAACTAACGAACCCCAAGTGCCCGGAGCTTTCGGCAGGGTGCCGGAACCAAAGCCGAACGCGAGGAAATGCCAGGGATTGCGCCAGACCGACGGCGGAACGAATTCGGCCGGAACCTGTTTCGGGTGATCTGTCACGGTGTCTCCTGAAAATGTTGATAGCCCCGGATTTGCGGGGTGATGTCGTGCCCTTCGCGATCCAGCAGAATCACGCCCTGACCTTCTGACACACGACCGATCACATGGATCGGCCAGCCATTGGCCAGCAGCGCCGGCAACTCGACGGACGGCAGGGTGAAGGCCAGCACGTAATCATCGCCACCGCTCAGCGCGGCACGCTCGGCGCCGCGCTGACCGAGAAACGCCACTAAAGCATCCGACAGCGGTACGCGCTCGCGTTCAATCTCAAGTCGCACCTTCGATGCCAGTGCGATGTGGCCACAGTCGGCGAGCAGGCCATCGGAGATATCCAGCGCCGAGGTGGCTTTACTGCGCAGGGCCTGGCCGAGGGCGAGTTGCGGTTGCGGCGACCAGTAATGATCGAGCAGCGGTTGGGCGATGTGTGCTTCGGCCTCACGCTGACCGAGCACCAAAGGCAAGGCGCCGGCCGCATTGCCCAGTTCGCCACCGACACAGAGCAAGTCGCCCGGCTGCGCACCGCTACGGGTCAATGCCTGACCAGCAGGCACGCGACCGAACACCGTCACCGTCAGGCTCAACGGCCCACGCGTGGTATCGCCGCCGACCAATGTAACGCCGCAGCTCTGCGCCATACGGTTCAAACCGCGGGCATAGGCTTGCAGCCAATCGGCGGTCACCGTCGGCACAGTCAGGGCAAGGGTAAAGGCAACGGGCGTGGCGCCCATGGCGGCCAGATCGCTGACCGCGACGGCCAGCGAGCGCTGACCGAGCAGAAACGGATCGCAGGGATCGGCGAAATGCACACCGGCCACCAGCGTATCGGTAGAGATTGCCAGTTGTTCCCCGGAGGAAACAGCGAGCAAGGCGCAGTCATCACCGATCCCCAGAGCAACGCCTTCGCCGCCCTGCGCACAGGGCGCGGCGGCGAAGAAATTGCGGATCAGCTCGAATTCGCCCATTGAGGTTTCAAGCGCGTTTCAGCGCTTGAACGCCTTCACTTCAGCTTCACGCAGGCGCGGGGCCAGCTTGTCGAGCACGCCGTTGACGAACTTGTGGCCGTCGGTCGAACCGAAGACTTTCGCCAGCTCGATACCTTCGTTGATCACCACGCGGTACGGCACGTCGACGCGCTTGAGCAATTCCCAGGTCGACAGGCGCAGAACGGCCAGTTCAACCGGGTCGAGCTCTTCGATCGCCAGGTCCAGGCAAGGCGTCAGGGCGTTGTCGATTTCGGTCTTGAACTGCGGAACCCCGTGGAGGATTTCGCGGAAGTAGGCACCGTCGACATCGGTGAAATCGTTATCAACGCGAAACTGCGCTTCGATCTCGTTCAGCGATTGCTTGGCCATGTGCCACTGGTACAGCGCCTGGGTCGCGAGCTGACGGGCTTCGCGACGCTTGACGCTTTTCGAGGGCTTGCCGGCATCCGCTGGTTTTGGATCGCGCGGGTTGAAACGATCGCTTTCGTCGCTAATCACTTGGCCTCCAACTGTGCCAGCAGGCTGACCATTTCCAGAGCGGACAGGGCAGCTTCGGCACCTTTGTTACCGGCCTTGGTGCCGGAACGTTCGATGGCTTGCTCGATGGAATCAACGGTCAGGACGCCGAAAGCGACCGGCACGCCGAACTCCATGGACACCTGGGCCAGGCCCTTGGTGCACTCGCCTGCCACGTATTCGAAGTGCGGAGTACCGCCACGAATGACCGCGCCGAGGGCGATGATGGCTGCGAATTCACCTTTCTGGGCGACTTTCTGCGCTACCAGCGGGATTTCGAAGGCGCCAGGTGCGCGGATGATGGTGATGTCGCTTTCGCTCACGCCGTGGCGAACCAGGGCATCAACTGCACCGCTGACCAGGCTTTCAACCACGAAGCTGTTGAACCGGCCCACTACCAAAGCGTAGCGGCCTTTAGGGGCGATGAAGGTACCTTCGATGGTCTTCAGGGTCATTCGTCAGTTCTCTTAAAGAGCCGGGACGCGTCTGCTACGCGTCCCTCAGTGATTTATTTGCCGCGAATCGGAGTCCGGAAACAACCGGTCATTATTCGGAGGGCACGTATTCTACAACTTCCAGATCGAAACCGGATATCGCATTAAATTTCATTGGCGCAGACATCAAGCGCATTTTGCGTACGCCGAGGTCACGCAGGATCTGCGAACCGGCACCGACAATGCTGTAGGTGGTCGGTTTTTTCGGCGCAGCCTGATCACCGGTTTCGCGGATGTGCGCCAGCAACACGTCGCCATCGAGCGGGTGACCGAGCAACAGCACCACACCGCTGCCCGCCTCGGCAACCGCCGCCATGGCGGCGCGCAGGCTCCAGCGGCCCGGTTGCTTGACCATCAGCAGGTCGCGCAGCGGGTCCATGTTGTGCACACGAACCAGCGTCGGTTCTTCAGCGCAAACAGTGCCCAGGGTCAGCGCCATGTGCACGTCGCCTTCCACCGAATCACGATAGGTCACCAGGTTGAATTGGCCCAGTTCGCTGTCCAGTGGCTGCTCGGCAATCCGCTGAACGGTACGTTCGTGGATCATGCGGTAGTGAATCAGGTCGGCAATGGTGCCGATCTTGATGTTGTGCTCAGCGGCGAAAGCTTCCAGCTCAGCGCGACGGGACATGGTGCCGTCGTCGTTCATCACTTCGCAGATCACACCGCTCGGTTCGAAACCGGCCATGCGCGCGAGGTCGCAAGCCGCTTCAGTGTGGCCGGCGCGAGCAAGGGTGCCGCCGGCCTGAGCCATCAACGGGAAGATGTGGCCCGGACTGACGATGTCTTCCGCCTTGGCGTCTTTGGCGGCAGCCGCTTGCACAGTGCGCGCACGGTCAGCGGCGGAGATGCCGGTGGTCACGCCTTCGGCGGCTTCGATCGACACAGTGAACTTGGTACCGAAACCGGAACCGTTGCGCGGCGCCATCAACGGCAGCTTCAACAGTTCGCAGCGTTCGCGGCTCATCGGCATGCAGATCAGGCCGCGGGCGTGCTTGGCCATGAAGTTGATGTGTTCGGCCTGGCAGCATTCGGCGGCCATGATCAGGTCGCCTTCGTTCTCGCGGTCTTCGTCATCCATGAGGATGACCATCTTGCCTTGGCGGATGTCTTCGACCAGTTCTTCGATGCTATTGAGCGCCACAAGGCACCCCCTTCAGTCAGGATTTGAGGTAGCCGTTGGCGGCCAGAAAGCTTTCGGTGATCGTGCCGCCGGATGCCGACTCTGCGGCCTTGTCGCCCAAAAGCAGACGCTCCAGATAACGCGCCAGCAAGTCGACTTCCAGATTCACCCGACGACCTGGCTTGTACGACGCCATGATGGTTTCGCTCAGGGTGTGCGGGATGATCGTCAGCATGAACTCGGCGCCATCGACTGCGTTCACGGTGAGGCTGGTGCCGTCGACGGTGATCGAGCCTTTATGGGCGATGTACTTGGCCAGTTCCTTCGGCGCGCGGATGCGAAATTCCACGGCGCGGGCATTGTCGCTGCGCGAGACGATTTCACCGACGCCGTCGACGTGGCCGCTGACCAGATGCCCGCCGAGACGGGTGGTCGGGGTCAGGGCTTTTTCCAGATTGACCGGGCTGCCGCTTTTCAGGTCATTCATGGCGGTGCAGTCGAGGGTTTCGCGGCTGACGTCGGCCGCGAAGCCGTCGCCCGGCAGCTCAACCGCCGTCAGGCAAACGCCGTTGACCGCGATGCTGTCGCCGAGTTTGACGTCGCTCAGGTCAAGCTTGCCGGTGGCGACGTGGACCCGCACATCACCGCCCTTTGGGGTCAGTGCGCGGATACTGCCGATGGATTCGATGATGCCGGTAAACATGGGGTTCTCCTTGAGAACTAAGCCAGCGCTAACGCAATGGCCGGGAATTATACGCTCGCCGCTTGAGCAGGGATGGCAGTGACTCGCCAGTCATCGCCCACCGCGCGAATTTCAGTGATTTTCAGCTCCGGCGCATCCTTCATATAAGCCAGTGGCCAGTCCAGCAGCGGACGCGCCGTGGAGCCGAGGAACTTGCCGGCGATGAAGATCACGAACTCGTCGACCAGACCGAGCTGAGCAAAAGCGCCGGCCAGACGCGGACCGGCCTCGATCAACACCTCGTTGACGCCACGGTTGGCCAGTTCGATCAGCAATTGATGCAGATCGACCTGACCGTCATCACCCGGCACGATCAGGCACTCGGGGCCGTGAGCGTATTGCTCTTCGATCGCGACGCAGGTGGCGACCAACGCCGGGCCGGCCTTGAAGAACGGCGCATCCAGCGGCACGCGCAGGCGGCCGTCGATCAGCACGCGCAGCGGCGGGCGACTCATGGCCAGCGCGGTTTGCTCACTGTCCAGACCGAGTTCGTCAGCACGAACAGTCAAGCGCGCGCCATCGGCCAGCACGGTGTCGGCGCCGGTCAGCACCACGGCGGCCTGAGCGCGCAGACGCTGGACTGCCGAACGAGCAGCGGGACCGGTGATCCATTGGCTCTCGCCGCTTTCCATCGCTGTGCGACCATCGAGGCTCATGGCCAACTTGACCCGCACGAACGGCAAGCCGTGCTCCATGCGCTTCAGAAAGCCTTGATTGAGCTTGCGCGCCTCAGCTTCGAGCACACCGCTTTCGGTGGCGATACCCGCGTCGGCCAGGCGCTGCAAACCACGTCCGGCGACTTGCGGATTGGGATCACGCATCGCTGCCACCACTCGAGCGACACCGGCATTCACCAGCGCATCGGCGCACGGCGGCGTACGGCCGTGGTGGCTGCACGGTTCGAGGGTCACATAAGCGGTCGCGCCCCGGGCCAGCTCACCGGCGGCGCGCAGGGCATGGACTTCGGCATGCGGTTCGCCGGCACGTTCATGCCAGCCTTCGCCGACAATCTGCCCGTCACGCACCACCACGCAGCCCACCCGAGGATTGGGGTGGGTGGTGTAGTGACCTTTGCGCGCCAGTTCCAGCGCGCGAGCCATGAAGTGGGCGTCGAGGATGGCCTGCTCGGCGGCAGTGGTCATTCTTTCACCGGTTCGCGGGCGAGGCGGTCGATTTCTTCGCGGAACTCGTTGAGGTCCTGGAAGCGCTTGTACACCGAAGCGAAACGGATGTAAGCGACTTCATCAAGCTTTTGCAGCTCGGCCATGACCAGTTCGCCGACCACGAGGGATTTGACCTCGCGCTCGCCGGTGGCGCGCAGCTTGTGCTTGATGTGGACCAGAGAGGATTCGAGGCGCTCGACGCTCACCGGACGTTTCTCCAGCGCGCGTTGCATGCCGGCGCGGAGTTTTTCTTCGTCGAACGGTTGGCGGCTGCCGTCGGTTTTGATCAGGCGCGGCAACACCAGTTCGGCCGTCTCGAACGTCGTGAAACGTTCGCCGCAGGCCAGGCATTCACGCCGGCGGCGCACCTGTTCGCCCTCGGCGACCAGACGCGAGTCGATGACCTTGGTGTCGTTGGCACCGCAGAAGGGACAGTGCATGGTGGCTGGCAACAAAAAAAGGGAGGGCCATGGTAGCGCATCCCGGTGGCAAGACAAGCCATAGGCTTTGCGGTATACAGAACGGCATGATCGTTTGATCCATGGATTTCATTTTGCCGGAGCATCCAATGCCGTTACGTCCGCTCGTTTTGCTCAGTCTTTTCAGCCTGCTGGTGGCCTGTGGCAGCGATGCACCCAAGCCCCAGCCGCCAACGCCGGGCCCTGCGCCGCAACAGGCGCAGAAAAAAGCCAAGGAAGCCGCCGAGCTTGGCCCGCTGCCGGCCTATCAACGCGAACTGAGCGGCACCCTGCAAGGCGTGCCGGCCGGTGCCGAAGTCGAACTGGCGCTGCTGGTGATCGATGAAAAGGATCGCCCGCAACAATTGCTCGCCAGTTCCAGCCTGATCGGCAACAACCAGATTCTGCCGTTCCGCCTGCGCTTCAACCCGGACGCCTTCCCCGCCGGTGCGCGGGTTGAACTGCGCGGGCGCGCCAGCCAGTCCGGTCAGTTGATCCTGCATCTGCCTTCGCAAACCATCAGCCAGCCGACCACTCAGGCGCTGGGCCAACTGCAGTTTGTCAAAGCACCATGAATGCACCGCTCGACCTGCAACGGGCGTTAGGTGAATTGCTCGGCGACGCCAGACTCAAGGTCTGTGCGTTGCCGGATACTGATTTACAGCTATGGCTGATCGATGGCGACAACATGGATCGCGAATTCAGTCAGGAAGAAATTCAACGAATTCTGCACGAGCCACCGTATTGGGGTTTCTGCTGGGCCAGTGGTCTGGCGGTGGCGCGGTATCTGGCGGAATTTCCCGAGTGGGTGCGCGGTAAACGTGTGCTGGATTTCGGCGCCGGTTCCGGGATCGCCGGGATCGCGGCGGTCAAGGCCGGCGCGCTGGAAGTCGTGGCATGCGATCTCGATCCACTGGCGATTGCCGCGTGCCGGGCGAATACCGAGCTCAATGATGTGCAGATGAGCTACTCGACAGATTTCTTTGCCGAGGCTGATCGGTTTGATCTGATTCTGGTGGCGGACGTGTTGTATGACCGGGCGAATCTGCCGTTGCTCGATGCGTTTTTAAGCCGTGGCCGCGAGGCGCTGGTGGCGGATTCGCGGGTTCGGGATTTTCGCCATCCGTTGTATCAGCGGATTGAAATGCTTGAGGCGATGACCTTGCCGGATCTGGCTGAGCCGGAAGAGTTCAGGCATGTCAGCCTTTACCACGCGCGGCGTGACTAAAAGTTTCGCGAGCAAGCTCGCTCCCACATTTGGAATGCGTTCCCCTGTGGGAGCGAGCCTGCTCGCGAAGGCGTCCTGCCGGACAACTCATCTCTGCCTTCCGGCCACACCCCGCCAAGCCGTATAGTTGCCCCATCCACGCTTTGACGAGATCCCCCATGAGTCAGCAAACGCCGTACATCTTCGACGCCACGACTGCCGATTTCGACCAGTCGGTGATCGAGGCTTCCTTCAACAAACCGGTGCTGGTGGATTTCTGGGCCGAATGGTGTGCGCCGTGCAAGGCGCTGATGCCGATGCTGCAAGGCATTGCCGAGAGCTATCAGGGCGAGTTGCTGCTGGCCAAGGTCAACTGCGACATCGAGCAGGACATCGTCGCCCGCTTCGGCATTCGCAGCCTGCCGACCGTAGTGCTGTTCAAGGACGGTCAACCGATCGACGGTTTTGCCGGTGCACAACCGGAATCCGCCGTGCGCGCCCTGCTTGAGCCGCATGTGCAGATGCCGCCGCCCGCTGACGCCGATCCGTTCGAGCAGGCTCAGGCGTTGTTCGATGACGGCCGTTACGCCGACGCCGAAGCGGCGCTGGTGGTGATGCTCAATGAAGACAACACCAATGCCAAAGCGCTGATCCTCTACGCGCGCTGCCTGACTGAACGCGGCGAGCTGGACGAAGCGCAAACCGTGCTGGATGCAGTCAAGAGCGACGAACACAACGCCGCACTGGCCGGGGCCAAGGCGCAGATCAAATTCCTTGGCCTGGCGCGTGATCTGCCGGATGCCGCTGACCTGAAAGCGCGTTTGGCGAAAGATCCGCTGGACGATGAAGCGGTGTATCAACTGGCGATCCAGCAACTCGCTCGCCAGCAATACGAAGCGGCGCTGGATGCACTCCTGAAACTGTTCATCCGCAACCGCAGCTACAGCGAAGGCTTGCCGCACAAGACCTTGCTGCAGGTGTTCGAGCTGCTGGGCAATGATCACCCGCTGGTGACGGTGTACCGCCGCAAGATGTTTGCTGCGCTTTATTAAATCAAAAGATCGCAGCCTTCGGCAGCTCCTACAGGGGTGTAATCCCATTCCAATGTAGGAGCTGCCGCAGGCTGCGATCTTTTGCGGTTCATTCGATCCAGCTGTAGAGCGGCGTATCCCCGCCGCTCACCACTTTCACGTCCGCACTGTGACGCAGGCGCACCAACAAGCGTTTGCCCGCCGCCGCGCTGCCGGTCAGGCCTTCCAGTTGATCAAGCAGATCCGGCCCACTGAGCTGTCCGGCCTTGCGCAACAGATCCTTGGCCAACTGCCACAAGGCATCGTCCTGATTCAGCGGTTTCGCCGCCGGGGCTGATGCGACCGCCTCAGATTGAGCAACCGGCGCCTGCCCATTCAGCGCTGAACCGAGCTTCGCCCAATCGCCGTCATCCAGTTCCACCGTCAAATCCACCGGCACATCGCCGACGGTTCCGCGTATCCGCAACATTGAGTTCGCTCCCGCACTTTTCTGACGTGCATGCTCCCACGGGACTTGTGCAACGCCAAGCGCACGGGCAAACTCTGCGCACTTTCGTTATAAGATTACATAACAAACTCTTCACTTTACTTCCCGGAGACCGCCATGCGTCGTCTGCTGCTCGCTTTGCCGTTTGCCCTGTTGCCGCTGGCTATCGCCCATGCTGCCGATGAGCACGATCACGACCATGAACACGGCAGCCTTGGCGCGCACGAACATGGCGTGGGTCGCCTGAACGCTGCGCTCGATGGCCAGACCCTGGAGCTTGAGCTGGAAAGCCCGGCGATGAACCTCGTCGGGTTCGAACACATCGCCACTTCGGATGCCGACAAAGCCAAAGTTGCCGCTGCCCGTGCGCAGCTGGAAAAACCGCTGGCCCTGTTCAGCCTGCCTGTTGCTGCCGGTTGCAAAGTGGTCAGCCAGGAACTGGAAAGCCCGCTGTTCGGCGACAAACCGGATGCCGATGATCACGACGACGATGAAGCGGACAAGGACGGGCACGAGCATCACCACGACCACAGCGAAATCCACGCGCACTATCAGTTCAACTGCGCCACACCGGGCGCGTTGAAGACGCTGGATCTGGCGAACGTCTTCAAGACCTTCCCGGCGACGCAGAAAATTCAGGTACAACTGATCAGCGCCAGCGGCCAGCAAGGTACTGAAGTGACGGCCAAGGCTGCCTCGCTGAAATTCTGATCACACCGAAAATCCCCTGTGATCCACCGCGATCCAATGTAGGAGCTGCCGAAGGCTGCGATCTTTTGATCTTGCTTTAAGAAGATCAGGATCAAAAGATCGCAGCCTTCGGCAGCTCCTACAGGGGTTCTGTCTACAACTTTGAAACTGGTGCCATGACCCAAGCACTCATCGAACTGTCCGACCTGGGCTTCAACTGGCCCGGTCACCCGCCGTTGCTGGACATCCCGGCGTTTCGTCTGGAAGCCGGCGAAACCCTGTTCCTCAAAGGCCCCAGCGGCAGCGGCAAGACCACCCTGCTCGGTCTGCTCGGCGGCGTGCAGAAACCCGTTCGCGGCAGCATTCGCCTGCTCGGCCAGGAGCTGACCGAACTCTCCGCCGGCGCTCGCGACACCTTCCGCGTCGATCACACCGGCTACATTTTCCAGCAGTTCAACTTGCTGCCGTTTCTCTCGGTCCGCGAGAACGTTGAGCTGCCGTGTCACTTTTCCAAACTGCGCGCCCAGCGAGCGAAACAGCGACATGGCAGTGTCGATCAAGCCGCCGCCACCCTGCTCGCCCACTTGGGTTTGAAGGATGAAAGCATCCTCAGTCGTCGTGCTGATTCACTGTCGATCGGCCAACAGCAACGGGTTGCCGCCGCACGCGCATTGATCGGCCAGCCAGAGTTGGTGATCGCCGACGAACCGACTTCGGCACTGGATTACGACGCCCGGGAAAACTTCATTCGCCTGCTGTTCGCCGAATGCCGCGAGGCCGGTTCCAGTCTGCTGTTCGTCAGCCACGACCAGAGCCTGGCGCCGCTGTTCGACCGTCATCTGTCCCTGGCCGAACTCAATCGCGCCGCCACGTCTGCCGAGGTCTGAGATGTATCTGTTTCGTTTGGCCATGGCCAGCCTGGCCAACCGCCGCTTTACTGCTCTGCTCACCGCATTTGCGATCGCTCTATCGGTTTGCTTGTTGCTCGCCGTTGAGCGGGTACGCACCGAGGCCAAAGCCAGTTTCGCCAGCACCATCAGCGGCACCGACCTGATCGTCGGCGCGCGCTCCGGCTCGGTAAACCTGCTGCTGTACTCGGTGTTCCGCATCGGCAATGCCACCAACAACATTCGCTGGGACAGCTTCGAACACTTCGCCAGCAACCCGAAAGTGAAGTGGGCGATCCCGATGTCCCTCGGCGACTCGCATCGTGGTTACCGGGTGATGGGCACCACTGAAGCGTATTTCGAGCATTACCAGTACGGTCGCCAGCAGCATCTGGAATTGGCCGACGGTCGTGCGTTTGCCACCGATCCTTTTGAAGTGGTGCTCGGTGCGGAAGTGGCCGGCGCGCTGCACTACAAGCTAGGCGACCAACTGGTGCTGGCCCACGGTGTGGCGGCAATCAGCCTGGTCAAACACGATGACAAACCGTTCACCGTGGTCGGCATTCTCAAGCGCACCGGCACCCCGGTCGATCGCACGCTGCACATCAGCCTCGGCGGCATGGAGGCGATTCACATCGACTGGCACAACGGTGTGCCCGCGCGAGGTAACGGCCGGATCACGGCGGATCAGGCCCGCAACATGGACCTGACGCCGCAAGCAATCACCGCGTTTATGCTCGGCCTCAACAGCAAAATCTCCACGTTTGCATTGCAACGCGAAATCAATGAATTCCGTGGCGAACCGATGCTGGCGATCCTGCCGGGCGTGGCCCTGCAGGAGTTGTGGAGCCTGATGAGCACCGCCGAAAAAGCGCTGTTCGTGGTCTCATTGTTCGTGGTGCTGACCGGGTTGATCGGCATGCTCACGGCAATCCTTACCAGCCTCAACGAACGTCGCCGCGAGATGGCGATTCTACGTTCGGTCGGTGCGCGGCCGTGGCACATCGCAAGTCTGCTGGTGCTCGAAGCTTTCGCACTGGCGCTGACCGGGGTGATCGCCGGGGTAGCGCTGCTGTACGTTGGCATCGCCGCTGCGCAGGGTTACGTGCAGGCCAATTACGGTTTGTATCTGCCGCTGGCATGGCCGAGCGAGTATGAATGGACGCTGCTCGGTGGCATTCTGGCGGCCGCGCTGCTGATGGGCAGCGTGCCGGCCTGGCGCGCTTATCGCCAATCCCTGGCCGATGGCCTGTCGATCCGTTTATGAGGATGTTCACCATGCCCCGCGCTGCACTCGCGCTGCTGTTGCTGATCGCCCTACCCGTGTGGGCAGCGGCGCCGAAAGACCTGACGTGGTCGGAAATGATTCCGCCGGACGCCGCGCCGGAAGTGCCGAACATGACCCCACTGCACGACCTGTCGAAGATGGGCGATGCGTTGTCTGCCGAGGCGGCGCCAGCGGCGAAGCAGGACATGCCGAATGCGCCGGTGGTGAAGTCGCTCGACGGGCAGAACATTCGTTTGCCGGGCTACATCGTGCCGCTGGAAGTCAACGAAGAAGGGCGCACCACAGACTTTTTGCTGGTGCCTTATTTCGGCGCCTGCATCCATGTGCCGCCACCGCCGTCGAACCAGATTGTGCATGTCAAAAGCGAGTTGGGCGTGAAGCTCGATGAGCTGTATCAGCCGTACTGGGTCGAAGGGCCGTTGCAGGTCAAGGCGTCGAGCAGCGAGCTGGCGGATGCCGGGTATCAGATGGATGCCGACAAGATCTATGTGTATGAGCTGCCGGAGTGAATCCCGGTAGTTCTGTATTGGCTGATCTATCGTCTTCGCGAGCAGGCTCGCTCCCACAGGTGATCACATTCCAGGGTGGGAGCGAGCCTGCTCGCGAAGAGGCCCTCAAGGTTCCACAGAAATCTGCCCCTTCACTGTTTCATTGAGCTGAGTCAAAAGACCGTATCAGTTGGCTTCGTACCATAGGACATCAGACATTTCTAACGTCCTTTCGGAGCCCCCATGAACAAGTCCTTGCTCAGCGCTTCGCTGTTTGCCCTTGCGCTCGCAGCCCCGCTCGCCCACGCCCACGAAGCCGGTGACATCCTCATCCGCGCCGGTGCGATCACCGTCAACCCGAAGGCCGACAGCTCCAGCGTCAAGGTCGATCAGGGTCCGTTGAGCGGCACCAATCTGGGCGGCAAGGCGACCATGAGCAGCGACACCCAACTGGGTCTGAACTTCGCCTACATGCTCACCGATCACGTCGGCCTCGAGTTGCTCGCGGCCACGCCGTTCGAGCATGACGTCAAGCTCAAGGGCACTGCCCTGCCAGCGGCCAATGGCAAGCTCGGCACCCTGAAACACCTGCCGCCAACTCTCAGCGTTGTCTACTACCCGCTGGATTCGAAGTCGCCGTTCCAGCCTTACGTCGGCGGTGGCATCAACTACACCTGGATCTATGACGAACACGTCGGCAGCGAAGCCAGCGCCAACGGTTTCAGCAACTTCAAGGCGAAAAACTCATGGGGTCTGGCCTGGCAGGTCGGTGCCGACTACATGCTGACCGATAACATCATGCTCAACGCCCAAGTGCGTTACATCGACATCGACACCCGCGCCACCGTCGAGAACAACGCCGTTGCACCGGGCACTCGCGCACGGGTCAACGTCGACGTCGATCCGTTCATCTACATGGTTGGTTTGGGCTATAAGTTCTAAGTCGAGTTACCGAACGTTCACGTGGTGGTGAATGAGGCTTGGTGGTGAGCAGGCATAGAACTGACGGCGACCGTACGCAGTTGATCGGGGGATAACATCCCCTCGCCACAGGAATAGCGACATATTCCGGCCGTGAAAAAGGCGCCTGTCAAAGGGCGCCTTTTTCATGTTTGCCGCAATTGTGTAGCGTGAGTTGATCATCCCCCTCACCCCAGCCCTCTCCCTCAGGGAGAGGGGGAAAGGGAGCCGATTTGGGTGCCTTTCAAACCTGAGTTCGACTCGGTATTTCACGTCGGTGTAACTCGAAAGAACACCTCGGTCAGTCCCCTCTCCCTCTGGGAGAGGGCTAGGGTGAGGGGATTTTCAGGAGCGACCGAGCAACCGCGCCAGCCCCACACTCATCGCCGTCTGCTGCGGCAGCTTGAAGCGCTCCAGCAAACGAGCGTTGTTCGCCCGCGAATGCCGGATGTCGCCGGAACGCGCCGGGCCGTAGCTGACGGGCGGCAGCTCACCGACTACCGCTTGCAGTGCTTCAAGCATCTGCTTGAGGCTCATCGACTGATTCCAGCCGACGTTCACCGCACCGACCTCCACCTCAGGCTTTTCGATCGCCTGCACCAGCAGATCGACCAGATCTTCGACATAAAGGAAATCACGCGTCTGTTCACCATCGCCGAACACGGTAATCGGCAAGCCTTTCTGCGCGCGTTCGCTGAAGATGCTGATCACCCCGGAATACGGCGAGGACGGATCCTGACGCGGGCCAAAAATGTTGAAGAAGCGGAAAATCACTGGCTCCAGCGCATGCTGGCGACGATAGAAATCGAAATAATGCTCGCCCGCCAACTTGTCCGCGGCGTAAGGCGTCAGTGGCGCTTTGGGCGTGTCCTCATCAATCGACTCGCCCTCTCCGTTGTTGCCGTACACCGCCGCACTGGAGGCATACACCACGCGCTTGACGCCGGCCAGACGCATGGCTTCGCAGACGTTCAGCGTGCCGATGAAGTTGCTCTGGTGAGTCTTCACCGGATCGTCCACCGACGCCTGCACCGACGCCACAGCCGCCAGGTGAGCGACCGCGCTGCAGCCGTGCATGGCCTTGGCCACCAGCGCCGCATCAGCGACGTCACCAACAATCAGTTCAACCTTCGGATTGTCCAGCGGCAGGTTGCTGCGTTTGCCAGTCGACAAGTCGTCGAGGATGCGCACCGAATGCCCGGCAGCGAGCAACGCATCGGTCAGGTGCGAGCCAATGAAACCGGCTCCCCCGGTGATTAATACAGTCCCTTTAGCCATGACGGTAGAACCTGTCCAGTAAGCCCGGGAGTGCAGCACGCCAGGCGCGCGGCTTGATCCCGAAAGTGTGCAGAATTTTCTTGCAGGCCAGCACCGCGTGTTGCGGTTCCTCGGCAGCGTCCGGCCGCGCGGCGTGGGCCTGGGCGGTCGGTGCTTCGATAGCCAGCGCATGCAGGCTGCGTGCTTCGGTCAGAATCGCTTGCCCCAGCGCCAGCGGCGTGGTCGCTTCGTGGCCTGCGTAATGGTAAGTGCCCCACAGCGGCGCGGCGCAATCAAGTTGTTTGAGCACCGAAATGATCACTCGCGCGGCATCATCGACCGGCGTCGGATTGCCACGACGGTCATCGGCCAGGAGCAATTCTTCAGGTTGTTCGGCGCGGGCGAGAAAACGTCCGAGGGTGCCGTCCGGGCTGTCATCGAGCAGCCAGCCGAAACGCAGCAGGACATGTTGCGGGCAAGTGGCGCGAACGCTTTGTTCGATGCGCCACAACGCTTGACCGCGCAAGCCCAGTGGCACCGGTTCGTCTTTTTCGCTGTACGCCGTGGCGCGCGAACCATCGAACACTCGATAACTGGAGGGCTGCACAAGGACGATGTTGTGGTGCTGGCACAGTTCGGCCAGACGCTCAACCGCGCGTTCCTGCCCGGCCATGCGGCTTTCGCTGACGGTTTCGGCCTGGAACCAGTCGAAATAGTAGGCGAGGTTGATCAATGCATCGGGACGGGTGTCGTCGAGCAATTGGGTCAGGCTCGCGGCATCCCAGCCGTTTTCGGGCGGGCGGGGGGCGAGGAAACCGATGTCTTCCTCCGCACCGAGGCGAATCAGCGCCTGCCCAAGGGCATTTCCGCCGCCCAGTAACATAAGGCGCATTCGCATAGAGTCAGCAGGCCCAGTCTGATTGGAACGATGGCTTTAGCGACGGCTCTTGTGGAACCGTCGTCGATAATTGCCGGAATCGTTGCATTTTGCGGGTTTAGTGCGCAACCGTCATCCGTAAAGTGTACATCGCCGGGATTTGTGTCGTGGCAACTGGCCCCTTCGCGAGCAAGCTCGCTCCCACAAGAGGTCTGCGGCTTACAGAAATCCACTGTGGGAGCGAGCTTGCTCGCGAAGAGGCCCGCCTAGACGCTGAAGATCCTGAGCGGTACTTGCATCTTCCCCCCTGCACCCGCATAACTTAATCCATGAATCTGCCCATCCCCACGGACGCGGCCCTGGCAGGCTTTCACCCCGCCGTCAGCGCCTGGTTCAGCAACACGTTCCCGACGGTTACCGCCGCCCAGGCCCGCGCATGGCCGTTGATCCGCCAGCGCCGCTCGACGCTGATCGCCGCGCCCACCGGCTCGGGCAAAACCCTCACCGCGTTTCTCGCCGTGCTCGACGACCTCGTCCACCGTGGCCTGGAAAACCCCGACGGCCTGCCCGACGAAACCCTGGTGGTCTACGTCTCGCCATTGAAAGCGCTGTCCAACGACATCCGCATCAACCTGCAAAACCCGCTGGCCGGAATTACCGGGCAACTGCGGCAGATGAACCTGCCCGAGCTGCAAATCACCACCGCTGTGCGCACCGGTGACACGCCGCAGAAAGAACGTGCGGCCATGCGCAAATCGGCACCGCACATTCTGGTGACCACACCGGAGTCGCTTTACGTTCTACTCGGCTCGGAATCCGGGCGAAAAATGCTCGGCACCACGCGCACCGTGATCATCGATGAAATCCACGCGATAGCCGCCGGCAAACGCGGCAGTCACCTGGCGTTGAGCCTTGAGCGCCTGCAGGCGCTTTGCGCCGAACCGCTGACCCGCATCGGCCTGTCCGCCACGCAGAAACCGGTCGAAGCCGTGGCGCAATTTCTGGTCGGTCATGAGCGCCCCTGCGAAATCATCGATATCGGCCACGCCCGACCACGGGATCTGGGCATCGAGGTGCCGCCCGTGCCGTTGTCGGCAGTCATGGCCAACGATGTCTGGGAGCTGGTCTACGACCGCCTCGCCGAACTCGCCCGCGAGCACCGCACCACGCTGATTTTCGTCAACACGCGACGCTTGGCCGAACGCCTGAGCCGGCACCTCAGCGAACGCCTTGGCAAGCACGCGGTAGCCGCGCACCACGGCAGTCTGGCCAAGGAGTTCCGTCTCGACGCCGAACAACGGCTCAAGCGCGGCGAGTTGCAGGTGTTGATCGCCACCGCCTCGCTGGAACTGGGTATCGATATCGGCGAAGTCGATCTGGTCTGTCAGATCGCCTCGCCCCGTTCCATCGCCGGTTTTCTGCAAAGGGTCGGCCGTTCCGGGCACCAGGTCGGCGGTACGCCCAAGGGTCGGTTGTTTGCCACCACCCGCGACGACCTGATCGAATGCGCCGCCCTGCTCGACTGCGTGCGCCGTGGCGAACTCGATACCCTGCACATTCCCGTCGCGCCGCTGGATGTTTTGGCCCAGCAAATCATCGCCGAAGTCAGTTGTCAGGAATGGCCGGAGGACGCCTTGCTCGCGATGTTCCGCCAAGCCTCGCCCTACCGTGACCTTGACGAAAAACACTATCAGGCCCTGCTGAGCATGCTCGCCGAAGGCTACAACGGTCGCCAGGGCATCCGCAGCGCGTACCTGCACCGCGACGCCGTCAGCCGCACTTTGCGGGGGCGGCGTGGTTCGCAACTGACCGCCGTAACCAGCGGCGGCACCATTCCCGATAATGCCGACTACAGCGTGATGCTCGAGCCGCAAGGCCTGAACATCGGCAGCGTCAACGAAGACTTCGCCGTAGAAAGTATCGCTGGCGACGTGTTCCAGCTCGGCAACACGTCCTATCGTATTCTGCGCGTGGAAACCGGCAAGGTGCGGGTCGAGGATGCCCACGGCCAGCCGCCAACCATTCCGTTCTGGCTCGGCGAAGCGCCGGGGCGCAGCGATGAATTGTCGTTCGCCGTGGCGCGCCTGCAAGCACAGCTCGACGCGTTGCTCGGCGCCAGCCCCGGAGACTTGCAACCCGCGCTCGACTGGCTGACGCAGACCCTCGGCCTCAACCGCGCCAGCGCCGAACAACTGGTTGAATACCTCGCCCGCGCCCGCCAGACCCTCGGCGCCCTGCCCTCGCAAGACACACTTTTGATGGAGCGTTTTTTCGACGAGTCCGGCGGCACGCAATTGATCATCCACTCGCCGTTCGGCAGCCGCATCAACCGCGCCTGGGGTCTGGCCCTGCGCAAGCGATTCTGCCGCACCTTCAATTTCGAATTGCAGGCGGCCGCCAGCGAAGACGCGATCGTGCTGTCGCTGTCCACCAGCCACAGTTTTGAACTCGATGACATCTGGCGCTACCTGCACAGCAACAGCGCCGAGCACGTCCTCATTCAAGCGGTACTCGATGCGCCGCTGTTCGGCGTGCGCTGGCGCTGGAATGCCGGGGTGGCGCTGGCATTGCCGCGTTTTACCGGCGGACGCAAAGTCGCGCCGCAGTTGCAGCGGATGAAAAGCGAAGATCTGATTGCCAGCGTGTTTCCCGATCAGATCGCCTGCCTGGAAAACCTCGCCGGTGAGCGGGAAATCCCCGAGCATCCGCTGATCGAACAGACGCTGGACGATTGCCTGCACGAGGCGATGGACAGCGAAGGCTGGCTCAATCTGTTGCGGCGCATGGAGCGTGGCGAGGTGCGTTTGATCAGTCGTGATCTGCCGGCGCCCTCGCCGCTCGCGGCAGAAATCCTCAGTGCGCGGCCGTACAGCTTTCTCGACGATGCTCCGTTGGAAGAACGGCGTACGCAAGCGGTGATCAACCGGCGCTGGAGCGATCCGCAATCGACCGATGATCTCGGTGCGCTGGATGCGGACGCCATTAACGCGGTGCGCGAAGAAGCCTGGCCGACGCCGAATGCTGTGGATGAAATGCATGAAGCGCTGATGAGCCTGGCGTGTATCAGCGAGGCGGAAGTGCAAGCGAACGAAGGCTGGCGAGAGTGGCTGGAAACCCTGTCCAGCAGCGGTCGCGCCGGTCATTTGCAGATCGACCCGGAGCATGGCTTGTGGTTCGCGCGCGAACGCCTGACCTGTCTGCAAGCGCTTTATCCACAGGCCAAATTGCAAGACGAACTGGAGGCGTTACCGGGGTTCGATGAAGCCTGGACTTTCGATGAGGCGCTGGTCGAAGTGCTCCGCGCCCGTCTCGGTGCGTTCGGCCCTCTGCCGTTATCCGCCATTGCCGAGCCGCTGGCGCTGCCGGCCGCTCAAGTCCATCAAGCCCTCGCGCAACTGGAGCGCGAAGGTTACGTGCTGCGCGGTCAATTCACGCCCAAGGTCAACGTTGAGGAATGGTGCGAACGGCATTTGCTCGCGCGCATTCATCGCTACACGGTCAAACGCCTGCGCCGGGAAATCGAACCGGTAGCGCTGCAGGATTTCATGCGGTTTCTGTTCGACTGGCAGCATCTCTCGCCTTCGACACGCGGTCAGGGCAGCACCGTGTTACCAGAGATTGTCAGCCAGTTCGAAGGCTACGCGGCGGCGGCTTCAGCGTGGGACAGCGACATTCTCCCGGCGCGGCTCAAGGATTATTCGCCGAGCTGGCTGGATGATCTGTGCCGCAACGGCAGACTGGTATGGACGCGCCTCAGTGCCCGGCAAAAAATCAGCGGCACGGCGTTGCGCAGCACGCCGATTGTATTGCTGCCGCGCAGTCAGGTCGGTTTGTGGAGTGCGTTGGCTGAACAGACGCCGGTGAGCGAACTCTCGCCGAAAACCCAGAAGGTGTTCGAAGCATTGAGTCAGCAGGGCGCACTGTTTTTCGATGAGTTGATTCATGAAGCACATCTGCTGCGCACCGAACTGGAGATTGCCTTGCAGGAACTGGTCGGCGCCGGGTTGGTGAACGCCGACAGCTTCGCCGGCCTGCGCGCGCTGATCACCCCGGCGAGCAAGCGCCAGCAGCGCAGCAGTCGTCGCGGGCGCGGGGCGTTCATCGGTGGGATGGATGATGCCGGGCGCTGGGCCTTGCTGCGGCGCGGGGCGGCTGTGGATAACAGCGAGGCGCTAGAGCACGTAGCCATGACCTTGCTGCGCCGCTATGGCGTGGTGTTCTGGCGTTTGCTGGAGCGTGAGGCGGACTGGTTGCCGAGTTGGCGCGAATTGCTGCGCACGTTTCATCGGCTGGAAGCGCGCGGCGAGATTCGCGGCGGGCGGTTTGTCAGTGGCTTGGCGGGGGAACAGTTTGCCTTGCCCGAAGCGATTCCGTTGTTGCGCGAAGTTCGACGGCGGCCGCATGACGGCAGTCTGGTCGCGGTGTGCGGGGTCGATCCGCTGAACCTGGCCGGGACGTTGTTGCCGGGGGTGAAAGTGCCGGCACTGGTGAGTAATCGGTTGGTGTATCGCGATGGGTTGCCGGCGGCGGCGGAGATTGCCGGTAAGCAGCAATTCTGGCTGGAGCTGGATCAGATTTGTATGGAGCAGGTGCGCAGCAAGCTGATCCGGCATTGAGGGTGTTTGGGCTGACGTCTTCGCGAGCAGGCTCGCTCCCACAGTTTGATCGCGTTCCCCCTGTGGGAGCGAGCTTGCTCGCGAAGAGGCCGGCACTGCCCCACATAATCTTGCGTTAAGTCCGCGATTCCTGCGGCACCTCGCTCGCCACCACTGCCCCCTCCTGCGACCGCTTCGGCAACAAAACCTGCTGTGGATAAGTCTGCGCGAAGTGCACCACCGGGCTGTTATCCACAAGCTTCTTCAAACGCTGGTTGAACGCCCGGCTCACCGCATATTGCCCACCGGACACCGTACGGAACTGCGCCGTCAGCACCACGCCGTTCAAATCCATCTTGTCGACGCCAAACACATCCAGCGGCCCTTGCAGGTTGTACTTGAGGAACGGGTCTTCGCGGATCGAATCTCCAGTCTCGCGGATCAGCTCGATGGCTTTATCCACGTCCGTGTCATAAGTGAACTGCACCGAGAAAAACGCAAAGGCAAACTGCCGCGATTGATTGGTCACAGCCTTGATCTGGCCGAACGGCACCGAGTGCACAAAACCCTTGCCGTCGCGCAGACGCAAAGTACGAATGGTCAGCCCTTCGACCGTGCCGGCATGCCCGGAATCGAGCACCACCCAATCACCAATCGACAGGGTATCTTCGATGATGATGAACAGCCCGGTGATCACGTCCTGCACCAGTTGCTGCGAACCGAAACCGATGGCCAGGCCGACCACCCCGGCACCAGCCAGCAGTGGCGCAACGTTGATCCCCAGGTTAGCCATGGTGGTGATCGCGCAGATCACCACGAGGATGATTTTGATCGCGTTGCGCAACAGCGGCAGGATGGTTTTTACCCGCGTACTTGGCTGGCGTGCGCCGCGCTTGCTGACCGGCGGTTTCAGCGCTTCCTGAATCGCCGTGTCGAGTACCACCCACAGTAACCACGTCACCAGGAAGATCAGACCGATGCTGCTCAGCGCGTTGCTGATCGCACGGCCGACCGTGCTGCTCTGAGCGAAATCGAGCAACGACACGCCCCAGATCCGCCCGAGAATATCGATGAAAGCAATGGCGATGACAATCCGCAGCAAGGCGTGCAACAGGCTGAGAAACCGCTCCTTGTAGGCACTGCTGCGCTGGATTGCTTCTGCCTTTCGTGACTTGAACAGATGCTGCAGGATCGTGCTGAGGAACACCGTGCCGATCAGCAGCACTGTGGTGAACAGCGCGCAGCGCAAAGCTTTCTGATTGTCCTCGCCGATGCCGATCAGATTTACCGCCGAGACCAGCACCATCAGCACGATCGGCCAATACCACAACCCGGAAAAAATCCGCAACGACTCCTGCAACGAGGGCTGTTTCAGCCGTTGGCTCAGCGAGCGATTGCGGATCAGGTGTGCCACTGGGCGACGCAGGCGAATCACCAGCAAACCGAAAATGATCGAGGCGACCAACCCGGTAAACACCGCGACGCTGCTGGTGATATTGCCACCCAATTGACGGGCGATCTGCGGGCTGGTCAGCGCATCACTGAGAGCAGCGAGGAAGCCGATCAGGAACAGCGGACGCGGGCAATAATCACGAATGATCCGCGCCGCCGGACGTTTATGGCCGACGTTGAACATCACCACCACGCACAGCAACATCGAAGTGGAAAAGATGCCGCTGCTGGTGGCGTAGGCCAGACACAGCGCCAGCGCGCGTCCCACTGAGGCCTGTAGAAAATGGCTGACGTACAGGGTCAGCGGCAGACAGATCAGCGCCGGCACGGTGTAGGGCAGCAAGTAACCGAGCAAATCCTGGCTGCGCTGACGGGTGCGCAACCAGCGGCCCTGACGCAGGCGCTTGGCCAACAGACTGCCCAATACGGTCAATAACGCGAAACTACCGAGCCAGACGCCCGATAGCGTAAGAAAATCCCCAGCGACGCTCCAGCCAGAGCGATTCGACGGTTGGTTGACCAGTTTGTCGACTTCATCGGCTGCACGGTCGGCACGCAGGCGCCAGGCGTCGACCAAATGTTCGTTGAGATCGAGTTTGTCCTGTACGTCGTCGATGCTCGAACTGATTGCACCGAGCAGACCACCCTGCACAATCGGTTCGGGTTTGGCCGCTTCTTCGGTGGCGGCCGGGATGCCCGGTAGCGCGGCGGCGTCGATTTCACTGGCACCGAGAAACAGCAATGCTCCCAGCAGAATGGCGATCCTGAACTTGACCAAAACTCCGATCTCCCTTGGCTGAACCTGTAAGGAACTGATCGGTAATTGCACAGCAAGTTCAAGAGCGCCCTCACCCTAGCCCTCTCCCAGAGGGAGAGGGAACTGACCGAGTTGCCTGATCTGACTGCACCGATCTGAAAGTCCTGAGTCGAATTCGAATCCTGAGAACCCTGAAGATCGGCTCCCTTCCCCCTCGCCCCCTTGGGGGAGAGGGTTGGGGTGAGGGGGAGCGCTTTTGATCTTAGGCCTTAAGACGTGACCGTCCGTAATACCATCGAAACTTTCCCGCACCGCCCGCAGTCATCAAAAGATACCGGCAACACGAGGACTTTCGACGGGAGGGCGGCATGGCAACGATTCACATCGGTATTTCCGGCTGGCGCTACGCACCGTGGCGCGGGGACTTCTACCCCAAGGGACTGGCGCAAAAACGCGAATTGCAGTTCGCGTCGCGGGCGGTCAACAGCATCGAAATCAATGGATCGTTCTACGCCCTGCAACGGCCCGAACGCTATGCGCAGTGGTACGCCGAAACACCCGACGATTTCGTCTTCAGCGTCAAAGCCCCGCGTTTTATCACCCACATCCGTCGCTTGCGCGAGATCGAAAAACCGCTGGCCAATTTCTTTGCCTCCGGGGTGCTGGAACTCAAGGAAAAACTTGGCCCGATCCTTTGGCAATTCCCGCCAAACTTCAAATTCGATCCCGAGCGCTTCGAACATTTCCTCGCGCTACTGCCCCACGACACCGAAGCCGCCGCCACCCTCGCCCATCAGCATGACTCGCACCTGCACGGCCACGCGAGCCTGAAAGCCTGGCGCAAGAAACCGTTGCGCCACGCGGTGGAAATCCGCAACGAAAGCTTCATCGATCCGCAATTCGTGCGCTTGTTGAAACGCCACAACACCGCGCTGGTGATCGCCGACACCGCCAACAAATGGCCGTATCGCGAAGATCTCACCAGCGACTTTGTTTATCTGCGCCTGCACGGTGCCGAAGAACTCTACGCCAGCGGCTACACCGCCCCGGCCCTCAAGCGCTGGGCTGAACGCATTGACGCCTGGCACCACGGCGAGCAACCCAAAGATGCGCATTTGATTGCACCACGCCTGAAGCCGCGCGCGCGCAAATCCCGCGAAGTGTTCTGCTACTTCGACAACGACATCAAAGTCCGCGCGCCCTATGACGCCCGCGATCTGCTACATCGCTTCGAACTGGATAAAAACCTCGCCACCCGCCCCGGCGAACCTGCTGGCGAAGGAGTGTTGGCATGAGCATTCCAGAACCGGTCGGCTTCACGGATGAAGGCTCGGTGGTCGCGCCTTCTGTGCGCACCTTCACCGTGCTGACGGTCAACACCCACAAGGGTTTTACCGCGCTCAACCGGCGCTTCATCCTGCCGGAACTGCGCGAAGCGGTGCGCAGCGTTGCCGCCGATGTGGTGTTCCTGCAGGAAGTCCATGGCACCCATGAGCATCATCCCAAGCGCTACAGCAACTGGCCGACGATGCCGCAATATGAATTCCTCGCCGACAGCCTCTGGCCGCAGTTCGCCTACGGGCGCAACGCGGTGTACCCGGAGGGTGACCACGGCAACGCACTGCTGTCGAAATTCCAGATCATCCGCCACGACAACCTTGATGTTTCAATCACCGGCCATGAGAACCGTGGCCTGCTGCATTGCGTGCTGCGCCTGCCCGGTGACGGCACCGAAGTGCATGCCATCTGCGTGCATTTGGGTCTGCGCGAAAGTCATCGCAACGCCCAGCTGGATTTGCTCATGCAACGCCTAGCGGAGCTGCCGGATGACGCACCGGTGATTGTCGCGGGCGACTTCAACGACTGGCGCCAGCGCGCCGATGTGCAACTAAAACCCTGTGGCCTGCGCGAGGTGTTCGCCGAGCATCAAGGCAAGCCGGCGCGCAGTTTTCCGGCGCGCCTGCCAGCACTTCGGCTGGATCGTATTTACGTGCGCAACCTCAAGGCCAGCCAGCCGAAAGTCCTGGCGAACCGGCCATGGTCGCACCTTTCCGACCACGTTCCTTTATCGGTAGAGATCGAACTATGAGCAGCGCGCCGCTGGAGAAATCCGCCGTGGAACCGATCGCCATCAACCCGCCGATCCGCGAGCCCGGCCACGTTGATGTCGAGTACCGCTGGCAGGGCAACAATCGGGTCGAGTTGCTGGAAAACGGTGAGGAATATTTCCCGCGGGTGTTCGAAGCGATGCGCGCGGCGAAGAGTGAAATCCTCCTCGAGACCTTTATCGTTTTCGAAGACAAGGTCGGTGCCGAATTACAGGAGATTCTGATCGACGCTGCCCGGCGCGGTGTGCGCACCACGGTCAGTCTCGACGGTTTCGGTTGCGGTGAGTTGACTACCGGTTATCTGACCGCGCTGAGCGAAGCCGGCGTACACCTGCAAATCTTTGACCCGGCACCGAAACGTCTGGGTATCCGCACCAATTGGTTCCGTCGTTTGCACCGCAAGATCGTGGTGGTCGACGGGTTGATCGCGTTCATTGGCGGGATCAACTTTTCCGGCGATCACCTGGCCGATTTCGGCCCCGAAGCCAAGCAGGACTACTCGGTGCAAGTGCAGGGGCCAGCGGTCGCCGACATTCACCACTTCGCCCTACTGCAAAGTGGTCGTCCCGGTCGTGCACGCTTCTGGTGGCAACGCCGGCGCCAGCGTCGCGCCGAGATGGCCTTCACTGATCACGATGGTCAGGTGCGCCTGGTCTTCCGCGATAACGACCAGCACCACTCCGACATCGAAGACGTGTATTTACAGGTACTGCGCCGTGCCAAACGCCGCGTGGTAATCGCCAACGCCTACTTCTTCCCCGGTTACCGCTTGCTAAGGGAAATCCGCAATGCAGCGCGGCGCGGGGTCGAAGTGCGGCTGATTCTGCAAGGCCAGCCGGACATGCTGGTGGCCAAACTCGCCGCGCGCATGACCTACGATTATTTGCTCAAGGCCGGCGTACAGATTCACGAATATTGTCAGCGCCCGCTGCACGGCAAAGTCGCGCTGGTTGACGACGAATGGAGCACCGTCGGCTCAAGCAATCTCGACCCGCTGAGCCTGTCGCTCAACCTCGAAGCCAACGTGCTGATCCGCGACCGCGCGTTCAATCAGCATCTGTTCGAACGCCTCGAAGACCTCAGTCAAAACCATTGCAAAGCCATGGACCCCAGCAAGTCGCCGCGTGGCCGCATCTGGCACATGACCGTAGGTTTTCTGGTGTTCCACTTCCTGCGGCATTTCCCGGCGATGGCCGGTTGGCTGCCAGCGCACAAACCAAGACTCAAGCCGTTTCGAGGTGACCGCTCATGAGCCATTCCGAGGTGCATTCCGCCCAGCATTCGGCGCCAGCAACGCACTCGAAATGGAGCCGCTGGAAACGCCCGTTGACCTTGCTGTTTTTCCTCGCGCTGATCGTGTTGCTGACGATGTTCGCCACGCGCATCGAATGGGCCGAGGTGCTGCAAACCCTCGCCGACTTCAAGGTGCGCACACTGATCATCGCCGCCAGCCTGACACTGCTGAGCTTTCTGGTGTACGCCAGTTTCGACCTGATCGGCCGTACCTACATTCGCCAGGACCTGACCTGGAAACAGATTCTGCCGGTGGGGATCATCAGCTATGCGTTCAACCTGAACCTGAGCGCGTGGGTGGGCGGCATCGCCATGCGCTATCGGCTGTATTCGCGTCTTGGCGTGAGCAAAAGCAACATCGCCAAGATTCTCGGTTTGAGCCTGGCGACCAACTGGTTCGGCTACATGACCATTGCTGGCGTAGTGTTCAGCAGTGGATTGGTGACAATGCCGCCGGGCTGGAAAATCAGCAGCAGTGCGCTGCAAGGCATCGGCGTGCTGTTGCTGCTGATCAGCGTCGGCTATCTGGCCGCGTGTCAGTTTTCCAAACGTCGCGAGTGGTCGATTCGCGGCGTGGAAATCAACCTGCCGTCGTTGCGTATGGCAGTCCTGCAATTGCTGCTGGGGGCGTTGAACTGGTCACTGATGGCGGCGGTGATTTTCACGTTGCTGCCGAGCAAACTGGATTATCCGCTGGTGCTGGGGGTGTTGTTGATCAGCGCGATTGCCGGGGTCATTACGCATATTCCGGCGGGGCTTGGGGTGTTGGAGGCGGTGTTTGTGGCGTTGCTGCAACATGAGGCTTCGCGCGGCAGTCTGGTGGCGGGACTGTTGGCGTATCGGGCGATTTATTTTCTGCTGCCGTTGTTGATTACGGTGGTGATGTATTTGGTGGTTGAGGCCAAGGCCAAGGCGCTGCGAATAGAGAAGAAACCTTCCTGAGAGGCGTGCTGAGGCTGATGCCCTCTTCGCGAGCAGGCTCGCTCCCACAGGTTGAATGCATTCCAAATGTGGGAGCGAGCCTGCTCGCGAAGGCGTCCGAGAGAACACTGAAAGATCAAGCCGACTGAATGATGCTCAACCGTTCACCCACGACCATCTCGGTAATCCAGTCCACCAGAATCGAGGTGTACGCCTGCTGCGACACCGGTTCACTCAGCGCATGATCGGCGCCGTCGATAATCCGGTGGGTCAGTGAATGCGTCTGCTGGCACGCCGCGCGATAACTCATGATCGCCGCGTGAGGCACGTAATCGTCGGTTTCCGATTCCACCAACAACACATCCCCGGTGAATTGCGAGCAGGCGTGCAAGGCGCGATTGGTGTCCGCGCGCACCAGCGTGCTGCGGTAATCACGCAAATCAGCCTTGTCCAGTTCACGCTTGGGCGTGTGCCATTGCTCGTCGCGATACAGCGCCGGCACCCGCAACGCCAGCCAGCGCACAGGGCGTAGCGAGGTGAGGATCGCCGCCAGGTAACCGCCATAACTGGTGCCGACCACGGCAATCGCCGAGGTGTCGAGCGCCGGATGCGCGAGCAAGCGGTCATACGCCGCGAGCAAATCACGCAGGTTATCCTCGCGGGTAACGCGGGTCAGCGGAATCCCGGTGCCGCCGGTATGCCCGCGCAGGTCGAAGGTCAGGCACACGCAACCAAGACCGGCGATGCCTTTGGCGCGCTCAAGATCACGCTCCTGACTACCGCCCCAACCGTGCACGAACAACACCCCCGGCACTTTCGATTTGGGACTGAGAAAGGTCCCGCTCATCTGTTCATCATCAATGTCGATTTGAATGCTTTCGCTTCTAGCCGTCATAGGATTTGACCGTTACGTATTTAAGGAGAAATTCGCTGTTCTCAGCCGGTCCGCGATAGACCTCAATGGCGTCCGCCGGTAGCGGCTGATCGATGTAGGTTTCTACCGAAGACACACGAATCGCGCGCATTCCCGGATCGTTGACGAAGCTTTGCAGCGCCGCGACCTCGGCACTGCTGGCACCGCCCATGCGCCAGGATTGCTCGAGCACGCCGCTGCGGGTTTTGCCGTTGCTGTCCAGGCCTTGGGCGATGTCATAGTTGCGTCGTGAAGCGTAGAAACGCGGGTAAGCTTCATCGGCGGCGCTGTCGAAAACCTGCGCCTGTTCGATGGCCAGGCGCACATCATCCGCCAGATCCAGCGCCAGCAGATCATCATAGCCACCCTGCACCACCAACAGGTTCGAGCCGCCGTAAACGTCTTCGCCGTGGGCATCCTTGGTCAAGTATTGATCGCCGCAGTAGCTCAGCACCTTGTCGCCGATGAATGACTGGCCGACGCTGTGGGTGACGACATCACTCAAGTCCTGTTCCAGCACTACGCCCTCGCTGAACTGCTTTGCACTGTCGGGGCGGGCGAGGATTTCGTCGAAGGCGTCGAGGCTTTTGATCACTTCCTGGCCACGACCAGCGCAGGCGTGAACCGGCTTCAAGCGAATAGGGCCGCTGTACAGCAAATGCTCGGCAGCAGGCCGCGCATCTTCCAGCGCAAACACGCTGAGGCCATCGAGCACCACGTTACGCACGCGCTCGGAAAATAATGGCGACCAGCCTTGCGGCGCATGGGCCAGATGACTGCGCAAACCGTGGCTGATGGCTTTGGTGCAGATGAAGTCATGTTCCACAAAGCCGCCCCACAGATCATCAGGGCCTTTGATGCCGAGCTGATTAGCGCTGGCCGTGCCGACGATGGTTTGCGTCGGTAGCAGATACAGGTCACGGCCACGGTGTTTGTCCGGGTCGTAGCTGCCGCCGAATTTGCATCCGAGAATCTGCGCCAGCCATCGCGCCAGAGACTTGTTGGTCTGTACTTCATGTTGCGGTGCGTCGGCGCGCACCGAGTGGGCGACGACGATTTTCCTGCGGGGTGTCGGGGTCATGCGTCCCCCTTCCATCGGTTCGATGACTGTAGCGATGAGAGGTGCAGAGATCAGGCCAACGGCCGCTCTACGAAAATCCTAGTCCAATCAGAAACTTGCCAGAATCGTGCTGGCACCACGCCTGTTTCAATCTGCACGACGGCCCGTAAAATCCAGGCAATTTGCACGATCTATGGCCCTGTGGAATTCAATGTGGGAGCGAGCCTGCTCGCGAAGGCGTAGTGTCAGCGGACAGCAATTTCGCAGATCCACCGCTTTCGCGAGCAGGCTCGCTCCCACATTAGGTAATGGATGCTTTAGGGTTTGGGGTCACACCAAACCGCGCCCGATAATCACTCGGCGCCAGCCCGGTGATCTTCTTGAATATCGCGCGAAACGCGCCCGGATCCTGATAGCCCACCGTCCAGGCAATGTGATCGATCGTGCCATTGCTGAATTCCAGCATCTCGCGTGCCTTGCCCACCCGCAGATGCTGGCAGTACTCGGTCGGTTTCAACCCGCTCGCCGCGCGAAAACGCCGCAGAAAGGTGCGCTTCTCCAACCCCGCCCGCTCCGCCATCGCCGTCAGCGAAACATCCGTCGCACCGGTGCTTTGCAGCCAGTGCTGCACCTTGAGAATCGCCGCATCGCCATGCCCGAGAATCGGCGCGAAGTTACTGCCGCACTCACTGGCGCTGTCACTGTGCTCGATCACCAGAAATCGCGCGGTGCCGGTGGCAATGCTCGGCCCGAGCAACCTGTCGACCAGACGTAATCCCAGTTCCGACCAAGCCATCAATCCAGCCGTGGTGATCAAGTCGCCGTCATCGACAATCGGCGTATCCGCCTTGAGCCTGATCTTCGGGTAACGCTCGGCAAAAGATTTGGCCGAAGTCCAGTGAGTGGTAGCACTGCGGCCATCGAGCAGACCGCTCTCGGCCAGCATCAGCGAGCCTACGCAAACCCCGCCCAGCGTCGCACCGCGGGCATGTTGATCCCGTAACCATTGCATCAGGCTGGCCGGCGCCTGCGCCGCCGAGAACCCGCCGATCGATGGCGGAATCAGCACCGCCAGCAAAGCGCTGTCGTCACTCGCATGACTGGCGTAAGTGCGCGTTGGCGGCTGATTACCTTCGACCTGCCAGTGACTGACCCGCAGCACCGGCAACTGCGCGGCCTGATGTTCGGCAGCAATCCGGTTGGCCACCGCAAACAGATCAGTCAAACCATGCACCGCTGCCATCTGCGCGCCGGGATAGATCAGCACGCCCAGTTCAGCGATGGCAGCCCTTTCTGCGCCCATTGTCAGTTTTCCCCTGTCTATTGTCGGTGCGGCCAATCCTCGAATCGCTGGTCAGCACCAATACTGAAGCCACTTCCAGCCAATACATCGAGGACACACCCATGGCCAAGCAAGCGCTCATCGTAGTCGATATCCAGAACGACTACTTCCCCCAAGGCAAGTGGCCGCTGGCCGGTGCTGATGCCGCCGCCGACAATGCCGCCCGGCTGATCGCCGCGTTCCGCGAGAACAGTGATTCGGTAATACACATTCGCCACGAATTCACCTCAGCGGACGCGCCGTTTTTCACCCCGGGTTCGGAAGGCGCCAAGCTGCATCCGAAAGTGCTCAACCGCGCCGATGAACCGGTGGTGCTCAAGCACTTCGTCAACTCGTTCCGCGAAACCGAACTGCAAGCGATCCTCGACGAACAAGGCATCAAGGAACTGGTGGTGGTCGG
>NZ_CABVHJ010000007.1:309766-344562 GCF_902497745.1 Pseudomonas fluorescens
GATCTCGGTTATGCCGTCACAGTGATTCACGATGCCTGCGCCAGCCGCGACCTGGAATTCAACGGGCTTACTGTGCCGGCCGCCCACGTGCACGCGGCTTTCATGTCAGCGCTGGGTTTTGCCTACGCCAGCGTGGTATCCACTGACCAATTCCTCGCAGCCAATAGCTGAGTCATATTTCGCAAAAACACTGGGCCCGCGTTATCGCGGGCCTTTTTTCGCCTGTCATAAAAATCTCACGCGTGAGCCATTGATGGGACTTTGAATTGGTTGTAGTGTGGCTCACGCGTGAGATATCCATAACCGAGCCATTGCCATGAAAAGCCGTACCCCTGCAGCGAAATCAGAGAGTCCCAAGGGGGAGCGCGCGAAACCGTCGGCGAAAAAACCGTCGAGCTTCTATATGAAGCAGATGCGCGCAGGCCTGGCCGCTGCCGGTTATGTGAAACACGAAACTTGGGTGCTTCCCGAAAACCGAAGCTTGCTCAAGCAAATGGAGCAACAGCTACGCCAACCGATTCTGGCTGGCTCTTTCATGTCGGAGAATTACATGAGCGCAGGCAACAACTGGACCATCGATAGCCTCTTCAACGCCCTCAAGGCTCTGGACGAGGTGGCTTCGCAAGAGATCACGCTGTCGCTGATCCAGAGCTCCGAGCCCAGCATCAAGCTGGAAATGAACGAATTCGGCGGTCTGCCGATTCACATCGCCCTGGCCGGCCAGCAGATCATCGTCGACACCGTGCTGGTGGACATCGATTCGATCTCGAACGTAGCGGCCTTCAACGACGCCGTGTTGCGCAGCCGGGAAATGTTCCCGCTGTCGTCGATCGGTATCGAGTCGATGCCCAACGGGCAGACCGTTTACAACATGTTTGGCGCCCTCAGCGCCGACTCGAGCCTGACCAACGTCGTCACCGAAGTGAAAACCCTGGTCGACAACGTGCAGCGCGCGAGTGAAGCCTTCGAACACTTCTTCAAGTAATCAACAAGGAATATCCAATGACTCAGTCCATCTGGAGCAAGTTGTTCACCGCACTGCGCGGCGGCGCCAATGAAGTCGGCGAAGCGATCGCGGACCAACAGGCCCTGCGCATCCTCGATCAGGAAATCCGTGATGCCGACAGCGCGCTGTCGAACGCTCGTCGCGAACTGGTCACCATCATGGCCAAACACAAACTGGCCGCCGACCGCGTGAGCGAGTACGACGCCAAGATCAAGGATCTGGAAGCCAAAGCCGTCTCGGCGCTGAATGCCGGCCGTGAAGACCTGGCGCTGGAAGTGGCCGAAGCGATTTCGACCCTGACCAACGAACTGGATGTTGAGAAAAAGCAGAGCGACGAGTTCGGCACTTACGCCGAAAACATGCGCAAAGACATCAGCAAGGCCGAATCGCGGATCAAGAGCCTGCGCCAGCAAGTAGACATGGCCAAGGCCCGCGAAAGCGTGCAGAAAGCCCAGGTCAGCGCCTCCATTGCCAGTGGCGGTGCCAATGGCAAACTGGAAACGGCGGTCGGTACGTTGAACCGCCTGCAAGCCAAACAGCAGCAACGTGCTGCCGAGCTGAGCGCGGCGGACGAACTGGCTGACGCGTCGACCGGCAACGACCTGGAACGCAAACTGCGCGACGCCGGCATTACGCCGAACGAAGGCAGCGCCAACGCGATTCTTGAGCGTCTGAAGCAAAAGTCCACGCAGTAAACACTGCGCAAAAAACCTGTGGGAGCGAGCTTGCTCGCGAAAGCGTCGTATCAGTCGACATCAATGTTGACTGACACGCCCTCTTCGCGAGCAAGCTCGCTCCCACATGGTTTATGGCGTAGAAATCGCTATCCTCGTTCGCCGCTCAGCCCGGTACACTAGCCACGCTTTTTCGCCGACGAACACCTCCACCCGCTTCAAGGAACGTACCCATGGGATGGTTTAAAGACTTGCTGGGCACCAGCAACTGGCAGACCGCTGCGCCGACGCCGACCGTTGTCAGCGGTCCACTCGGCATGGCGCAAGGCAAAGCCGTCAGGTTCGATACGACGCTGGCGCTGTTGCTCGACGGTTCGACCACGGTGCGCGTGCCCTTCGATCAGGCGATCTGGAGCCACGGCTGGGTCGACCTCGGCCAGTCCAACAAACTGCACCGCTATTACATGAACGACGAGGACTTCTGGCTGCAGATCCACGTTACCGGTGACGATCAGATCGAATCGGTCACGCTGTTCAATTACCTCAGCTACGTAACAGTCAACAGTGACGCCGAACTGCAGCGCCTGGCCGGCCCCAACAGCCAGATCGGCCTGCCCGGCTACAACCACGACGGCGTCGAATACACCCGCGAGTGGGGCACTGAACAAGGCCAGACCGAACTCGTACCGATGACCGAACAAGTGGTCAATCCGGACGAGAGCTACACCATCGAACATCACTCCATGCTTTATGCGCGCGAGACCGGCCTGACCGATCGCCGCGAATTGCTGCTGTTCTCCGTCGAACAGGACGAAGAAGGCACCGTCAGCCTGAGCACCTCGCTGGGCATTTCGCTGTACACGACAGATCTGAGCACCATTTAAAAAAGGAAGTTTTTCATGCTGGAAGTGCTGGCCGTTTCCCTGAACAAAACCGCGCTGGTCGGTTTCGTCGTCTACCTCATCGGCGCCGTACTGCTGTTCATGCTGTTTCAATTTGTCTACACGCGCATCACGCCGCACAAAGAGTTCGAGCTGATTCGCTCCGGCAACATCGCCGCAGCAATCGCCCTGTCCGGCGCGATCATCGGCTTCGCGATTCCGGCCAGTAACGTGATTGCATTTTCGGTCAATGTTCTCGATTTCGTGCTCTGGGCGGTGATTGCCGCCGTCGTGCAACTGCTGGCGTTTCTGGCCACGGGTCTGGTGCTCAAAGGCACTTCGCAACGCATCGCCAACGGTGAAATTGCTTCGGGTATCTATGTCGCTGCGGTCGCAATCAGCGTCGGCATGCTCAATGCGGCGTGCATGACACCGTCCAACTGATCGGCAGGAAGCCTTCGATGAAACGCAGCAAATACGTTCAGCTGTCCCTCGCGGCCTCGGTGGCCATGGCTATTTCCGGCCAGGTGACAGCCGCGGATCAACCGCGCAATTTCCAGAGTCTGGAACAGTGTGTCGGCGCCGAAGTGGCTGCCGATGTCTGCTCCAGCGCCTACGTCGCCGCCCTGACCGAACACCGGCGCATCGCCCCGGCGTACGACGACAAGACCAAGTGCGATGCGGATTTTGCCGCTGACTGGTGTCAGAAGAATTCCGACGGCCGCTTCGTGCCGAAACTCGGCGGCTTCAAAGTGCCGAAAGACGGTGAGCCTGCGCAGAATCTCGACGCCATCGCCGGCGCGCAAATGCCTGCGGGTGATGCGGCGGCTGTGCAGAGTGTGCAAAACACTTCGCACACCTCCAGTGGCGGTGGCAACGGTTGGCTGACCGGTTGGCTGATCGGCAACGCAATGAGCAACAACGCCGAACGCACGGTTTACCGCGATCGCGAAACGCGCCAGCCCTACAACACCTCGACGCAGTACCGCAGAGCCGACACCACGACGCGTAGCCAAGCGGATTACGAGAGCAGTAAAAGCAAACCGGTCAACGTGGCTTCTTCGACCTCACGCGGCGGCTTCGGCAGCCAGTCGAGTGCGCGTAGCGGCTGGGGTGGTTGGGGCAGCAGTTCTGGTTCTGGTCGTTCGAGCAGCTGACGATGAAGAAGATCCTCTGCGCCGAGCGCCCCGACTGGAAACAGACCGCCGAGAGCCTCGGCTTCATGTTTCACACTATCGACGATGAGCCGTACTGGGACGAAAGCGCGTACTACCAGTTCACGCTCGCGCAAATCGAAAACGATCTCGAAGACCCGACCACCGAACTGCACGAGATGTGCATGGATCTGGTCGACCGTGTGGTCAACAGCGAAGAGTTGCTGGATCGCCTGAGCATCCCGGCGGCGTACTACGACATGATCCGCACGTCCTGGCGGGAAGGTCATCCGCATCTGTATGGGCGCATGGACTTTTCCTACAGCGGCAACGGCCCGGCGAAGCTGCTGGAGCTCAACTACGACACGCCAACCAGTCTTTACGAAGCGGCGGCGTTCCAGTGGGGCTGGCTGGAGCAATGCATCGAGCGCGGCACGCTGCCGCGCCATGCCGACCAGTTCAACAGCATCGATACCAAGCTGCATCAGGCCTTCGCCGAGCTGCAACTGAAGCGGCCGTTCTACTTCGCCTCAATGAAAGATTCGGTCGAAGACAAGGGCACCACGGATTACCTGCGCTTGATTGCCGAAAAGGTCGGTATCGAATCGCGGCATATCGATATTGAAGACATCGGCTTGACCGCTGAAGGTCGCTTTGTTGATCTGGAGGATCGCTGGATCCCGCACCTGTTCAAGCTGCATGCCTGGGAGTTTATCTTCCACGAACCGTTCGGCGCGGCGATTGCCGAGTGCGACACGCAGTTTTTCGAACCGGCATGGAAAGCCATCCTGTCAAACAAAGGCGCGCTGCCGTTGCTGTGGGAACTGCACAAGGGCCATCCGAATCTGCTCGCGGCGCATCTCGATCCGGATCCAGCCAGTGCTGTGCCCAGGGGCTGGGTGCGCAAACCGTACTTTTCCCGGGAAGGTGCCAACATCGAACTGCAAACGGCGCAAGGTCTGATTGTCAAAGAGGACGGACCCTACACCGATGCGCCATTCGTCCTGCAGGAATTTGCGCCACTGCCAAAGTTCGATGACAGCTACACGCTCATCGGTTCCTGGGTGATTGGCGATCAGGCGGCGGGGATTGGCGTGCGTGAGGACAACAGTCTGATCACCAAGGATTCAAGCCGGTTTCTGCCGCATTTGATCCTCGATTGATCGCTTCGGCACGGCAGGGGCCGGGCAAAAAAAACCGTAGCGTTGGTGCGCTACGGTTTTTTTATGGCTGTGGCTTACGACAGCTCTGTCGTGCGCGAGCGATCCGTAATCGAAGCATCCGCATTGGCGGTCTCGGTGGCGGCAATGCCGGCCATCCTGCGACGGGAGATTTCCGCGCCGCGACGACGCAATGGTGTTTCGACAAACCGATAATTCAGTTCACTACACACCAGCATGATCAACAACGACGTGAGCAAGAGTTCAACCGTGTAGTCCGCCCCCAGCGTCCCGCCATTGCTGCCGGCCATGCGCGTCCAGATTTCGGTACTCAGGTGGTAAGCGAATACATGCACGACGTACAAGGCGTATGAGCGCGAGCCCAGCCAGTCGAACAACCCGCGCAACAGCGCAGGACAATAGATGTAGCCTTTGTCGTAACTGGCCAGCCAGACCATGATCACTGCGGTTATCGCGATCAGGCCGACAGCAATCGGCATTACAAGCAATTGCGCCGCAATGGCACCCAACATGTACAGAAGCCCCAGGGTCAGCGCCAGGCGCTTGAACAGACTGGCGCCGAGCGCGACCGGCTCAAGTTCCTTGTACAGCGACGTGCGTGTGAACAGGCAGAGCAGAATCCCCCACATCATCGCATCGAGCCGGAACGAAAAAAGCATCGGTGCCGGCGCCGCACCAAAGGCATTGCGATCAAAGCCGAACTGCGCGGCGATCAGCGCGATCAAGACAATCACCCGCCAGCGTGTCGAGGTCACCAGCAACAGGAACAACGGGAAGATGAAGTAAAACTGCTCCTCCAGCGCCAGGCTCCAATACACCGAGTTAGGCCCCAGAATCGCGCCGTACTGATTGGCCAGATTGCCCGAAAATGTCGCAACAGCGGTGAAGCTGCGCAAATTGTCGAACCAGGACTGGAAGGCGTTCGACTGGTTGAAGAAAATCGAGAACACCAGTGGGATCAATACCCACAGCCATGCCGTCGGCAGAAGGCGATACGCACGGCGGATCCAGAAGGAAGTCGCGGCCATGCCAAACCGGTTCTGCTGCCGGTTTTTATCGAAATAATCGAGATAAGCCTTACTGACCACGTATCCGGAAATGCAGAAGAACAGATCCACCCCGGTCCAGGGTGAATACACCGTGAACAGTTTGGTCAGGAACACTCCCTGAAACGGCAGCAATTGAGGAAGATGGGCCATGATCGTCATGAGGATGGCCGCCCCGCGCAAATACTCGATTTCCTTGTTTTTGCTACTGCTCATTGGACTCTCTTGTTGTTGTGTATGAACAGACTGCAAAGCTGTTCTGGCGAAGACGGGCAGGTTCAACAGACGACGGCACGGATCATGGAACGGCTGGCAACAGCCTTCAAGACTCTGAGCGTAACTTTATCGGGATATCGACGAAGACTGGCTGGTCAGTTGGCGGTCATCACCTTGAAACGCGCCCCCAGAAACGACAAAACCCCCGCAATGCGGGGGTTTTGGTTAAATCAGATCAACATCAGAACGGAATATCGTCATCAAAGCTGTCGAAATCCGGAGCCGGTTGCGGTGCGGCCTGCTGTGGAGCCGGAGCCGAACGCTGCTGTGGAGCCGACTGCTGCGGGCGCGGAGCCTGCTGACGTGGAGCAGATGGCGCCGACTGCTGGTAGTTGTTGCCACCGCCCTGCTGATCGCCCTGTTGTGGACGGCCGCCGAGCAGTTGCATGGTGCCTTGCATGTCGACCACGATTTCAGTGGTGTAACGCTTGATACCGTCTTTTTCCCACTCGCGGGTCTGCAGCTTGCCTTCGATGTACACCTGCGAACCCTTGCGCAGGTATTCGCCGGCGATTTCGGCAACCTTGCCGAACATCGAAACACGGTGCCACTCGGTCTTCTCGACCTTCTGACCGGTTTGCTTGTCGGTCCACTGTTCGCTGGTGGCCAGACTCAGGTTGGTCACGGCGTTACCGTTAGGCAGGTAGCGAACTTCGGGATCCTGGCCGCAAGTGCCGACCAATATGACTTTGTTAACCCCACGGGCCATAACGTTCTCCTAGGCTTCGCAAGCAGCCCCGGCCGGGTTGTTCACCAGGCGTTCGAGGGTGTCGCGATCCACTAATTCTTTGTCCAGTTTGATGTAAACAGCTGCTTCGTCAGCAACTATCACTGCATCGGTTACCCCTACGAGGGCCTTGAGGCGCTCGACCAGACCCGCTTCGCGGATCGCCTCGGGCGACAACGGCAAGCGCAGGCTCGTCACGTAGGGAGGTTCACGCATGGTAACAGCAAAGGCCAGCCAGATGGCAGCCAGACCCGCGCATCCAAGGAACACAACCGACAGACCGCCATGCTGAAACAGCCAGCCGCCGAGTATCCCGCCGAGTGCCGAACCGAGGAACTGGCTGGTGGAGTACACGCCCATGGCCGTGCCCTTCCCGCCTGCCGGTGAAACCTTGCTGATCAGCGACGGCAATGAAGCTTCCAGCAGATTGAACGCGGTGAAGAACACCACCGTACCGATCACCAGTGCCCGCAGGCTGTCGCCGAACTGCCAGAAGAATAGCTCAGTCAGCATCAGCGTCATGACGGCGCCAAGCAAAACTCGTTTCATTTTGCGTTTCTTCTCGCCATAGATGATGAACGGGATCATGGCGAAGAACGAAATCAGCAGCGCGGTGAGATAGACCCACCAGTGCTGTTCCTTGGGCAAACCGGCTTTTTCCACCAGCGCCAGAGGCAGCGCGACGAAGCTCGACATCAACATGGCATGTAACACAAAGATGCCCAGATCGAGCCGCAGCAAGTCAGGATGCTTGAGTGTCGGCATCAACGCCTGACGCGCGACGCCGGACTCACGGTGCGTCAGCGGACCAGTGGACTTGGGCACCATGAACATCACGATCACAATCCCCACCAATGCCATGCCACCGGTGGCCAGGAACAACCCCGACAAGCCGAACGCGCGTGTCAGCAAAGGCCCCACAACCATGGCCACGGCGAACGACAGGCCAATTGTCATGCCGATCATCGCCATGGCCTTGGTGCGGTGTTGCTCGCGGGTGAGGTCGGAAAGCAATGCCATCACCGCCGCAGAAATGGCGCCGGCACCTTGCAGGATCCGGCCGGCAATCACGCCCCAGATCGAATCGGCTTGCGAGGCCAGCACGCTGCCAAGGGCGAAGACGATCAGTCCGAGGTAAATCACCGGGCGACGGCCAATGCGGTCGGAAATGATCCCGAACGGAATCTGGAAAATCGCTTGGGTCAAGCCGTAAGCGCCGATTGCCAACCCGATCAGGGCCGGGGTCGCGCCTGCCAGATCCATGCCGTAGGTCGCCAGTACCGGCAACACCATAAACATGCCCAGCATACGGAAGGCGAACACCAGGGCCAGACCGCTCGCCGCGCGGGTCTCGCTGCCACTCATGCGTTCGCTGTGGGGATCGTGCATGGAAAAACCTCGTGTGAACCGGCGGCGATTCTACCAGTCCCATCGGAAGACGGGGTAGATCGCGACGCTTTGACGCGTATAGATGAAACTCTCTTCATCCAGGGCAAAAAACCCTTCGTTTGATAGTGTGCATCCATCCAGTATTTGCCCGTATACTCCTACGTTTTCGACGCCCGCCGAGCGAGGCCACTTTGGACAAGATCCTGATACGTGGGGCCCGTACCCACAACCTGAAGAACATCGACCTGACCCTGCCACGGGACAAACTGATCGTCATCACCGGCCTGTCCGGATCCGGCAAGTCGTCCCTGGCCTTCGATACGCTGTACGCCGAAGGTCAGCGCCGCTATGTCGAATCGCTGTCGGCCTATGCCCGCCAGTTTCTATCAATGATGGAAAAGCCCGACGTCGACACCATCGAAGGCCTGTCGCCGGCAATTTCCATCGAACAGAAGTCGACCTCGCACAACCCGCGCTCTACGGTCGGCACCATCACCGAAATCTACGACTACCTGCGTTTGCTCTATGCACGCGTCGGTACGCCGCGCTGCCCGGATCACGATATTCCACTGGAGGCGCAGACCGTCAGCCAGATGGTCGATCTGGTCCTGGCGCAACCGGAAGGCAGCAAACTGATGTTGCTGGCGCCGGTGATTCGCGAACGTAAAGGCGAACACCTGTCGGTCTTCGAAGAGCTGCGCGCCCAGGGTTTCGTCCGTGCACGGGTCAATGGCCGCATCTGCGAACTCGATGAACTGCCGAAACTGGATAAACAGAAGAAGCACTCGATCGATGTGATCGTCGACCGCTTCAAGGTTCGCGCCGACCTGCAGCAGCGTCTGGCCGAATCCTTCGAGACCGCGCTGAAACTGGCGGATGGCATCGCTCTGGTCGCGCCAATGGACGACGAGCCGGGCGAAGAGATGATCTTCTCCGCGCGCTTCGCCTGCCCGATCTGTGGCCATGCCATCAGTGAGCTGGAACCCAAGCTGTTTTCCTTCAACAACCCGGCCGGCGCTTGCCCGACCTGTGATGGCCTGGGCGTGAAGCAGTTCTTCGACATCAAGCGGCTGGTCAACGGTGACCTGACCTTGGCCGAGGGAGCAATTCGCGGCTGGGACCGGCGCAACGTCTATTACTTCCAGATGCTCGGCTCACTGGCCTCGCACTACGGTTTCAGCCTCGAAGTACCGTTCAACGAACTGCCGGCCGATCAGCAGAAATTCATCCTGCATGGCAGTGGTTCGCAGAACGTCGACTTCAAATACCTGAACGACCGTGGCGATATCGTCAAACGCTCGCACCCGTTCGAAGGCATCGTGCCCAACCTTGAGCGTCGCTACCGCGAAACCGAGTCGGCGAGTGTGCGTGAAGAACTGGCCAAGTTCCTCAGCACTCAGTCGTGCCCGGATTGCCGTGGTACCCGTTTGCGTCGTGAAGCGCGACATGTGTGGGTCGGCGAGAAGACTTTGCCAGCAGTGACCAATCTGCCGATCGGCGATGCTTGCGAGTACTTCGGCGAGCTGAAGATGACCGGCCGCCGCGGCGAGATCGCGGACAAGATCCTCAAGGAGATCCGCGAGCGCCTGCAGTTCCTCGTCAATGTCGGTCTCGATTATCTGTCGCTGGATCGCAGTGCTGACACCCTCTCGGGCGGTGAGGCGCAGCGGATTCGCCTGGCCAGCCAGATCGGTGCCGGACTTGTTGGCGTTCTGTACATCCTCGACGAACCGTCCATCGGCTTGCACCAGCGAGATAACGATCGACTGCTCGGCACACTCAAGCACCTGCGCGATATCGGCAACACGGTGATTGTGGTCGAGCACGACGAAGACGCGATTCGCCTGGCTGACTATGTCGTCGACATCGGCCCGGGCGCCGGTGTGCATGGCGGGCAAATCGTTGCCGAAGGTACGCCGGCTGAAGTCATGGCTCACCCGGACTCGCTGACCGGCAAATACCTGTCGGGCCGGGTGAAGATCGAAGTGCCAGCCAAACGCACCCCGCGCAACAAAAAACTCAACCTGTCGCTCAAAGGGGCGCGCGGCAATAACCTGCGCAATGTCGATCTGGACATCCCGATTGGTCTGCTGACTTGCGTCACCGGCGTGTCCGGCTCGGGCAAGTCGACGCTGATCAACAATACCCTGTTCCCGCTGAGCGCCACCGCCCTCAACGGCGCGACCACGCTGGAAGCAGCGGCGCACGACAGCATCAAAGGCCTGGAACATCTCGACAAAGTCGTCGACATCGACCAGAGCCCGATCGGTCGTACACCGCGCTCCAACCCTGCGACCTATACCGGCCTGTTCACCCCAATCCGTGAACTGTTTGCCGGCGTACCTGAGTCACGCTCCCGCGGTTACGGCCCGGGTCGTTTCTCGTTCAACGTCAAGGGCGGTCGCTGCGAAGCTTGTCAGGGCGATGGCCTGATCAAGGTCGAGATGCACTTCCTGCCGGACATCTACGTGCCGTGCGACGTATGCAAGAGCAAGCGCTACAACCGCGAAACCCTTGAAATCAAATACAAGGGCAAGAGCATTCACGAAACCCTCGAGATGACCATCGAGGAGGCGCGGGAGTTCTTCGACGCAGTACCGGCGCTGGCGCGCAAGCTGCAAACGTTGATGGATGTCGGTCTGTCGTACATCAAGCTTGGGCAGTCGGCGACCACGCTGTCTGGTGGCGAGGCACAGCGGGTCAAGCTGTCTCGCGAGCTGTCCAAGCGTGACACTGGCAAGACCCTGTATATCCTCGATGAGCCAACCACTGGTTTGCACTTCGCGGATATCCAGCAATTGCTCGACGTGCTGCATCGCCTGCGCGACCACGGCAACACTGTCGTGGTGATCGAACACAACCTCGACGTGATCAAGACGGCCGACTGGCTGGTGGATCTCGGGCCTGAGGGCGGTTCCAAGGGTGGGCAGATCATTGCCACTGGCACCCCTGAGGACGTGGCCGAGATGAAGCAATCTCACACTGGCCATTACCTCAAGCCATTGCTGATCCGTGATCGGGCTTAAAAGCCAGGCATGAAAAAACCCCTGTCACTTCAACAGTGACAGGGGCTTTTTTTAACTGCAGCAATCAGGACGTGTGCGATTGCAGGTAGTTCTCGAGACCGATCAGCTTGATCAGGCCCAACTGCTTTTCCAGCCAGTAGGTGTGATCTTCTTCGGTGTCGTTCAACTGCACGCGCAGAATCTCGCGGCTGACGTAGTCTTTGTGCTGTTCGCACAGCTCGATGCCTTTGCACAGGGCGGCGCGAACTTTGTATTCGAGGCGTAGATCCGCTTCGAGCATTTCCGGCACCGTGGTGCCGACATCCAGATCATCCGGGCGCATGCGAGGCGTGCCTTCGAGCATCAGAATCCGACGCATCAACGCGTCAGCGTGACCCGCTTCTTCTTCCATCTCGTGGTTGATTCGCTCGTAGAGCTTGGTGAACCCCCAGTCCTCATACATCCGCGAATGAACGAAATATTGATCACGCGCGGCCAGCTCGCCGGTCAGCAACGTGTTGAGGTAATCGATTACGTCTGGGTGGCCTTGCATCGCCCTACATCTCCCTACTTGAAAGTCTGTAGTTTGAACCAACCTGACTGGAAGGTCACCCGTTACGCGCAATAAAAGCGAAGATATTCTTGGAAAAGCAGCCTAAATAACGCAAAAACCGCCCAAATGAGGGCGGTTCTGCTTCTCGTTTAGACTTCGTTAAGCTGTACTTTGAGCAGCTTTGCGATTGCTTCTCCATACGCCGGGTCGGCTTTGTAGAAATGCTGCAACTGGCGGTCGACTACATCAGTCGAAACTCCGCTCATCGCACCAGCGATGTTGCTGACCAGCAACGCTTTCTGCTCGTCGCTCATCAGGCGGAACAGCGCACCGGCGTGGCTGTAGTAATCAGTGTCTTCGCGATGATCGTAACGATCAGCCGCACCACTCAGGACCAACGCCGGCTCGGCGTAATGTGGAGCTTGTTTCGGCGATTCGATGTAGCTGTTCGGTTCGTAGTTAGGCGCCGCACCACCATTGCTGCCGAACGCCATCGAGCCATCACGCTGGTAAGTGTTCACCGGGCTACGTGGCGCGTTTACTGGCAGTTGCTGGTGATTGGTACCGACACGGTAGCGGTGTGCGTCGGCATAGGCGAATACGCGACCTTGCAGCATGCGATCTGGCGACAGACCAACGCCTGGCACCATGTTGCTTGGGCCGAACGCGGCTTGCTCAACTTCAGCGAAATAGCTCTGCGGGTTGCGGTTCAATTCCAGTTCGCCCACTTCGATCAGCGGGAACTCCTTCTGCGACCAGGTCTTGGTCACATCGAACGGGTTCTCGTAGTGCACTGAGGCCTGGGCCTCGGTCATGATCTGGATGCATACGCGCCATTTCGGGAAGTCACCGCGTTCAATGGCTTCAAACAAGTCACGTTGAGCGTAATCCGGATCAGTGCCGGCCAGACGTGCTGCATCTGCGGGTGCGAGATTCTTGATGCCCTGCTTGGTTTTGTAGTGCCACTTCACCCAATGGCGCTCGCCTTGAGCGTTGATCAGGCTGTAAGTGTGGCTGCCAAAGCCGTGCATGTGCCGGTAGCCGTCAGGAATGCCACGATCGGAGAACAGAATGGTCACCTGGTGCAGTGCTTCAGGCGAATGCGACCAGAAGTCCCACATCATCTGCGCGCTTTTCAGGTTGCTCTGCGGCAGGCGCTTTTGGGTGTGGATGAAATCAGGGAATTTCAGTGGGTCACGTATGAAGAACACTGGCGTGTTGTTGCCAACGATGTCCCAGTTGCCTTCCTCGGTGTAGAACTTCAGCGCGAAACCGCGCGGATCGCGCTCGGTGTCGGCCGATCCACGCTCGCCACCCACGGTAGAGAAGCGCAGGAAGGTAGGGGTTCGCTTGCCGACGGACTCAAACAACTTGGCACTGGTGTATTCGCTGATGTCACGGGTCACGGTGAACGTGCCATAAGCGCCCGAGCCTTTTGCATGTACGCGGCGTTCAGGGATATTTTCACGGTTGAAGTGCGCAAGCTTCTCGATCAGGTGAAAATCGTCGAGCAGCAGCGGGCCACGTGGGCCGGCGGAGCGAGAATTCTGGTTATCAGCGACAGGTGCGCCACTGGCGGTCGTAAGCGTTTTGATCTGGCTCATGCGGTCTTCTTCCTCTGTCAGTCTTGAAACTGCCGGCTAATCGGCTTGCTGGGAAGTATTGATCATCCATGTGACAGCTACAAATTCATTAACTTGCAGACATCGATAGATAATTACTAATTATGTTTCCCGGGACATAGTGACAACAGAGACATGTCAAAAGCTTGTATGAACAGCGCATTTTCTTACGCGCACAAAAAACCGGGCACTAGGCCCGGTTCTTTGTTTCAGACTGACGTCTTACTCGGCGGATACAGCTTCGCCAGCAGTAGCACGATCAACCAACTCGACGTACGCCATAGGCGCGTTGTCGCCAGCGCGGAAACCGCACTTGAGGATGCGCAGGTAGCCACCCTCACGGGTAGCGTAACGCTTGCCCAGGTCGTTGAAGAGCTTACCAACGATAGCTTTCGAACGAGTACGGTCGAAAGCCAGACGGCGGTTAGCCAGGCTATCTGTCTTGGCCAGAGTGATCAGCGGCTCAGCAACGCGACGCAGTTCTTTGGCTTTTGGCAGAGTAGTTTTGATCAGCTCGTGCTCGAACAGCGACACCGCCATGTTTTGGAACATGGCCTTGCGGTGCGAGCTGGTGCGGCTCAGGTGACGACCACTTTTACGATGACGCATGGTTCATTCCTTACCAAACACTACGTTCGGTGATTACGACGATCAGGCAGTCGCCTTGTCGTCCTTCTTAAGACTTGCAGGCGGCCAGTTGTCGAGGCGCATGCCGAGGGACAGACCGCGGGAGGCCAGAACGTCCTTGATTTCAGTCAAGGATTTCTTGCCCAGGTTCGGAGTCTTCAACAGCTCTACTTCGGTACGCTGAATCAGGTCACCGATGTAGTAGATGTTTTCCGCCTTAAGGCAGTTAGCCGAACGTACAGTCAGTTCCAGATCGTCAACCGGGCGAAGCAGGATCGGATCGATCTCGTCTTCCTGCTCGACAACCACTGGCTCACTGTCACCTTTGAGGTCGACGAACGCAGCCAACTGCTGTTGCAGGATGGTTGCAGCGCGGCGAATAGCCTCTTCAGGATCCAGAGTACCGTTGGTTTCCAGATCAATAACCAGCTTGTCCAGGTTGGTACGCTGCTCGACACGGGCGTTTTCCACCACGTATGCGATACGGCGAACCGGGCTGAACGAAGAGTCAAGCTGCAAGCGACCGATGCTGCGGCTTTCGTCTTCATCGCTCTGACGCGAGTCGGCTGGTTCATAACCACGACCACGAGCTACGGTGAGCTTCATGTTCAGGGCGCCGTTAGACGCCAGGTTAGCGATTACGTGATCGGGATTAACGATCTCGACATCATGATCCAGCTGAATATCGGCAGCGGTAACCACCCCCGAACCCTTCTTCGACAAGGTCAGCGTAACTTCGTCACGACCGTGCAGCTTGATGGCCAGACCTTTAAGGTTCAACAGGATTTCAATTACGTCTTCCTGTACACCTTCGATGGCGCTGTACTCGTGGAGCACACCGTCAATCTCGGCCTCGACTACTGCGCAGCCGGGCATTGAGGACAACAGGATGCGTCGCAGCGCGTTGCCCAGGGTGTGGCCAAAACCACGCTCGAGAGGCTCGAGAGTGATCTTGGCGCGGGTTGGACTGACAACCTGCACATCAATGTGGCGGGGTGTCAGGAACTCATTTACCGAAATCTGCATGGATGCACCTATTTTCTAGCCCTTACTTGGAGTAGAGCTCGACAATCAGGCTTTCGTTGATGTCGGCGGACAGATCACTGCGAGCAGGAACGTTCTTGAAAACGCCCGACTTCTTCTCAGTGTCTACTTCTACCCATTCTACGCGGCCACGTTGGGCACACAGATCGAGAGCTTGGACAATGCGAAGTTGGTTTTTTGCTTTCTCGCGAACTGCAACCACGTCACCAGCACGAACCTGATACGACGGAACGTTTACGGTCTGACCGTTAACGCTGATCGACTTGTGCGATACCAGCTGACGGGATTCGGCACGAGTCGAACCAAAGCCCATACGGTATACAACGTTGTCCAGACGGCATTCGAGCAGTTGCAGCAGGTTTTCACCGGTTGCACCTTTCTTGCCAGCAGCTTCTTTGTAGTAGCCGCTGAACTGACGCTCGAGAACGCCGTAGATACGACGGACCTTCTGCTTTTCACGCAGTTGGGTGCCGTAATCGGACTGGCGACCGCGGCGTTGGCCGTGGATACCAGGTGCTGCTTCAATGTTGCACTTCGATTCGATCGCGCGCACGCCGCTCTTCAGGAAGAGATCGGTGCCTTCGCGACGAGCGAGTTTGCATTTTGGACCAATGTAACGAGCCATTCTTTACAATCTCCTGGATTACACGCGGCGCTTCTTCGGCGGACGGCACCCGTTGTGCGGGATTGGCGTCACGTCGGTGATGCTGGCGATCTTGTAGCCACAGCCGTTCAAAGCGCGGACTGCGGATTCACGACCTGGACCTGGACCCTTGACGTTAACGTCGAGGTTTTTCAGGCCGTATTCCAGCGCAGCTTGACCAGCACGTTCAGCAGCTACTTGAGCAGCAAACGGGGTGGACTTGCGGGAACCGCGGAAACCCGAACCACCGGAGGTAGCCCAGGAAAGAGCGTTACCTTGACGGTCGGTAATGGTCACGATGGTGTTGTTAAAAGATGCATGGATGTGGGCGATGCCATCAACCACTGTCTTTTTAACTTTTTTACGAGGACGAGCAGCAGGTTTTGCCATGATTAAATTCCTGTCGATTCGCTGGGGCGATTACTTGCGGATCGGCTTACGCGGACCTTTACGGGTACGCGCGTTGGTCTTGGTACGCTGACCGCGTACTGGAAGACCGCGACGATGACGCAGACCGCGATAGCAACCGAGGTCCATCAAGCGCTTGATTTTCATGTTGATTTCGCGACGCAGATCACCTTCAGTGGTGAACTTCGCCACTTCGCCACGCAGCTGTTCAATTTGCTCGTCGCTCAGATCTTTGATCTTTGCTGCTGGGTTTACCCCAGTCACTGCACAGATCTTCTGTGCAGTAGTGCGACCAACACCATAGATGTAGGTCAGCGAGATAACAGTATGCTTGTTATCTGGAATGTTAACGCCTGCAATACGGGCCATTCAGTGGGACTCCAATTGACAGCTACCTACGCCCCGGAAGCCAAGAAATAGGGCGCGAGATAATATCGCTGTAATAACAAATAATCAACCCGGTAGCGCACTAGCTACCGGGCTTGAAGCACAATCACACTCAGCCTTGGCGCTGTTTGTGACGCGGTTCCGCGCTGCAAATTACTCGAACAACACCTTCGCGGCGAATAATCTTGCAGTTACGGCACAGCTTTTTCACCGATGCACGAACTTTCATCACCAACTCCTCGAACCTTATGGGTACTCAGCGCAACATGCCGCTGCCGTAACCCTTCAGGTTGGCTTTCTTCATCAGGGATTCGTACTGGTGCGAAACGAGGTGCGATTGTACTTGGGACATGAAGTCCATCACAACCACGACCACGATCAGCAACGAGGTCCCGCCAAGGTAGAACGGAACGTTTGCTGCAACCACCAGGAACTGGGGCAACAGGCACACGGCCGTCATGTAAAGAGCACCGAACATGGTCAAGCGGGTCAGAACGCCATCAATATAGCGTGCAGACTGCTCACCTGGACGGATGCCCGGAATAAAGGCACCGGACTTCTTCAGGTTTTCCGCTACGTCTTTCGGATTGAACATCAACGCCGTATAGAAGAAGCAGAAGAAAATAATCCCTGCACTAAACAGCAGAATATTCAACGGCTGACCAGGAGCGATCGACTGCGAGATGTCCTGCAACCAGCCCATACCTTCAGACTGACCGAACCAGGCACCCAACGAAGCCGGGAACAGCAAAATGCTGCTCGCGAAAATAGCCGGAATAACACCGGCCATGTTCACCTTAAGCGGCAAGTGGCTTGTCTGCGCAGCAAAAACCTTGCGGCCCTGCTGACGCTTGGCGTAGTGAACAGCGATACGACGCTGACCACGCTCAATGAACACCACGAAACCGATAATCGCTACTGCCAGCAAACCGATGGCAACCAAGGCGAAGATGTTGATATCACCCTGACGCGCAGACTCGAAAGACTGCCCGATTGCTCTCGGAAGACCGGCGACGATACCCGAAAAAATCAACATCGAGATACCGTTGCCTACACCACGCTCAGTAATCTGCTCACCCAGCCACATCATGAACATCGCACCAGCCACAAACGTGGATACTGCGACGAAATGGAAGCCAAAGTCACCAGTGAACGCAACGCCCTGCCCCGCCAGACCAATGGACATGCCAATAGCCTGAACGAGAGCGAGGACGACGGTGCCGTAGCGGGTGTACTGGCTGATCTTGCGACGGCCAGCTTCACCTTCCTTCTTCAACTGCTCCAGCTGCGGACTGACGGCGGTCATCAGTTGCATGATGATCGATGCCGAAATGTACGGCATGATCCCCAGTGCAAAGATGCTCATCCGTTCCAGCGCGCCGCCGGAGAACATGTTGAACAAGCTAAGAATGGTCCCCTCATTCTGTCGAAACAGGTCTGCGAGTCGGTCCGGGTTGATACCTGGAACCGGGATGTGTGCGCCTATTCGGTAGACGATAATCGCCAGGAACAGAAAACGCAGACGAGCCCAGAGTTCAGACATACCGCCTTTGCCGAGCGCAGAGAGAGCACCTTGCTTAGCCATTTATTCCTCGAACTTGCCGCCAGCTGCTTCGATAGCCGCACGCGCACCTTTGGTGGCGCCGATTCCCTTGCCGATAGTGACAGCGCGAGTCACTTCACCGGACAGCATGATTTTCACACGCTGTACGTTGACGTTGATCACGTTGGCATCTTTCAGGGACTGCACGGTGACGATGTCGCCTTCCACTTTAGCCAGCTCGGACAAACGCACTTCTGCGCGATCCATGGCCTTCAGGGAAACGAAACCGAACTTCGGCAGGCGACGATGCAGCGGCTGTTGACCGCCTTCAAAGCCTGGAGCAATGGTGCCACCGGAGCGGGAGGTCTGACCTTTGTGACCACGGCCACCAGTCTTACCCAAACCGCTACCGATACCACGGCCCGGACGATGCTTTTCGCGACGGGAACCCGGCGCTGGACTCAGATCATTGAGTTTCATCGATTAACCCTCGACACGCAGCATGTAGTAAGCCTTGTTGATCATCCCGCGATTCTCGGGAGTATCCTGGACTTCTACAGTGTGACCGATGCGACGCAGACCCAGACCCTTAACGCACAATTTGTGGTTAGGGATGCGGCCGGTCATGCTTTTGATCAGCGTTACTTTAACGGTAGCCATGATCAGAAGATCTCCTTGACGCTTTTGCCACGCTTGGCGGCAATGGATTCAGGAGACTGCATAGCTTTCAAACCTTTGAAAGTGGCGTGAACCACGTTTACCGGGTTAGTCGAGCCGTAGCACTTGGCCAGAACGTTCTGAACGCCAGCAACTTCGAGGACAGCACGCATAGCGCCGCCAGCGATGATACCGGTACCTTCAGAAGCAGGCTGCATGTACACCTTCGAAGCGCCGTGAGCGGACTTCATTGCGTACTGCAGAGTGGTGCCGTTCAGATCAACTTGGATCATGTTGCGGCGAGCAGCTTCCATTGCCTTCTGGATCGCAGCAGGCACTTCACGCGACTTGCCACGGCCGAAGCCAACACGCCCTTTACCATCACCAACCACGGTCAACGCGGTGAAAGTGAAGATACGGCCGCCTTTAACGGTTTTGGCTACGCGGTTAACTTGAACCAGCTTCTCAATGTAGCCTTCGTCGCGCTTTTGGTCGTTATTTGACATAACTTAGAACTCCAGCCCAGCTTCACGAGCAGCATCAGCCAGCGCTTTCACGCGACCGTGGTACTTGAAGCCAGAGCGGTCGAAAGCCACTTGCGAGACGCCAGCGGCCTTAGCACGCGTAGCGACCAGCTGGCCAACCTTTGTGGCCGCGTCGATGTTGCCAGTGGCACCATCACGCAGTTCTTTATCCAAAGTCGAGGCGCTTGCCAGGACCTTGTTGCCGTCGGCCGAGATGACCTGGGCGTAGATGTGCTGCGACGAGCGGAACACGCAGAGACGCACGACTTCGAGTTCGTGCATTTTCAGGCGTGCTTTGCGAGCGCGACGCAGTCGAGTAACTTTTTTGTCGGTCATTTGCTATGCCCTACTTCTTCTTGGCTTCTTTACGACGGACGACTTCGTCCGCGTAGCGCACACCTTTGCCTTTGTACGGCTCTGGTGGACGGAAGTCGCGGATCTCAGCGGCCACTTGACCTACCAGCTGCTTGTCGATGCCCTTGATCAGGATATCGGTCTGGCTAGGAGTCTCAGCGGTGATGCCTTCCGGCAGTTCGTAATCCACTGGGTGCGAGAAGCCAAGGGCCAGGTTCAAAACCGTGCCTTTTGCTTGCGCTTTGTAACCAACACCGACCAGCTGGAGCTTGCGCTCGAAGCCTTGGCTTACGCCTTGGACCATGTTGTTTACCAACGCACGCGTGGTACCGGCCATTGCGCGAGTTTGTTGATCGCCATTGCGAGCAGCGAAACGCAGCTCACCAGCTTCTTCAACGATCTCAACGGACGAATGGATGTTCAGTTCAAGAGTACCCTTGGCACCCTTCACCGAAAGCTGTTGGCCTGCGAATTTTACTTCGACACCGGCTGGCAGCTTAACGGGGTTCTTAGCGACGCGAGACATGCTTATCCCCCCTTAGAACACAGTGCAAAGAACTTCGCCGCCGACACCGGCAGCGCGCGCAGCACGATCCGTCATCACACCTTTGTTGGTGGAGACGATAGACACGCCAAGACCGCCACGAACTTTCGGCAGATCTTCAACGGACTTGTACTGACGCAGGCCTGGACGACTAACGCGCTTCACTTCTTCGATAACCGGACGGCCTTCGAAGTACTTCAGCTCGATGGACAACGACGGCTTAGCGTCGGTGGTGATCTGAAAATCCGCGATGTAACCTTCGTCCTTCAGGACTTTTGCTACAGCCACCTTCAACGTGGAAGACGGCATGCTTACGACAGACTTTTCAGCCATCTGGGCATTACGGATTCGAGTTAGCATGTCCGCTAACGGGTCCTGCATACTCATGGGCTAGACGCTCCTAATACAGAAAAATTAGCCTTGCGGCTACTACTTGTCGCCGAGAACTTCCGGGCATGAAAAACACGGGCTCAGGCGAGCCGGTCATTCTAGACACACCCCAGAAATGAATCAAGCCCCAAAAGGGGCTTGATTCAGATTCAAGGCCACCGATGGTCAGGTTCTTGCGAACCCGAACATCGAGACTTTGACAGCAATTACCAGCTGGCTTTAACCAGACCTGGTACGTCACCACGCATTGCAGCTTCACGCAGCTTGTTACGGCCAAGGCCGAACTTGCGGTAAACGCCGTGCGGACGACCAGTCAGGCGGCAACGGTTACGCATGCGCGAAGCGCTTGCGTCACGTGGTTGCTTCTGCAGAGCTACGGTAGCTTCCCAACGCGCTTCTGGACTTGCGTTCAGATCGACGATGATAGCTTTCAGCGCTGCACGCTTGGTGGCGTACTTGGCAACAGTGAGCTGACGCTTCAGCTCACGGTTTTTCATGCTCTTCTTGGCCATTTTCCTACTCCAATCAGTTGCGGAACGGGAATTTGAAAGCACGCAGCAGAGCGCGGCCTTCATCATCGTTCTTGGCAGTGGTGGTCAGGGTAATGTCCAGACCGCGGAGAGCATCGATCTTGTCGTAGTCGATTTCCGGGAAGATGATCTGCTCTTTCACGCCCATGCTGTAGTTACCACGACCATCGAAGGACTTGGCATTCAGGCCGCGGAAGTCGCGAACCCGAGGCAGGGAGATCGACAGCAGACGATCCAGGAACTCATACATACGCTCACGGCGCAGAGTCACCTTGACGCCGATCGGCCATCCTTCACGGACTTTAAAGCCAGCGATGGATTTACGAGCGTAGGTCACAACGACTTTTTGGCCGGTGATCTTTTCCAGGTCAGCAACAGCATGCTCGATGACTTTTTTGTCACCAACAGCTTCGCCCAGACCCATGTTCAGGGTGATTTTTGTAACGCGTGGAACTTCCATCACGTTCGAAAGCTTAAGTTCTTCCTTAAGCTTCGGTGCGATTTCCTTCCAGTAAATCTCTTTTAGTCGTGCCATGGTCTTCTACCTAGCAGTGTTCAAGCATCAACCGCTTTTTGGGTCGACTTGAAGACACGAATTTTCTTGCCGTCTTCTACTTTGAAACCAACGCGGTCAGCCTTGTTGGTTTCGCCGTTGAAAATGGCGACGTTAGAAGCGTCCAGTGGAGCTTCTTTTTCGACGATACCGCCTTGCACGCCCGACATCGGGTTAGGCTTGGTATGACGCTTAACCAGGTTCAGACCGCTGATAACCAGACGGTTATTAGCAAGAACCTTGAGCACCTTACCGCGCTTACCTTTGTCTTTGCCGGCGATCACGATGATCTCGTCGTCACGACGAATCTTTTGCATGTCGGATCTCCTTACAGCACTTCTGGGGCGAGCGAGACGATCTTCATGAACTTCTCAGTACGAAGTTCACGGGTCACTGGCCCAAAGATACGGGTGCCGATCGGCTCTTGCTTGTTGTTCAGAAGAACAGCAGCGTTGCCATCAAAGCGGATAATGGAGCCATCAGCACGACGTACGCCGTGACGAGTGCGGACTACAACAGCAGTCATCACTTGGCCTTTTTTCACTTTACCGCGAGGAATTGCTTCCTTCACGGTAACTTTGATGATGTCACCGATACCAGCGTAACGACGATGGGAGCCACCCAGCACCTTGATGCACATAACACGGCGAGCGCCGCTGTTATCGGCCACATCGAGCATGGATTGAGTCTGAATCATATAATTTCTCCGACCCCTAGTCCTTAGACTTCCACAGCGCGTTCGAGAACATCAACCAGCGCCCAAGACTTGGTCTTGGCCATAGGACGAGTTTCACGAATAGTGACTTTGTCGCCGATGTGGCACTGGTTGGTTTCGTCGTGCGCGTGCAGCTTAGTCGAACGCTTAACGTATTTACCGTAGATCGGGTGCTTTACGCGACGCTCGATCAGTACGGTGATGGTTTTGTCCATCTTGTCGCTGACAACACGGCCAGTCAGCGTACGGACAGTTTTTTCGGCTTCAGCCATGATCACTTACCTGCCTGCTGGTTGAGCACAGTCTTCACGCGAGCGATGTCACGTTTAACTTGCGAGAGCAGATGAGACTGCCCCAACTGGCCAGTTGCTTTCTGCATACGCAGATTGAACTGGTCGCGCAGCAAGCCGAGCAGTTGCTCGTTCAGCTGCTGTGCGGATTTTTCACGAAGTTCATTCGCTTTCATCACATCACCGTCCGTTTAACAAAGGCGGTGGCGAGCGGCAGCTTTGCAGCAGCCAGGGCAAAAGCCTCACGCGCCAGCTCTTCAGAAACACCCTCGATTTCATACAGGACTTTGCCTGGCTGAATCTGGGCAACCCAGTACTCCACACTACCCTTACCTTTACCCATACGAACTTCGAGAGGCTTTTTGGAAATAGGCTTGTCCGGGAATACACGGATCCAGATCTTGCCGCCACGTTTAACGTGACGGGTCAGAGCACGACGCGCTGACTCGATCTGACGAGCGGTGAGACGACCACGAGCTACAGACTTCAGCGCGAACTCGCCGAAGCTGACTTTGCTACCGCGCTGAGCCAGACCACGGTTGTGGCCTGTCATCTGCTTGCGGAACTTCGTACGCTTAGGTTGCAACATTTGGCGTACCCCTTACTTAGCAGCTTTTTTACGAGGCGCTGGTGCTTGTGGTTTCAGCTCTTCTTGGCGACCACCAATTACTTCGCCTTTGAAGATCCAAACCTTTACACCGATCACACCGTAAGTGGTGTGAGCTTCGTAGTTGGCATAGTCGATGTCGGCACGCAGGGTGTGCAATGGCACACGACCTTCGCGATACCATTCAGTACGTGCGATTTCAGCACCGCCGAGACGACCGCTCACTTGGATTTTGATGCCCTTGGCACCAATGCGCATGGCGTTCTGAACTGCGCGCTTCATAGCGCGACGGAACATTACACGACGCTCCAGCTGCTGAGCTACGCTCTGCGCAACCAGCATACCGTCGAGCTCCGGCTTGCGGATCTCTTCGATATTGATGTGCACAGGCACACCCATTTGCTTGGTCAGGTCCTGACGCAGTTTCTCAACATCTTCACCTTTCTTCCCGATAACGATACCTGGACGAGCGGTGTGGATGGTGATACGTGCAGTTTGGGCCGGACGATGGATATCGATACGGCTTACGGACGCGCTTTTTAGTTTGTCTTGGAGATACTCACGCACTTTCAGATCTGCGAACAAGTAGTCCGCATAAGTCCGACCGTCTGCGTACCAGACGGAGGTGTGCTCCTTGACGATTCCCAGGCGAATGCCAATGGGATGTACTTTCTGACCCATCTCTTCGACTCCGTTACTTGTCAGCAACCTTGACAGTGATATGGCAAGACCGCTTGACGATGCGATCAGCACGGCCTTTGGCACGTGGCATGATGCGCTTCAGCGAACGCCCTTCGTTGACGAAAACGGTGCTGACCTTCAGGTCATCAACATCTGCGCCTTCGTTATGCTCGGCGTTGGCTACGGCCGACTCCAGCACTTTTTTCATGATCTCGGCGGCTTTCTTACTGCTGAAAGCCAACAAGTTGAGCGCTTCGCCCACCTTCTTCCCGCGGATCTGGTCGGCGACCAAGCGGGCTTTCTGGGCGGAGATTCGAGCGCCCGACAACTTAGCGGCTACTTCCATTTCCTAACCCCTTAACGCTTGGCTTTCTTGTCAGCCACGTGCCCGCGATAGTTGCGGGTACCGGCGAACTCGCCCAGTTTGTGGCCGACCATGTCTTCGTTAACGAGAACTGGGACGTGCTGACGACCGTTGTGTACTGCGATGGTCAGACCGACCATTTGTGGCAGGATCATCGAACGACGCGACCAAGTCTTAATTGGTTTGCGATCGTTCTTTTCCGCCGCCACTTCGATCTTCTTCAGTAGGTGAAGATCAATAAAAGGACCTTTTTTCAGAGAACGTGGCACTGTCGTATCCCTCTATTTACTTGCGACGACGGACGATCATTTTGTCGGTACGCTTATTACCACGAGTCTTCGCGCCCTTAGTCGGGAAGCCCCATGGCGATACCGGATGACGACCACCAGAGGTACGACCTTCACCACCACCATGTGGGTGGTCAACCGGGTTCATGGCAACACCACGAACGGTTGGGCGAACGCCACGCCAGCGCTTGGCACCAGCTTTACCCAGCGAACGCAGGCTGTGCTCGGAGTTCGAGACTTCGCCCAGGGTCGCACGGCATTCAGCCAGGACTTTACGCATTTCACCGGAACGCAGACGCAGGGTCACGTAGACACCTTCACGAGCGATCAGCTGAGCCGAAGCACCAGCGGAACGAGCGATCTGTGCACCCTTACCTGGCTTCAATTCGATGCCGTGTACGGTAGAACCGACTGGAATGTTGCGCAGTTGCAGAGCGTTGCCTGGCTTGATTGGAGCCAGAGCGCCTGCGATCAGCTGGTCGCCAGCACTCACGCCTTTAGGGGCGATGATGTAGCGGCGCTCGCCGTCTGCGTAGCAGAGCAGTGCGATGTGAGCAGTACGGTTTGGATCGTATTCGATACGCTCGACAGTGGCGACGATGCCATCTTTGTCGTTGCGACGGAAATCGACCATACGATAATGCTGCTTATGACCACCACCGATGTGACGCGTGGTAATACGGCCATTGTTGTTACGACCACCAGTCTTCGATTTTTTCTCGAGCAGCGGTGCGTGAGGAGCGCCTTTATGCAGCTCCTGGTTGACCACCTTGACCACAAAACGGCGGCCAGGGGAAGTCGGTTTGCATTTAACGATTGCCATGATGCACCCCTTCCTTACTCAGCACTGCTGCTGAAATCGAGATCTTGGCCTGGCTGAAGGGAGATAACTGCCTTCTTCCAGTCATTACGCTTGCCCAGACCGCGAGCAGTGCGCTTGCTCTTACCCAGAACATTCAGGGTAGTGACGCGCTCTACTTTCACGCTGAACAGGCTTTCGACGGCCTTCTTGATTTCCAGCTTGGTTGCGTCAGTAGCAACCTTGAAAACGAACTGGCCTTTCTTGTCTGCCAGAACCGTAGCCTTCTCGGAAACGTGCGGGCCAAGCAGAACTTTAAATACGCGTTCCTGGTTCATCCCAGCAGCTCCTCGAATTTCTTCACGGCCGACACGGTGATCAACACCTTGTCGTATGCGATCAGACTAACTGGATCGGAACCTTGAACGTCACGTACATCTACGTGCGGCAGGTTACGAGCAGCCAGGTACAGGTTCTGATCAACAGCGTCCGACACGATGAGAACATCGGTCAGGCTCATGTTGTTCAGCTTGCCCAGCAGATCTTTGGTTTTCGGAGTTTCAACAGCGAAATCCTGAACCACGACCAGACGATCAGTACGCACCAGCTCAGCAAGGATGGAACGCATTGCTGCGCGGTACATCTTCTTGTTCAGCTTCTGGGAGTGATCCTGAGGACGAGCTGCGAAAGTGGTACCGCCGCCACGCCAGATTGGGCTACGGATAGTACCGGCACGAGCACGGCCAGTACCTTTCTGACGCCATGGGCGCTTACCGCCACCACGAACGTCGGAACGGGTCTTCTGCTGCTTGGTACCTTGACGGCCGCCAGCCATGTAGGCCACGACTGCTTGGTGAACCAGCGTCTCGTTGAATTCGCCGCCAAATGTCAGTTCGGAAACTTCGATCGCTTGAGCGTCATTTACATTTAATTGCATGTCAGCTTCCCCTTAACCGCGAGCCTTGGCTGCTGGACGTACAACCAGGTTGCCGCCAGTAGCGCCAGGAACAGCACCCTTGACCAACAACAGATTGCGTTCAGCGTCCACGCGCACTACTTCCAGGGACTGCACGGTCACGCGCTCAGCGCCCATATGACCGGACATTTTTTTGCCCTTGAATACACGACCAGGAGTCTGGCACTGGCCGATAGAGCCTGGGACGCGGTGGGATACGGAGTTACCGTGGGTGTTATCTTGCCCGCGGAAATTCCAACGCTTGATCGTACCCTGGAAGCCTTTACCCTTGGACTGACCGGTTACATCAACCAGTTGACCAGCGGCGAAGATTTCAGCGTTGATCAGATCGCCAGCCTGGTACTCGCCTTCTTCAAGACGGAATTCCATGGTGGTGCGACCAGCGGCAACGTTCGCTTTAGCGAAGTGGCCAGCCTGAGCTGCTGTTACACGCGAAGCACGACGCTCGCCGACAGTGACTTGCACTGCACGATAGCCATCGGTCTCTTCAGTTTTGAACTGGGTGACGCGATTCGGCTCGATCTCAATGACCGTGACCGGAATGGAGACACCTTCTTCGGTGAAAATACGGGTCATACCGCATTTACGACCGACTACACCAATAGTCATGTTGTAAACCTCATGAGTGTACGGGGCTTTCACCCGCTATGGCCGCCCATTTCAGAGCGTTACACGACTAAGACCGAGTCTTAGCCGAGGCTGATCTGCACTTCCACACCGGCCGCAAGATCAAGCTTCATAAGAGCATCAACGGTTTTATCCGTTGGCTGGACGATGTCCAGAACGCGCTTATGAGTGCGGATTTCGTACTGGTCACGCGCGTCTTTGTTGACGTGCGGAGAAACCAGAACGGTGAACCGCTCTTTACGGGTAGGCAGTGGAATTGGACCACGCACTTGAGCACCAGTACGTTTCGCGGTTTCCACGATTTCCTGGGTTGATTGGTCGATCAGGCGATGGTCGAAAGCCTTCAACCTGATACGGATTTGCTGATTTTGCATTGGATTTCAGACTCCGGCTGCTATTCCCACCGAGCGCAATACGCCCGTTAAAAGGAGGCGCAATTCTATAGACGCCCCAGATAGGTGTCAACCCAATAAAAAAGCCCCCGCTGAGCGGGGGCTTTTTCAATCCATCAAGCGAACTCTATAAAAGAGATTACTCGATGATTTTGGCTACGACGCCAGCGCCGACGGTACGACCGCCTTCACGGATAGCGAAACGCAGACCGTCTTCCATCGCGATGGTTTTGATCAGGGTAACAGTCATCTGAATGTTGTCACCTGGCATTACCATTTCAACGCCTTCTGGCAGCTCGCAGTTACCAGTCACGTCAGTAGTACGGAAGTAGAACTGTGGACGGTAGCCTTTGAAGAACGGAGTGTGACGACCGCCTTCTTCCTTGCTCAGAACGTAAACTTCTGCAGTGAACTTGGTGTGCGGCTTAACCGAACCCGGCTTAACCAGAACCTGACCACGCTCAACGTCGTCACGCTTGGTACCACGCAGCAGAACGCCGCAGTTCTCGCCAGCACGGCCTTCATCGAGCAGCTTGCGGAACATTTCAACACCGGTGCAGGTGGAAACGGTAGTGTCACGCAGACCAACGATTTCCAGCGGATCCTGAACGCGAACGATACCGCGCTCGATACGACCAGTCACAACAGTACCGCGACCCGAGATCGAGAATACGTCTTCGATTGGCATCAGGAACGGCTTGTCGATCATACGAACTGGTTCTGGGATGTAGGCATCCAGAGTCTCTACCAGCTTCTTGACAGCGGTAGTACCCATTTCGTTGTCGTCTTTGCCTTCCAGCGCCATACGAGCCGAACCGATGATGATTGGAGTGTCATCGCCCGGGAAGTCGTAGGTGGACAGCAGGTCGCGAACTTCCATCTCAACCAGTTCCAGCAGCTCAGCGTCGTCTACCAGGTCAGCCTTGTTCAGGAAAACCACGATGTACGGAACGCCTACCTGACGGGACAGCAGGATGTGCTCACGGGTTTGTGGCATCGGACCATCAGCGGCCGAGCAAACCAGAATAGCGCCGTCCATTTGAGCAGCACCGGTGATCATGTTCTTCACATAGTCAGCGTGACCTGGGCAGTCAACGTGAGCGTAGTGACGAATCTTCGAGTTGTACTCAACGTGTGCGGTGTTGATGGTGATACCGCGAGCTTTTTCTTCTGGCGCGCTGTCGATCTTGTCGAAGTCAACGATTGCAGAACCGAAAACTTCGGAGCAAACGCGAGTCAGAGCAGCAGTCAGAGTGGTTTTACCGTGGTCAACGTGACCAATGGTCCCAACGTTGACGTGGGGCAGGGAACGATCAAATTTTTCCTTAGCCATCGATATCACCCTCAACAGAAGAAATTAGACAAACAATATCAGCCATTAAAACAAAGGCAGATATTTTCATATCTGCCTTGTTATATGGAGCTCTTGAGCGGATTTGAACCGCTGACCTCACCCTTACCAAGGGTGTGCTCTACCAACTGAGCTACAAGAGCGAAACACTTGCACAACCTGCAAACTTGGAGCGGGTAGCGGGAATCGAACCCGCATCATCAGCTTGGAAGGCTGAGGTTCTACCACTAAACTATACCCGCGGAGCCTGCAGCTCACGCTTAAATCTGGTGGAGGGAGAAGGATTCGAACCTTCGAAGTCGTAGACGTCAGATTTACAGTCTGATCCCTTTGGCCGCTCGGGAACCCCTCCTAATCAGGCCGGCATTCTATACTATGCCAAACCCCTGTCAAGCATTTTCTCATTTAAAAACCTGAGGTTAGCTGCATTGACATCGCTTCACTTTGAATTCCTGTCTAGGTGTTCGCTGTGGAGCGGGCGCCATTCTATGCAAACTATTCAGCAGGTGCAACCCCCTCACACAGCATTATTTTATGTTTTAACTCATTGAATTCCTTGGAAAGGTTTTGCAACTGAGCATCCCCTAGCAAACGCTGGCTCTGAGGCGCGACAGACAACCAATAACCAGCCCCAGAAGCATCCTTCGACGAAGTTTTCACATCGACGTCCATTTCAGCCAACCGCTGTCGAAGTGCGGAAATCGATTCTTCCCGGGAAAAGCCACCAAGGAAAAGGCACTCTTGCCGCCCAGCCGCCCGCACCTCCCGAACATCGCCCTTCGTTTCACTAAGCAAGCGAATGTCTTGCTGGGAACCTCGATACAAACTAAGAGGCGTCACGTCCTTCGCCCGCAAGGGCGCCTCCTGCTGATGCCAGACATAATAGAAACCATTAAGAACAAGTAGCAGGAGAAACAACCAACGCATACAAACCTCAGGAAAAAGGACACGCCATAGCCAACCCAACAAACACAAGGTCGGGTACGACTCGGGCCCCAGGCGCGACATCCGCGACCAATACAGCATCGCCGCCAGTTATAAAGACAGCGAAATCTTTCCCCCAGTAGGAACTAGCCATTTCCAGTTGAGTCAGCACAAAACCTCGCAACATTAACGAACATCCACGCTCCACCGCCTCAACAGTGGTCCGCCCAGGCGCATTGCTGGACAGCGCGCGTTCAGCCGCTAGGTCGCCATAGCGAATCTTGCGGGTATGAGTACGCAACTGATTCCGCATCAACGGCATCCCCGGGCAAATGAAGCCGCCCAGATGCTCTCCATCAGCAGCAATAAAATCAGCAGTTACCGCCGTACCGAAATCGAGTACAAGGCAAGCGCTGCCCGACGCCAGATGAAACCCGCCAAGCATGGCCAACCATCTATCGAGCCCGAGACGCTCGTAGTCTTCATAGCCATTTTTGACACCAGACATTTCACGAGCGGACTCAGCGCACACAACCGAAATACCGAACTCCCGCTCGATCGCATCGATCAATGCATCAGTTTCATCTGCAGTCCTGACACTGACCACGCGACACTTGCACAGCACAAGCCCATCAAGAGACTTCAAACTGTCAAGCAACGCCAGATCAGAGTCGACAACCCCTTCAGAAAAGAGAGCGTCGGGCGCAGCCTTCAGTACTCGCCATTTAATAAAACTGTTCCCGCAGTCGAGCTCAAGAATCATCACGCAACCTCAGACTGAGCTCACCACCACTAAAGACTTTTTCCACGCCACCCACCTTCAGGCGCAGCGCACCCTGACTATCTATTCCGAGCACCACGCCATCTACCTGACTCGAACCCGCGATCAATGATACAGGTCGATCTTGCCACAGGTGATTGGCCTCCCATTCTGCCTGGAGAACCGAGAAACCATCCGCCTGATGACGCTGGATGTAAGTACTTAACTGCTCACTCAGCTCAACCACCAAAGCATTACGATCACTGCTCTTGCCTGACTCAAGCCGGATAGAGGTCCATTGCTGGTCAACCTCATCAGCAAGCTGCATATTCACGTTGATACCAATACCCAGTACCACGTGGCAAACGTCTGCCGGATCTCCAACGAGCTCAAGGAGAATGCCGGCGATCTTCTTGCTACCTACCAAGACATCGTTGGGCCACTTCAATCCGACACTTGGGACACCAAAATTTCGCAGAGCGTGCAAGACAGCCAACCCCACGACAAGACTCAAGCCCTCGAGCTGGCGCATTCCGCCATCAATACGCAGGACAAGGCTGTAATAAAGATTTTCAGCAAACGGACTCACCCACTTGCGACCTCTTCGCCCACGCCCGGAGACTTGCCGTTCTGCGAGCACCAAAAAGGGGGCCACACTACCTTGGCCGATCGCGCGCAAAGCCTCAGCGTTTGTCGAGTCGACCGAATCCAGAACGGTCACCGGCCAACCTGGCGCCATTGCAGATATAGCCAGAGAGTCGAGCAACATCAATGGTGCAGCCAGTTGATAGCCCCTACCCCGAACTTTATGAATGGATAAGCCAAGATCAGCCTCCAGATGCTGAAGCTGCTTCCATACCGCGCTTCGACTTATTCCCAGGGCAGCGCCCAGATCCTGACCAGAATGGAATCGACCATCCTTCAGAAGGTTCAACAACGTCAGCATGCAGGTCTCGCCTCACAATGAGGCCCGAATGATAGCCATGCCCCGGGCCGTTGCATAGAAATCAAGCAGATACATTTCCTGCGGGCAAAACAAAACCCCAACTGCTTTCGCAATTGGGGTTTCGGAATTTAATCTTGACGATGACCTACTCTCACATGGGGAAACCCCACACTACCATCGGCGATGCATCGTTTCACTGCTGAGTTCGGGATGGGATCAGGTGGTTCCAACGCTCTATGGTCGTCAAGAAATTCGGGTACTGAGTCGTGGCCTTGTGGCCTCGCTTCAGCAAATTGGGTATGTGACAGCGGGTGTTTTGTGAGTCTTTCGAACTTTCGGTTCGTTTCGTCTTCACACACCGCAATCTGGTCTCTCTCGACGCAAATTGCTTGGGTGTTATATGGTCAAGCCTCACGGGCAATTAGTATTGGTTAGCTCAACGCCTCACAGCGCTTACACACCCAACCTATCAACGTCGTAGTCTTCGACGGCCCTTCAGGGAACTCAAGGTTCCAGTGAGATCTCATCTTGAGGCAAGTTTCCCGCTTAGATGCTTTCAGCGGTTATCTTTCCCGAACATAGCTACCCGGCAATGCCACTGGCGTGACAACCGGAACACCAGAGGTTCGTCCACTCCGGTCCTCTCGTACTAGGAGCAGCCCCTCTCAAATCTCAAACGTCCACGGCAGATAGGGACCGAACTGTCTCACGACGTTCTAAACCCAGCTCGCGTACCACTTTAAATGGCGAACAGCCATACCCTTGGGACCGGCTTCAGCCCCAGGATGTGATGAGCCGACATCGAGGTGCCAAACACCGCCGTCGATATGAACTCTTGGGCGGTATCAGCCTGTTATCCCCGGAGTACCTTTTATCCGTTGAGCGATGGCCCTTCCATACAGAACCACCGGATCACTAAGACCTACTTTCGTACCTGCTCGACGTGTCTGTCTCGCAGTCAAGCGCGCTTTTGCCTTTATACTCTACGACCGATTTCCGACCGGTCTGAGCGCACCTTCGTACTCCTCCGTTACTCTTTAGGAGGAGACCGCCCCAGTCAAACTACCCACCATACACTGTCCTCGATCCGGATAACGGACCTGAGTTAGAACCTCAAAGTTGCCAGGGTGGTATTTCAAGGATGGCTCCACGCGAACTGGCGTCCACGCTTCAAAGCCTCCCACCTATCCTACACAAGCAAATTCAAAGTCCAGTGCAAAGCTATAGTAAAGGTTCACGGGGTCTTTCCGTCTAGCCGCGGATACACTGCATCTTCACAGCGATTTCAATTTCACTGAGTCTCGGGTGGAGACAGCGCCGCCATCGTTACGCCATTCGTGCAGGTCGGAACTTACCCGACAAGGAATTTCGCTACCTTAGGACCGTTATAGTTACGGCCGCCGTTTACCGGGGCTTCGATCAAGAGCTTCGCGTTAGCTAACCCCATCAATTAACCTTCCGGCACCGGGCAGGCGTCACACCCTATACGTCCACTTTCGTGTTTGCAGAGTGCTGTGTTTTTAATAAACAGTCGCAGCGGCCTGGTATCTTCGACCGGCATGAGCTTACGGAGCAAGTCCTTCACCCTCACCGGCGCACCTTCTCCCGAAGTTACGGTGCCATTTTGCCTAGTTCCTTCACCCGAGTTCTCTCAAGCGCCTTGGTATTCTCTACCCAACCACCTGTGTCGGTTTGGGGTACGGTTCCTGGTTACCTGAAGCTTAGAAGCTTTTCTTGGAAGCATGGCATCAACCACTTCGTGTTCTAAAAGAACACTCGTCATCAGCTCTCGGCCTTAAGATCCCGGATTTACCTAAGATCTCAGCCTACCACCTTAAACTTGGACAACCAACGCCAAGCTGGCCTAGCCTTCTCCGTCCCTCCATCGCAATAACCAGAAGTACAGGAATATTAACCTGTTTTCCATCGACTACGCTTTTCAGCCTCGCCTTAGGGACCGACTAACCCTGCGTCGATTAACGTTGCGCAGGAAACCTTGGTCTTTCGGCGTGGGTGTTTTTCACACCCATTGTCGTTACTCATGTCAGCATTCGCACTTCTGATACCTCCAGCAAGCTTCTCAACTCACCTTCACAGGCTTACAGAACGCTCCTCTACCGCATCATCCGAAGATGATACCCGTAGCTTCGGTGTATGGTTTGAGCCCCGTTACATCTTCCGCGCAGGCCGACTCGACTAGTGAGCTATTACGCTTTCTTTAAAGGGTGGCTGCTTCTAAGCCAACCTCCTAGCTGTCTAAGCCTTCCCACATCGTTTCCCACTTAACCATAACTTTGGGACCTTAGCTGACGGTCTGGGTTGTTTCCCTTTTCACGACGGACGTTAGCACCCGCCGTGTGTCTCCCATGCTCGGCACTTGTAGGTATTCGGAGTTTGCATCGGTTTGGTAAGTCGGGATGACCCCCTAGCCGAAACAGTGCTCTACCCCCTACAGTGATACATGAGGCGCTACCTAAATAGCTTTCGAGGAGAACCAGCTATCTCCGAGCTTGATTAGCCTTTCACTCCGATCCACAGGTCATCCGCTAACTTTTCAACGGTAGTCGGTTCGGTCCTCCAGTTAGTGTTACCCAACCTTCAACCTGCCCATGGATAGATCGCCCGGTTTCGGGTCTATTCCCAGCGACTAGACGCCCTATTAAGACTCGCTTTCGCTACGCCTCCCCTATTCGGTTAAGCTCGCCACTGAAAATAAGTCGCTGACCCATTATACAAAAGGTACGCAGTCACAGAACAAAGTCTGCTCCCACTGCTTGTACGCATACGGTTTCAGGATCTATTTCACTCCCCTCTCCGGGGTTCTTTTCGCCTTTCCCTCACGGTACTAGTTCACTATCGGTCAGTCAGTAGTATTTAGCCTTGGAGGATGGTCCCCCCATATTCAGACAAAGTTTCTCGTGCTCCGTCCTACTCGATTTCATGACCAAGAGATTTTCGCGTACAGGGCTATCACCCACTATGGCCGCACTTTCCAGAGCGTTCCGCTAATCTCAAAGCCACTTAAGGGCTAGTCCCCGTTCGCTCGCCACTACTAAGGGAATCTCGGTTGATTTCTTTTCCTCAGGGTACTTAGATGTTTCAGTTCCCCTGGTTCGCCTCTTGCACCTATGTATTCAGTACAAGATAACCATCTTATGATGGCTGGGTTCCCCCATTCAGACATCTCCGGATCAAAGTCTGTTTGCCGACTCCCCGAAGCTTTTCGCAGGCTACCACGTCTTTCATCGCCTCTGACTGCCAAGGCATCCACCGTATGCGCTTCTTCACTTGACCATATAACCCCAAGCAATCTGGTTATACTGTGAAGACGACATTCGCCGAAAATTCGAATTTCTCAA
>NZ_CABVHJ010000008.1:0-5988 GCF_902497745.1 Pseudomonas fluorescens
GCCTTCGCGAGCAAGCTCGCTCCCACATTGCCAACTCCATTGGGCATTAAATCTTTGAGCTGTTCAGTTCCCTTTTCCCGCACTCGTTCGGTTAACCCCTCAGAAGCACTTCAACTACCGATCGATTCGATGCAAAGGGATCTCCATGTCGCACGTCCGTTTCCGTTTTGCCCTGTGCCCGTTGGCACTGGCCCTGCTGAGCATTTCTGCCAACGCCGCTGAAAAAACCGAGCAGACCTTGCAACTCGGCGCCACCAATATTTCCGCCCAGGGCCTCGGCGCTACCACCGAAGACACCCGTTCCTACACTACCGGCGCCATGTCCTCGGCCACCGGCCTGCCGCTGTCGATCCGCGAAACACCGCAGTCGGTGACGGTGATTACCCGTCAGCAAATGGACGATCGCGGCGTGCAAAGTGTCGGCGATGCCTTGCGCAATACCCCCGGCATATCCATGCAGAAGTACGACAGCGACCGTACTGAATTTTCCGCCCGCGGCCTGGCGATCACCAACTTCCAGTACGACGGCGTCAACATCCCCTACGACGGCGTGTACGGCGAGAACCCAAACAATGGCGACGACGCCGCGAGCATCGATCGCATCGAAATCATCAAAGGCGCGACCGGCCTGATGACCGGTTCCGGCGATCCGTCGGCCACGGTCAACCTGATCCGCAAGAAGCCGACCAAAGAGTTCAAAGCCTCGATCAGCGGCACCGTTGGTTCGTGGGATGCCTACCGCACCGTCGGTGATATTTCCGGTCCGCTGACTGAATCGGGCAACGTGCGCGGACGTTTCGTCGGTGCCTATTCCGATCAGAACTCTTACCTGGATCACTACAGCCAGCGCAAAGACCTGTTCTACGGCATCCTCGAAGCCGACATGAGCGACGACACCTTGCTGACCTTCGGCGTCGATAAATCCAGCACCACACCACGGGGTTCGTCGTGGACTGGCAACCCGGTGTATTTCACCGATGGCGGGCGTACTGATTTCGGGCGCCACTTCAATTCCGCGGCCGACTGGAGTCGCCGCGATTTCGACAACATCACCTACTTCGCATCCTTGGAACAGGCGTTGGCCAACGACTGGAAATTCAAGGTCAGCCTCGACCAGAAAACCACCGATCACGACACGCGCCTGGCCTCGGCCAGCGGCGGCAACCCGAACCGCGCCACGGGTGAAGGCATGTTCATGTATTGGGGGCGCTGGGAAGGTCATCGTGTACAGAACACCGCTGACGTCAACGTCTCCGGCCCGTTCACACTGGGCGGTCGCGAGCATGAACTGATCGCTGGCGTGATGACCTCGCACTCGCGCCAGACCGGGTCGACCTACGACACCAGTGCGTTTTCCGAAGTACCGGGGAGCATTTACGACTGGGACGGCAATCTGCCGAAACAGGACTTCCCGAAAAACGGCAAGTACGAGCGCACCCAGAGCCAGAACGGTATTTATCTGGCCACGCGCCTGCGCCCGACCGACGATCTCTCGGTGATCCTCGGCAGCCGCTTGAGCACCTTCAAGTGTAACGAAGACTATCGCTACAACCCGGGGGCCGGCCTCGACGACACCCACACCAGTTACAAGGAACACGGCGTGGTCACGCCATACGCCGGGGTGATTTATGACCTCGATGACACCTACTCGCTGTACGCCAGCTACACCAGTATTTATCAGCCGCAGACCTACAAGGACGCCAACGGTTCGACCCTCGCGCCGGTCGAGGGCGACAGCTACGAAACCGGTTTGAAAGCGGCGTATTTCGACGGTCGCCTCAACGCCAGCCTGGCGTTCTTCCGCATCGAGCAGGACGGCGTTGCCGAGTCGATCGGCACCAACGCTGTGACTAACGAAGGCATCTATAAAGCCATCGATGGCGCCACCACCAAAGGCGTCGAGCTGGAACTGGCCGGCGAACTGGCCGAAGGCTGGAACGTCTCCGCCGGCTACACCTATGCGCGCACCCGTGATGCCGATGAACAGCGCATGTACGGTTATCCGTTGTCGACCACCAAGCCTGAACATACGGTGCGCACCTTCACCACTTACCGTTTGCCCGGCGTGCTGGACAAAGTCACCGTCGGCGGCGGCGTGAGCTGGCAGAGTGCGTTCTACGGCAAAATCTACAGCGCCCCGGCCGGCGACTACACGCGGATCAAACAAGGCGGCTACACCCTCGTCGACCTGATGAGCCGCTATCAGTACAACGAGCACCTGAGCTTCACGGTCAACGCCAACAACGTGTTCGACAAGCGCTACCTGACCGGCCTGGGCAACTTCGATACTACTTTCTACGGTGAGCCGCGCAATTTGATGCTGACGACCAAGTGGGATTTCTGACCGTTAACAAACCTTGAATTGACGGCGCCACGGATGGCTCCATCGCGAGCAGGCTCGCTCCTACAGGGGGTCTGCGCTGCCTACAAATTTTGAGCAAGACACAAAACCCTGTAGGAGTGAGCCTGCTCGCGATAGCGGTGGGTCAGCCGCAAAAATGCTGATTGAACTGACCCCTTCGCGAGCAAGCTCGCTCCCACAGTGATCTGCGGCGCTCACAAATCCAATGTGGGAGCGAGCTTGCTCGCGAAGGGGCCGGCGCAGGCAACGGCATTCAATCCAGATGCGCCCAGGTCATCCGGAACGACGCCCCGCCCCAAGGCGAATCGCCCACTTCAACTTGCCCGCCATGGGACTGCGACACTCGTCGCACCAACGCCAGCCCCAAACCAAACCCACCCGTACGCCGATCCCGGCTGGCATCCAGTCGCGAAAACGGCTCAAAGATCTTCTCCCGCCCGTCTAGCGGCACGCCCGGCCCATCGTCGTTGACCCGCACTTCGTAATAATCACCCGCGCGCACCAGCGTCACTTCAACCCGCTGCTCGGCATAACGAATCGCATTGCGCAGCAGATTGATCACCGCTCGCGCCATGAATCGCGGCTCGATGCGCACGGTGTCGAGCCGGCAATCACCAATCAACAACTGCACACCGGCCGCTTCGGCCTCCAACGCCACGCTGCCGACCACACTGTCGAGCCAATTGGCAGCCTGGATGTTTTCACGCTTGATCACCGTCGCGCCGCGCTCAAGGCTGGCGTAGGTCAGCAGTTCCGAAACCATTTCCTCCAGCTCGCCGAGGTCGGCATACATATCCGCAATCAGCTCGCGGTTCTGGCTGGGATCCGACTGCTGCTTGAGCTGATCAAGCTCAAACGACAGCCGCGCAATCGGCGTGCGCAGCTCGTGGGACACGGCGTTGGTCAGTTCCCGCTGATTGGCGATCAGCCCTTCGATGCGCGCTGCCATCAGGTTGAAGTGCTCGGCCAGATCGCGGATGTTCGAGCGTTTCGACAATTGAATGCGCACCGACAGGTCGTTATCGCCGAAACGCTCGGCGGCCAGACGCAGTTTCTCCAGATCACGCCAGTGCGGACGTACCCAGAAAAACAGCACGATGCCGATCAGCACGGCGATCATCAGGTAGGCGGCGGCGATGTAGAACGGCATCAGGCTCGGCTCGGCCGGCAAGCGGATGCTGAGCAACTGCGGCCCCTCATCAATCGCGGAAATGTACTGGCTGTACTTGTCGCGGATCACCAGCAACCCTTTGGCCAGCTCGACTTTTTCCTCGTCGCTGAGGGCCAGTTCAGAGGTATCGACCAGCGTCAGCCCCAAACCGTAATGGGGGCGAATGGTTTCCAGCTGCTTTTCCCGGGCCGGGCCGTCGAGGTCACGCAACTGCTGAGCCAGCGTCCACGCTTGTCCCCGCACAGCCTCGCGGTTGTAGTCCTGCATCTGATAATCGAGCAAGGCATCAAAGGTGCGTTCAACCGTCTGCAACGCCAGCACCAGACCAATCGTCATGACCAGAAACAGCCCGAGAAATAACCGTAGCATCTACAGCTCCCACGCAAACGGATTGAACAGATAACCCTTGCCCCACACGGTCTTGATACACATCGGCTCGCGGGGGTTGTCCTTGAGCTTGTTGCGCAGCTTGCTGATGTACACATCGACGCTGCGGTTGAGCCCGTCGAAGGCAATCCCGCGCATGCGATTGAGAATGTCATCGCGCGACAGCACCTTGCCCGCCGCGCTGGCCAGCAACCACAGCAGCTCGAATTCCATGGTGGTCATTTCAATGACCTCGCCCGCCAGCCGCACTTCACGACAGCTGCGGTCAATGCTCAACTGGCCGAACTCAAGAAAACTGACCACGTTACTGTCCGGCATCTGGCGTCGTTGCAGCGCCCGCAACCGGGCCAGTAACACCGGTGGTTTGACCGGTTTGATCACGTAGTCGTCGGCGCCGGACTCCAGACCGAGGATATGGTCGAGATCGTCTTCCTTGGCCGTCAGGATAACGATCGGCGTGTCCGACACGCTGCGAATCTCGCGGCATACGTGCAAACCGCTCTGCCCCGGCAACATCAGGTCGAGCACCACGACTTTCGGCTTGAATTCCAGAAAGGCAGCCACGGCCAGGTCGCCACGATGCACCGTGCGCACCTCGTAGCCGTGTTGTTCGAGAAAGTGTGCAATCAGCGCAGCGAGGCGTTCATCGTCTTCCACCAGCAAGACTTTGCCGAAACCCAGGTTATCCATAACGACCGTCTGCCGCCCTTGTGTGAAGTGGTCGGCATTATGGCGGCTTTCGTGGGGGTGGCGTTTGTTTCAGGCAGCAAAAACCGGCCGCTGGGGCCGGTTTTTGGTGATGTTTCATACTCTTAAGAGTTTTTAACACTCATGCACTGATCGCTACATCTGTAGGAGCTGCCGAAGGCTGCGATCTTTTGATCCGGCTTCTTCAAAAGCAAAAGATCGCAGCCTTCGGCAGCTCCTACACGGAGTCATGCGGTGGCAGGCACGCCGCTGTGGAAGCGAAACTCGTCGTCCGGCGACTCGATCAGTTCCTGCTCGGTGGCGCGGACCTTGTCGATGACCTGGGCAATATCTTTCGCATCGCCGTACTGATAAGCCAGCTTCAGATAACCCTGAAAATGCCGCGCCTCGCTTTTCAGCAGGCCAAAGTAGAACTTGCCGAGTTCTTCGTCCAGATGCGGCACCAGCGCTTCGAATCGCTCGCAACTGCGCGCTTCGATAAACGCGCCGACCACCAGCGTATCGACCAGTTTCACCGGCTCATGGCTGCGCACAACCTTGCGCAAACCCGATGCGTAACGGCCGGCATGCAGCTGGCGCAGTTCGATCTTGCGCCGTTTCATGATGCGCATGACCTGCTCGTGGTGCACCAGTTCTTCCCGGGCCAGACGCGACATCATGTTGATCAGGTCGACGTGGGAATGGTACTTGGCAATCAGGCTCAGGGCGGTGCTGGCGGCTTTGAACTCGCTAATATCTGCATTACCACTACGAACGCCTGCCCAAGATATCAGCAAGCAGGTCATTATATTTCTTTTGAATGTTTAGAATGGCCGTATCCCGTGTTATAAATCTTTCATCTCCAAGCGAAAAAAACTCACGATTACAAGCATCGTCGACTGACATCGACGGTAACTTCGACCCATAAAAACATCACGAAGGTGAAATATGCCCTACGCGGTTGGCTATGCCCGTTTTTCAAGCACAAAACAAGGTAAAGGAAGCAGCTTATCCAGACAACAAGAATTAATATCTGAATGGATTGAAAACAACAAAGGCTACCAAATTTATCCAAAAAAGTTTGAAGACCTTGGTCGCTCAGCCTCTAAAGGCGATCATTTAAAGCATGGCTTTGGGAAGTTACTTGAAGCCATCGACCAAGGTGAAATCAAAGAAGGGGACGTGATCCTTGTTGAGGCTATCGACAGGATTGGTCGCCTTCCAGAGATGCAGATGATTTCGTTGATAGATCAAATCGTTAGCGCAAAAGTACAAATCATAACATTACAAGATGGGTGCACTTATGGCCCAATCATCAAATCCGAACAGATATGGTCTTTGGTGGGAAAAGTACAACAGGCCTATATGTATAGCGCATCCC
>NZ_CABVHJ010000008.1:6008-16908 GCF_902497745.1 Pseudomonas fluorescens
ATCCCTATCAGAGCGAGTCAAGGCAAGTTATAAGAGAAGAGAAGCTCTTGCAATGAATGGAGTCATCCCGAAGCGGAGGACACCCATTTGGCTGAACTCAGATGGCACAGTAAAGCCTGATATTGCCGAAGCAATGAAAGGAGCATTTGAGGATGCGCTATCTGGCATCGGAGAACGACGCATATTAAAGCGTCTTATCCAATCAAACACAGCTTTTGAGACCATAAACCCTAGCACAATCCGTCGATGGTTAACCAATAGGATCGCCATCGGATACTGGAAAGACTATAAAATATATCCATCAATTGTATCTGATGAATTATTCTACCAAGTACAAAAACGCTTTAACGACGAATACAAACCACCAACCGCACCACGCACTCACTTTCTTTCTGGCCTTATTAAGTGTGGGGATTGCGGTGCAAACATGCAGGTTAAGATCAACAAGAACAGTCCATTCACTATGCGATGCACCACTAGATGTGTATATGGTGACTTACGATGCAAAAACTCAAAATCCTTTCCTGTGCCAGTACTTTTACATGTCTGCTATGACACAGCGACAGGCGCAGTTGAAAAAGCAATGCAAAATATTGAACTATCATCATCCCAGAAAAAATTGATTGTAATAGATGGCCAACTGAGAGATATCGGTGAAAAAATAAACAATATAGTTCAATCTTTAGAAAAGTACGGGCCACTGCCCGAGCTTGATAGAAAGATTGCCTCTCTGTGCGAACAAAGAAACAAACTAGAACGTGAAAAGCTGTTAATAACTAACGACACGGTGGAAAACGTATCCAAATATGATGCTGCATGGGACTATCAGTACGAGTTAATCGCAGACCACCCCATGCGCTTGAATGCACTGCTTCAGTCCTCGGGATATAGGATAGACTGTTATTCCGGAGGTTTAATGCTAGCCAACACTTCCGGAAACGACTTTAGCAAGTGCGTCTACGAGGGGTACAACAGGAAGATACAAGCATACAAAATATCTGCACAAGGAAACGTTCATCACATTACAAACAGAGACGGCTCCCTGACTAAAGAGCGCCTAGAACGCTTTAAGACTATGCTGGCCCGCCAGCGTACAGGGGACACGACGACTTTCAAGGCAGTCGAAACAAGCGCAGCAGAGCTAGAGATTTACGAGTTCTACAACAAAATATAATTTTATACAAACACACCAAACTCAGCTTCCTCGCAACGACTTACAAACAAAAAATATCGTCAAAGCCCCCGACCTTTAAGGCGTAAGGGACTATTGAGCGCATGGATCTTTACATCTCTATTAGAAATCAATTTAAGGGCAGCCAAGCCATACAGTAAGTTAATTATAATGACAATCAAACACAAGCCCCAGTACATCCTAGACCAATATCAGGGAATACCAATCAAGTGCAGTGCACAGTACCCTACATTCGAAAACATCGTCCAAGCGCTTTACATTCTCGTTTACGACGCTTCTAGAGTATTTCGATATGCGAGGGGGTATCATGTGCGCACACGCTTCACAGACAAGATGACTTGTTCAGAGTACAGTGCACATCTGAACAACTACTATAAAATCAAATTCAAATATATCCCCCTGAGGGTGACGGTAAGCGAAACTGATGAAAGCGGGATCCACCATCACCACGCGATAATTCTTAATGACAAGTTGAGCAGAAAGTCAAGCCTACAACATCTACATGCAAAGCTGAAGAAAGAGGGCAAGCTGGCTGACTATTCGATTATTGCACCTGACCATGACAAATATGGCCACCACCTCCAGACGATCGAAGACCTTGATTCGTACTTTAAGTGGATGACATATCTGGCAAAGATCAAGTCCAAGCCAATAAAACATCAACTATGGAGTGGAAGCCGCAAAGTAACTTCCATGTTGAAAGATTGGCGAGATAGCAAAATGCCGGATGTGCGCGGCGCAAGGATCAAAGAGATAGATTTTAACGCCCCAGGGCGCGATCTAAGCAATTTTATATCATAGCCCTAGCACACCCATTACCTTGTCACGCAAGCAGCCCTCTATCGCACGACAAGAGCCCTTAAGGGCAAACAATAAAGCCATGCAAACTCAATTTGTGATTTTTTCGGGAAATGCGAGACAATTCACCAAATATATCTTTCCAACAAACTCAACACGCCGACACTGAAAATAGAGTTTAGCACCAGCATCCAGATTCGCCGCAAACTGTAAATTTGATTGCACACCACCTATACTCCATTCATCGCCGGTCAATTTCCACGGCCAAGCCTGATACGCGGATAGCGTTACAGTGACCTCTGAAGGCGAACCAGAATCCAATAATAGGTCAGCATTACCATCGTTAAGCAGCACTTTACTGAGTCGACCGTAATACATCATGGGCTTACTGAACTTCAATTGAGCGCGAGCATTGTTTGCCCGCCACTCCGAAGCAATGCTCTTCGTTGCAACTGCGTTCTCAAAGTTCATCCCGGTTGACTCCATCATTTCGTCAACACGACTGTTGTACATTTGATTAATTGCATCCTCACTAGGCTGTCCAGCCCAAACACTACCTGACAGGACGACGCAGCAAATGTATATGATTTTATTCATGATTTTTAACCAATCTTTTCAATAGACACATATCGATAGCCATAATTAAATTCATCACAACCCAAACCAAGGCTGTGCTTTCTGACGATCTACACATAACAACAAAAACGAGCAGACCACCGAATATCCCGATTAAGTATCGACACATATACAAATACCCGAAACCGGGGAAGATTAAATTCAGCCCTATTGCCACAACCACACTTTTTGATTTCACTCGATCTATCCTTAGCTGCGGAAATTTCGCTTCAGCGAAGGAATACCTAGTAAGAAAATGATTACTGCCAGCATGACCATCACGCTTCCAACAAAAACCCCAACACCGAAAGCTTGGCGAATGCTCCAGACGTAACCCAGCTCCATTGCCAAAATGCCTGCCAGACTGGCCACCGGCATGGTCAGTGTCGCAATAAAAATTGCCGTATATACCTTCATGGTGCCTCTCATTCGGAGTGATTTTATGGCGAATATTCACAGTATACTGTGAGGACGCAGAGACAGTCATCATCGACAGTGACCCCTCTTTAAGATGGGGCTGCAAACGTGGATATCGGCTTTGCTTTTGGGAAGGTTTTGCGCCAAAAACGCAAAGATGCTGGATTAACTCAAGAACAGCTTGCACATGAAGCAGACGTACAGCGCAACTATGTCAGTCTGATAGAGCGTGGAATCCACAACCCTACGATTGCAGTGCTGTTCAAGCTTGCAAGCGCTTTGAGATGCAAGCCTTCAGACTTGGTCTTGAGCTTGGAAAAAATGCTAGAGGAACAGCCGTAGCCAGCTAAACGCGGCTCGCCTTGTGGAATCCTCCGAAGGTTGATCGCTTACTTATAGAGTCGCCCTTCCTGCCCAACCCTCTGGCTAGAGAAGCATGCAGAATGGCAATCCTAGTATGTAGTTGTGCTACCAGCCCCTGAAAAAATCGGGGCCACTTTCTGGAAAACTTTGCCTCGACCTTCACAACTTGTCCCAGTTTTGGATCAGTAGACCTTGAATCCCGGAAAACCTTGAGCAGCTCGCCACGCTTTAACGGCACGTGTAACGTCTTCTGCTGTTCCGCTTGAGCCATCCTCGGGGTAATAGATAAGGTCAGTGCCGTCTGGGTGACCAGTCATTTCGCAAAATTGGTCTAGTAGAACATCTAAAACGTCATCAGTTGCTGCTTTGTTTTCGGTAAGCAGCTTGTGCACGAAGCTGACGAATTCCGATTCGGTGAAATCGGTGATATCGTTTTTCATTGTCAGTCTTTGAGCACAAATTCAAGCTCGATATTTGCTTGTCTTAGCACATCGGTAGCTTGATCAATGAACATTTCTCCTTGTTCCGACAGTTCGTATTTGCCCTGAACGCGGATGATGGGAGACTTCCCAAGTGCGCCGGGTATCTCTGTGTAAATCTCACCGCTCTCGATAAATGCAACGTATGTATTGATCTTGTCTTGAAGTGCTAGCAGGTGCTCGCCCTGTTCGGTTTTGCCTTCCCAAGGCAAATGGTCAGCAATACCCAGGACGATCTTGCTGTTGTCCCATTTCGGGATGCCCCACATATCAATGGTTTTTGGGTCTGTTACTGACATGACAACTCCTTAAATACTTTGACTACTTTGGTCGCACGATGTCTACTCGGGTGGGAGGGATAACTGTCCCTCCTGGGAATCCCGGCTTACCTTTGCCAACGATGGTGCCACCGCTTCGCTCTATTTCTGGAAACGCTTTTTTCTGATTGCGCGTGAGTGGCGCAGTATCAGATGCTTTGCATTCGACACAGCTGATATCGCCGTTCTTATCTCTACCGATCATATCTAGGCGCGTTCGCGTGCCGCTCTCAGTCTTGACGGTCACCTGCTGGCCGGACTCTTCCATTTCGTCGGAGAAACCGCCATAGGTTTTGTCTTCAAACTCGGCACCGGCGGCTTTGTTCTTCTCCAACTGAGTGCTTAGAACAATGTAGATTGGCTCAATGCCAGAGCCTGGAAACCAGATAATTGCATCTTGGAATTCTGGAGGGTGTGCCGGGTTTGCCAGTAGGGTGTCAGATTTTGCCGTCGGCGGATACACCCACACAGGTGGTAACTGTGGTGCACCTTCCAGTGCAGGAATACCCAGAACACCGTCACCACTTGCCGCTGGCGTCCAAGTAAGACCTATACCATTGCCAATGTCGGCAACGTAGTTTTCGCCGTCCTTCTTGGCTTCGATGACAGGAACATTTTCCCAGTCTGTTTTACCGCCCGTGTAGAAGCCGTAAGCGTTGACAGAACCATCCGGTAGGGTCTTTACGTTGACTCGCACACGGGTACGGCCTGCTTCAAGCGTTGCGTATTGGTCGCTTTTATAGAAAGCGCTGTCGGGTGCAATGCTGGTGTTCGGTATCAGCATCCCAATCGTGCCCACTACGAAGCCAGCAGCAACAACGCCTGAACCTTTCAGCAGCCCCAGTGACAACGATCCGCCAAGACGTTGAGCAATTGCGCTGCCAGTAGCAGACCCGCCAACCAGTTGCAGTGGGGTGCCTTGGGTGGTAATCGCTGCCCCGGTTCCAAGTACAGCCCACAGTCCGTAGTCGGTGAGTTTCTCTATAGGCACAAACCCAGACTGGTTCTTGTGATCGATTACACCGTCAGGGAGGTTGCAGCTCTTGGCGAATACACAGCCCATTGTGTCGGGCTTGTCTTCCGGTGTCGGTGCAAGGTTTTTGTATTCCGCCCAACGCTGGGCATGGATATCGACAGGCTCTACACCGCTGTTGCGGTAGCCCTTTGGCGGATTGGGTACATAGCCAGACATGCAACGTCCTTTCGTCCTTGGGGAATTCCAGCGTGAGGCTGGTACAGAATGACCCTACGGCAAAGTTCACGCTCTGGCTGTAGGACTAATCCCAAAAGCCATGCTGAATTTTCCATGTTCCATGTCATTTGCTGTCGTGCAGAGGATACCGGGTTGGCAATTGCTGTTGAATGGTGGCAATTCGCCGTCAGACAAAATAAAAAGTGCCGACTGCGTCTTTCGTCGCTACGAGAGAAGTCCAGACACATGACCAACTGCGTTCATTTGGGTACACCCATTCGACGACAACTCAATGAACACACAACCCGCCCTAAAACGTATTCATTTGGGTTGCAATAAGAAATGAATACATCAATAATTACAACCTCTAGAATCTAATGAATACAAATGGTGAATTAACATGGCAAATGTAGGTTACGTCAGGGTTTCGACCGTCGATCAAAATTCAGTTCGGCAACTAGATGGTGTGTCTCTTGAGCGCCTGTTTGAAGACAAAGTGTCGGGAGTAACTACGGATCGTCCCCAATTACAAGAAATGCTGAGGTTCATTCGTGAGGGCGATACCGTGCACGTCCACTCTATCGATAGGCTGGCACGGTCATTGGAGGATTTGTTAAAGCTTGTCAAAGATCTGAATAACAGGAAGATCGGCATCCACTTTCATAAAGAGCAGTTGCTGTTCACAGGCGAATCTAACCCCGTGCAAGAACTGATGCTTTCTCTGTTGGGTAGCGTGGCCCAGTTTGAACGCGCAATGATTAAAGAACGGCAACGGGAGGGAATAGCGAAGGCGAAAGAAGCAGGTGTATATAAAGGGCGCGTAAAAATTGTAGATGACGCAGCCATACGGGCGGCAATGCAAAGTGAAGGCGCATCATTTCGCAAAGTGGCGAAGGCTATGAACGTGAGCCTAAGCACGGTTCAAAGGGCTATGAAAGCGCAGACACACGCCCTCTGATAGATGCAAATCCCGAAATAACCGCGAGGCGCGCAGGGTCAGCAATGCGTCCTTTACGGTCAGTGTTGCGAAACTATCGAGGCGTAGACTGTTGGCGTCCAACCAACGAAGAAGAAAGGACAGCCAATGGTTGCTAAAGCCCGTTTTACCCATATGAAGGATGGCACTCAGGAAGACTGGGAAATCATAGCCCAGCACTTCAGTGCCTACGGTAGGCAGCTGCCAGGAAGAATATTGAATCACCTAAGGCTGCTTGATGGTGATTTTGGCGGGTTTCCTGTTGACCGTCTGACTCATTGCCTGCAAACCGCGACTCGTGCCTATCAGGATGGACGCGACGAGGAATATGTTGTCTGCGCTCTGCTACACGACATCGGCGATACTCTAGGTTCATATAACCATCCCGATATAGCTGCCGCGATCCTCAAGCCTTTTGTCAGCCCGGAAAATTTGTGGATGGTCGAAAAACACGGCATTTTCCAGGGTTACTACTTTTTCCATCATCTAGGCATGGATCGGATGTTGCGCGAGCAATTCAAAGGACATCCGCAATACTGGCAAACCATTGAATTCTGTGCAAAATATGATGCCGCAGCCTTCGATCCCGCGTATGAAACCATGCCTTTGAACTTCTTTGAACCGATGCTAGAACGAGTATTTGCTAACCCGAAAAACTCGATCTATACATCGGCGGTCGAAAAAAACACATCCCGGGTTTAAGTCTTCAAATCAAAGCGTGGGTCTGTCGGCCTAGACCCACGCTTTGGCTACCTTCACCCCTGTTTTTTACATGGTGGAGTTGCGCCTTTCAATACTAACGAGAAAAGCATGTTGCGTATCAAATATCCAACGGCGGCAACGATTCAACGATTTTCATAGTTTCAAGACTAACCGTGATCACGCGCAAGAACAGCTCTAACGGGTACTTCGGGTTTTTCATGGTTTCAATGGCCCATTCATTAGCATCGTTGACAATACCGCTGGCTTTATCGGTTTTGACACACTGACGATCCACAACCCAATCCAATGCAGGCTTGCCGCCGACAATGTACTCGTACGCCGTCAGCGGAATATCTGTGATAGATACTTTGTCGTTGTAGTGCAAAGTAGACAAATCCTTATTTTTACCTTTTTTGCCGTACTTCATCTTCTCAACTCGGAAATCTCCAGCCGCACTCCCACCTGAAACTTTGGCGGGAAATAGCTCTGCAGACTCGTAGTTTATGTGAAGCTCGGCCAAAGACCGGCCCGCCTTTGAAAAACCCCAAAAGCCTTCAGCAGTTTGAACGCAAGGGATACATGGCAGCTCTTTAGCTAGATTATCGGCATACCTATCGCGATACTCAGGCGAATGAAGCAAACCATACACATAAAAGAATACATCTTCCTTGCTGATATGCTTGCCTGGATAAGCCTTATGAAAGTGAGCCAACCCCTCGTCCGTCACGGCATCGCGACGTTGACGCACTGGCTTAGTGGAAACGCTAAGCAAATCGCCTTGAGTGCCTAAGTCTTCGTCGACAACATCATAAAGATAAAGCGGGAAGCATTGTGATTTCTCAAGACTATCAAAGTTTGGAAGCGTGTTGGACATCAACGCTGAGAACCCACTTCTCGAACCTATACCAGAAACACAAATCACCAAATTTTCTGCCATCGCATCGGGAAAAATGCGCGGCATCTGATAGACCCTTTCGTTCAAACCACGACTGTAATAAAGCCACTGCTTGGTGAACGGACGATACAAACTTGGAGTCAGTGCGGTTACATCAAAACTCAAGCGACGGTTTTTACTCAGCTCTTGTTTTACGTTATGCGTCCAACTAATCTGCGTGGGATCAGTATTAATAAATCCGTCTACTTTCTCTTCCCGAGCTTTCTTGTCTAACCCAATGTGTGCCACGTTGAAGCGGATTATTTCTGCGTTGTAGAAGTCGATCATCCGTTCCATGTTGGCCCCCACAGAAAGCTTGCTAGCGTTGTAGCACCACGAGTCTCGAGCTGTGAGTATTCCCTGTGAAAAGTTTTCGAAAAGTTTGGCTCCGCCTTTTTTCTTGTCACCCAGGACGATAAAATCGTTGAAGCTGCCATCACGTTGTTGCAGCCAATCACCGTGTCCATCGGGGATGATATTTTCCCAAGCGTTAGTAGCGGTAATCCCCGACATACCGATAAGGCTGCTTAGCTTTTTGAGTTTTTCAGACTGGGATAAATCATCCCCAATATCGTGATAGTAGATTTGCCCATGCAGTTTTGCATCCGGATTTTTAACGAACAAAGTTATGGCGATACCAGTCATGCTTCCGCTACCGAATATGTTATGCCCTTCCTTTGCCCGCCCCTTACTCAGCATATTCTTGCGAATATCACCTCTCATGTTAAGCACATACATGTTTGTAAATTCTTCAGCTAAGGCTTTTCGCATGCCATCCATCGCTGGCTTTTCCACAAAACCGGAGCCTGAAACATAACCAACTACGCCACTATCGCCAATTCGGTCACTAGCCCAACGAATAGCACGAATATAACTATCATAAAGATTTTTTGAAAGAGTTGCATTAGAACGCGCAACATATGTTTCCCGAATACGGCTATCCAAGTGAGGGTAAACAACATTATCGTTGTTGTCATTCTCGCTTTTCTGCCCTACTGAATAAGGTGGATTACCGATGATTACTCGGATGTCCAAATTTTTCTGACGGGTTCGTCGGGCGCTGTTTTGAACTAATAACTCGTTAACAAGATCGTCCTTTTCGTACATCTGAAAAGTATCAGTCAGACAGATACCTTCGAAGGGCACGTAGTCTCCCCCAACCAGGGAGTGATAAACTGCCTCTATGTTGATTGCTGCAATATAGTACGCCAACAGCACCAACTCGTTAGCGTGGATCTCGCCCTTATACTTTTTCTTAATCTGGTCAGTTGTCATGAGGCCTGACTGGAGCAGACGAGTGATAAACGTTCCCGTACCAGTGAAGGGATCTATGATGTGCACACCATCACTACCGAGTGTTTGGCCGAATTCCCTTTTAAGCACGTCATTGACGCTATGAATAATAAAGTCCACTACTTCTACTGGGGTATAAACAATACCTAGTCGCTTGGCCAAATTAGGGAACGCGCCATTGAAGAACTTATCGTATAGTTCTTTAATGATTCGCTGCTTCCCTTGTGCGTTATCTATGCCCTGAGCGCGCTCACGAACGCTGGCATAAAAGCTTTCGAGGGTATCGGCTTCTTTGTCCAAGCGATGTTCGTTCAAAACATCTAGCACGTTTTGCATGGCTTTAGACATTGGGTTGTGCTGGGCAAAGCTATAGTCTTCAAAAAGAGCGTCGAACACTGGCTTGGTTATCAGATGCTGGGCTAGCATCTCAATAATTTCGCCATCGCTGATGCTGTCATTAAGATCGTCTCGCAACTCGGTTGCAAAGGCATTAAAAGCAGCCTTTTCGGTTGTGTTGGCGGGATCTTCAAGGATGGCCTGAATGCGGTCGATGTGAGTGTGAGCAATCCTCGCAATATCTTTAGCCCAGTCCTCCCAGTGATGCCGGTTCCCACATTTTTGTACCACTTTGGCATAGATGGCTCGTTCAAGCTCGCCAACTTCATAGGTCAAGTCGCCCTGCTGAGTCATTTGGCCATGAGAATCGTGCTTGCTCTGGCTCCCGATGCCAAACTGATCTTTTCCGGCATTTTTATTCCTAGTGGCATCGCTGCGTTTTTGCCTCTTCTCAACCTTATCCGTGATGGCGATAACCTCCATCTTACGAGGATCGTGCCCCGTAAGGTCGAGCTTGTTGACCATTGCATCGAAGCGATCATCGTGTGAGCGCAAAGCTTGAAGCACCTGCCAAACCACTTTGTAGGTCTGATTGTCGTTGAGCGCTTCGTGCGGTTCCATCCCAGCAGGAATCACCACTGGTAACACTACATAACCGCGTTTTTTTCCGGGAGCATTGCGCATCACTCGGCCCACAGATTGGACTACGTCTATCTGAGAATTACGGGGGGTGAGGAACAACACTGCATCCAGTGCAGGAACATCTACCCCTTCTGACAAGCAGCGGACATTGCTCAGAATACGGCAGGTACGTTCAGGAGCATCAGCTTTGAGCCATACGAGCTTGGTGTCTTTTTCGCTGGCATTCATGCTGCCATCGACGTGTTCTGCTTCGCAGATTAGTTGTGAGGCATCATCGATTTGCTCTGAATTTTGGTACGCCTCCACAACTGCTTGGAACATACCGGCTATGTTTTTCGAGCTGACCTTGTGCGCCCCCTTCCGATTATTGCTGGGCTCAATAACCTGACAGAAAGCCACAGCGCGTTTCATCGGCTCGTTGTCGCCTACCAGATCATCGGTCAGACCTTGCTTTGCTAAAGCCTTCCAGCAACCGACAATTTTGGCCGCGTCATCGACTTTAAGCTGGTTATCACTATCTTTAAATAGTTCTTGTAAACGACGGTTGACATGCGATTCTTCAACTGCCAAAACAAGCACCTTGTAATCGACTAGTAGGCCTCGCTGAACTGCCTCAGAGAAAGTAATGGTGTACAGCTCTTTGC
>NZ_CABVHJ010000008.1:16928-278309 GCF_902497745.1 Pseudomonas fluorescens
CTTTGCCGTACATGTTCTCGTCATCCATCGAACAGAGCGCAACGTTACTAGTCTCCGCCTTAACCTTGGCATTGTCGCCATAGATACGAGGTGTGGCAGTCATATACAAACGTTTGCTAGAGCGAATGTAGCTAGCATCATGAATTTTGACGAAGTTGCTTTCATCGCCATCACCAAACGTTGCGCCCGTTGTGCGGTGTGCCTCGTCACAGATCACCAAATCGAACGATTCTAAACCATGCTCTTTCTGGGCGCGGCTAATCACATCAATCGAATGATAGGTAGAAAAAACAACATTCATATGTTGGTCGTCGCACCGCTTACCCATTTCTGAAGCCAATTTCTCAGGCTTCGTGGTAGCCGGATAGCGCAGTTCATGGGTATAGGTTTGCACCACGTCATCATCAGCTTTTCGTTTCTTGCCAACATCACTGTCGGAACACACGGCGAAGCTATGCAGTGGGATCGCACTTTCCTGAGTCCATTCAGTCAGGGTTTGCGATAGCAGCGATAGGCTAGGTACTAGAAACAATACACGCTTACCGCGCCCCGCCAGCTGTTCGGCAATCTTTAGACTCGTAAAAGTCTTGCCTGTACCACAGGCCATAATCAGCTTGCCGCGCTCCGCTGTTTCCAAGCCGATCTCTGTGGCCTTCAAGGCCGTTTTCTGATGCTCACGGAGCTGCTTTTTTTCTTTTAAAACAGGTGCCTGGTTTGGCTGGTATTTGCTCCAGTCTATTTGGCTTTCTTCAAGCGCCTGAAGATCAATCTTATTAATCGTTTGATGCTGGCCAAGCAGTGCATCGTTGGCGTGCTCACTCCATTCATTAGTCGTGGCTACGATAATACGATGAGTGAACGGCTTTTTCCCGGAGGCCGTAAAGAAACTGTCGATATCCTTCCGCTGTACCCTATAGCCCTGAGCGTAAAGCTTGCACTGGATGGCGTGGTACTCACCTGTACCCTGTGTTTTAGCCACCAAATCGATCCCCGTATCTCTCCCGTCCAAGCCTTGGCTTTTCGCCCAATCAGCGTATGTCCAAACCTGTTCGTATAAATCCCGATAGGTGGCCTCATTACGCAGATAGGTGCATATCAGCTCCTCAAAGTAGGTGCCTTTTTCACGTTCGCTGACGGAAGCTGCGCGGTAGGTGTTGAGCAGGTTTGAGAGGGCAGACATGGAATCCCTTAGAAAGGTTTGCGCGTATAGAAGCGGGGAAATGAAGTAGGCGTGAATCTTACATGCTGTACCAGCGCTGCACGATGCCACCGGGGATTGACTACCTGGCTCCAAGCTGGGCTAAAGGGGCGAGTGAGCCTCACTTTAGTTCGATGAAAAAAGCCGTTTACATTTTTTATCCATTGCGTTTTTTCGTTGAGAAACCAAAGTCACTCTGGTGTCGGAACACCACTATGAAATCTGAACTCGCGATCCGGACTTTCGATCAATTCTGCCTCCACCGCCCTAACCTTCTGGATCACTCGATCCACATCCGCCGCCTCACCGTACTCATAGGCAAGCTTCAGATACCCTTGGAAGTGCCGCGCTTCACTTTTAAGCAACCCATAGTAGAACCGCCCCAACTCCTCATCCAAATGAGGCACAAGCGCTTCAAACCGCTCACAGCTACGCGCTTCGATAATAGCTCCGACTACCAACGTATCAACCAGCTTCACCGGTTCATGGCTTCGCACAATAGCTCGCAGTCCTGAGGCATATCGGCTGGCTGAAAGCGGACGCCATTCAATCTTCCGCTTTTTCATCAGCCGTAAAACCTGCTCGTGATGGACAAGCTCCTCACGGGCCAGCCGCGACATCATGATCACCAAATCCGGATACGCACCGTACTTAGCAATCATGCTCAGCGCAGTGCTAGCAGCCTTAAACTCACAATTTTTGTGATCAATCAGCATCACGTCTTGCTGAGCTAAAGCCGCCTCAACCCATGCAACAGGGGTTCGGCACCCAAGGAATTCATGGACTTCAGGCAGCATAGGTGTCTCTCACATTTCGTGGTTGTATTGCCGACTTTTTCTCGCAGTTCTTGTGGTCGATCAGCAAGGTTTCCTGATCGGCCAGTGCGGCCTGAACCCAGGCGTCGGGGGTGCGGCAGCCAAGGAATTCGTGGATTTCGGGAAGGATCATGGGGCTCACGGTAAAGGTGTTCGAGCGAAGGGCGCCGATTATACCGGCCTGTCCGCAGACCACCAGCCGCGCGCGTTGATATGCATCAAGTCGCGGATGATCGAGCAGCAACTATAGTTGTGCAACGCCGTGCCTTTTCTTTGCTGGAGACTCCGCTCATGCAAGCCATTCGCAGCATTCTGGTGGTCATCGAACCCGAACATTCGGAAAGCCTGGCGCTCAAGCGCGCCAAGTTGATCGCTGGCGTGACCCAGGCCCATCTGCACCTGCTGGTGTGCGACAAGAAGCACGATCACGCCGGTATGCTCGGCGTGCTCAAGACCGCACTGCTGGCCGACGGTTACAGCGTGACGACCGAGCAGGCGTGGAACGAGAGCCTGCATGAAACCATCATCGATGTGCAGCAGGCCGAGGGTTGCGGGCTGGTGATCAAGCAGCATTTCCCCGACAGCTCGCTGAAAAAAGCCCTGCTGACCCCGGCCGACTGGAAACTCCTGCGCCACTGCCCTACCCCGGTGCTGCTGGTGAAAACCGCAGGTTCGTGGAAGGACAAGGTGATTCTGGCGGCGGTGGACGTGGGCAATGCCGATGGCGAACACCGGCATCTGCACACGACAATCATTGATCATGGCTACGACATTGCCAGTCTGGCCAAGGCGCATCTGCACGTAATCAGCGCCCATCCGTCGCCGATGCTGTCGGCGGCTGACCCGACGCTGCAACTGAGTGAAACCATCGCGGCGCGCTATCGCGAGCAATGCCGGGCATTTCAGGCTGAATTCGATGTCGATGATGAGCATCTGCACATAGAGGAAGGCCCGGCGGATGTGTTGATCCCGTTCATGGCGCACAAGCTGCAGGCGGCAGTGACCGTTATTGGCACCGTGGCGCGTACCGGGTTGTCAGGGGCGTTGATCGGCAATACTGCAGAAGTCGTCCTGGATTCACTGGAGAGCGATGTGCTGGTGCTCAAACCGCAGGAGGTTGAGGATCATCTGGTGGAGTTGGCGGTGAAACATTAAAGATCAAAAGATCGCAGCCTTCGGCAGCTCCTACAGGTAGAAAGCATTCCCATGTAGGAGCTGCGGCACGCTGCGATCTTTTGACCTTCAGGCGCCGAAGGCGTCTTTCAGAAAGCCCGGGGCGATGTAGCGCTGGTAATGCGCTTCCGACAGCAGGAAAAATTCCCGATCAATGGCATCACGCAACTCCGGCAGGCTCCAGTCGCGAAACTCCGGCAGCAACACCATCCCGTAGGCTTCCAGATTAATGATCACCCGCGCACCACGGGCAATCAGCTGATACGCCCAGCAATATTCCGACTGATGCGGCACGAAGCGGATCTTGCGTTGTTCGAGCTGCTCGCGCAGGCGCGCCGAATCGAAAATCTCGACCTTGGCCGCCATCACTTGTGACAGCAATTGCTCCAGACGCAACCACACCGCGCGTTTTTCTTCCTCGTTGTAACCATTCCAATGGATCACTTCGTGGTGGAAACGCTTGCAGCCACGGCACACCAGATCACCGTAAACAGTGGAGCAGAGGCCGACGCAGGGGGTCTTGATGGTCTGATTGGGCATAAAGTAGGCAGAGGCACTGAAACGCGGAACAGACCGGCATCTTAGCCCTTTGTCGGGCATTGATCACCCCTCAAACATCAGGGTCTCAGCCGTACTGAGTGTTTGCCCCGGCCACGCGCATTGCCACGAAAGTCCAATAGAGCGCGACTTACCTTTAAATTTTTTTTGCCGTAGAATCAGCCAGCCTTTTAAGGCGCCAATGTCCGTTAGAAGCTGTTTTCAAAGCGTCACGAGCACAGTCGTTCCTTCAGAGCGGTGTTGGCGAGGGGTTTTTCCAGCGGGGAAAAATCCAGCGCCAACCCTCATCAGCTCCCCGTTCTGCAGGCGTAAAACTTTGAAAGCAGCTTCTGTAAGGAATTGCCGGTAATTCTGGCCGAACGACCCACAACGTCGTGAGGAGCATGAGTACGGCAATTTCGGGATGAGCGTCCCGGACACCCATTTGGGACCACTGATGAGGGTAATAACTGTGCTTGAAGCCTACCGCAAACATATCGAAGAGCGTGCAGCCCTGGGTATCGTTCCCCAGCCGCTTAACGCCGAACAAACAGCAGGCCTGGTCGAGCTGCTGAAAAACCCTCCGGCTGGCGAAGAAGAATTTCTCGTTGACCTGATCACCAATCGCATTCCACCAGGCGTGGACGAAGCGGCCTATGTCAAAGCCGGCTTCCTGTCTGCACTGGCCAAGGGCGAAGTTTCCTCCCCGCTGCTGGACAAAAAGCGCGCTGTAGAACTGCTCGGCACCATGCAGGGCGGCTACAACATCGTCACTCTGGTTGACCTGCTGGACGACGCCGAGCTGGCGCCAGTCGCTGCCGCGCAACTCAAGCACACCCTGCTGATGTTCGATGCGTTCCACGACGTCGCGGAAAAAGCCAAGAACGGCAACGTTCACGCCAAAGGCGTACTGCAATCCTGGGCTGACGGCGAGTGGTTCAAAAACCGTCCGACCCTGGCCGACAAGATCAGCCTGCGCGTATTCAAAGTCACCGGCGAAACCAACACCGACGACCTCTCCCCTGCTCCTGATGCCTGGTCGCGTCCAGACATCCCGCTGCACGCCCTGGCCATGCTGAAAATGGCCCGTGACGGCATCGTTCCTGATCAGCAGGGCGCTATCGGCCCGATGAAGCAGATCGAAGAAATGCGCGGTCAAGGCTTCCCTATCGCCTACGTCGGTGACGTCGTCGGTACCGGTTCGTCGCGTAAATCGGCCACCAACTCGGTACTGTGGTTCTTCGGCGACGACGTTCCTTACGTGCCGAACAAGCGCGCTGGCGGTTTCTGCTTCGGCAGCAAAATCGCTCCGATCTTCTACAACACCATGGAAGATGCCGGCGCACTGCCAATCGAGTTCGACGTTTCCAACATGAACATGGGCGACGTGATCGACCTGTACCCGCATGCTGGCAAAGTCTGCAAGCACGGTACTGACGAAGTCATCACCACCTTCGAAATGAAGACTCCGGTGCTGTTGGACGAAGTCCGTGCCGGCGGCCGTATCCCGCTGATCATCGGCCGTGGCCTGACCGAGAAGGCTCGCGCCGAACTGGGTCTGCCACCGTTCGACCTGTTCAAAAAGCCGGAAGCTCCAGCTGAAAGCACCAAGGGTTTCACCCTGGCGCAGAAGATGGTCGGCAAGGCTTGCGGTCTGGCAGAAGGCCAAGGCGTTCGTCCTGGCACCTACTGCGAACCGAAGATGACCACCGTAGGTTCTCAGGACACCACCGGTCCAATGACCCGTGACGAACTGAAAGACCTGGCGTGCCTGGGCTTCTCCGCTGATCTGGTGATGCAGTCGTTCTGCCACACCGCGGCGTATCCAAAGCCGATCGACGTGACCACCCACCACACCCTGCCTGACTTCATCATGACCCGCGGCGGCGTTTCCCTGCGTCCGGGCGACGGCATCATCCACTCGTGGCTGAACCGTATGCTGCTGCCGGACACCGTCGGTACCGGTGGTGACTCGCACACCCGTTTCCCGATGGGCATTTCGTTCCCGGCCGGTTCCGGTCTGGTTGCGTTTGCTGCGGCCACCGGCGTTATGCCGCTGGACATGCCGGAATCGATCCTGGTGCGCTTCAAAGGCAAAATGAAACCTGGCATCACCCTGCGCGACCTGGTTCATGCCATTCCTTACTTCGCCATCCAGAACGGTCTGCTGACCGTTGAGAAGAAAGGCAAGAAAAACGCCTTCTCCGGCCGCATCCTGGAAATCGAAGGTCTGGAAGGTCTGACCCTGGAGCAGGCGTTCGAACTGTCCGACGCCTCGGCCGAACGTTCGGCTGCCGGTTGCACCATCAAGCTGTCGAAAGAGTCGATCACCGAGTACCTGAACTCCAACATCACCCTGCTGCGCTGGATGATCGGCGAAGGCTACGGCGATGCTCGTACCCTGGAACGTCGTGCCCAAGCGATGGAAGCCTGGGTTGCCAACCCGGAACTGATGGAAGCCGATGCCGACGCCGAATACGCCGAAGTCATCGAAATCGATCTGGCCGACATCAGCGAGCCGGTACTGTGCGCGCCGAACGACCCGGACGACGCCCGTCTGCTGTCCAGCGTTGCTGGCGAGAAGATCGACGAAGTGTTCATCGGTTCGTGCATGACCAACATCGGTCACTTCCGCGCTGCCGGTAAACTGCTGGATCAGGTCAAGGGTCAGCTGCCAACCCGTCTGTGGCTGTCGCCGCCGACCAAAATGGACGCTCACCAACTGACCGAAGAAGGCTACTACGGCATCTACGGCAAGGCTGGCGCACGCATGGAAATGCCAGGCTGCTCGCTGTGCATGGGTAACCAGGCACGCGTTGAGCCGAACAGCACCGTGGTGTCGACGTCGACCCGTAACTTCCCGAACCGTCTGGGCGACGGCGCGAACGTCTACCTGGCTTCGGCTGAGCTGGCGTCCGTTGCTTCGATCCTGGGTCGCCTGCCGACCGTCGAGGAGTACATGGAATACGCTGGCAAGATCGACAGCATGGCGGCCGATATCTACCGCTACCTGTCCTTCGACCAGATCGCCGAGTTCCGTGAAGCTGCTGCGAACGCCAACATCCCGGTCGTTCAAGCCTAACGTTACAACGCAATGAAAAACGCCGCCCATCGTGAGATGAGCGGCGTTTTTTTATGCCAGCAGAATGACGGTTGCCTGTTCGGGTCTCATCGCTTTTGCGAGCAAGCTCGACGCCCGGACAAAAAAAACCGCTGTGCCCGGGCAGGCACAGCGGTTTTTATCGATTGAATCCGTGTTACATCGCCAGCTTGTAAACCAGTGCCGAAATCGCTACCAGACCTACCGCCGTAACAAACACGTTAGACGCCTGACCACGATAGCGTGCCATCGCTGGCACTTTGCGAATCGCATACATTGGCATCAGGAACAGGATGGCCGCGATTACCGGGCCGCCGACGGTTTCGATCATGCCCAGAATGCTTGGGTTCAGCGTCGCGATGATCCAGCAGATCACCAGCATGAACGCCGCCACGATGCGATCCAGTGCCTTCGCGCTCGGACGCTTGCCGCTCTTCACGATCAAGCCCTTCAAGCCCTCACTGGCGCCGATGTAGTGACCGAGGAACGATTTGGAGATCGCCACGAACGCAATCAGCGGCGCCGCGAATTCAATGGTCGGATTGTTGAAGTGGTTGGCCAGGTACGACAGGATCGACAGATTCTGCTCTTTGGCTTCCGCCAATTGCTCCGGCGACAACGTCAGTACGCAACTGAAGACGAAGAACAGCACCATCAGCACCATCAACGCATGGGCGCGGAACAGGATCTGCGAGCTGCGCTCATCGGCATGCACGCCGTACTGACGCTTCTGATCCACTGCAAACGCGGAAATGATCGGCGAGTGGTTGAACGAGAACACCATCACCGGAATCGCCAGCCACAGCGTGTGCAGCAGCGCCGACGGTGGCGGTACTTGCGAAACGGTGGTCAGGATGCCGCCGTTCCAGTGCGGAATCAGGTACACCGCAAGAAACAGCAACGCGACGATGAACGGGTAAACCATCAGGCTCATCGCCTTGACGATCGCCTGCTCACCGCACCGCACCACCGCCAGCAAGCCGAGAATCAGCACGAACGACAGCAGCGCGCGCGGCGGTGGCGTGATGTGCAGTTGATGTTCGAGGAAACTGGTGACTGTATTGGTCAGGCCGACACTGTAGATCAGCAGGATCGGGAAGATCGCGAAGAAGTACAGCAAGGTGATCAGCGCGCCGGCCTTGATACCGAAATGCTGCTCGACCACTTCCGTGATGTCGGCACCTTCGCGACCGGACAGCACGAAGCGGGTCAGGCCACGGTGCGCGTAGAAGGTCATCGGGAAGGCCAGCAGCGCGAGGACCACCAGCGGCCAGAAGCCACCCAGACCTGCGTTGATCGGCAAAAACAGGGTACCGGCGCCGATGGCCGTCCCAAACAGTCCCAACATCCAGGTGGTGTCCTGGCGATTCCAGCTCGAAAGTTCAGCGGGTGCTGCTGCATCAAAGCGCTCTTCGACGCTATTGGCCTGATCATTCATCCGGTCGGATCTCCGCATTCCGGTCACTTGCCACTCGGTCAGGACGCGTCGGAAAAAACCGACAGACATGCTCCGGCCGAAACAGGGGCGCGATTCTCCGTGATAAATGAGCAGAAGCAAAGACTTAGCTGAGGAATGGTTGTGCGGAGCAGATCAGCGGAGTGTCGTTTTCGGGAAAAACACTGTCGCGGCCAGGTACGTGCAGTGTCGTTTTCTGAAAAGCGTCTGTACCGCGTATTAGCGGCAAAATCTGATCAGATCGTCCGACCCACGAAGAAACCAAGTGACCAGCAAAACATTCCAAAAGCTAACATTGCCCAGATCGGGTACATATCGCGCTTGTTTTTTATGCGTATTCTTTCAACCCACTCATCGTGTTCCCGCTCCATTTCTTCCATTCTGGCTTTGCGATCATAGGTACTCATGTGACTTTCCTTTTTGGGTCATGGATCTGACATTTGTAAAACGCGAACAATCAAAACCTGAAGAAAACGCCTGCTACTGCGGTGATTGCTGTCACCACCCCGGCTACTACTGCAAGCGGATATAAACTCGTCTCTCTGTTAAGCTTTTTTTCTTCCGCCACGAGCTTTTGTCTTTCAGCCACAAGTTTCCTTGATTCATTTTCCAGCCTGTCGAGTTCCAGATTTTCACGATCGTTTTTGTACATTTGCCTTCCTTGGCTGTTGGCGGTGACTACCCTGGCTGCTTTGTACCCTCATAATTTCGCTTTGTTCACCTGTCCGGATAGCGGACGAATCTGTCGAATTCGTAGGCAAAATCCGCGAGTCAGGTAGGCAGCCTCATACAGAGAGCCTTTTAGAAACACCTCGCGATCAAGTACCCGTGCCTTTCAATTTGCCCCACATGATCTAGCGTGAGATGAGTCCCCTTGCCCTGCGGAGCCCTCCCATGCCATTGGTTCGCGTCGACATCAGACAAAACCCCGACCCCACTTTCGCCAAACGCATCGGCGAGCACATCTACGCGGCCCTGCGCAGTTGTATCGATGTGCCCGAGTACGACAACTTCCAGATCCTCACCGAGCACGACCGCCAGCACTTCATCTATGACCCGCAATATCTGGGAATCCAGCGCAGCGATGGCGTGGTGTTCATTCAAATCACCATCAGCGAAGGTCGCTCGATAGAGAAAAAACAGTTGCTGTTCAAAACCATCGCCGAAAGCCTGCATACCCAACTGGCGGTGCGCCTGGAAGACGTCTTCATCAATTTGGTGGAGGTGAAAAAAGAGAACTGGTCATTCGGTAACGGCATCGCGCAATACGTCACTTGAGCGGTTGATTGACAGCCCGGCACAGGTGCCAGCATGATCGGTCACATGAACCTTTGCGCGCTGCAACTCACCCGTACCACCACGACCGCCACCGGCGGGTCGTGGTGTTTCTGTCTGAGGTAAGCCCAGCGCAGCAAACCCAAGGCCCCGCCAGCAATGGACGGGGCCTTGTTGTTTCTCCCGTCCGTGCGGCATCTGCAGCACCCAAGGAGAAAACACCATGCCCGCAGCATTGCTGATCATCGATATGCAGGTCGGTCTGTTCCACGGACCGGAAAAGCCATACCAGGGCGAACGGGTTCTCGCCAACATCCAGCGCCTGGTCGCTCAGGCCCGCACAAATCAAGTGCCGATCTTCGCCGTGCGCCACACTGGCCCGGACGGCTCACCGATTGCCGCTGGTAGTCCTTTCTGGCAATTACTGCCAGCGCTTGAGCTGGACGCCGAAATCGACACCCTCTTCGACAAATTCCGACCCAATGCTTTCCATGGCACTGAACTTGCACGGCAACTCCAGGCCGCACAGGTAGAAGAGCTCTATGTGGTCGGCATGAAAAGCCAGTTCTGCATCGACAGCACCTGTCGCAGCGCTGCCGATCTGGGCTTCAGAACATTGCTGGTCGCTGACGCCCACACTTGCATGGACACTGCTGTGCTATCCGCCGAAGCGATCATCAAACATCACAACGTCACCCTCGGTGCCGCCTTCGCACGATTGGTCGACAGCGATGAAGTGACGTTCTGAGGAAGTCCTCCCTGAAATTGACGCAACCTGACTTGCTGCGGTTGCGTCAACCAGACATTTGTTACGGGATCTCTTGTCCTACAGCATTGTGTAATCAACTACGGAGGCCAGCGACATTAACTACAGGAAACGCCAACAAACAAGTCAATTAGCCACCAACCTTTCAGAATATTCCTACAACTTAAACAGCCAGAAAAACTCGCAACAAAACATTGCTTAAAATCGAATACCAGCCATTTGTTACAAGCAACTACCCAGCCATTGAACAATATTCCGTAGCAGGTCTATATTTTTATCGCCCTGAATTCAACGACTGACAATTAAAGTGCAATCAAGAGGACACAACATGCAAAAGTACATGATGACCGGCCTGTTGTTGGCCGCGTTGCTCGCCCCGCTCACCAGCGCCAATGCCGACGTCCGCGAGCTGGCCTCCTCGCCGCGATGGTTGACGACCAAGGTCTATGTCGACGGCGCCCCTGAAACCGACGTCAAGGCCAGGTACCCCGGCGTTGTCGGTATATCGACGTGGGATCCCGAGCGCAATCGATATGAGTTCTTTTACACCGATACAGGCGAGTCAAAATACAACAATGGTGGTGGCGGTTATTTCTTTGTCACCGGCGATCAGCAACAGCACATTCTTGTGCCCGATATCGGCACGACCAAAACAGTTGTCAGGCGTCTGGAAACATTGAACAAACATGAGTTCACTTATTCTCGGGAAGTACCCCGCGACATGGTCGACAACAACCCTCTCGTACGCATTCATGTCGTTCATGCGCCCTATACCGGAACGATAGAAACCAAGTCCGCCATCAAACAATAAAACCAGGAGTTCGATATGCAAAAGTCACTTAAAACCCTGCTGATGTCGACGTTGCTGGCCTCTTCGGTGTATTGCGCCGGGGTCAGCGCACAAGCTGCCACCCAGCCCGCAAAAAATGCCGTCGCCACCGCCGACAACGCGATGATGCTGACCGTGTTTCTGAAACATGATCAAACCCGACCGTTAAGTGAACTCAAGGCCCAGCTCGCGCAACAGGGATTCCATAAAACCTTTCCCCCGGCCGGAGTCGAGGTGGTGAGCTGGAACATCATGATGGGTATCGGCCAGGTCGTGACCGTGCGCTTTCCTGTCTCGCGTCTGGCGGAAGTGAACCTTGCGCTGGAAAACACCGCATGGGGCAGTTACCGCACCGAGTTCTATCCGACCTACGATATCAAGCCGATCGCGATGGCTGAGCAAGCCAAAGCCCAAGCGGCCCAATGATGCCGACAGCACACCGGATCACCGGTGTGCTGCCACCCCTTGCTTCTTGCCCGAAGCCGTCCAGAATCAAAGCACCACTGCGCCAATGACAACGATTGCCAAGTCGCTGCGGATTCAGCACTCTGAAACGACTATCGCGACCTACCCGCCGACGTTCACAGGAGCCGCGCAATGCCCGCAACCGTTCTGGTACTGGTTGAAACCATCAATGACTATTTGCCGATTCTCGAACATCAGGGCTTTCACCTGATTCTCGCCCCCACGCCCGCCGAACGTGCGCACGCCATTGCCTCCCAAGGCAACCGCATCGATGCGGTACTGACCCGGGGTCCGCTGGGCCTGACGGCCGAAGAGATCGCCGCCCTGCCCGCGTTGAAGATCATCACCGTCATCGGCGCCGGCTACGAACAGGTCGACCTGCAAGCTGCCAGCAACCGTGGCATTACCGTCACCAACGGCGCCGGGGTCAACGCCTCGTCGGTGGCTGACCATGCGATGGCAATGTTGTTGGCACTGGTCCGGGATATCCCGCGTTGCGATGCCGCAGTACGCCGGGGTGAATGGCCGAAGATCATGCGCCCGTCGCTGGCTGGCAAACGCATGGGGATCCTCGGGCTGGGCGCCGTCGGGTTGGCGATCGCCAAACGCGCGAACCTCGGCTTCGACATGGAAATCAGCTACCACAGCCGCCAGGTGCGTAGCGATGTGCCTTATGCGTTCTGCTCGACGCCGACCGAACTGGCCCGGGCGTCAGACTTTCTGATTGTCGCCACGCCCGGTGGCATTGGCACGCAACATCTGGTCACCCGCGCGGTGCTCGATGCGCTCGGGCCGAAAGGCTTCATCGTCAACATTGCCCGCGCCAGCGTCATCGCTACGGCGGATCTGATCACTGCCCTTGAACAGCGCAGAATTGCCGGCGCCGCACTCGATGTGTTCGACCACGAGCCGCAAGTGCCGGATGCGCTGAAAACCCTGAGCAACGTGCTGCTGACACCACACGTCGCCGGCCTGTCACCGGAAGCGACGCAAGGCACGGTCGAATTGGTAGGCAAAAACCTCGTGGCGTTCTTCTCCGGCGAGCCGGTACTGACGCCCATTGCGCTGCCACCGAAACTCAGCAACCAGCGCGTGCACTAAAGCACGCCGAGCAACGTCCACAGGCGCCGTGATTCCGCGTCGGCGCTGATCAACTCACCCAGCAACTCGCTCAGCGGTTTGTTGCCCCACTCGACGCCGCGACGGATCAGATAGGGCACGGGACTGTGAGGTTCCGTGCGGGCCAGGTATTCGGCGATCAGCAGCAATTGCCGATACGCCTCCTCGCGGTTGGCCGGTTCGCGAAATACCTGGGCAACCGGCGCTGGCTCTTCAGGCTGTGGCATGGCGACGGGGGCTTCGACCACGGGTGCCGGCGGTGCCGGTTGTTGTGGGTGCATGGCGATAAACTCCTGAACCAGCTTCAGCAGCGCTTGAATGATGTCCTGCAAGGGGCGCAATCCCGGGCCTTGCTCACCCAGATAAGCATCGCTCCAGCTGTCGAGCCGTTGCAGGTGTTGCAGGCTCAGCAGCAGGTTGCCCTGGGTGCGCAACCAGAACGCCAGCGGTGTGGCGCGAATCTGCTCGCTGAGTTTTTTCTGTTCATTGCGTGCAGTTTCTGCCGAGCTTTTGGCATTCTTGCTGTCGTTGACCTGCACCTGTTGAACCTGCAAACGTCGCCAGACTTCCAGGGTATAGGCTTCAAAATCGTTGTTGCGCGTGCCGAACAGCGGCACGCGAGTGAGCAACACTTCACTGTAGCGACGCACCAGCCACTCCAGCGGAATCACGCGCCACGACTGATCGCCCTCCTCAGCTTGCGGATGCAAATGCTCGGGGAAGCGCTCACACAAACCGACGATCAGCGCCAGGCTGCCGGGCAAACCGTCCAGTGCTTGCAGGTGCAGCCACGCTTCGCCGAGCCAGGCGCTGAGCATCAAGTCCTTGCTGCGTTCGAGCAATAAAGCAGTGGTGAGCTTCTCGACCTCCGGCCAGTTCGCCCGCTTCAGTGTCGACTGCCACACCCCGGTCGGAAGGCTGGCATCATCCTCGCGGCGCAAGTCGCGCAACTGATCGAACTCACGCTCATAGCGCAAATCGACGCCGCAGGGAGCATCCGCGCTGATTGGCGCGAGCAGTTGATCAATCAGGTCTGGCACGGCGGTCGATGGCAGGCTCACAGGTCCTCCTTCTGCGATTCAAGGGCGGCGGTGCTGCCGGTCATCTGAAACGGCGAACGTGGCGCACGGGTGGGCAACGGCGCGATCGACAACGGCAGTTTCGAGCCCTGGCTCATCAGCGACAGGCGCACGAACATTCGCGTGAAGTCGCTGGTGACGCTGTCCGGCGCCCCGGTTACAGGTAAACGCAACGTCAGCGGGAAATCGGTGTAATCCACGTTTGGCTGACGCTGCACCGAGAAGTGCGCCCGCATCATCCGCAGCAGCGACCATGGCCCGCCATACTCCCAGCCGGCCTCCAGATCGCGCACTACCAGATTCGGTTGCTGCGGATCATTGACCGGCCGTTCCTTGCCGTTGCGCGCCCAGCGCAGGGTTATGCGGACAGGTTGACCGACCATCCAGCGCAGATTCGGTTGCTCGGCTGCCGGATAGTTGATCTGCTGATTGCCGGCGAGCAAACCCCAGGCAATCACCTGATCGGCGCCCAGCTCATCATCGCGATCGGTGCGCCAGCGCACGTCCAGCTCGATGCCAAGGATGCCGCTCTTGTCGCGCACGAACAGCGGCGTCAGCCAGGTGCTGGCCTGCTTCAAGCGGTTGAGAAAATCCGCCGCTGCCAGGCGTTCCGGGGTCTGATTGGTGGCAAGGCCGGCCTGCGCGACCGGCAGTTTTTTGTCGATCAGTTGCAGAAAATATTCAACCCGCGCCGGATCGGCGTCCTGCATCTGCACGCCGTTGGCGAACGGAAAGCGATCCGCCAGATATTGATTGAAGTAGTTAGCCAGCTCATTCCAAGCCGCAGCGGCCTGCTGCACTTGCAGCTGCTGACAACGCTGCATGGCTTCCTGTTGCAGCTCCACCGCGCGCATCGCCAACGTGCCGCGCCCGCCGGCGACGTTGGCGGTCTGCAACATTTGCAGGCAGGAATTGACGTCCATCTCGACGAAATCGCGACTGACCAGTTGCTCGATCTGTGCGGGCGAACTGGCCGGGTTGGCCTCTTTGTATTTGCGCAGTTCGTCGTTGAGGGCACTGAACTGCGTCACGCGTTCGTAATCCAGTGCCGACAGATTGGCTTGCTGTGTTGTCAGCCACTGCAACGATGACGTCCGCCGCTCAGTGATGCCGAGCATGGTGTTGAACTGCTGTTTGAGGCTCAGTTTCAGGTCCTGCACGTCGCTGGCGCCGAACAGTTCCAGACCAAGGTTTTTCGAACCGTCCCACTGGCTGATTTCGGCCCGTCCGCCGAACAGTGGTTGTGCGGTGATTTCATCCAGACCACCAATAAGCTGCGCCATGGCGCGGCGGTTGAGCGCCGTTTGCAGACGCGTGGCGAGATCCGGGCGATGCACCTCGACAAAAGCCTTTTGCAGGGCCATGGCTTGCTCGGCCTGCACATTGAACACAGCGTAAGGATGTGCCTGATCGTTGTGATCCTTGAGGCTCAACCACATCGCCTGGGCGGCGGCACGCTCGGCGGCTTTAAGCACCGCAACGCGATAGTCCGGTGGAATGCGTGGCAGTTCTTCGGCGATGTAGCTGTTGTAGTCGGCGAAATATTTCAGCGATTCATTGAGGTCATCACCGTCCACGGTCTGGCCTTGCATATTGACGTTGTCTTCGCTGGCACGCAGGGCGACCGAAACGAAGTCGCGCTTGAACAGCGCCTGTATCGCGTTATCGAGTTTCACCACTTGCTCTTGCAACGCCAATTGCCCGCTGACTTGCTGTACCAGCAAATTGTCCCGCGAGCCGACCTGGGCGATCCATTGATCGCGGAAACTCTGCTGCAAGCGTGACGCTTGCGTGTCGAGGTCTTGCTGGACTTGCACGCCCAACAATGTGCTCTTGCCCACTTTGGCGAGGAAGTCACCATAACCCGGCACCAATTCCTGGCCTTTGCCACGGCTCCACGTTGCATTGGTCAGGGCAATTGCCGCTTGCAGATCGTCGACCAGCGCGGTCAGCTCTTCGAGCTCGCGCAGGCTGTTGCCACTGCCGGCCTCCAGTTGATCGAGGTGTAACTTGAGGTAACCGGCCTTGCTGACAAAGTTGTCGGCGAGGAAATATTGATCCAGCCAGCGCTGCATCAATCCGGAAAAGTTGCTGACGATCAGTGGCCGGTCGACGCTCAGGTCGAGCGCCTGCAAGCTGCCGTCTTCCCCGGCCACGATCAGCCGATTGTAGAAAGCTGCATAGGGCAAGGTGCCCGTGTTGAGGTTCAGCGACAGCGCGTTGTTGCTCAGTTGCACCAAGTCATCCAGTGGCGCGCGCTGATTGTTTTGCACCTGATTGAACAGCTGATTCTGCTGCTCCAATCGCAGTGCCCGATCCACCAGATCGTTAGCTTTCAGATAGTTCTGCCACTGCGCCGGGTCGTCGCTTTCGACACTGCTGCGCCGATCGGTGCTGCGAATCGCTTTGATCTGTGCCAGTTGCGCGCTCAACAGATCATGCAGCGGCACCATGATGTGGCGCTGGGTGGACTGCAAGACTTGCTGCTCAAGCTGATTGTCCAACGAGGAAAACCACGACGTCGGAAACACCAGAGAAACGTAGTTCCAGTGCGGCGCACGCTCCAGCACGCGCCAGAATGTCTGCACGTTACGCCGGGTCGAGTCGACCCGCTGCGCCTCGTCGCTGATCGCCACGTAGTTCTTTTGCGCGCCTTGCATCTGCCGCGCCAGTTCGTGGGCATCCTTGACCGACACGTGCCAGACCCAAAGCATCGCCACGGCCCAGATCACCCCGACCACCAGCGCCACACCGGCCGTCAGCCGCTGCCAGCGCTGACGCAAACGCAGCAGACGCGGCACGCCTTGCGCCAGCCCGCGCTCGCCGACCAGGCGCTGGCGCCACAACTGGCGCACGAACACGCTTTGCTGCAAGCCGCTGTCGTCGGCGGAAAATCCGTCTTTGGCATCCTTCGAGGCCTGACTGGCGCTGAAATAGACACCGCGAAAACACGGCGCTTCACCCTGAGCGTTGCCTTGAAACACCGGTTCCAGAACACTCTGCAAACCGCGTCGCAAGGTTTCCAGACGCTCCGGCAAGGCGTACAGATCGGCGCTGAGCTGGCCGGACAAGGTGCCGATTTCGATGATGGCTTCCGCCACAGCGCGATGGATGCGATCGAGCGCCTGATCGCTCCATTGCCCTTGCCAAACCGCATCGCGCGAATAAGGCGACGACCAGCCCAGGGTACGTTCGCGGGCCTCGTCGGGCAGCGCGCTGATCAACTCCTGGAACCCCGGCAGTTCTTCAAGTCCGGTGATGACCACGTACACCGGCACACTCAGGCCAAAACGTTGCAGCAGATCGATGAAGCGCCGGCGTGCGGCCAGACCGAGGCTGGCAGCCTGTTCGAGATTACTCAGGCGACTGACCGGCACCAGCCAGACCACCCCGTCCAGAGGCCGCTTGCTGCGCATCCGCAAGATCAGACCGAGCAAACGCCACCAGCCGCCACGCTGCAAATGCATACCGTCGTCGGGCAGAAACAGCGCCTGCGGCACCACTAGCACAGCACCTTCCGGGTCCGACCACCAACGGCCGAACCACGCCGGTTTGTCGGTCGGTTGCAGACGCCATTCACTGACCAGTTGCGTGCCCTGGGTTTCGTCGCCGAGCATCAGCAGCCATGGCATCTGATAGCGGTCGTGGCTGCCCTGCTCCTGCTCCATTTGCCGCACGGCTGCGTAGAAACTGCGGATCGCTGCGCCACTCTGGGTGCGCAACCACCACACCACCACGGCGATGATCACGCCAACCAGCAGCAGAGCGACCACCCACGCGACTATCGTCAGGGTACTCATGAGTCTTGCTCCGCTGGCGCCACCGAGTCGATGATCTGCAGCACCGGGTCCAGCTCCGAACGAATATCGCGCCAAAGGAACTGGCCAAGCCCGGTCAGCAACAACATCATCGCCAGTATCCCCAGTGCCAGGCGAAAGCCATCCGGCAGCGCCGTGCGCACCGGCAGTTGCAATGGCGTGGTCAGCGACGGCTGCGCCAGACGCTGACTGACATCGGCATAACTGGCCTCGTCCTGCCAGGCAAAGGTGTACAGCGCCAGCCGCCATTTCTCCAGTTGCGCCTGACTGTGTTCGCCCCGCAAACGCCCATGGAAACCAAGGATCAGGCACTGCAGATACACGTTGGCCAGATCGCGGCTGGTCGGTTGCTGTTCATCGAGCAATGTCTGAATCGCCGACGGCACTTGTTCGCCGGCCTGACGACTGGAATACAGACGCGACTCCAAAGGTTTGTCCTGCCACGCCGACTGCCCGGGCCATGGCGTGAACAACAGGGTTTCGTCGACCAGCGCGACGAACGCATAGACCAGCGCCTTGACCTGATCGGTCGCCGAATCACCGACCCGCGAATAAGCGGTGCGCCACAACCGCTGCGACGCTTGCGTGGACAGTTCGACCACGGTGTCCACCAGCGCTGCTTCGTCCTCGCTGTCCTTGGGCAATTGCACCCAGTCCTGTTGCCATTGTTGCCACGTCTGGCGGAACGCGCTGCTCAACGGTGCGTCCTGCAACCCAAGGCTTGCGGCACTTCCTTGCGACATACGGCGTTCCTTGTGTGATCAGGCACTTTCGCTGTTCTGGGCGATAAACAGCACCACTTGCCACGGACTGCTGGTCAGCTTCGCCGCCGGTGCCGCGATGACCAGCGGCAGTTGCGCGTCGAACCACGTACCTTCGGCCGTGATCACAAACAGCCGCGTGTCCTCGCCGACGCTGTAGGCCACCTGTTCGCTGCGGCTCATGACCTGGTGCGGCAAACCGCTCATGCGTTGACGACTGAGCAGCGCAATGTGCGGCGCCGAGGCGATGATCGCACCACGCAACCAGTCAATAGCCGCTTGTTCGCTGGCGCCGTTGGGCATGCGCAGACCGATCACCAGGCGCTGACCCGGCTGCTCGTCCGGCAGTTGAATGGAAAAGCTGTGCTCACCGCGCTCGAACGGCAGGCTGCGGTAGCCGGCGCGGATCAGTTCGAGGGTGGTTTCCAGCCATTGCAGCACCGCGTCATAACCGCGTTGCAACTCGAGAAAATCCAGCGGTGCAAACGCTGGCACACCGGCCAGCGGATCGAGTGCCGCCCATGCGCCAGCCAGGCCGAGCAGGTGCACATACAGAGACTGCGGGTGAGCAACGCGACTGTTCAGCGCGCCTTCGACTTCCGGCAGGCGTGCCCACAACGCGGTCAGCTGCCGGCGGATTTCCAGCGCGTCGTCCTGATTGCCAGCCTGTTGCGCCTGGCGCAAACGGCCGCCGAGAAACAGGCACTTCTCCCGCGCCCGCGCGCAGAGGCCGGCGATGCGTCGCCCCAGCGCAGACTCGGGCAGCAGCAGTGGTGTTGGCGCGGTGTAAGTCAGCGGCAGGAAGCCGCCGCCCTCCTTGCGGATTTTCAGCAACGGCAGACAGATCGAATCGGCTTTGTTCAGTTGCGTGCACAGGCGTGGATTGGGGCGCCACACGGTGATCGACTCAGGAAATTCACCACTGGTGAGATCCGGCAGTGCGTCACCCACCACCGATTGCAAGCGACCCTTGAGCGGCAGCAACTGCCCGGCACGCCACATCGGGCTGATCGCCAGGTACACGGTGACAGTGGCATCGTCGGTGGCATCGATCGCCGCGCCGACATCCAGTTCCAGCGTCGGCCCGATCCCGGCCTGCAAATCCACGGGCAAGCCGTCGGGCATCGTCCCTTGCAGCGACAAAACGCGCACCACGCCCGCGCTCAGCGCCGAAGGATCGAACTCCATGTGGCTGACACCCCAGAACCACGGATTGCACCCTTGCGCCAGATGCGCGCCGAGCGCTTCGGCTCGCAGCCCTTGCAACTGAAAATGCTGCGGCAGCAATTGCATGCCTTCGTGCCAGCAAACCGCATCAGGTAGCAGACTCATACGACTCCCTTCGACAAGGCCGCAATCCGGCGGCAGCGGCGGTGTTTCAGTGTTTGGGGTTGACCAGGCTCATCTCGCGGCTGTCGAATTTCAGCCACGCCTCACTCTGATCGTCGAGGCGCAAGCGGTGTGCTCCGGGTGTGGTATAGCTGGCGAAGACCAAAAGTCCAGCAGCCTTCTTGCCCCCCAACGGGAAGGGTTGGCGGTCGATGAATTGCCCCGGCACCAGTTCCAGTCCCCACACGCTCATCAACTGACGATAGTCGCGCTGGTACTGTTCGCGCCCGGCGAACCACTGGCTGGCACTGATGCCCGACAATTGCTTGAGCAAGTCGGGGTCGGCGACCGCAATGAAGTCCACGGCAATCGGCGTGTCGTCGTTGGCTTTGGGCGCGACGTCGAGGGTCAGGCTGTCGAGGTCGACCTTCGGCCCGAAGAGGGAGCAACCGGCCAGGGACGCAAACAGCAGTGTTAGAAAAAGTCGTCTACGCAAAATGAATTTTCCTTTTCGCGAACCTGTCCAAAAATGTTTTTGCTTGCATTTTTATAGACCTGTTCTAGCGTCTTGGGTAGTTCGGTTCCTACAGCCGAATCAAGAAGGTTTGTCAAAGGAACGACAGGTCATCTGCCTCCCTTTCTAACCTACGGTCCAGCAAGGGAAAGCGATGAACGGGCCTCCCCGATGCATTGCGCCCGCTCATCGCATCGGAGTCCGCCGACATGGCAGAAAGTACTCAGCACAAGCTCGACCGGGTGCGCCCGCCCCGAGTGCAAATCACTTACGACGTCGAAATCGGCAATGCCATCGAGAAAAAGGAATTGCCACTGGTGGTCGGAATTCTCGCCGATCTGTCGGGCAAGCCACTTGAGCCATTGGCAAAACTGACTGAGCGGCGCTTTACCGAAATCGACCGCGACAATTTCAACGAAGTACTCGCCTCGATCGGTCCGCGCGCTACGTTGCAGGTCAACAACACCCTCAGCGGCGACGACAGCAAGCTCAATATCGAACTCAATTTCAAACACATCGACGACTTCGACCCGGTCAAGGTGGTGGAGCAAGTCACGCCGCTGCGGCGCCTTTTCGAGGCCCGCCAGCGCCTGCGCGATCTGCTGACCAAACTCGATGGCAACGATGACCTGGACAAGCTGTTGCGCGATGTCATCGCCAACACCGAAGGCCTGCAGGAAATCAAATCGGCCCGCCCGGACACCGCTACCCCGGCCGCTGACGCCGAGGCCCCGGCCGAACCGCAAGCCTGATCGTCCACCTAATCGAGGGGAGAATTCGCCATGCCCGCTTCAGCTCAGAAACAAGCCAGCGACAGTACGACCGAGACACTTTCCCTGCTCGACCAGATCATTCTCGACGGCCGCATGGCCCACGATGACAGTCAGCAGGATTACGCCCGCGACATGCTCGCGGAATTCGCCACCCAGGTGCTCGACGAAGGCATGGCCATCGACAAGGACACCGTGGCGATGATCAACGACCGTATCAGCCAGATCGACGAGTTGATCAGCGCCCAGCTCAACGAGGTGCTGCACCATCCCGATCTGCAAAAACTCGAAGCCTCGTGGCGCGGTCTGCACCTGCTGGTGCAGAACACCGAAACCAGCACCCGGCTGAAATTGCGCCTGCTCAACGTCACGCAGAAAGAACTGCAGAACGACCTGGAAAAAGCCGTCGAATTCGACCAGAGCGCACTGTTCAAGAAAATCTATGAAGAGGAATACGGCACCTTCGGTGGCCATCCCTTCAGCTTGCTGGTCGGTGACTACACCTTCGGCCGTCACCCGCAGGACATCGGCCTGCTGGAGAAACTGTCGAACGTCGCCGCCGCTGCACACGCGCCGTTCATTGCCGCCGCCAGCCCGCGCCTGTTCGACATGAACAGCTTCACCGAACTGGCGGTGCCGCGTGATCTGTCGAAGGTGTTCGAGAGCCAGGAACTGATCAAGTGGCGCTCGTTCCGCGAGAGCGAGGATTCGCGTTATGTGTCTCTGGTGCTGCCGCACTTTCTGCTGCGTCTGCCCTACGGTCCCGATACGTCGCCAGTGGAAGGCATCAACTACGTCGAAGACGTCAACGGCACCGACCACAGCAAATACCTGTGGGGCAATGCTGCGTGGGCGCTGTCGCAACGCATCACCGAAGCGTTCGCCAAGTACGGCTGGTGCGCGGCGATTCGTGGTGCTGAAGGTGGTGGCGCGGTAGAAGGTTTGCCAGCGCATACGTTCCGCACCAGCTCCGGCGATCTGTCGCTGAAATGCCCGACCGAAGTGGCGATCACCGATCGTCGCGAGAAAGAGCTTAACGACCTCGGTTTCATCGCCCTGTGCCACAAGAAAAACAGCGATGTGGCGGTGTTCTTCGGTGGCCAGACCACCAACAAATCCAAGGTCTACAACACCAACGAGGCCAACGCCAACGCGCGGATCTCGGCGATGCTGCCATACGTGCTCGCCGCGTCACGTTTCGCCCATTACCTGAAGGTGATCATGCGCGACAAGGTCGGCAGTTTCATGACCCGCGACAACGTGCAGACCTACCTCAACAACTGGATCGCCGATTACGTGCTGATCAACGACAACGCGCCGCAGGAAATCAAGGCGCAGTACCCGTTGCGTGAAGCGCGGGTGGACGTCACCGAAGTCGCCGGCAAGCCCGGCGCCTATCGCGCGACGGTGTTTCTGCGCCCGCACTTCCAGCTGGAAGAGCTGACCGCATCGATTCGCCTGGTGGCGACGTTGCCACCGCCGGTTGCCGCTTAAAGCTCCAGAGAAAACCCTGATGGCGAGAGGATTTGTCCCCTCGCCACGGGTTCCGTGTTCAGCTCATTTGCCTAATGTGAATTTCTTCAGGAGTTTCAAGCGATGGATGCAATCATTCTCGACCTCGGCGGCGACATCAAAGGCGACAGCCTGCTCGAAGGTTTTGCGGACAAGATCGAAGTCATGTCCTACAGCCACAATGTGGCAATGCAAGTCACCAACGACGTCAGCAACTCGGAGCGCACCTCCGGCAAACCGCATATCGGTGAATTCACGGTTACCAAGTTCGTCGACAGCTCGACACCCTCGCTCAACGAGTACTGCTGCGCCGGCAAACCGATCCCCGAAGCAGTCATCACCATCGGCCGCAACGCCGCCGAGGGCAGCGGGCAGTTGATGCCCTTCATCGTCTACACCCTCACCAACGTGGTGCTGTCCAACGTCAGCGTCAGTGGCGGCACCGGCGGCAAACCGGTGGAAACCGTGTCACTGAACTTCACCAAGATCAAATGGGAACTCACCGCGCAAAAAGACGACGGCACCAAGGAAGGCACCGCCGCGTCGACCTGGGACATGGCCGCCAACAAGCTTGTCAGCTAACCCGGCGCCCTGGCCATGGCAGGCACCGGCATGCGTGCACCGCTGTTCGAACGCCTCGCGTCCAGCGAGGCCGAGAACCCGCGCACATTCGATCGGCAGGACTTGCTCGACTCGGTGCACGCCGAGCTCGGGCGCCTGTTCAACACCCGCCGTGGCCCACTCACACGGACCACGCCAGTGAGTGTGATCGACTACGGCATCGTCGACTGGAGCGCCTTGCAACAGCAGCGCAGCGATGATCGGCGCAAGCTGGCGCGAGACATCCGCGAAGCCATCAGCCATTTTGAACCGCGCCTGCTGTTGGGCGAAGTTCAGGTCAATCCATTGCCCGAACAGCCGCAGCGGATGAGCATTCGCTTGCTCGGCGAGTTGCGCAGTGGTCAGCAGCACTGGCCGGTGGCGTTTGTCATTGAGCCCGGCGGCGAGGGACTGGAGGTGCGCCATGAGCGACTCGATTGACCCGCAACTGCTCGACTACTACCAACGCGAACTGACCTGGCTGCGTCACGCCGGCAGCCAGTTTGCCGAGCGCTATCCAAAAGTCGCGCGGCGCCTGGAACTGTCCCCGGGCGAATGCCCCGATCCCCACGTTGAGCGTTTGCTGGAAGGTTTTGCACTGCTCGCCGCACGCCTGCAACGGCGCCTTGATGACGACTACGCCGAGTTCAGCGATGCATTGCTCGAACAACTTTATCCGTTGGCGATGCGGCCGTTGCCGTCCTGCGCCATCGTGCAGTTCGAGCCGGACCCGAGCAAAGGCAACCTCGACGACGGCTATACCCTGCCCCGTGATACGCCGTTATTCGTCACCACCAGCAAAGGCGAGAGCATTCACTTTCGCACCTCGGCCGCCGTTCGTTTATGGCCGATCGAAGTCAGCGAGGCACTGCTGCTGGGCAGCGATGAAGCCCAGGCGTTAACCGGCGTCGCGCAGTCGCGCTCGGCATTGCGTTTGAGCCTGCGTTGCCTGGGCGAGAGCCAGTGGGCAGATCTGGGCATTGAGCAACTGCGCCTCCATCTGGCCGCGTCACCGGTGGTCAATGCCTGCCTGTATGACCTGCTCGGCGCGCATGCGGTGCAGGTGCTGGCGGGGTCGCCGGGCAGTGTTCCGACGGCGCTGAAAGGCTTGCCGAACATCGTCGGTTTCAGCGATGACGAAGCACTGTTGCCGGATGAAGACGGTGTCCATCCAGGCATGCGCTTGCTGGCCGAGTATTTTGCTTTCCCGGACAAATTCCACTTTTTCGATCTGCCGTTGCGCGGAGTCTCCAGCGACAGTCAGACCCTCTATCTGTACATCGTTTTCGACCGTGCCCCCGCTAGCCGCCTGAACTTGCAGGCCAGCGACATCACCTTGGGCTGCGCGCCGGTGATCAACCTGTTCCCGCGGACTTCCGAACCGCTGCGTCCCGACGGCACGCGCAGCGAGTATCGACTGATCGCCGACAGCCACCGCGAGAACAGCGTCGAGATCCACAGCATTCGCGGCATGCGCGCCAGTACCCGCACCGGCGTGCAGCGCCTGCCGGCGTATTACGGCAGCCAGCACAGCGGTGGCGATCAACAGCGTTACTGGCATGCGCGACGGGTCAACGGCATGACGCCAAACCGGCTCGGCAGTGATTTACTGCTGAGCGTGGTCGACACCCGTTTTGAACCGCAAACCGACCTGCCCGACTACAGCCTGACCGCCGAGTTGCTCTGCACCAACCGGTATCTGGCGCAAAGTCTGCCGGCCGGTACGCCGCTGGGTTTCGAGCGCCCCGGTCCGGTCGCCTGGGCACGCCTGCGCAATTCGCCGAGTGCGCAGAGTCTGCCGCGGCTGGACGGTGATTCGCGCTGGCGTCTGGTGTCACAACTGACCCTCAATCATTTGTCGCTGGTCGAAGGGCCGCAGGCGCTGGATGCCTTGAAAGAGATTCTGCATCTGCACAATCTGCGCGATGAGGCCAGCGCCTTGAGACAGATCGAAGGTCTGCTGCAACTCAGCTGCGAACGGGTGATCGGCCATGTCGGTGCCGATGCCTGGCGAGGCTGGCGCAATGGTCTGGAAGTGCAGTTGCAGCTCGATCCGCAGCATTTTGTCGGCAGTAGCGCGGTGCTGTTTTCGGCGGTGCTGGCGCAGTTCTTTTCGCTGTACGCCACGGCCAATCGCTTTGTGCGCACCGTCCTGATGCAGTCCGACAAGGAGGTCAAGGCATGGCAACCCCAAGCCGGCATGCCCCTGTCGCTCTGACCCTGAGCCAACGCCTGCGCCGTGAGCCGCAGGCCTTCGAATGGTTGCAGGCGTTGCTGTTGCTCGAACGCGAGCAACCGCAGGCCGATCCACTCGGCAGCGGCACCTCGCCGCAGACCGAAGCGCTGAAACTGCGCGGGCCACTGACACCGGCGTTTGCCGCCAGCCAGATCGAAGCCCTGCACGAAGAGCCTGGCGAACCGCTGACACTCGACACACCGATATTCGGTCTCGGCGGCCCGGACGGCCCTCTCCCCTACGCCTATCAGGATTGGCTGCAACAACGGGCGCGGGCCAAGGATCATGCACCGGCCGCGTTTCTCGATCTGTTCCAGCATCGCTTGCTCAGCCTGCTCTACAAAGTGATGCGCAAACACCGGGTCGCGTTGGGTTTTGTCACGCCTGGGGCTTCGCCGGTGCAGGCGCAATTGCGCGCGCTGACCGGTTTGCTGCCCAAGGCCTTGCAGGAGCGCCAGGCTGTTCCCGACTGCGCCGTGCTCGCGTGCACGGCGTTGTTTGCCGATGGCCGTCGCTCGTTGGCGGGGTTCGCCGCGATTGTCCGCGAGCAGTTTGGCGTGCCGGTCGAATTGAGCGCTTACGAAGGTGCCTGGCGACAGATCCCGTCCGCCAGCCGCAGTGTGATGAAAGCCGGTGGACGCAACCTGCAACTGGGCCGCAGCGCCGTGGCTGGCACGCGGGTCTGGGATGAGCACGCCGGCATTCGCCTGACCCTCGGGCCGTTGCCATCGATACAGGCGGCGCGCTTTCTCCCGGATGGCGAAGCACACCCGGCACTGGCCAGCCTCGCCGGGTTGTATTTCGGCCCGGACCTGGACGTCAGGCTGGTGCTGCGGGTGCGCGGAGCCGGGCCGCTGAAACTCGCTCGCCAGACCCCGGTTCTGCTGAGCTGGAACGGCGGTTTGCAGCGTCAGGCCAGCCTCGGCGTGCAAACCATCGAAACCCGCCTTCGTCAGCTGGAGATCACCTGAACATGGAACTGGCCAGCCTGATCGGACGCCTCAACCCGGATAACCGCCGCGCCCTTGAGCGCGCCGCGCAGCGCTGTCTGCAACGCGGCCATCACTTTGTCGAGATCGAACATCTGTTGCTCGAGCTGCTCGACATCGAGGGCGGTGATTTGGCTTTTCTGCTGCCGCGTTTCGGCCTGGAACGTGATGCGCTCACGGCGGAGATCAACAAGGCGCTGGACCTGTTCAAGGCGGGCAGTACGCGCACGCCGGCGCTGTCGTCACACACCCTCGGTCTGCTCGAAGATGCAGTGGTGCAGGCCAGTGTGTTGGGGCTCGACAGTATTCGTTCCGGATTGCTGTTGTTGGCGTTGGTTGATCGCGATGAACGCCGCAGCTTGCTGCTCAACAGCGCCTCGTCGTTGCTGCGGATTCCCAAGGAAGCACTGCGCGCGAATCTGCTGGAATGGACGGAAAACTCTCGTGAGCATGTCGGTGCGCGTCCGGGTTCATCGGCCAATTCAGCCCCCCGCCGGGACTCGGTGCTCGATCAATACACCCAGGACCTGACGGCCGACGCGCATGCCGGACGCATTGATCCAATCGTGGGTCGCGACGGTGAAATTCGCCAGTGCATCGACATTCTGCTGCGCCGTCGGCAAAACAATCCGATTCTGGTCGGCGCACCGGGTGTGGGTAAAACCGCCGTGGTCGAAGGCCTGGCCCTGCGCATCGCTGCCGGGGATGTGCCGCCGTCGTTGCAGGAAGTCAGCCTGCGGGTGCTCGACCTCGGTCTGTTGCAGGCCGGTGCCGGGGTCAAAGGTGAATTCGAACAGCGCTTGAAGGGCGTGATTGACGCGGTGCGCAGTGCCGACAAACCGATCATCCTGTTCATCGACGAAGCCCACACCCTGATCGGTGCGGGCGGTGCCGAGGGTGGCAGCGATGCCGCCAACCTGCTGAAACCGGCGCTGGCCCGTGGCGAGTTGCGCACCCTCGCTGCCACGACGTGGATGGAATACAAAAAATATTTCGAGAAAGACCCTGCCCTCGCCCGCCGCTTTCAACTGGTGCAGGTTGAAGAACCGGACGAAATCACTGCCGTGGAAATGCTTCGCGGCGTGGCCGCCAAACTTGAACAGCACCACGGCGTACAAGTGCTCGATGCCGCTATTCATGAAGCGGTGAAGCTCTCGCACCGCTACATTTCCGGCCGCCAGTTACCGGACAAAGCCATCAGCGTGCTCGACACCGCGTGCGCCCGCGTCGCCCTCGGCCAGCATGATGTGCCGCCGCCGCTGGAGAGCCTGCGCCACCGCCAGCAAAGTCTGAAAGAAGAAGTCGAACGTCTGCGCCGCGAACAGGCCACCGGGCTGGACCACCGCGAACGCATCACGCTGCTGGAAAGTGAATCGAAGACCAATGTGCAAGCCATCCGCGAACTGGAAACCCGCTGGAGCGAAGAGCGCGTTGCCGTACGCGAGCTGCTCGATACCCGGCGCGAACTGCTGGCCTTGAGCGAACGTGCCGACAGCGACAAACCCGATGAAGCCACCGACAGCCGCATCGATCATCTCGCCGCCGAACTGTTGCGCCTGGAGGCCGGACTCGACGCGATTCGCCAGGACGATCCACTGGTGCCAGAGCAGGTCGACACCAAAACCGTCGCCGCCGTGATTGCCGGCTGGACCGGCATCCCCGTCGGCAAAATGCTCGCCGACGAAGCCCACGCCGTGCGCACTCTAGGCACACGCATGGGCCAACGCGTGATGGGCCAAAGCATCGCGCTCAATACCATCGCACAACGTTTGCAGGCCTACCGCGCCGGACTTACCGACCCGCAAAAACCAGTGGGTGTGTTCCTGTTGGTCGGACCCACGGGCGTCGGTAAAACCGAAACCGCTTATGCCTTGGCTGATGCGTTGTACGGCGGTGAACGCAACCTCATCAGTATCAATCTTTCCGAATATCAGGAAGCCCACACCGTCAGCCAACTCAAAGGCGCACCACCGGGTTATGTCGGTTATGGCAGCGGCGGCGTACTGACCGAAGCGGTGCGGCGCAAACCCTATTCGGTGGTGTTGCTCGATGAAATCGAGAAGGCGCACCCGGATGTGCTCGAGGCGTTCTACAACGTTTTCGATAAAGGCTTGATGGAGGACGGCACCGGGTTGGTGGTCGATTTCAAGAACACCGTGATGCTCGCCACCAGCAACGTCGGCGCCGAACTGTTGCTCGATACCCCGGTTGCGCAACTCGGCTCCGAAGCCTTCAACGAAGCCCTGCACAAGGTCCTGCTGCAAGCCTTCCGCCCGGCATTTCTGGCGCGCATGACCGTGGTCGCGTATCGGCCACTGGATGAGCAGACACTGGAAGGGATTGTGCTGGCGAAACTGGAGAAATTGCGCGGGCGTTACAAGGCAGCGACCGGCAAGCAGTTCGAGTTCGATTCGGGAATTGTCAAAGCAGTGCTGGCCAAGTGCAGCGCGGCCGGCGCGCGGGATGTCGAGAATGTGTTGATGACGCAAGTAACCGGGAAACTGGCGGAGTGGGTGTTGGAGTAAGGCCCGGGGTCCGCCACAAGTGCACGATAACCGTGATGAAAGAAAGGCGCTCGTCCAAAACTGACAAGGATAAAGTCATGAAAAAAAGCCTGTCCCCATTTTGGCGCCACTGAATCTTGCAAGAGGAATTATCAAAATGTCTGCAACAAGTGTCTGGAGCTGCATTCAATCCTATCGCACCAGCAAAGCCCAGGATCTGGAGCGTTTATTCGTGTCGCAAGCCAAGATAATCGAATGTCTGGAAGGCTACAGCGGAAAAGATGAATATCACGGACATGAATCAGGTGCTGCAGGTGGCCCAGAGTCGCCAGCAGCGACTATAAACCTTAATCGTGCGATCGCTTTCCTGGAACAAAACAAACCAACCATTGCGCAGGAAGAGAAAAAGTCTAACAGCATGAACCACCTTCAAAAGAAAAGCCTGAGTCAGACAGATACGCTTATAAACATAATAAGAACCAATAATGACCTGGGAGCGATCCCTGCACTGCTTCATGCGAAAGCCACCGAACTGAAAACCGAGCAACCCTGGCATTCAATGCGGCTCGTCTGGGCCGAGTTCGAAAACAAGTATCGACTGAAGAAAAACAAGAAGCCCCTCAAATCAAGCTACCAATGATCAGAAAAACGCGATCAGTTCCATTGAATGAAGGTGCTCAATGCCCCGCTCAATCGACAGCAATACCACCCTGTCCCTCACCGCCCCCTCGCTGTCGGCGCTTTATCCTGAATCGCTATCGGGTGAAGAAGCGCTCAATGCACTCGGTTCGCAAACCCTTAACGGCCTCAATGACGGCGCGTCCCTCACCCTGAGCAACGCCGTCGCCACCCACCTCACCACCACGTTTCACAACGACGCCCAACTACGCCCGTTCGACGCACTGGTCGCCGAGATCCGCCAACTTCCCGCCGACGCCACCGCCGAACGCTATCAGCTTCTATTAAGACCATGGCTATGGTGGCTGAAGCTGGCCAGCAACAACCGCGTGTTCCAGAACCTCGCGACCTCGGACATCGTCAGCACCATCTTCAAGGCCCACGGCTTCAGCGATTTCAAGCTGTCGCTGACCGGCAGCTATACGCCACGCGAGTACTGCGTGCAGTACGGTGAAACGGATTTCGCGTTCGTCTCACGGTTGTTGGAAGAGGAAGGAATTTTCTGGTTTTTCACCCACGAGGACGGCAAACACACGCTGGTGCTCGGCGACAGCAACGACGCCTTCGTGCCGATCCCCAACGGGCCGACGGTCAATTACCTGGGCCAGGGCTTGGGCGAACGTGAATTGCATGGCATCCGTTCCGGCCAAGTCTGTTTGCAAGCCGTGGCCGGGGTGTATCGGGCGACGGATTATGAGTTCACTACGCCGACAACCTCACTGTACGACCAGGCCGAAGCCGTGGCCGGCCCCCTGACAATTTATGAGCATCCGGGCGGTTATAACGCCAAGGCGCGTGGCGATATGTTGACCAAACAACGCGTCGACGGCTTACGCAGCGAGGAAAAACGCTTTGTCGGTGAAAGCGACTGTCGCTGGTTGATTCCGGGGCACTGGTTCACCCTCGGTGGTCACGACGATGCAAGCCTGAACATTGATTGGGTCGTCACGCGGGTCACCCATGACGCCAGCCACGAAAGTTATCGCAACCGCTTCGAAGCGATCCCCAAAGCCACGCCGTTTCGCCCGCAACGTTTGACGCCAAAGCCGCGCATGCATCCGCAGACAGCCATTGTCGTGGGCAAATCCGGCGAGGAAATCTGGACCGATGAATACGGCCGGATCAAGTTGCAGTTTCCGTGGGATCGCGACGGCAAGAATGACGAAACCAGCTCCTGCTGGGTACGCGTGGTGTTGCCGTGGAGTGGCAAGGGGTTCGGCATGCAGTTCATCCCGCGCATCGGCCAGGAAGTCATCGTCACGTTTATCGACGGTGATCCGGACCGGCCACTGGTCACCGGTTGCGTTTATAACGGCGACAACGCCCTGCCCTATGCCCTCCCGGCCAATCAGACGCAATCGGGAATCAAGACCCAGTCATCCAAGGGTGGCGGCGGTTTCAACGAGCTGCGCTTCGAAGACAAAAAGGACGCGGAAGAACTGTTCTTGCAGGCGCAGAAGGATTTCAACATCAACGTCCTCAACGACACCACTGCCACCGTCGGCCACGACGAAACCCTCACCGTGCAGAACGCGCGCACCCGCACAGTGAAGGACGGCGACGAGACGGTGACGCTGGAAAAAGGCAAACGCAGCGTGACCATTCAGACCGGCAGCGACAGTCTCGATGTAAAGGACAGCCGCACGGTGAAAGTCGGCGCCGACCAGAACCACAGTACCGGCGGCAATTTCACCGACAAAGTCACAGGCGATTACAGCCTGACGGTCGACGGCAACCTGACGATCAAGGTCAGCGGCACCCTGACCCTGCAAAGTGGCGGCAGTTTCACAATCAAAAGCGGCGCCGACCTGGCCACCGAGGCCAGCACCTCGATCACCCACAAGGCTGGAACGGCCTTGACCAATCAGGCCGGAACTTCACTGGACAACAAGGCCGGCACGACGCTGACCAACGACGCCGGCATCAGCCTGACCAACAAGGGCGCCGCCTCGCAGACCGTGGATGGCGGCGGCATGCTGACCATCAAGGGCGGTCTGGTGCAGGTCAACTGACAAGGAGCAGCCATGGCGATCACACCGCTGGATCTTCAGCAGAATGACAAACAGCTCAAGGGGCGCTTGCAGGACGGTCAACTCGATGGCCCGTTGAACATCAAGGATGACGGGCGCAAACAGGCGGATCTGCATTACAGCCAGGGCGAGCTGCAAGGCACGTCATTGCTCTATCACCCCAACGGCAAGGTCTCGGCGCAGATGCCGTTTGTGCGCGACAAACTGCAAGGCGTGGCGAGTTTTTACGCTCCGGAGGGTTTTCTCCAGCGCAAGGCGACGTATCGACGTGGGCTGCTGCATGGGGAGGCATTCAACTATTTCCCTGATGGCCAGGTGGCTGAGGCTGAGTTCTATCGCGATGGCGTACGTGAGGGGCGTTATCAGCGCTTTCATCCGAATGGCAAACCAGCGCTGGAAGCACGCTATGTGAACGGGCAATTGCTGGAGCCGGAGCAAGGGTTTGCCGACGACGGGCGGCCGCTGGGTGCGGACGGCAAACCGATTTCACGGGTGCGCTGGTGGTATCGGCAGTGGGCGGATCCGCAGCAGGCCTGAGAACCTTGAAGAGCCCCTCACCTAGCCCTCTCCCCGAGGGAGAGGGAACTGATCGGGGGATATTGAAGAGGTACGCCGACGTGAAGGATATGCAGAGAATCCACAATCGACTCGGTCGTTCAGATCGACAGATTTTTGGGAACACCTCGGTCGGCTCCCTCCCTGGGGGAGAGGGAACTGATCGAGGGGAGATTGGCGAGTTACGCCGACGTCTAAGACATGTTTTGAATCCATAATCGACTCGGTCGTTCAGGTCGATGTATCTCGGCAGACACCTCGGTCGGCTCCCTCTCCCTCCGGAAGAGGGCTGGGGTGAGGGGCGGCGGTATTCGGATAAACGCCAAACGTCAGGGAATAAGCATCTGCATCTGCCCCGGCATCGCAATCTTGATCACCCCCGCCCAATTGCACATCAACGTTGAGTTGGCATCAATCGCTGGCATCCCGCCCAGCAATAACGTCGGCGCGCCACCGGGAATCCACGGTGTGGCCGTCGCCGGTATACACGGCATCGGCGTCAACACCCCCAACGCGGCCGCCGTCGCAGCGGCCACCATCGGGTTGGCCAGGCTCATGCACACGCCAAACGGCAGGATATTCACCAACGGGATGTGATCCATGATGTTCGCCGCCGGCATCCCGCCGGTCAGCGTGCGGTTGACCGGCAATACGTTGAGCATCGACGGCGCGGCGCCGAAGCTGCACTGCAACGTGGCCGTGGCACAGACTTGCGGACAGCCCATTTCAAAGCTCCTTTTCGACCATGGCATACCCGCTAAACCTTAGTCTGCCGCAGCCCGTCGCGCACATTCCCAAAGGTGATTATCCGGCAACACGCTAACCTATAAGACCGACCCGCGCTTGTGACCGCCCGAGCGCCCCATTAGATTAGCCAATGATGTCTGGCCTCCAAAATAAGCAGAAGGGATAAGCATGGCGCTTACTGACCAGTCCACCCGTATCCGCTCTGGCGAAGAACTCGATGCCAGCCTGATCGATCCGTACCTCAAGGCACATATTCCGGGCCTGAGCGGCCTGCCTGCGATCAGCCAGTTCCCCGGTGGTGCGTCGAACCTGACCTACCTGCTGGAATACCCGGAACAGGAATTCGTCCTGCGCCGTCCGCCGTTCGGCCACAAGGCCAAATCGGCCCACGACATGGGCCGCGAATTCCGCATCCTCAATCAATTGCGCGACGGCTTCCCGTATTGCCCGAAAGCCTACGTGCACTGCACCGACGAATCGGTGATCGGCGCCGAGTTCTATGTGATGGAACGGGTCAAAGGGATCATCCTGCGCTCGGAACTACCGCCGGAACTGGGCCTCGATTCGGCAAAAACCGAAGCCTTGTGCAAAAGCTTCATCGACCGTTTCGTTGAACTGCACCGCGTCGACTACAACGCCTGCGGCCTCGGCGACCTGGGCAAGCCGGAAGGCTACGTTGCCCGCCAGATCAAAGGCTGGAGCGAGCGCTATGAGAAAGCCCTGACTCCGGATGCGCCGCACTGGGAAAAGGTCAAAGCCTGGCTCAACGACAAGATGCCGGCCGACCACCCGACGTCGAGCATCGTCCACAACGACTACCGCTTCGACAATGTCATTCTCGACCCGCAAAACCCGATGCAGATCATCGGCGTGCTCGACTGGGAACTGACCACCCTGGGCGACCCGCTGATGGACCTGGGCAACACCCTCGCGTATTGGATAGAGGCGGACGACCCGGCGCCGGTGCAACTGATGCGCCGCCAGCCGAGCCATGCGCCGGGCATGCTCACCCGCCGTGAGTTCGTCGATTACTACGCCGAACGCTCGGGCATCCAGATCGACAACTTCGACTTCTACTACACCTACGGCCTGTTCCGTCTGGCCGGCATCGTGCAGCAGATCTACTACCGCTTCTACCATGGCCAGACCCAGGACAAACGCTTCGCGCAGTTCATTCACATGAACAAACTGCTGGAGCAGATGAGCCTGCAAGTCATTGCGAAATCGAGCCTCTGACGGCCCACACCAAGGAACCCTTAATGTCCAAGACTCAGTTGTTCGACCTCGACGGCAAGATCGCTTTCGTTTCCGGCGCCAGCCGTGGCATCGGTGAAGCCATCGCCAAACTGTTGGCCCAGCAAGGGGCCCACGTGATCGTCTCGAGCCGCAAACTCGACGGCTGCCAACACGTGGCCGACGCGATCATTGCTGCGGGCGGCAAGGCTACAGCTGTGGCCTGCCACATCGGTGAAATGGAACAGATTGCCCAAGTATTCGCCGGGATCAAGGAACAGTTCGGCCGCCTCGACATTCTGGTCAACAATGCTGCGACCAACCCGCAATTCTGCAACGTGCTGGACACTGACCTGAGCGCGTTCCAGAAGACTGTCGACGTGAACATTCGCGGCTACTTCTTCATGTCGGTCGAAGCCGGCAAACTGATGCGCGAAAACGGTGGCGGCAGCATCATCAACGTTGCGTCGATCAACGGCATTTCGCCGGGGATCTTCCAGGGCATCTACTCGGTGACCAAAGCGGCGGTGATCAACATGACCAAGGTCTTCGCCAAGGAATGCGCGCAGTTCGGCATCCGCTGCAACGCCCTGCTGCCGGGCCTGACCGACACCAAGTTCGCCTCGGCACTGGTGAAAAACGATGCGATTCTCAAGCAGGCGCTGACACAGATTCCGCTCAAGCGTGTGGCCGATCCGAGTGAAATGGCCGGTGCGGTGTTGTACCTGGCCAGTGATGCGTCGAGCTACACCACCGGGGTTGCGCTGAATGTCGACGGTGGGTTCTTGTCCTGATCCCGGGCAAATGATTAACCCTGTGGGAGCGAGCCTGCTCGCGAATGCGGTGTGTCATTCAACAAATATGTTGGCTGACATGGCCCCTTCGCGAGCAGGCTCGCTCCCACAGGGATCGTGTATCAGGCTATGACTTTCGGCAATTGCCAACCGAAATGTACCGACAGCAAACGCAACGTCAAACACCCCGCCCCCGCCAGCAACGCCGCCGCCACCGGCGAAACGCCCAGCCTGCGCGCAACGATCAACACCGCCGCACCGACAAACGCCGAACTCGCATACAAATCCGCCTGCAACACCAGCGGTATCCGCGCCAGCACAATGTCGCGAATCACCCCGCCACCAACCCCCGTGATCGTGCCCATCAGCATCGCCACAAACGGCGTAATGCCGAAATTCAACGCCTTCTGCGCACCCGCCACGGCAAACAGCGCCAACCCCGCAGCGTCGAGCACAACCAGTGTCGATCCAGACCAGCCCAGCACCTGCTCATGAAAGACAAACGCCAGCCCGCCCATGAAAAACGCCAGCGCCGGGTAGCGCCAATCGGCCACGGCATTGGGTGGCGTCGCACCAATCAAAAGATCACGGGTGACCCCGCCGCCGAGGGCGACGATAAACGCAATCACCATCACCCCGAGCAAATCAAGCTGACTGCGCATCGCCGCAATCGCACCCTCGACAGCAAACACCGCCGTGCCGACCAGGTCCGCCACCAGCACAATCCGCTCAACCCGGGACTTACGCCCCGCCGGCGCTACTGCGTGACGCAACGGGTGGTGGTGATGTGGCGAGTCACCTGCCCGTCGGCGTACACGTCACCGGCGACCTCAGTGTTTTCGAGCACCTGACACGTGCGCTCCGGCGGTGGCGGTGGCGTCACTGGCGGAGGGGGTGGAGGACTGGCGCAGCCCGCCAGCAAAACGGCAAAAAAAACCAACGGCAACACGCGTTTCCCAGGATTGTTCATAGGACGACCCGCGATGAATGGAAGAGCAACTCCCGCGACCGAACCGACCACGGAAGACCTGACCACTCATTCTTTATAGCCGAGGCCCCCGCAAGCGCCAGTGAATAGGCCGGATCGGGAGGGGTATGGCTGTCGATTTTGCGTTGGAATCAGCGAGGGTTGGCAGGCTGGGATTCGCTTTGCCAGACAGGCCGCCATCGCGAGCAAGCTCGCTCCCACAGAAAAGCAAAAGCAAGGCAACTCCCACCTAGCATCGCTTCTGCTTTTCACCACTCAACAGGATGAGCGTTAGCTCGGCTGCAGCTCTTGATCTTGCCGTGCTGGCCCCTTCGGCAGGCTGAGTGGAGGGATTGATACGGGGGTGGGAGCGCAGCGACCGTTTGGCGAAGCCAAACACAGCGAGAGGAGGTGCAGCGAAGCAAACCGTAGGCGCTGCCCCCGGATCGATCCCGGAACGAAGGAACCCCGAGCTTTAGCGAGTGGGCCGAACGCCGGGGCCCAGCCTTTTGGTTACTTTTTGCTGGGCCGGCACTCCGGCGTTTGAAAAAGTGACCCGCTGTAAGAGCGGAACCGCCACCCGCAGCACCCGAAAAAACGGATATACACCCAAACCCCAAGAGCATGGTCGGCCCAAAGGCCGCCAAGCCCAAAAGCCCTAAGCCAAATCCGGATCCCGAAACAAACGCAAAGAATTGCTCTCAAGCTCATACCGCAACTCTTCAACCAACGCTTCAACAGCCTCAGGCGTACGCAACGCATCAAGCTTCAACCCGCTGATCACCAGATCCACCTGCCCCGACACCGGGTGATACAGCTTCACCGTCAGCGAATGATCACCATCAACCAGACACTCACACGCCAGCGGCGAAAAACTACGCTCAAGCTGCGCGCGCAACTGCACAAGATTCATCATTGCGGCTGTTCCTTTAGCAACTTCGAAGGGACGCGACCACAAACCTCAAAAGGCTCGCACCGCACCCCAACAGACTAAGAACAGCCGCCCGACATCAACACCTCAAATTGCACCAGATCAACTAGTGCATTTGCACCCTATCGCTGCCCCTTGCCACCCGACTCCCCGGAGAACAAGCCACGCTCCCGCGCCCAGACAATCGCCTCACTGCGACTGTGCACATCCAGCTTGGAATACACCGTCGCGACATGATTACGCACGGTGTTCGGCGCCAGTTTCAGCCGCGCCGCGATCTCCTTGTCCGCCAGCCCTTCACAGATCAACCCCAGCACATCACGTTCACGCGCCGTCAGATCGGTAAACGAAACGCTAGGCAATTGCGGCGAGTTGACCTTCTTCACATTGGCCAGTTTTTCGATCAGCGTCCGACTGAACCACGAAGCATCTTTCATCACCTCTTCAATCGCCGCCACCAGCTCAAGCTCGGTGCGCTTGCGCTCGGTGATGTCCATCAACACCAGCAAATAACACGGCATGTCCTGAATATTCACGGTGTCGGCCGATAGCGCACACTCGAGCAGTTCCGCATCTTTCTTGCGCACCCGCACATCCACCCGATCGACCCGACCGTTTTTCTCAAGCGCGGCCAGCAACCGCGTGCGCGCACCGCTGTCATCGATGAAATCCAGCCGCGTCACGGTGTTGCCGAGCACGTCCTCGCTGTCGTAGGCCAGGGTTTCGAGGAACGCCTGATTGACGTCGATCACCTGCTGTTCATCGGCACTGCAAATCAGGATCGGCACCGGCGTCAGGCGAAACGCCTTGGCAAAACGCTCCTCGCTTTGACGCAACGCCACCTCGGCCCTGTGCCTCGGCTCCATGTCGACGAAGGAAAACAGCATGCAATCCTCATCGTTGAGCGTCAGCGGTTGGCCGGCGACGATCACTTGCTTGCTGCCGCCATCAGGCAGGCGCAGTTCGGCCTGCATCTGCGGAATGGTCGCGACATCACGCAGACGCTGAATCGCCAGATCTTTTTTCTCGGCCTGCTCAAAAATGTCGATCTCATAGGCCGAAGTGCCAATCACCTGCTCGCGGGTATAGCCGGTCATCTCGAGAAAACCGGGATTGACCTTGATGTAGCGCAGGTCGCTGAGGCGGCAGATCACCGCCGGCGCGGGGTTGGCGTTGAAGGTTTTTTCGAAACGCTGCTCGGCGTTGGCCCAGTCGGTGACGTCGCTCATGATCAGCACCAACGACTCGGGCTGCCCTTCGCGATCGGTGAGAATCATGCTGCGCACGCTGTGCACCCAGATACGTTCCGGATCATCGGTCGGCGATACTTCGATCAGCACGTCATTGAAACTCTCACAGCGCGCCACCCGGCTGATCGGGTAGTTTTCCGCGGTGATCGAGTGATTGTTGCGATAGCGCAGGTTGAATTTTTTGGCATATTCGTCGGCATTGTGGCCCAGATCGGTGATCCGGCTGACACCGTGCATGGCCAGCGCGGCTTCGTTGGCCCAGAGAATGCTCTGATCCAGCTCCAGCAGAATCACCCCGTCGGACAGCCCGGCGATGATCTGCTGCAACTGGCGGCGGTTGGTTTCGGTGGTCAGGACTTCCTGGCTCATTGGATCTCCACAAGTGATACGCCCATGTGAAGAGTACGACCGCAGCCACCCGTGATCGTGCCGAGCCATTAATTTGCGCCACGACGCCTACAGGGGATCGCGGTGCATTCGCGAGTTCCGGCTTTGTCGTCTAACGTTAATACCTCATCGGATTGAGCCCCTGCCCGCAACACCGGGCTCTTGATCAAGGAGAGACTGATGACGTCGCGCCGCAACATCGAACAAACCTACCGCACTTGGTCCAGCCCGATTCTGCTGGAGCTGAAAAAGCGTGAGCACCAAATGGCGCCGGTCGAGCGTCAGGCACTTGAGAATGTCCTGGTGGAAAGAAGGTTGCTGGACATCGGCAATCCGGACGGTATCGAACGCCGTCGAAACAGCGGTGACTGATACTCCGCTTTCGCGAGCAGGCTCGCTCCCACAGGGTTTGGGGTTGCTCACAAAATTTGTGTTCACCCGCAATCACTGTGGGAGCGACCTTGCTCGCGAAGAGGCCAGTACAGACACCTTGATCACTGAGGCCGACGCACCGCCCTCACCCGCCCGCTGTCGCCGCCACCGCAATAAAAGCGATCCGCGCCGTCAGCCTCCAAACCCGAGACTCCCTGACCCGCCGGCATCTTCAGCGACTCAAGGACCTTGCCATCCTGCGCATCAATCCGCCGTAGCTCACTCTCATCTCCCTCCCAAGTGCCATGCCACAAGGCACCATCCACCCAGGTCACCCCAGTGACAAAACGGTTCGACTCCAGCGTGCGCAGGATCTCGCCGGTCTGCGGATCGATCTGATGAATCTTGCGCTCGCGATACTGCCCCACCCATAACGAGCCGTCCGCCCAGGCCATGCCTGAATCACCGCCATTGCCCGGTGCCGGAATGGTGTGCAGAACGCGTCCGGTGGCCGGATCGATTTTGTGGATGTGGCGGTCGGCAATCTGGTACAGGTGCTTGCCGTCGAAGGCGGTTCCACCGTCGGCGCCGACCTTGAGCGTGCGCACGGTTTCGCCACTGGCCGGATCCAGTGCGTTGAGCTGTCCGTCGCTGGCGAACCAGACCTGCTGGCCATCGAAGGTCACGCCGTGAATGCCTTTGATGTCATCAAACGGGCCGTACTCGCGAAGGATTTCTGCGTTTGCGTGTTTCATGGGGGCTTCCTCGTGGGTGTGTGGGTCCAGCCTAGCCATTGCCCAGCGACACCGGGAGTAACAAGATCGTCGCGAAACCCGGCATTGGCGGCGTCATCCAGCGCCGCGCCCGGCCGACACCGAAGGCCTGAACCTTGCCCACCAGCGCCAATGCCTCCAACGCTCGCTGCACCTGACGCTGACTGTTGCCCAAGGCCAGTGCCAACGCCGAACTCGACCAACTCTCGCCGTCGGCAAGCAAGGCCAGCAACGCCGCGTATTTGTCCTCGACCGGCAAGGTCAGCAACGCCACATCCGCGGCCACCAGCGCAAAGCCTCTTGGCGTTGCGGTAATGCTCGCCAGCGGTGCCAACGTCGCACGCAACCGGCCGATTTCGACCCGCAAGCGAGCACGGTGCGACTCATCCGTGAGGGGAAAACCAAAGGCTGTGGCGAACAGCGTTTCGCGCGCCACATCGTCCGGCCAGGCTTGCGCGAGTAATCGTGCGAGATTGAACAGCATCGACCGCGTGGCCAGCGCCACCGTCATGCCGGCACCGCGCACGCTGTAGCGACAGGCATCGACGATCAGTGTCGACGAGGTGAACAACGCTTCCACCTCCTCCAGATTCACCAGTTTTGCCTGACCGGCGACGATCAACCGTGCTGCCGGCGCAGCGAGCATGTGACTGGCCTGATCGACCTCGGCGCTCAGTGCGGCGATCCCGGCCTGTTGCGCCGCAACCTGCGCCCTAGCCAGCGCCGCACTGGCCTTGTGTGCCTGGACCCGACGCACGGCGATCCCGGCGGCGATCAACTCATGAGCAGTACGCAGCGCCGGCGGCAACGGCGCCGGGTCAGTTTCACCCAGCAACGTCTCGGCCTCGTCCAATTCGCCAATCAGCAGCAACCGGCGAATCTGTAAATAGCGCGCGTGCGCCGCATTCACACCGTCACCGTGATCCTGCAAAACCTGCCGCGCCGCCTCCAGTGCCTTCACCGGCCAGCCCAAATCCCGCGCTGCCAGCGCCACCTCGGCCTCGGCGACCACACAACGCGCCCGCGACAACGGTTCATTGCTGCCGAACGCCTTTATCGCCCGTTGCAACAACGCCTTGGCACGGGGCAGATCACCGAGCTGAGCCATGGCAATTGCGCGCAGGGCCAGCGCCGGCGGGTCCTCACGCAGAGCGACGTAGTTCAACGCGCCTAGCGGGTCACCAGCAGACAGCGCGCGTGCGGCGGCGTTGATCAGCGAATCCATGGCTCGTCCGTCCCTCGATGGCTGCATCGTGAGCTGAGTCTGATCGCTGATTATGGCGCGTTTGGACGCTTGATCGGCTGTTTCAGTTGTTGCAACATCGGCACAGCTTTTCCAATGGATGGAGTCGAGCATGCTGGATGCAAACGCTAGCCACATTACCTTCACTGTCGAAGGCGCCAACGCCGACCTGCAAGTCCTCAGCTTCACCGGTCGCGAAGCCCTCAACCAACCGTTCCGTTTCGACCTCGAACTCGTCAGCGCGCGCCCCGACCTCAAACTCGAAGAGCTGCTGCACAAGCCCGGCGTCCTGACTTTCGGCCCGACCGGCGAAGGCAAGATCCACGGTCTGGTCTATCGCATCGAGCAAGGCGACTCCGGCAAGACCCTGACCCGTTACAGCCTCAGCCTGGTGCCACAACTGGCCTACCTGCGGCACAACCACGATCAGCAGATTTTCCAGCAACTGACCGTGCCGAAGATCATCGCTCAGGTGCTGGAGGATCGCGGCATCCTCGCCGACGCCTACAGTTTCCAGCTCAACGCCGAATACCCGGAACGTGAGTACTGCGTGCAGTACGACGAATCCGACCTGCATTTCATCCAGCGCCTGTGCGAAGAAGAAGGCATTCACTTCCACTTCCAGCACAGCAGCAGCGGCCACAAACTGGTATTCGGCGACGACCAGACGGTGTTCCGCAAGCTGAAACCGGTGAGCTACCAGCAAGACTCCGGCATGGCCGCCGACAAACCGGTGATCAAACGCTTCAACCTGCGTCTGGAAACCCGCACCACCCGCGTCAGCCGCCGCGATTACGACTTCGAAAAACCGCAGATCCTCCCCGAAGGCGCGGTCAAAACCGAGTTCGCCCCGGACCTCGAGGACTACGACTACCCCGGCCGCTTCACCACCCGCGAGCGCGGCAAGTTCCTCTCCACCCGCGCCCTCGAACGCCATCGCAGCGACTACAAACTCGCCGAAGGCAAAGGTGACGAACCAACCCTCACCAGCGGCCATTTCCTGACGCTGGCCGAACACCCGCGCGCCGAGTGGAACGACCTGTGGCTGCTGCTGGAAGTCTTGCACGAAGGCAAACAGCCGCAAGTGCTCGGCGAAAACGTCACCAGCGACGTCACCGACAACAAAAGCGATTTCCACCAGGGCTACCGCAACAGCTTCCTCGCCACCCCGTGGGACGCGCATTACCGCCCTGCCCTTGAACACCCGAAACCAAAAGTCCTCGGCAGCCAGACCGCCGTCGTCACCGGCCCCGCAGGCGAAGAAATCCACTGCGACCAATTCGGCCGGATCAAAGTGCAATTCCACTGGGACCGCGACGGCCAGTCCAACGACAAAACCACCTGCTGGATGCGCGTCGCCAGCGGCTGGGCCGGCGCAGCCTATGGCGGCATCGCCATCCCGCGCATCGGCATGGAAGTCCTCGTCACCTTCCTCGAAGGCGATCCCGACCAGCCGCTGGTCACCGGTTGCCTGTACCACAAGGAAAACGTCGTCTCCTACGACCTGCCGGCGAACAAAACCCGCAGCACCTTCAAGACCCTGAGCTCACCGGGCGGCAAGGGCTACAACGAATTCCGCATCGAAGACAAGAAAGGCGCCGAGCAGATCTACATCCACGCCCAGCGCGATTGGGACGAGAACATCGAGCACGACCAGAAGATCCGCGTCGGCAACGAACGGCACGACACCGTCGAAGCCAACACGCTGAGCGAATTCAAGGTTGAAGAACACCGCATCACCCATCTGGACCGCATCAGCGAAATGCGCGCCGACGAGCACCTGACCGTCGGCGTGACCCAGCACGTAAAAATCGGCACCGCTCAATTCGTCGAAGCCGGCAGCGAAATTCACTACCACGCCGGCGACAAGGTCGTGGTAGACGCCGGCATGGAACTCACCGCCAAGGCTGGCGGCAGTTTCGTCAAGGTCGACGCCGGCGGCGTGACCATCAGCGGCGCCGAAGTGAAGGTCAATACCGGCGGCGCACCTGGCGTGGGGACCGGGATCGGGATTTTGGTGCCGTTGATTCCCGGCGCAGTTGACACCGATAAATTCGGCCAATTGCCTGACAGCGCGCCGCGCAGTCACAAGGCGCGCTACCTGTTGCTGGATGAGAAAACCGGTGAACCTCTGGTGGGTACCCCCTATACGTTGAAGCTCGCTGATAGCACCCGAATTGCCGGTTATACCAACGAAGAAGGAAAAACCTTTCAGGCACACAGCAGCAGCCCGGCAGAGGTTGAACTGCTGACACCTGTTCGCAAACCCGAGCCTGAAGAGCCGTTGATCAGGGCAGGGGAAAGCGCACCCAAGGAAATGACCCTGGACTTCAAAAACGCCAACTCGGAGGGCTGAATCATGCCGGTCATGCAACCACCTCAAACGCCACAAGGCTGCACGAACACCAGTATCGAAGGTACGGTCAAACAAGCACCGCTGCCCAATCCTGATAACAAACCGTATCTGATGGAAAAAGCCAATTACGCATCGCGGTTTCCCAGATTAACGATAAAAAAAGCCAAAGATGGCGACTTCACCGGCATGGAGCTTAAACAGCTGGTAATGAGTGGATTGATTCGGGCAGATGAATACCGCTGGGAATTCAAATGGGATTACAAAGCTGAAGTCTGCTTCGATATGTCGTCCCTCCCCCCCAAACCATTCCTGAGTTCCTCATGGCTGGGCGACGATGTGAAGCCAGACCCCACGCGGCGCCATTCACTCTTTCCATTCCCTAAAGGTTCAGTCAAAGGATTATTACGGCGTCCCGACGTTATCATCGTCAAGACACGCAGCTTGCGTTGGCCGGGACAAGCTGGAACAGATCATCAAGGTGTTGCGCACCCGGATAATCTGGAAAGGCTAGTGGAAGTGAAGTTTCCCGGGGACGTCCTCGGTATGGCACAGCGAGAGGCTTATCTGGATATAGCTGGTGGCCCAAACCGTTTTTCTGTACTCGAAATCAATGATTGTCGAGATGACGGCGAGCGTGAACGCGACCGCGAATACAACAGACAACATAAGCCTACTGGTGAGTTCAACCCACAGCAATGGCCTGTTTTGCTGCCCCCGACCGGAGGCCCGGGGCAAGCCCCAAGACCCGCTCCGGTCCCTGTTCCCGCGTACGGCCCAACAGCGACACCCAGACCGGCGCGGGTCGAAAGCTGGACGCAACTTCAAGAGGCCGTTGAAGGGCTCTTGGAGCAAGGTGCTCAGGGCATTCGAAGGCTATCGCAAGAAATGCAACAACACCTCGAAGACGCCGCTACGTGGCTCGGAATCAAGGGTCAATGGATTAGACGTGAGTCTCAAAAAGCCTGGGAATGGGTCAGTGAAACAGGTGCGAAGATCGTTCGCTGGACGGATGAGCAACTCAGGGCTGCGTGGAAGGAAATTCAGCATTTCACCGACCTGACCTTGGAAAAGCTCAAGGAAATCGACTGGATGCAAGTATTGATTGACGTAGGAACAGTCGTTGCCACCGTTGTGGTGGCTTTTGCTATTGGAGCGGCCCTGGTTGCTGCCGGTGTGCCTGCTGCTATCGTCGCAGCAATTTTGGTTATCGTTCGACTGGCTCAGCTTTCATGGGCCGTGCTAGCCACCATTTTGGGCGGCGCTGCTATCACTGCTGCGGCGACAGCCTGATAAAAGAGAGCTTTATGAATACATTGGAAAAACTGAGCGAACAAGCTCCAGACCTGACGTTTGAGCTACCCGATAACACCCCCGTTGTACGACTCGGGCTGATCGCAACCCTCTACTTCAAGGAAGGCTACTCGCTGCAAAGCAAGCGCAATGTCATGCAATGCTTCACCCGATTCAAGGAAGAGTTCGGCCAGCATCTGAAGGGACAGTTCGACGACCGCTACAAGAAGCTGACAGATTCCGGATTCAGCAAAACCCAGGAAAAAATCCGCGAGTCAGGGCCGAACGAACAATACGAATGGCACATCAGCAGCGCCGCAACGGCGAACGAAGCTGCTGCGTACAGCCTGTCCGCACTGAACTCGTTCGAGGTGCATGGCGATCAAAAACGCTCATACCTGAAGATGACATTGCCCTGGAGTTTCCTGAAAGAGCCCGATGGCGTCGCGCGCTTTGAAGAATGGCTGGTTTACTTGTGCGATCAGGTTGAAGCCGAACATGGCTACGGCGGACTTTCGAGCATACTGCCCTACGACTTCGATCGTTACATGCCCATGGAATTTCAACTGGCGCAGCAATATGTCGGTCTGGAAGTTGACTCAATGGTGCACAACTTCAAACGAGAACTGCTTGATCACATCAAAGGTGTCAACTGGTACACCATTGTAGGCACTCGATTTACCGAGCAACTGGGAGGTAAAGACGGATTACGCCACGCCTTAAGCGGACGTGGCGACGTCGAGATGCTGGATTATCAGGGCGGACTGATCATTCGCGCCGGCGCTTTACCCGAACTGGGCGCTATCCATGAACCTCTACCCGTAACCTATGTAGCGGTGAACCGCGTTTTGAAACAGCTTCGTAATCCAAAACCCGATCAACTGCACACTTATTCACCCTACGGTAACTGCTTCGAACAAGACAGTACCGAGCGCTGGTACGCGCGATTCGACCAAGATGATGCGCATTCGAAAACTCCAGCACGAATAGAGGCCGGTCAGCCTTGTAGCGCCGCGGGTTATTGGTTCAGCCCCGCACAGGCAAACTCCCGACGTTACTTCGACTTGGGGGAAATAATGCCTCGGTTCAGTGGCTCGAATTGGGGCGATACGCTTTGGTATTGGTCAGGTGATTAAAATCGACAACATTGCGCAAGCTTCGACTCTGCTCCAACAGCATTTACGTTATCTAGGAACACATGAGCTCCGATGAAAACGAAACAAAATCTCCTTAACGACGCTCAATATGCGGAGTTTCTCGCCTACAGCGTGGACACCGAGGAGTTCTGGAAAAACAACACCTTTGAATCTGACTCCCCGGAACAGGAAGCCTCACTGCGGGCGAATCACTTCAAGACAGTTGCTTTAAAAAAGCTGCTGATCTCCTATACCGCCGGCGTCGATATTCCAGAGTTAGAGCCTCTGCTTGAAGACCTGATTTCAAAATATGAAGTACGCCAGCAAAAACTGGCAGCTTTCGAACAGATCGCGAATATCTCTCCACTGGCTATCGACAGCTGGCTGGACGAATATGAAGAGTGCGTACAGGTGATCAGTCTGTGTGTCCTGCTCCACCGCACTGATCTTCTGAAACGGTTCATAAGCCTGGTGGACAATGCGGGTTTCAAGGGAGAGGACGCACTCTACGAAGATCTTCTCTGCAAAGTGTTGCCTGATCGAGACGATGTTGATGAGTGGTTTCACGATGTCTACACGCCGTTGATACAGGCGATTTACGCAGATGAAAAAGAAGAAGCTTCCGAGCTGCTACTGACTTATTGCAAACAATGGTATCCCGCATTCCGGCATGCGCCTTGGCACGACGCTCACCTACAGGGAGAGGACGGGAACTACGTGGGCTACTGGGCGTTTGAAGCTGGCGCCGTCGCATTTTTGTATGGCATCGATGATCACGCCGTCGACCATATGGTTTACCCGAAAGATCTGGTCGACTACGCGAGAAATCATCAAAGCCCACGAATGACACAAGTTGGCCGAATCGTTGCCGGCGATGCATGCAGCCGGACCGGCTATTGGTTCACGCCTGCTCAGGCGAACTCCCGCCGTCATTTCCAACAGGGTGAACTCATGCCGAAGATCAACGACTCCCGTTGGGGCGATACGCTTTGGTATTGGTCAGGTGAAGCGTGAGTGCAGGAATAAGAGCGAGCGAACGCCAATCCTTTTTCAGCAGACGCCACTACGCACACTTTCTCGGGGAACACGATGCTGTCGTGGAGTTCTTCAAGACCAATCGCTTCCAATCAGATTCTGACGACGAAGAAGCGAGCCTGCGCGCGGCATTCTTTCAGAGACTGGCGCTTGATAAGTTGCTTGCAACTTATACCGTTGGCGAGCCTATCGAAGCTCTCCTCCCGTTACTTGAAGACTTGCTCGATCAGTATGAACTGCGCCAGCAGAGGCTGGCCGCCTACGAAGATGTTCCGCAAATCTCACCACTCGCCATTGATGATTGGCCAGATGAATACGAAGAAGCCGTTCAAGTGATCAGCCTGTGCATTCTGCTCGACCGCAAGGACCTGCTCATACGATTCGTTAAACTTCTGGACGACGCTGGTTACGCCGGGGACGACACGCTCTATGAAGATCTGCTGAAAAAAGTCCTGCCTGATCGGCAAGACGTTGATCAGTGGTATCACGACGTCTACACCCCTCTCGTACAGGCAATTTATGCCGACACCCGCGAAGAGGCGTCCCTGCTGCTCAATGAGTATTGCCAGACTTGGTATCCAGCTTTCGAACAAGCGCCTTGGCACGATACGCACTTACAGGGCGACGACGGCAACTACGTCGGCTACTGGGCATTCGAAGCTGCGGCGATTGTCTTTCTGTATGGCTTGGATGATCGCCATGTCGATCACTGGGTTTACCCGAAAGATCTCGTCGAGTACGCGCGAAGTCGGTGAATCGATTGCACCGGAATTCGTATCCCCCAGCTGAGCTCAGCCGAGCAATCCGGTGCTCCTCAGCAGCTCCTGCAAGCCTTTTGGCACTAAAGGCGCCTGCTCGCTGAAGCTTGAGCTGTCATGCCAGCGCGCGGTGAAGGGCGCGCCGTCGCTTTCATGGCCATCGATCTGTGCGTGGTCGTAAACGCCCAGATCGACAAACGTCGCGTCGTATACCTGGACAATTTCGTGTCCCGGTTTGCCGTTGTAAACGAAAAGACTTTCGAGTGTGCCGAGCAGACACATGTCCGTCATGGTCTGCCCCAACTCCTCCTGCACTTCACGCACGATGGTTTCGGCGCTCGTCTCGCCGAACTCGATACCGCCGCCGATGGGCCGAAAGCAGGTTTGCTGGCTGACCGGGTCGCGAAATTCGTTAACCAGAATTTTGCCGTTGTGATGAAAAACGCAAAGTGCGAGCGCGCGAATGCGGTGTTCGGCCATGACTGAAGTCCATTTACAGGTGTGGGGGCGCGGCATTTAAACATGCTTTGCGCGACACACCCGTGGACGTCACTGGAAAAGGGTCGCCTCAGACCGGAGAAATCGTTGCGAGCAGGCCGATCAGAATGGTCAGTGTCAGAAAGCCACCCAGAAAAATCGCCATCTTGTTCATGTTGCTCTCCTCAATGCTGAGCTTGCGGTGCACTGGGCGCTTCGGGATGAAGGATTGCCGCGAGTGCCGAACCGTGGGGCTATTTTGAGCGGATGACTGAGCTGGTAACAGAGGCAGATCCAGTGAAAAAATACGGATCAGATGCGCATCTGATCCGCATGGGCCATGGGCCGATATTCAGATCGCGGCACAAGGATTCAATTTCGGCGTGGTTGATCTAAAGTCATTGCCGTCGCGACAACAACAAGAAAAATCCTGGAGGGAACATGACCGATCTGAACCTGCAACCCAACGTCGCCGAATCGCTAGGCAAATGGCACGAAATGATCCACACCGGCAACCTAAGTGCCCTGCCCGGCCTGCTCGACCCGCAAGCCGTGTTCCGCTCGCCGATGGCGCACACGCCTTACCCGGGTGCGCCGGTGGTGTCGATGATCCTCAATACCGTGTTTGAGGTGTTTGAAGACTTCAAATACCACCGCGAACTGGCGACTGCCGATGGCTTGAATGTGATTCTGGAGTTCAGCGCCAGGGTCGGGACGAAAGAGCTGAAAGGCATCGACATGATTCGCTTCGATGAGCACGGCAAGATTGTCGAGTTCGAGGTGATGGTGCGGCCACTCAGCGGTCTGCAAGCCTTGGGCGAAGAGATGGGCCGGCGGCTCGGTGCATATCTGGCCAAGGCAAAAGCCTGAACACCTGAGCACAGATATAACCCCGTAGGAGCTGCCGAAGGCTGCGATCTTTTGACTTTTCTTCAAGATCAAGAGATCGCAGCCTTCGGCAGCTCCTACAGGGGCGTAAAGGGCACGTGCACAAAAAAGCCCACTGACCGTCGCCGGTTCAGTGGGCTTTGTGTCTCTGGCGGCTAGTTACAGCGCCATGTCACGTGCAGCGTTTTCCTTCGGAGCTTCAGCTTTTTCAGCTGCCGGTGCGGCCGGAGCAGCCACCTGACCGATCACTGGAGGCGTCGGCAGTTCGAGGATTTTGGCGGTGTAAGCCCACTCTGCAGCCACTTTGGCAGGATCGCTGTTCAGCTGAGTGCCGTAGCTTGGAACGATCTGGTGCAGCTTGGTTTGCCACTCAGGCGTTGCGACTTTGTCTTTGAAGACTTTCTGCAGCACGCTCAGCATGATCGGTGCAGCGGTCGACGCGCCTGGCGATGCGCCCAGCAGGCCGGCGATGGAGCCGTCTTGTGCAGCAACGATTTCGGTGCCCAGTTTCAGCACGCCGCCAGCGGCTTCATCACGCTTGATGATTTGCACGCGTTGGCCGGCTTGCCACAGGCGCCAGTCTTCGGCTTTGGCGTTCGGGAAGTATTCCTTCAGCGCGTTCAGACGGTCTTCATCCGACAGCATCAGTTGGCCGGCAAGGTACTCGACCAGCGGGTATTCCTTGATGCCGACCTTGGTCATAGGCCAGATGTTATGGGTGGTGGTGCTGGTCAGCAGGTCCAGGTACGAGCCTTCTTTCAGGAACTTGGTGCTGAAGGTCGCGAATGGGCCAAACAGGATGACGCGCTTGCCGTCCAGAACACGGGTGTCCAGGTGCGGAACGGACATCGGTGGTGCGCCAACCGACGCTTTACCGTAGGCCTTGGCCAGGTGCTGTTCAGCGATGGCCGGGTTATCGGTCACCAGGAACGAGCCGCCTACCGGGAAGCCAGCGTATTCCTTGGCTTCAGGAATGCCCGACTTCTGCAGCAGGTGCAGTGCACCGCCGCCCGCGCCGATGAAGACGAACTTGGCGTCGGTTTCGGTTTTAGTGCCGTCTTTCAGGTTTTTGTAGCTGACGCGCCAAGTGCCATCGGCATTCTTGGTGATGTCCTGCACTTCGCTCGACAGTTTCAGATCGAAGTTAGGCTTGGTCTGCAGGTACGCAGCGAACTGGCGGGTGATTTCGCCGAAGTTCATATCGGTACCGAGCGGGCTCCAGGTGGCCGCGATTTTCTGGTTCGGGTCACGCCCTTCCATCATCAGCGGGACCCACTTCTTGATCACAGCCGGGTCTTCGGAGTACTGCATGCCGGCGAACAGCGGGCTCGCTTGCAGGGCTTCGTAGCGCTTTTTCAGGAACTTGATGTTGTCATCGCCCCACACGAAGCTCATGTGCGGAGTGGTGTTGATGAACGAGCGAGGGTTCTTCAGAACGCCTTGCTGAACCTGCCAGGCCCAGAACTGACGGGAGACCTGGAACGCTTCGTTGATCTCGACGGCTTTCGGGATCGTTACGTTGCCTTTGTCGTCTTCCGGGGTGTAGTTCAGCTCAGCGAGCGCCGAGTGACCGGTACCGGCGTTGTTCCAGCCGTTGGAACTTTCCAGGGCGACGCCGTCGAGGCGCTCGACCATTTCCATCGACCAGCTTGGCTCCAGCTCATTGATCCACACACCGAGGGTGGTGCTCATGATGCCGCCGCCGATCAGCAGAACGTCGACTTTCTTTGCTTCGTCAGCATTGGCGGATGTCATCCCCATCGCCAAAGCCAGACCCAGCAGGGCTGTGTTCACTTTTTTAAACATCTGTTGCACCTATGATAAAACGCCTTCCGCCCGCCGCTGTTATCTGCATGCGATCCGCTTTGATGACGCTCAGGCTAGCGTCGCAGATTCCGGCACACTTCAATTTTGACGGGTGGGCACACAAGGCCGACATGCTGCATCGACCTCAGTTAATGTCCCTTCTGAACTGACTTCTTATCATTATTGGCTCAGCTACTTGAGCGACAGGGATTCCGTCGGCCCGCCCAGAGGCAAGCAAACTGAATAAGGTCAAACCAAGTTGGCGCGAAGAATATCACGTCAGGGCAAACCCGCGCGTCTGTTCCCGACCTGAGAGTCTTTTTCCGCTCAGGGGCTTATCGGCCGCCAGACGCTGAACATGACCCTTCGATCAGTGCCGCGACTCAAACCCTCCAGCATTCAAGTGTAGTTGGCCAGCGATTGAGTGCTTTTCGGCAGTGCCTTACTCACGAATTTTCTGCTAGGTTGTACGACGACTGACAAATAAGTCATCAACCCCATAACAACAAGGAAACAACCTCCATGACCAAGACCCGACTGCTGATCGGTTTTCTCTGTGCCTTCAACGGTTACGCCATGGCCGCCTCGGCCCCGGCGGAAAAAGATGTCGCCCAAGCGGTCGATCATCTGACCCAGGCGATGCTGCACAAAGACATCGCCGAACTGAACGCCCTCACCGCGCCCAACCTGACCTACGGCCACTCCAGCGGCAAGATTCAGGACAAGAAAGAATTCATTGCCGATATCGAAACCGGCAAGAGCGCGTTCAAGACCCTGGAAATGCAAAACCAGACCATCACCCTGTCCGGCGATACCGCGCTGGTGCGCCACCACTTTTCCGCGCAGGCGTTGAAGGGCACTGAAGTGATACCGACCGAGATCGAGAACTTTCAGATCTGGCAGAAGCAGGACGGCAAGTGGTTGCTGGTGGGGCGGCAGGCGTTCAAGTTCTGATCGGGGTTAACCGACTCTGAATAGATGTTGACTGGGCTGCCGTCTTCGCGAGCAGGCTCGCTCCCACAAGGGAACGCATTCCAAAGGTGGGAGCGAGCCTGCTCGCGAAGGCGGCAGCCCAGGCAATACAAATCTTCCTGGTTACAACCGAAACCGATCCACCGACTGCGCCAACTGCCCCGCCAGGCTCGACAACTCATCGGTGGTATTCGCCGTTTGCCCGATTACACGGCTGTTGCCCTCGGACATCCCGGCAATCATTTCTACTTGATGGGCAATCTCGTTACTGGCCTGACTCTGCTCGCCAATCGTGCGGGTGATGTCGTTGACCAGTTGTGTCGTGCTCAACGTCGCCTCAAGGATTTCGCGAATAGCGCGTTCGACATCCGCCGTCACCGCCATGCCCTTGTCGACCTGCGCTACCCCCGCCTCCATGCTGCTGACCGCCTCGCGGGTACTGTGCTGAATGCGCGCGACCATCGCCGCGATTTCCTGGGTTGAGGCACTGGTGCGTGCCGCCAGACTGCGCACTTCGTCAGCCACCACGGCAAAGCCCCGGCCCTGCTCGCCGGCGCGTGCCGCTTCAATCGCGGCATTGAGCGCCAGCAGGTTGGTCTGGTCGGCAATGCTCTTGATCACCTGAATGATGTTGAAAATGGCTTCGGACTCCTGATCCAGCGTGCGGATCACCTGGGCCGACTGTTGCGCCGAGCGCGCGATATCGTCCATGTCGCTGACCACTTGATGAATCACACCACCCCCCTCTTTCGCCAGCGTTTCGGCTTGACTGGCCATGCTCAGGGCGCGTTCGGCGTGGCGGGTGATTTCCTCGATGCTCGCGGTCATCTGACTGGCGGCTGCAGCCATGGTGCCGGCAGCGACGCTTTGTTGCTGGCTGCTGTCGGCGACCTGATGGCAGCCCTGGCTGAGTTGTTCGCTCATGCCACTGACGCCGTGAGCATTGCGCCGCACCACGTCGATCATGTTGCGCAAGTCGCGCTGCATGGTCGCCAATGTGCGAATCAGGACACTGGCTTCATCCTTGCCGGACGGCTCGGCGATCGGCTCACTGAGATTGCCATGGGCAATGCTTTCGGCGATGCGACTAGCGGTCTTCAACGGTCCCATAATGCTCAGAATCACCCAGCGCCCCTGAATCAACAGCAGCACAAGACTGGCGAGCAACACCAAGCCGAGCGCGACGTTGGCATTGCGGATCGCCGCTTCGGTGCCTGCGCTGGTTTGCCGGGTATTGGTTTCAATCAATTCGCTGAGCGCGGCCATCTGCTCTTCGAGCTGACTGAATGCTGTGTTGAACGTGCCCAGTTCCTGTTGAGCGGCATCAGGACTGTCGAGTGCCAGCCCGACAATCCGCTCGCCGGTGTTGATGTAGGTGTCGAGGCTCGGTCTGATCTGCTCAAGAGCGGTACGCAATGTAGGGTTGATCGGCAGTTTGAGGTTCTCCTCAAGCACCTCACGAAAATGCCCGGCATGCTCGTTGATCGAGTCGCGCACCTCGCTCGCTGTACTGGTGCTTTTGCTCAGTCCCACCAGCATCGCCGAGTAGACATCGGCACGCAGGGCGTCGTGCATCATGTCAGCTTCCATATGGTTGCGCAGCGCGCTCATGCTGACCGCGTTATCGCTGACCGCCGAGGCCATCCGCTGATTGCCGACGTAACTGACCAGACTCACGATCAAGGCTGTCAGCAGACTTGTCACAATCAGCAACACTAAACGCAGTTTGATCGACACCGGGTTTTCCTCCTTGGCCACGCCCGTAAGCGCTTGTCAGCCTTCAGTTAAGCCTATTTGCGCAGGTCTGCCGGACCAGAGCGTGTCAGCAGGTGTCGGCATGAGGGCCAAATGCCGCAAAACTTTCGGATTGCGCGGCAAGTCTCACTTTTCAACGCGCACGGCCAACGCCTTCATCGCCGGTTAATACCGGCAGGCTATTGAGTCCGTCGTTCTGATTTTTCATGCAGCAAAAGGAAACGCTATGAAACGCGCATTGTGGTTGGGTTTGCTTGGCACTTTGGTCATCGGCAGCGCACAGGCGGCGACGGAAAAAGTCGCCATCAATCTGGTCAGCGCCGACGGCGCGCCGCAAGCGATTGGCTCGGTCACCATCAGTGAAACCGCCTACGGCCTGCTGTTCACCCCGGATCTGAAATCCCTGCCGGCCGGCATCCATGGTTTTCACGTCCATGAAAACGGCAGTTGCGACGCCGGTATGAAGGATGGCGTGAAAGGCGCCGCACTCGCCGCTGGCGGGCATTTCGATCCGCAGAAAACCGGCAAGCATCTCGGCCCGTATGCTGACGGTCATTTAGGTGACCTCCCGGCGGTGTACGTGACAGCAGATGGCATCGCCAACTATCCGGTATTGGCGCCGCGCCTGAAAAAGATCTCCGAGATCAAGGGCCATGCGCTGATGATCCACGCCGGTGGCGACAACCACGCCGACATGCCGAAACCGCTGGGTGGTGGCGGTGATCGCATGGCCTGCGGGGTGATTTGACCCGCCGCAGTCTGCAGGCCGGGCAACCTGCAATCGCGTTGCCCGCGTCTGACTTGCAATAACGCAGACTTTGCAGCCCCACGGAACTCCCGCCCGCCGCGCCCCTCTCACATTATGTAGTGCTTCCCTTTTTGCTTCGCGCTTGTGGAGGAACACTGTCATGCGCAAGTTAGTGCTCGTTTCTTCTTTACTCTTATGCCTGCCGGTCGGCTCGGCGTTGGCCCGCGTCGATGCGGGCGATGTCGCCACCTCGGCCGGTGTCTCCGCGTCGCTGTACTCGACCTTCAAGGATCACAAAATGGTGATTCCGGCCCGTGACGACTTGTCTGCATTTGTCGCCAGTGGCGGGGCCATTCGTGGGGTTTATCTTGAGTCGGTGCTGCAACAGGTTCGCCAGAACAATCCTGGCCTGAACGCCAGTGATGAAGATCTCGCCAACGCGATTCTGGTGCATTACGAAGGCCTGAATCAGTAGCCGTCACGGATGAAGCAGCCGATGGACGGCCGCTGAAGGCGCATAGGCAAAACTGTCCGACGGCCTCTATGATGGAGGCCATGACGACTTCTGCGCCTCTGCGCTCACCCTGCCCGCCCGGCGCCTGCATTTGCGGGCGCGATCCGTTGCTGGAGACACCCGGCGCGGATTTGCGCATCCTGCGCCTGACCCGCGAAGAAGAGAAAATCCTGCTGGCGCGGCTGGAAAAACTCAAAGACCTCGCCGATCTCGAACACCTGAAACAACGCATGTATGAACAACTGGGATTGCGCGTCGAAGTCGCCCCCGGTTTCAACGAAGTGCGCACCATGCGCGGCATTGCCATTCAGATCGAAGAGTTGCCTGGCCTGTGCCGCAAGACGCGCGCGGCCATCCCCGCCGCCATTCGTCGCGGCTTGGAAAACCATCCCGAAATCGCCTTCGAACTGCTCAACGCCCACGACTTGCTGCGCGACACCTGATCACTTTTTCAGCCCGACCCGCTTGCGCATCTCGGCGGTGATGCTCTGCCGGGTTTTCTTCATCTCGGCCCATGGCGCGTCGCCGACCTCCGCCAGACGCTCATGAACGTTGCGCACGTTCCATTGATTACCGCCCTTGATCTCGGCAACTTCCTCGCGAAACAGCGGCACTGACACCGGCAGACCTTCGCGGGTGCGCGCGGCGTAAGCGCAGATGGTGGTGGCGCCCAGACCGTTGCGCAGGTAATCGATGAAGATCCGCCCGACACGATTCTTTGGCCCGGACACCGCCGAAAATCGGTCCGGCAATAGCTTGGCCATATGGCTGACGATGGCGTGGCTGAAGTCCTTGACCTCATCCCAGCCGAGTTTGCGGGTCAATGGCACCACCAGATGAATGCCCTTGCCGCCACTGGTTTTAAGGAACGCTTTCAATCCCAGTTCATCGAGCACAGTCAGCGTCAGCGCTGTCGCTTCGACCATGCTTTTCCACGGCAGCGCCGGATCCGGGTCAAGGTCGAGGACGAAGCGATCAGGCTTGTCCAGATCGACGGTGGTGGCGTTCCAGGTGTGCAGCTCGACGGTGCTCATCTGCACGGCGCCGACCAGCGCCTCGGCGTTGTTGACCAGCATCACCGGTTGCCCGGTGACGTCTTTGTCCAGCGTGGTGATGCCGGGTATTGCCAAACGCTCGGCGTTTTTCTGGAAAAACAACTCACCGGCGATGCCGTCCGGGGCGCGCACCAGTGCCACCGGGCGATCCTTGAGTTGCGGCAGGATCCATTCGGAAACGCTGGCGTAATACTCGGCCAGCTGCATTTTGGTAGTGCCACTGACCGCGTCGATCACGCGATCCGGGTGGGTGATGCGCACCTTGCCGTTGGCCAGCCCGAGTTGCGAGGGCGCGGTGTCGGCTTTGCTCGCCGGGGCTTTTTCCGGTGCTTTTTTCGCGGAGGTTTTCTTCTCTGCAGTCTTCACGGGTTTCGCTCGCTCCTCAGTGATGCCCTTGGCCGGTTTGTCATCGCGCAAGCCATGGAACACCGCGTGACGTACCGAACCGTCCTTGGTCATTTCGGCAAACGCAACCTCCGCCAGCAGTTTTGGCTTGAGCCAGTGCACGCCTTTGACCTCGAAACCGCTGGGCGGATTGACCACAGCGGCTTTCTTCACCTGCAAGGGTTTGAGTTGGGCGAGGATGCTTTTCAACGTTGACTCGTTGAAGCCAGTCCCGACCTTGCCGGCGTAACGCAACTCGCCACTGTCACGATCATGCAGCCCCAGCAACAAGGCGCCGAACGCACTGCGCGAACCTTTCGGATCGGTATAACCAACGATCACGAACTCTTGGCGATGCTTGCATTTGAGCTTGATCCAGTCGCTGCTGCGTCGCGACACATACGGCGAGCCGAGGCGTTTGCCGATCAAGCCTTCCATCTGCATCTGGCAGGCGCTGTTGAGCAGCGCGTCCGGCGTTTCGTCGAAGGCTTCGGAGAAGCGCAACAACGGTTGCTCATGGCTGCCAAGCACCGTGGCCAGCGCGGCGCGACGTTCCTCGACCGGCACTTCACGCAGGTCGACACCGTTGAGATACGGCAGATCAAAAAGGTAGTAGAGGATGTTGCCGCTGCGCCCGACCTCGAAAGCATTTTGCAGGGCTTGAAAGTCCGGCACGCCTTGTTCGTTGGCGACGACCATTTCACCGTCCAGCCACGCCGACTCCAATCCCAGCGCAGCCAAGGCTTGGGCCTGTTGCGGCAACTTGTGCGTCCAGTCATGACCGTTGCGGGTAAACAACTGCACCTGATCATGATCAATGCGCGCCATGATCCGATAGCCGTCGAATTTGATCTCGTAGCTCCACTGCCCTTCGGGCGCACTGTCGACGAGGGTGGCCAGTTCCGGCTTGAGCTGCGTCGGCAGTCTGGCCTTGTGCGCACCAGTGAGCTTGCCGCTCGCGGGCCTGCGGGTTTTCGCCGCAGGTTTCTTCAGCGGTTTGCTTTGCTCGGCGGCCAGTTTGGGTTTGTCGACGATTGTGCGTTCGCTCAGCACACTGTCCGGCTCGGCCAGCAGCACGTCGTAATCATCCTGCGGCCGCGCGGCATCGTCCTGATGCTTGATCAGAAACCATTGTTCCTTCTTGCCCGGCATGTGCGTGCGTACCAGGTTCCAGATGCCGCCGAGCTTTTCGCCTTGCAATTCGAACTTGAGCTTGCCCTTTTCGTAGGCCTTGTGCGGATCTTCCAGCGGAATCCACACGCCACGATCCCAGACAATCACATCGCCGGCGCCGTAATGCCCTTCGGGAATGCTGCCCTCGAATGTTGCGTAATCCAGCGGATGATCCTCGACATGCACCGCCAGACGCTTGACCTTGGGATCGAGCGACGGCCCTTTCGGCACTGCCCAACTTTTCAGTGCGCCATCGAGCTCCAGGCGAAAGTCGTAATGCAGGTGCGACGCATCGTGCTTCTGGATGCAGAACTGCAAGGCATGATCCGTGGCGGATTTGCGCCCCGAACGCTTGACGGCCGCCGGTTCCGACGTCGCCGAAAAGTCGCGCATGCGGTTGTAGTCGTCGAGGTTTCTGTTCATCGCGCACCTGCCTTGCTTCAGCCAATTCGGGTCACGGTCAGCGCCACCACGGCGATGCGGTCGACCCGTTGATAACCGGGATTGAGCAGTTCTTCGCCGAAGACATCCGGATCGAGTTCGCGGTATGTCCAGCCGAAGCGCTTCTCGTCCAGTCGAGGCAGCACGGTGTCGAGAAACGGATCGCGACCATCGACCATCGCCACACCGGTGTAGAGCAACAGCGAACCGCCGGGCGCCAGCCTGTTCAGCGCCTGCTCGACGATACGCAGCGACAGCCCTGCCCCCAGCGTCCCGCCCCCGTGACGATAAGCGCGCTCAGCCGGATCGGCCATGTACGGCGGGTTGGCGACAATCAGATCGAACTCGCCGTCGGCACCCTGCAACAGATCACTGGCGTGCACCTCGACGTTGGCGACCTCCGCCAGTGCCGCGTTGATCGAAGTCAGGCGCAGCGCTGCGGGGTTGATATCCAGCGCCAGCACCTGCGCCTCGCGACGGGCACGGCCGATCAGAATGGCTCCGACGCCCGCCCCACAACCAATGTCCACCGCGCGATGGATGGGCGCGAAGTTCTGTTGCAAGTGGGCATGAATCAATTGGGCGAAACGATAGGTGTCCGGGCCGAAAAATACCGCGTCGGCCGCGTCGGTAGGGAACGCCGAATGCACGAACAGCAAATCATCCAGACTCGACCAGCGTATCCGGCTCTTCAGTTGGCCGTCGTACGCATCAATCACCTGAGCGTCCTGCAGTTGCCGCTGTTCATCGGCCGGCAACAAACCCGGCGCGAAAGGACGCGACCAACCGAACACATCGCGTAAAGAGTCGGCCATCTGCCCCTCGTCACGCTGGTTGACCCGCTGATGGGTCAACGGCGTCGGCGTAACAAACCGATATCCGTCCGCCAACAAGCGTCGGCCCAGTTGCAGCAACACGAGGTCGTTGGGGCAGAGTTGTTCTTCCTGAGTCATCGGTGATGTCCTTAAGGCAAGCGGGATTTGAGTTCGATAAAACGCCGTGTGGCGAGCAGTCCGGCCGGATGTGCGTGGCGCGACGGTGCGAGCCAGGGAATCAGAATCGCCATTTGCGCCAAGCCGTCCTGACCTTGCAGCGCGGCATTGAGCGCCTGTACATCGGGATCCTGTTCAAGCCCTTCGATGGGCGCTGCGGGTTGACTGTGCCGCCGAGCGGGTTTGGTTTTATCCGAAGAGGTCCAGTCACCAGCAATCCAGTCGTGCACCAGTTGTTTTTCGTAGGCATTGAACACGCCAAACATCGCCGCACCGTCGCCCGCGATCAGCTGCCAAAAGCGGCTGGCCTGCGGGTCTCCGTGTCGTTTGATCCAGCCCTTGTTCTGCAACGCTTGAAGAAAACCGGGCAATTGTTCCGGTGCGGCCAGCCACTGATTGACGGTCTGCCCTTCGAAGCGGCAGTAATCGGAGTGCATGTGTTGGGCGAATGGGCACTTGCGCTCAAGCATCGCCAGCAGTTCATGCTCAAGGTCGAAACCTTCGATGATTGCGCGACTGCCCTGCCCGAGGTCGTTGAGCCGATAACCCAGCGCCACCCGACGCAGAAATTCGCCGCGATCGGCCTCAAGCGGCAGCAGATCGAGCGCCGCCTGCACGGCTTTCTGCGCATGGCCGGTGCTGGCATTGTCGATGGTCACATGCAGGGTGAAATAGTACGGATCGATCCCCAGCTCACTGAGTTCGTAACTGCTGATCAGCAAGTGCAGCGGCAGTTGTTCATAGCCGAGGTTGTAACCGATCACTTCGGGCAAGTAATCCGCGCCACAGACACCGAGAGCCAGTTGTATTGCGCCTTGCAGGTAGTGTTCATCGTCGATCGCGCTGCTGTCCTGCAAGTCGTGTTCGGCGAGCAGTTTGCGGTAGATCACCACGTGGTTCTGCGCCGGATTGCCCTCGCCCAGTTCTTCCAGAAAGGTGCGTAGCAGGCCTTGGAAACGCGGATCCTGCCAGCGCGGCAGCAGGCCAGACAGCCAGGCGCCGTCGACCAGTTTGGTCGGTGCCACCGCTTGCAGGAAATACAGCGCCTGCGCCTTGCCACGGAAGAATTGCCGAGGCCCGCCGTCCTTGCGCTGTTGCAGATAGTCGGCGTATTGCCGGGCGACATCGGCGCAATTTTCGGCCACCCAGGCGTGCCACGTCGTGGGATCTTCGGGCAGGGAATCGGAGAGTTGCGCGGCGTGTTGCAGTTGTTCCTGTAAAAACGCCTGTGCAAGGTCTTGGGAATTGTCATCGCGCAACAACGCGTCATAGACCTGCCGAATATTCCCGGCGGCATTCATAAGATGCGGTTGGGCAGGCGCAGCTTGCAGGGGTGTCAGGACAGTCATGGCAAAATTCTCGGTCGGTTGGCAGGACGCTGTTCCACGCGCCTCTACAGCAGCAGAGAGGCAGCGCCTGCGAAAAATTCAATCGACGTGAAAATTGCCCGGACGGACGGCCACCTGCGCGATCCTCGCACACACTGAATTCCTCTGTAGGAGCTGCCGAAGGCTCGGGCCGCGATCGGACGATCTTTTGATTTTGATTTTAAAAACAAGATCAAAAGATCGCAGCCTTCGGCAGCTCCTACAGGGTTACATCGTGCAATGGGTTGAGTTCGCGTAACGGTGAGGGATTGCTAACGTTCAGGGACGATGTTTTGGGGAGGGCAAAGGAATGCCTACTGCTGCAAAGGCGTGTGGATTACGCAAAGGACGTTATAGCGAGGCTGGACGTATTTATCTGCTCACCGCCGCCGTTCACGAACGTCAGTCAGTGTTTTCGGATTGGCGTTTGGGAAGACTGCTGGTAGAGCAAATGCGTGCAGCCAGTGACGAGGGAATGGTTCAGTCGCTGGCGTGGGTGGTGATGCCGGATCATCTGCATTGGCTGATCGAATTGAAACAAGGCTCATTGGCAGCGCTCATGTGCCGCGTCAAATCGCGCAGTTGTCGTTCGATCAATCTCAAGCGCGGCAGTCAGGGACGGTTATGGCAACGCGGCTACTACGACCGAGCGTTGCGTCGCGATGAAGATCTTAAAGCGGCGGCCCGATATATCGTTATGAACCCGATACGCGCCGGATTGGCTCGGCGTGTGGGGGACTACCCGTTATGGGATGCAATTTGGCTTTGAAGATCAAAAGATCGCAGCCTTCGGCAGCTCCTACATGGAATGATGTACACCCGGTAGGAGCTGCCGAAGGCTGCGATCTTTTGATGTTGCTTTCAGGCCTGGCCCTTGGCTTGCTGCTCCAGATGCATCTGCAAATCCGGGTCGATCTGCAATGCTGCTGCCAGCTCATCCAGATAACTGCGCTCGGCGTCCTGCTGGTCATCCACCAGCATGACGCTGGCCAGGTACATTTCGGCGGCGACGGCCGGATCCCCATTGGCCGCCTGCGCCACATCATCAGGGTCCAGCGGCTTGGCGACTTCGGCATCGAGCCATTGCTGCAACTGCGGATCGTCGGTGTGTTTGCCGATTTCACTGCTGATCAGGTGTTTCTCGGATTCATCGATACGCCCGTCAGCCTTGGCTGCCGCGATCAACGCGCGCAATACTGCGTGGCCGTGTTCTTCAATCTCCGGGCCGGCTAGGAGGTTAGCCGTTTGCGGCGTTTGTTGCGGGGCCGAACTGGCCTGGCTGCGTTGCCAGGCTTGATAGGCCTGAAACGCCATCATGCCCAGCGAGGCAAGCGCCGCATAATTGGTGCCGCCGGAACGGCTTTGCGTGCTGCCACCGCCACCCAGTGCACCACCCAATGCGCCGCCCAGGCCACCACCGGCACCGACGCCGAGTAAACCACCGAGCAAACTGCCTAATCCACCCAACCCGCCCGCCGGCGCGCCGCCGCGTGTCCCGGTTGAATCCGCGCCACCGAGCAGGCCGCCCAGCAAGCCGCCTAAACCGCCCAAACCATCGCCGGCAGACGCTGAAGATTGCTGTCCCGCCGAGGCCCGGCCTCGCAGTAGTTGTTCGAGCAAATCGCTGGTGTTCATGACGTCGTCCTCAGGCAAGGGCAGTGACTGCGTCTGGCAACGATAGACCCGTGCGGCCAGAGCGCCAGCACCGTTTGGCTGACACGCAAAACCCTGGCGGATTTCGCCCGCGTATTTTTTCGCCGGCCAGCTAAGATTCAAGGATGCTGAACCTTATCCCGGCCAGACCGGTCGATAGCTGCAACCCCAACCCGGTTTGCCGGCGCCCTTTTAACCGAGGGTGATACCCGGCTTGCATCACTTTCTGGAGAACGCCCCCGTGATATCGACCGTACACATCGCCAGGCTCAAAGCATGGGGCGCCCATGGTTTTACCGCGACTGGCGTGGTCACCGCATTTCTGGCCACCCTCGCCCTGTTGGAAAACCAGCCGACCCACTGCCTGATGTGGCTGGGCGTGGCGTTGATTGTCGACGGCCTCGACGGCGCACTGGCGCGCAAGGTCAACGTGCAATCGGTGCTGCCGAGCTTCGACGGTTCGATCCTTGATCTGGTGATCGATTACCTGACATACGTGTTCATCCCGGCGCTGTTCATCTATCGCTACATTCCGCTGCCCGACTACACCCTGCTGCTGACGGTGTCGCTGATTCTGGTGTCGTCGCTGTTCTGCTTCTGCAACGTCAACATGAAGAGCAAGGACAACTACTTTGTCGGGTTTCCTGCGGCGTGGAATGTGGTCGCGCTGTGTCTGTACATCATCGGGCCAGGACCGTGGATCACTTTTCTGACGGTGATTGGTCTGGCGCTGCTGACCGTGACGCGGATGAAATTCCTGCACCCGTTCCGCGTACGGCGGTTCATGCCGATCAACATTGCGGTGACGGCGATCTGGCTGCTGTGCAGTTTGTCGCTGGTACTCAACCATCCGGTCATCAACCCGTTGGTGATGGGTTTGTGGTTGCTGATGTCGGCGTACTTTCTGGGGATCTGCATCTGGCGCACGGCGCTGGAGTGGTTTGATCGGCCGCAGGTGAAATAGGTCTTCCGCCCCAGCTACATTTACCCTTGTGGGAGCGAGCTTGCTCGCGAAGACGGAGTGTCAGACAACATCTTTGTTGAATGACACAGCGCTTTCGCGAGCAGGCTCGCTCCCACAGGGGGATCACCACAAATTTGAAAATGGTGTGTGACTCAGCGTTTAGTGATCACCACCTCCAGATACTCACTCGGCACCACCAGCGACTCCTCCCCCGCTCGATTCAAACGGTTGAGCAAATCTGCCAGATCATTTTCCAGCGCCTGCCCGCTCTCCGGCGGCAGTGCCGCGAAGGCCTTGTGCACCGGCCCGTACCAATGGCGGAAGATGTCGATGAAATGCGCGGCCGAGCGATAGCGAAAGTTGAACTCGCGCCGTGTCACGCGCAGCAGAAAATCGCGGTCATCGAAATGCTTGTGCAGCCACGCATCGGAGCCCCAATTCGACGGCGGCTGAGCACCGGCAGGCGGTGGCAGATGCCGGCCGAGGGTCTTGAACATCTGGCCAACGAAACCTTCCGGCGTCCAGTTGGCCAGACCGATCCGCCCGCCACGGCGACAAACCCGGCCCAGTTCAGCAGCAGCCTTGTCCTGATCCGGTGCGAACATCACGCCAAAGGTCGACAGCACGGCGTCGTAGCTCTCATCGGCGAACGGCAGCGCTTCGGCATCGGCCACCTGAAACGTCACGTCCAGATGCTCCGCGCGGGCACGATCCTGGCCCCGCTCCAGCAGCGCCGCGACATAGTCGGTCGAGGTGACCAGACAACCGCGCCGCGCCGCCGCGAGCGTCGCATTACCATTGCCGGCAGCGACATCCAGCACCTCCTCGTCGCAACGCAGGTCGCAGGCTTCGGCGAGGTTTTCGCCGACAATTTGCAGGGTGGTGCCGATCACGGCGTAGTCGCCACTGGCCCAGGCGACTTTCTGGCGTTCCTTCAAGGCAGTGAGATCAATCGGGGTACTCATGAACGTGAGCTCCGCTACAAGTTGGATCGGTGGTTATTCGGCGGTGGTCGGGTCGATGACCGTCATCACACGCTCCACACTGTTGGCGGGAAAGCCACCAAGCCTTGCATGTTCACGCACTTGCTCTTCATCCGGCGCGATGTACACGCAATAGATTTTGTCTGCGGTGACATAGCTCTGCAGCCACTGCACCTGCGGACCGAGTTCGCGCAATACATCACAAGACGTTTTCGACACGGCTTTGAGTTCTGCTTCCGATAGCTTCCCGGCCCCTGGAATCTCGCGTTCAATCACGAATTTAGGCATGGCAACCTCGCGCTCTTGTTATGGGGCAAGGCCGGCAGTGACCCTGCTCACGCACTATCGCGCCGAGACCGCTCTGCGTCCCTGCCAATCGTCTGGCCACCCCGTAAAACCGGGGGTTTGCCGATGAGCGGTGGAAATCTGTAAAGCGTCTGGAACACCTTGAGGATTGCCAAGGTTGGGGGATTGGTTTTTGATGCTCCCTCGCTTCTGGAACGGACTCGACTGATGTCACTGCAAATCGATTGGCTCGCGCATCACATGCACCACAGCGACCGTTATGCTCAATGGATCCACCAGCAATTTCCCTACGAATACGTCGACCACCCACTGGCCGAGTGGCAGCGCGAATTTGCCGAGGGCCAAGGCAATGGTGACTGGCCCTGTCTGATTGCCATGGACGGTGAGCGTCTGCTCGGCGGCGCGGCGCTGGCACGTGATGACCTCGCTCTGCGCCCTGATCTCGGGCCTTGGCTGGCCTGCGTGTTCGTCAACCCTGAAGCACGCGGGCAAGGTCTGGCGGAACGTTTGATTGCAGGGATTTGTCAGGAGGCGAAAGACTGCGGCTTTGCGCGCCTGTATCTGCACACGCAGAACAAGCAGGACTACTACGCCAAACGCGGCTGGCAGGTGCTGGAGCGTTTTCGCGCCTGGGACAACGAACAATGGCTCATGGTGCGTGACCTCTGAGCCATTGGTTTTGCTGATCAGGTCGCAGGCGCCTTCGCCTCCTGCAGCAACTGCTGGATCATTTGCTCCTGCGCTTCGTAGCGACCTTCGCCGAAGTGGCTGTAACGCACCTGCCCCTTGGCGTCGATCAGGTAATGCGCCGGCCAGTACTGGTTGTCGAAGTTACGCCAGATTGCGTAGTTGTTGTCGATGGCCACCGGGTAGGTGATGCCGAGCTTTTTCACCTGATCCTTGACGTTGTCGATGATCCGCTCGTAACCGTATTCCGGGGTGTGAACACCGATCACCACGAGGCCGTCCTTTTCGTACTTCTTCGCCCAGTCTTTGACGTACGGCAGGGTGTGCTGGCAGTTGATGCAGTCGTAGGTCCAGAAATCCACCAGCACCACTTTGCCGCGCAGGGCTTCGGCGCTCAGCTCAGGCGAGTTCAACCATTGCACCGCACCGGAAAGCGACGGCATCGCGCCTTTGCCCTGCTCCATCGGCGAGTCCGCGCGGACTTTGCTGACAAAGTAGTCGACCACTTTCGGCACGTTTTCCAGCACGCTTTTTTCGACACTGGCCACCCCCTCAGAGGAGGTGTTCGCCAGCAAGGTCTTATCCAGGCCCGTGGCAATCACCGCTGCCGTCGCCAGTACCGCAGCCCCGGCACCACGACGCAACCAACCGGTGAACGGGATCGACGGTTTCAGGCGATTGACCAAGCCGCGCCCGGTGAAGATCAACGTGCCCAGCGACAAGGCACTGCCGGCGCCGTAGGCCAACAGCAACAGGCTGGTCTGCGCGTTGGCGCCTTGCAGCATGGCACCGGTGAGGATCACGCCGAGAATCGGCCCGGCGCACGGTGCCCACAGCAGCCCCGTGGCCACGCCGAGCATGATCGAGCCCATCGGCCCGGCCTTTTTCCGGGTGTCCGGGTCGAGGCGGTTGCCGAGCATCACGAAGGGACGTGTCAGCCAGTCGCCGATGCGCGCCGAGATCAGCGACAGGGCGAACACGCTCATCACGATCAGGGCGACGTAACGTCCGCTGTTGCTGGCTTGAATCACCCATTCACTGCTGACGACCGCCAGGCTTGAGATCAGCGCGAAGGTCAGGGCCATGCCGCCGAGGGTCAGCAGTATCGAGGTGCGGCTGCGTTGGGCACCGGCAAACAGGAACGGCACCACCGGCAGGATGCAGGGGCTGAGCACGGTCAGCAGACCGCCGAGGAATGCGATGAGGTACATAGTGAGTCACCCTTGATCAATGAACGTGACGGGCCATTCAGACGTTCTGGCTGTCCAGCCAATGGCTCTGCGGCGTACGGCTCGCGCCGTTCTCGGCAAACATCTGGCCTTGTGGCGTGCGGCTGGAACCGTCCGCAGCAAACATCTGCCCTTGTGGCGTGCGGCTGGAGCCGTCCGCGGCAAACATCTGGCCCTGCGGCGTGCGGCTGGAGCCGTCCGCGGCAAACATCTGGCCCTGCGGCGTGCGGCTGGAGCCGTCCGCGGCAATCATCTGGCCCTGCGGTGTGCGGCTGGAGCCGTCGGCTGCAATCAAGCCATCGGTGCCCTGCTTGGCCACCGGCGTCAGCTGGAAGCAGGTGCTGCTGTGGCAGCTATGCTGTTCAACCGCGGCGTTGGCATGGGCGGCGACGCCGGCCAGGGAGAAAGCGATAGCGGTCAAAAAGCGCGATACGTTGTTCATGGCTGTTTCCTTCTATAAAGAGTGATGGCTTAGTTGTCGTTGTTGCAGCCGTCGGCGAATTTGCTGTAATCGAGCACGCGGGTCTGACCGGCCGAATCGAGGTAGGTCATGCGCGCCTCGACAATCCCGCAATTCACCGAGTTGTCCTCTTTCAGCGAGATCACTTTCTGGATATCCAGGTGGGTGCCGTAGGTGTAGGTTTGCGGGGTGACAGCGGCTTCGGCGCGGGCCGACAGCGTGCAGATGTTCAGCGCGGCAAACAGGCAGGCGGCGATTACGGATTTGTTGTTCATGGCGTTTTTCCTCAAGGCTTCAGTGGGTTTGAGCCGAGGCGATCTGTGTGGGCCTCGATGGAGCCTATTTGAGGCTCGCGAGGTATCGCGTCTGTGTCAGGAACAGGCGCGTTTCAATCGCTGTGTATCCCTGCCATCGAGGGATACACAGCGATACAAAACCCTGTGAAAATCGCGTTTTTGCGTCCCCGTGTATCCGTGAACGCGGCAGATACACTGCAATACAAAGGCAGGCAGGCGAGCCATTGAAGGCTCTATAGACTGCACGGCATCCCTTTCTGACTGAGGCTTGAACCGATGGATCATGTCGATCACATTCTCATCGTCGACGACGACCGCGAGATCCGTGAACTGGTGGGCAACTACCTGAAGAAAAACGGCCTGCGCACCACAGTGGTCGCCGATGGCCGGCAGATGCGCAGTTTTCTCGAAGCCAACACTGTCGACCTGATCGTGCTCGACATCATGATGCCCGGCGACGATGGCCTGCAGCTGTGCCGCGAACTGCGCGTGGGCAAACACAAGGCCACGCCGGTGTTGATGCTGACCGCGCGCAACGATGAAACCGACCGCATCATCGGCCTGGAAATGGGCGCCGACGATTACCTGACCAAACCGTTCGCCGCCCGCGAATTGCTTGCGCGGATCAACGCCGTGCTGCGCCGCACGCGCATGCTGCCACCGAATCTGGTGGTCACCGAGGCCGGGCGCTTGCTGGCTTTCGGCCGTTGGCAACTGGACACCTCGGCCCGTCACCTGCTGGACAAGGACGGCACCATGGTCGCCCTCAGCGGTGCCGAATACCGTTTACTGCGAGTGTTTCTCGATCACCCGCAACGGGTGCTCAGCCGCGATCAACTGCTCAACCTGACCCAGGGCCGTGATGCCGATCTGTTCGACCGCTCGATCGATTTGCTGGTCAGCCGTTTGCGTCAGCGTCTGCTCGATGACGCGCGCGAGCCGGCCTACATCAAGACCGTGCGCAGCGAAGGTTATGTGTTCTCGCTGCCGGTCGAAATTCTCGGTGCCCCGGCATGAGCGTCAATCTGCATTGGCCGCGCACCCTCGCCTCACGCCTGTCGCTGATTTTCCTGGTTGGCCTGTTGCTCGCCCAGGCGCTGTCGTTCGGTGCGCAATATTACGAGCGTTACCAAAGCGCCAAGAACACCATGCTCGGCAATCTGGAAACCGATGTCTCGACCTCGATTGCAATCCTCGATCGCTTGCCTGCCGAAGAGCGCCCTGCCTGGCTCGAGCGTCTGGCGCGAAGAAATTATGGTTACCTGTTGAGCGAAGGCGAACCGGGCACGCCGATCGAGGCCGGTGATGTGCCGGTGGCTGTCACCTCGATCACCGAAGCCATTGGTGAACGCTATCCGCTGACCTTCACCGATATTCCCGGGCCGAAGAAACATTTTCAGGGCCATCTGCGCCTGAGCGACGGCAGCCCGGTGACCATCGACGTGCGCCCCGCGATGGTGCCGTTGTCACCCTGGTTGCCGGCGGTATTACTCGGCCAACTGGCGCTGATGATCGCCTGCACCTGGCTGGCCGTACGCATTGCGGTCCGCCCCTTGACCCGGCTGGCCGACGCCGTGGAAACCCTCGACCCCAACGCCCACCCGATCAACCTCGACGAAAGCGGCCCGAACGAAGTGGTCTACGCCGCGCGGGCGTTCAACACGATGCAGGCGCGCATCGCCGCCTACCTCAAGGAACGCATGCAACTGCTGGCGGCGATTTCCCATGACCTGCAAACGCCGATCACGCGGATGAAACTGCGCGCCGAACTCATGGACGATTGCGTCGAGAAAGACAAGCTGTGGAATGACCTCAGCGAGATGGAACATCTGGTGCGCGAAGGCGTGGCCTATGCGCGCAGCATCCATGGCTCGACCGAGGAAAGCCGCCGGACCAACATGGATTCCTTCCTCGAAAGCCTGGTGTTCGACTATCAGGACATGGGCAAACAGGTGCAACTGGTCGGCAAGAGTGCGGCGGTCATCGACACCCGCCCCCATGCGTTGCGCAGGGTGTTGGTAAACCTGACCGACAACGCGCTGAAATTCGCCGGCGCTGCCGAAGTCTGGGTCGAAGCCAACAAGGGCAATCTGGCGATTACCGTCATGGATCGCGGCCCGGGCATCGCCGACGCCGAACTGGCGCAAGTGCTGCAACCGTTCTATCGCGTAGAAAACTCGCGAAATCGCGATACCGGCGGCACCGGACTGGGACTGGCCATCGCTCAGCAACTGGCCATGGCGCTGGGCGGCTCGTTGACCTTGAGCAACCGCGAGGGCGGCGGGTTGTGTGCGGAACTGAAACTCCCCCTGCATCCCTGATAACAGCGAAAAACCCTGTGGGAGCGAGCTTGCTCGCGAAGGCGTCCTGTCAGTCGATGTTTAAATTGACTGACAGATCGCTTTCGCGAGCAAGCTCGCTCCCACAGTGTGCGGCGTAATAGTGGTACTCAAGGTGCCAGACCGATCACCTGGTCCTCATGCATTTCCCGCAACATCGCCAGGCCGTTGTCCATGAACGAACTGCTGGCGGTCTGCCCCGCCTCCCGCGCCAGACCTTGCAACTGCTCGCGCCCCGTCAACGACACAAACTCCGTGATGCGCTGCAACAGCCGCCAGGCCAACGGACTCAGCTCGGAAAACTTCACACTCCAGTCCGCCGCACGCCGCACCAGCAACAGCGTCGGTTGAGCCGGTGGCGTGGCAGGTTGATGGTTTGGATCGAGTTCATGCACTGGCCACGCATACGCCAACGGCCAGGCCAGTGCCGAGATCTGCAGCGGGCGGTCCAGCAACAGCGCGGGATCGGTCGCCGGCAGCGCCTGAGCATCGGATTGCTGCAAGACCATCTCGACCCATTCGTAATGCGCCAGCTCCAGCAAAAACGCCGGCCACTCACCTTCGCGGATTACCTGCGGTTGAGTGGCCAAATAGTCGAGAAACGATTCGGCAATCTCGCCGAACTTCGGCGTTTGCGCTCGCCAGTCACGCAAAAAGCCGCGCACCAGCAAACCCCAGCGTTGCTCACCGATGATCCGGATCAACACCGGAAACGTGCCGCTCAACAGTTGCGATACGTTGTTGAACACCAGATCGCGATAGATGTTGACCCGCGCCGCGTTCATGTCGGCCGGTGGCGATTGATGGTCGGGATCGCGCAGATATCGGGTCAGCGCCTGTTGTTGCTGCATCAGGTTATCCACGACGGCTGCCCTCCGCTTGCAAGTGGCGAATGGTTTGCAACTCGGCGACTAGCTCAGAAAACGCCGGGAAATTGAAATCCCGCTCAAGCAGCGTGGGCTGTGCGCCAAATCGTGCGTAAGCCTCGGCCAGCAGCGACCAGACCTGCGGTTTTACCGAGGCGCCGTGGGTGTCGATTTTCAACGTATCAGACTCATCGAAATGCCCGGCCACATGCATGCCGACCACCCTGCCCGGCTCGATAGCGGCGAGAAACGATTGCGGATCGAAACTGTGGTTGATCGCATTGACGTAAACGTTGTTGACGTCCAGCAGCAGATCGCAATCAGCCTCACGCAGCACGGCGTTGGTGAAAGTCACTTCGTTCATATCCTGACGAGGGGCTGCGTAGTAGGAGACGTTTTCCACCGCCAGACGCCGGCCGAGAATGTCTTGAGCCTGACGGATTCGCGCGGCGACGTGGTGCACTGCCTCTTCGGTGAACGGCAACGGCAGCAAGTCGTAAAGATGCCCGTCATCACTGCAATAACTCAGGTGCTCGCTGTACAGCGGCACGTTGTAATGGTCGAGAAACACCCGCACTTCCTGCAAGAAACCGACATCCAGCGGTGCCGACCCGCCAAGTGATAGCGACAAACCGTGGCAGGACAACGGGTAGCGCTCGGCCAGTTCACGCAATGCTGCACCGTGGGCGCCGCCGACGCCGATCCAGTTTTCCGGAGCGACCTCGAGAAAATCGAAATCGCCGCTGCGGGCAGCTTGCAGGTCTTTGAGCAGGCCACGGCGCAGGCCGAGGCCGACGCTGGGTTGCGCTAATAAGGGAGGAATGTGCATGGGATGTACCTCAGCAGTGGGTTTTGCCGAGTTGAACCGCTGGCTGTATCACCGCTGTGTACACATGACCGGGCATTTGCAGCGCTGTGTATCCTCCAACCACCGCGATACACAGTGATACACACCGAAAAACCTGTGGGAGCGAGCCTGCTCGCGAAGGCTGCCGAACAGTCGACAACGATGTTGATTGTGCCGGCCTCTTCGCGAGCAGGCTCGCTCCCACCGAGGTTTTCGCTGTTCACAAAAACAGCGCCAGCCCCGGACCGGGGCTAGACTCATTCATTACCCAGTCGAGGGGGACGCAGGACGTCAGCCGTGCCCTGCCCAACTCCGTGACCACCGCCCGGTGGCGCACGCCTCGACCTTCGACGCCGCCGGACCGTGATCCTGTTTCAGGAGCACACATGATGGACGAGGCGAAGCTCAACCAATTCATGGGCAAACTGGTCAACGACATGGGCGGCGCGGCGATGCTGGCCAATGTCATCGTCGGCGAAGAGCTCGGTTTGTACCGGGCGATGTCCGACAGTCAGCCGATCAGTGCCGATGCCCTCGCCGCCAAAACCACCTGCAACCCGCGTCTGGTGCGCGAATGGCTCAGCGCTCACGCGGCGTCCGGCTACATGGAGCACCATGACGGCCAGTTCCGTTTACCGGAAGAGCAGGCATTGGCCTTGGCCGTCGAAGACTCGCCGGTCTACGTCGCCGGTGGTCTCGGCGTGGTGGCGTCGTTTTTCCACGACAAGGACAAACTGGTCAAAGCCATGCGCGGCAACGGCGCCCTACCCTGGGGCGACCACCATCCGTGCATGTTCACCGGCACCGAGCGCTTCTTCCGGCCCGGCTATAAAGGCCACCTGATCGCCGAATGGCTACCGGCGCTGGACGGTGTGGTGGCGAAACTCGAGGAAGGCGCCAAAGTCGCCGACATCGGCTGCGGCCATGGCGCGTCGACGGTGATCATGGCCCAGGCCTTTCCCAACTCGCGCTTCGTCGGTTACGACTATCACGCGCCGTCGATCACCGTCGCCACCCAACGCGCCGAGGAAGGCGGAGTCAGCAGCCGGGCGAAGTTTTTCCAGGGCTCGGCGAAGAGCTACCCCGGCAACGACTACGACCTGATCTGCTATTTCGACTGCCTGCATGACATGGGCGACCCGGTCGGCGCCGCGCGTCACGCTTATGACTCGCTGAAAGACGACGGCACGGTGTTACTGGTCGAGCCGTTCGCCAACGACACGCTGGACGACAACATCAACCCGGTCGGACGGCTGTTCTACGCCGCCTCGACATTCATCTGCACACCCAACTCGTTGTCTCAGGAAGTCGGCCTGGGCCTGGGTGCGCAGGCCGGGGAAATGCGTCTGCGCAAAGTGTTTGTCGAGGCCGGGTTCAAGCACTTCCGCCGGGCCACGCAAACACCGTTCAACCTGATTCTGGAGGCTCGCAAGTAACCCGCGCGGGTCGCGTGCTAACCTGCTGGCACCGTCCACTTCGGAGCGCTGACCATGCTCGACAGCCCGACCCGCGAACACCTCGACACCCTGCAAGAGGTGATGGCTGATGGCGACTTTATCGTACTGACCGGGGCCGGCATCAGCACGCCGTCGGGCATTCCGGATTACCGCGACAGCGACGGAGTACGCCGTGGCCGACAACCGATGATGTACCAGGAGTTCCTCGCCGCCCCAGAATCACGCCGCCGCTATTGGGCGCGGGCGATGCTTGGCTGGCCGAGAGTGCGTCAGGCGCAGCCGAATGCAGCGCATGAGGCATTGGCCGATTTGCAGCACGGTGGGCTGATCCGCGATTTGATCACCCAGAACGTCGACACCCTGCACGATCAGGCCGGCAGCCACGATGTGATCGAACTGCACGGCAGCTTGCACCGCGTTGTGTGTCTGGACTGTGGCCAGCGCAGTGAGCGTGATTCGATTCAGCAATTGATGGAACAACAAAATCCGTATCTGGCCGGGGTCGATGCGGTGCAGGCACCGGATGGCGACACCCTGCTCGACCCGGCGTTCGAGGCGCGTTTTCAGGTACCGCACTGTCCGCATTGCGCCGGTGAACGGATGAAACCGGATGTGGTGTTTTTCGGCGAGAACGTCGCGCAGCCCACGGCGGCACGGGCGATGAAGGCGGCAGAAAATGCGGCGGGGATGTTGGTGGTGGGGTCTTCTTTGATGGCGTATTCGGCGTTTCGTTTGTGCCGGGTGATTGCCGATCGTGGCAAGCCGTTGATTGCAATCAATCTGGGCAAGACCCGCGCGGATGATTTGCTGGATTTGAAGATTGAAGCGTCGTGTGAACAGCTTTTGCCGTTGTTGGTTGAAGTGCTGGATCGGTGACTTGCTGCACTATGTGCTCGACTCAGGACCCAGGCCCCTCACCCCAGCCCTCTCCCAAGGGAGAGGGAGCTGACCGAGTTGTTCTCAAGCAATACGTCGACCTGAAAATTTCGAGTCGAACCCATTTTCTGAAATGCCCCCGATCGGCTCCCTTTCCCCCTCGCCCAGGGGAGAGGGAGAGGGTTGGGGTGAGGGGGTAGATCTCACAGTCGCCCCAGATCTTCAGCCTTGAGAATATCGAACAACGCCTGCGCCGCTGCCGACAGTTCATTGCCCGGTTCGGTCAGCACGCCGATGGCCCGCTCCACCGAGTCGTCCAGCGTCAGGCAATGGGCGCCCAGTTCTTGCATCTGCTCGGCACACAACGCCGGGACGGCGCTGACGCCCAGACCGCTGGCGACCATGCGCCCGACCGTCGCCAATTGATGGCTTTCAAATTCCACCGGCAACTTCATGCCGCGAGCCTGCAAGTGCTCTTCGAGCATCACCCGCACCGTCGATGGCCGCTGCAAGGTGATAAACGGCTCCTGAAGCAACGTCTGCCAATCGATCTCAGCGCGCTGGGCCAACGGCGAATCCTTCGATACCACCGCAACAAAGCGATCCATGTACAACGGCGTGAACGTCATTGCCGTGTTTTGCATCGGCTCGAACGCCACGCCCAGTTCCACCTGACGATCACGAACCATCTCCAGCACTTGCTCATTGATCACGTCGTTAACCGTGACGTTGACGTTTGGATAGCGCGCACGAAACGTTTTGAGGATCGGCGGCAGCAGGTTGCCGGCAAACGACGGCATCGCCGCCAGCGTCACCCGCCCGCGTTGCAAGCTGAAGCGTTGGCGCATCTCGTCTTCGGCGTTGTCCCAGTCGGCGATCAGCCGTCGAGCCAGTGGCAGCAAGGATTCGCCTTCGGCCGTCAGCGCGACGTTGCGTGTGTTGCGGCTAAACAGGCGCCCGCCGAGACCCTCTTCCAGCGCTTTGATGGTCAGGCTCAACGCCGATTGCGACAGGTGCAGGCGCTCGCAGGCCACGGCGAAGCTGAGGCTCTGGGCGACGGCGAGGAAGGCGCGGATCTGTTTGATGGTCATACTGAAGCCTCAGGATCGTCGGTGATGATCGTTCCCATGCTCTGCGTGGGAATGCAGCCCGTGACGCTCCGCGTCACTGGACGCGGAGCGTCCCTAGAGGCGTTCCCACGCAGAGCATGGGAACGATCAAGCGTTAAGCAGCACGCCAAAACGCGACTATTGAGCTTTATCAATCAATCGACCTTAAAAATCAACTTAACAAATATATCTTCCAGCGAGACACTCCAACCATTCGGCTAGCCAGCCGCCCGCAAATAATAAAAGAGGTGCATATGGCAGGTTTCGACAAGCGCGTGAGTTCCTACGAGGAAGCCCTGGCCGGGCTTGAGGACGGCATGACCGTCATCGCCGGCGGTTTCGGTCTGTGCGGCATTCCGGAAAACCTGATCGCCGAGATCAAGCGCAAAGGCACCCGCGACCTCACCGTCGTATCCAACAACTGCGGCGTCGACGGCTTTGGCCTCGGCGTGCTGCTCACCGATCGTCAGATCAGCAAAGTCATCGCCTCCTACGTCGGCGAAAACAAGCTGTTCGAAGAGCAACTGCTCAAAGGCGATATCGAAGTCATCCTGACCCCGCAAGGCACTCTCGCCGAGAAAATGCGCGCAGGCGGCGCCGGCATTCCGGCCTTCTTCACCGCCACCGGCGTCGGCACCCCGGTCGCCGAAGGCAAGGAAGTACGCGAATTCAAAGGACGCAAGTACTTGATGGAAGAATCCATCACTGGCGACTTCGCCATCGTCAAAGGCTGGAAAGCCGACCACTTTGGCAACGTCATCTACCGCCACACCGCGCAGAACTTCAACCCGCTGGCCGCCACCGCCGGCAAGATCACTGTGGTTGAAGTCGAAGAAATCGTCGAACCCGGCGAACTCGATCCCTCGCAGATCCACACCCCGGGCATCTACGTCGATCGAGTCATTTGCGGCACGTTCGAAAAACGCATCGAACAGCGCACCATCCGCAAATAACTCAGGCTGACGGAGAATAAAACCATGGCACTTACCCGCGAACAAATGGCTCAGCGCGTCGCCCGCGAAATGCAGGACGGCTTTTATGTGAACCTCGGCATCGGCATTCCGACCCTGGTCGCCAACTACATTCCCGAAGGCATGGAAGTCATGCTGCAATCGGAAAACGGCCTGCTCGGCATGGGCCCGTTTCCGACTGAAGACACCATTGATGCCGACATGATCAACGCCGGCAAACAGACCGTGACCGCGCGCATCGGCGCGTCGATTTTCAACTCCGCCGAATCCTTCGCGATGATCCGTGGTGGCCACGTCGACCTGACCGTGCTCGGCGCATTCGAAGTGGACGTCGAAGGCAACATCGCTTCGTGGATGATCCCCGGCAAACTGGTCAAGGGCATGGGCGGCGCGATGGACCTGGTGGCCGGTGCCGACAACATCATCGTGATCATGACCCACGCATCGAAGGACGGTGAGTCCAAGCTACTCGCCAAATGCAGCCTGCCGCTGACCGGCGCCGGTTGCATCAAACGTGTGCTGACCGACCTCGCCTACCTGGAAATCGAAAATGGCGCTTTTGTCCTCAAGGAACGCGCACCTGGCGTCAGCGTCGAGGAAATCGTCGCCAAAACCGCTGGTAAACTGATCGTCCCGGATCACGTACCGGAAATGCAGTTCGCTGCCGAGTGAGGAATTCGAAAATGCAAGACGTCGTAATTGTTGCCGCCACGCGTACCGCGATCGGCAGTTTCCAGGGTTCGCTGGCCAGCGTGTCCGCGGTGGATCTGGGCGCGGCGGTGATCCGCCAGTTGCTCGAGCAGACCGGTCTGGACGGTGCGCAGGTCGATGAAGTGATCATGGGCCAGGTATTGACCGCCGGCGCCGGCCAGAACCCGGCGCGTCAGTCGGCGATCAAGGCTGGCTTGCCCCACGCCGTACCGGCGATGACCCTGAACAAAGTGTGCGGTTCGGGCCTGAAAGCCCTGCACCTCGGCGCACAGGCGATCCGTTGCGGCGACGCTGACGTGATCATCGCCGGCGGCCAGGAGAACATGAGCCTGTCCAACTACGTCATGCCGGGCGCACGCACCGGTCTGCGCATGGGCCACGCGCAAATCGTCGACACCATGATCAGCGATGGTCTGTGGGATGCGTTCAACGATTACCACATGGGCATCACTGCAGAGAATCTGGTCGACAAGTACGAAATCAGCCGCGAGCAGCAAGACGCCTTCGCCGCAGCCTCGCAGCAGAAAGCCGCCGCCGCGATTGAAGCCGGCCGCTTTGTCGATGAGATCACCCCGATCCTGATCCCGCAGCGCAAAGGCGATCCGGTGGCGTTCAAGGTTGATGAACAGCCGCGCGGCGACACCACCGCCGAATCCCTGGCGAAACTGCGTCCGGCTTTTAAAAAGGACGGCAGCGTCACGGCTGGCAACGCTTCGTCGCTGAATGACGGCGCCGCTGCGGTCATCCTGATGAGCGCCGAGAAAGCCAAAGCCCTCGGCCTGCCGGTTCTGGCGAAAATCGCCGCCTACGCCAACGCCGGTGTTGATCCGGCAATCATGGGCATCGGCCCGGTGTCGGCCACCCGCCGCTGCCTCGACAAGGCCGGCTGGGACATCGGCCAGCTCGACCTGATCGAAGCCAACGAAGCGTTCGCCGCGCAATCGCTGGCGGTGGCCAAGGATCTGCAATGGGATCTGGACAAGGTCAACGTCAACGGCGGCGCCATCGCCCTCGGTCACCCGATCGGTGCATCGGGTTGCCGTGTGCTGGTGACCTTGCTGCATGAAATGATCAAGCGTGATGCGAAAAAGGGTCTGGCGACCCTGTGCATCGGCGGCGGCCAGGGTGTGGCGCTGGCGCTGGAACGCGCTTAACAGAGTTCAACAGTGAATGGCGGATCCACGACATCCGCCGCTTGCTGGCAACAAAAACCCGGTGCGACTTGCGTTGTACCGGGTGTTTTTTTGCCCATCGAAAATCCGCTTTGAAAGTTCGGCCCCCTTCGCGAGCAAGCTCGCTCCCACAGGGGAACGCGTTTCAAATTGTGGGAGCGACGGTGCGACGATTCGACTTGCTCGCGAAGAGGCCCGCTCGGCCAGCGAAAATCTAAGGCTTACGCAGCAGGTACGTATCCATGATCCACCCATGCTCCGCCCGCGCCGCCTTGCGCACCCGCTCGATCTCATCCGCGACATCCGCCAGCCTGCCACTGATCAGGATCTCGTCCGGTGTGCCCAGGTAAGCCCCCCAATAAATCTCGGTCTGCTGATCGGCGACCCGCTGATACGAATCCTCAGCATCAAGCATCACCACCAGACTGTCCGCATCACTCACCTGCCCCGCTGCCAAACGCCGCCCGGTGGTGATTTCAATGGAACGGCCGATGGTGTTCAGCGGCACTTTGTGCTGCGCCGCGAGCGCCTGCACGCTGGTAATCCCGGGGATCACTTCAAACTCGAAGGCACACGCGCCCGAGGCCAGAATCGCCTGAAGGATGCGCACGGTGCTGTCGTACAACGCCGGATCGCCCCAGACCAGAAAACCGCCGCACTGGCCGTCAGACAATTCGTCATTGATCAGGCGTTCGAAGGTCTGCTGCTTGGCACGGTTCAGGTCATCGACACTGGCGGTGTAGTCGACATCACCGCGCACGCGCTCCGGGCTGTGGGCTTCGACGAAGCGATAGTCGGGGTCGTCGATGTAGCGTTCACAGATCTCTCGGCGCAGGTCGATCAGTTTGTCCTTGCTCGTGCCTTTGTCCATCAAAAAAAACACGTCGACCTGATTCAGCGCCTTCACGGCCTGCATCGTGATGTAGTCGGGATTACCGGCACCGATGCCGATCACCAGCAGTTGTTTCATCAACGTGCTCCTTTAACGTCCAGACCCGGCAAGCGTAGCCGCCAGCGCCCGGTGAAACGCAGTTCGACCATCGATAATGGTTCGACATCAATGTCATGAAACGCTGTGCCTTGCATCACGTGGATCAGCGCGGCGCGGATGACAAACGGATGCGTCACCGCCACCACATGTCCCGGCGTGGCTTGCAGGCTGCTCAGCCATATCGCCACGCGCTCGCATAACTGCGCCACCGACTCACCGCCGTGAGGTGTTGCGTGGGGATCTTCGAGCCAGGCGTGCAGCGCCGGGTCTTCAGAGTTTTGCAGGGATTTGATCGATACCCCGTGCCAGCGCCCCCAGTCACATTCGCGCAGCGCCTCGTCGATCTGCGCATCGGCGCCAAACCACGCCGCCGTCTGGCGGGTGCGCAATTCCGGCGCGCAAATCAAGCGTCGTGGGGGAGCAACACGCTCGGCCAGTGCACCTGACGCCAGCGCGCTATTTTCAACAGGCTCGTTCGTAGGAAAACACGCCAATTTCTGTGCGACGGTTCGAGCATGGCAAATCAATGTCAAACGAGTGCTCTGCACAGGCATCGCTCCGGTAGGCCTTGATGAAAATCAACGACGTAAAGCCGTTCTTTTGGCAATTGTGCCGTAAACCGAGGGTTGCGGGACTGCCGGATAGCCACCGGCAAAAACGACGACGCCAGGAATACGGCAATATCTGACAGCGTTGTGGGCAATGGACTACAAGGCCGGTCGAAATCCGTGTAGCCCTTGTTACACGGGCACCGCGCCCCATTTTGGCGCCGTTTCAACACGCTGAAAAATTCACTAGACATGTAGCATCAGTTACATAAATACTGTTTTAACGGATTATGAAGCGAATTCAACACCCCCCATCCAGCAGGAGCCCGGATGCCCCCTCTCAGAGACCTGATCACCGATCCCGGCCTGGATCTCACGCCGTCGGAGCGCAAAGTCGTTCGCGCCTTGCTTGATCAGTACCCGCGTAACGGTCTGGGGCCGATGGCGCGTCTGGCCGAACATGCCGGCGTCAGCGATCCGACCATTGTGCGACTGGTGAAAAAACTCGGCTTCGGCGGTTATGCGGAATTCCAGGATGCCCTGCTCAGCGACATGGATCACCGCCTGCGCTCGCCGCGCACGCTGTTGCAACCGCGCGCCCATCAGCACAAGGACGACGCCTGGAGCCATTATCTGGGCGACAGCCATCGCCTGCTGGTCGAAACCCAATCACTGACCCAACCCGAAGACGTGCGCATTCTCACCGACTGGCTGCTCGATGCCCGGCATCAGGTGTATTGCTTCGGCGGTCGTTTCAGCAGCCTGATGGCCACTTACCTGCTCAATCACTTGCGCCTGCTGCGCCCCGGTTGCTTCGCCTTGGAAGACAACGCGCAACTGCCCGATCGCCTGTTCGATCTGCAACGCCAGGACGTGGTACTGCTGTTCGACTACCGCCGCTACCAGACGCAGGCCCTGCGCGTCGCCAGTGCCGCGAAGAACAACAACGCGCGCGTGGTGCTGTTCACCGACATCTACGCCTCGCCGCTGCGCGAACTGGCCGACCTGATCATCAGCGCCCCGGTCGAATCGGCCTCGCCGTTCGACACCATGGTGCCGGCGTTGGCTCAGGTCGAAGCGCTGATCGCCTGCCTGACCCTGCGTACCGAAAACCTCGCCGATCGCCTGGAAGGCATCGATGCCCTGCGCAATGACTTCAACACCCACCTGCTGGAGGATAAATAAGGATGTTCAGCCTTCCCCACCGCTCGCCGCGGGATTTGCCGTTTGTCACCGATCACACCGCGCTGTTGCTGGTGGACATGCAGCGTGCCTGGCTCGAACCGCAGTTCGACGCGCACCTCAATGGGCCTGACGCCGAATATTTCCTGACCCGCGCGCACATGCAGGTGGTGCCCAACCAACGTCGCCTGCTCAGCGCTTTTCGCGAGGCGCGGCAGAACGTGCTGCACACCATTATCGAAAGCCTCACTGCCGATGGTCGCGACCGTTCGCTCGATCACAAACTCTCGGACATGCACCTGCCCAAAGGCAGTGTGCAGGCGCGGATCATTGAAGACCTGAGCCCGGTGGAAAACGAAATCGTCCTGCCGAAGACCTCGTCCGGGGTGTTCAACTCGACCAACATCGACTATGTGCTGCGCAACCTCGAAACACGCCACCTGATCATCGCCGGCATCGTCACCGACCAATGCGTCGACATGGCCGTGCGCGACGCCGCCGATCGCGGCTATCTGGTCACGCTGGTCGAAGATGCCTGCGCCACCTACAGCGCCGAACGCCATCACGCCTGCCTGAATGCGATCAAGGGTTACTGCTGGATCACCGACACCGACACCGTGCTCGCCCGTTTGCAGGAGATGCGGCCATGAGCACGCGCCTGACACCGCTGCCGATGACCACGCTGGTCACTACCGACCTGATCGGCATCACCCGTGGCCGCTCGTTTCCCACTGATGAGCTGGAGCATTATCAGGCCGCCGGGTGCGGCTGGGTGCCGGCCAACAGCGCGTTGACGCCGCAGGACATCATTGCCTCGACCAATCCGTGGGGCGCTTATGGCGACCTGCGGTTGATTCCCGATCTGAGCAGCCGCGTCACCGTCAGCAACGGCCCGGACGTCGACGCACCGGCGCTGGATTTCATTCACGGCGATATCCGCGAAACCGATGGCCGCCCTTGGGGCGCCTGCCCGCGCACGCTGTTGCGCGACGAAATCGAGCGTTATCGCGATGAACTGGGCTTGCAGGTCAACGCCGCGTTCGAACACGAATTCAACCTGCACGCCGGTTTTGCTGAGCACTTGGCGTTCTCCCTCGAAGCCCAGCGCCAAGGTGCCAAGTTCGGTGGCTGGCTGCTCAGTGCCCTGCGCGCCGGCGGTGTCGAGCCGGAAATGTTTCTGCCCGAGTACGGTAAGCACCAGTACGAAATCACCTGCCGCCCGACGCTCGGCGTGGCGGCAGCCGATCGCGCGGTCAACGTGCGCGAGATCAGCCGCGAGATCGCCCGGCAAATGAGCCTCGACCTGAGCTTCGCGCCGAAAACTGCGGCGGATGCGGTTTGCAACGGCGTGCATCTACACGTCAGCCTGCTCGATCTGGCCGGTCAACCGATGCTCTACGACGCCGGCACCAGCAACGGTCTGTCGAGTCTCGGCCAGCATTGGGCGGCGGGGATCCTGCATTACTTGCCGGCACTCTGTGCCTTCACCGCGCCGACGCCGGTGTCGTACGAACGTTTGCAGCCACACCACTGGAGCGCTTCCTACGCTTGTCTGGGCCAGCAAAACCGCGAAGCGGCGCTGCGCATTTGCCCGATCGTGACCCTCGGTGGCAAATCCGTGGCCCAGCAGTTCAACCTCGAATTCCGCGCCATGGACGCCACTGCTTCGCCGCATCTGGCTATGGCTGCCCTGTTGATCGCCGGGCGACTGGGTATCGAACAACGCCTGGCGCTGAACGCGATCACCAACGAAATTCCCGATTCACTCAACGACGAGCAACGCAAGGCCCGGGGCATCGTTGCCCTGCCCGCCTCGCTGGCCCAGGCGCTGGATTGCCTGCGCAACAGTGGCGCCTTCACTGCATGGCTGCCCAAGCCGCTGCTCGACACCTACTACGCCCTGAAAACCGAGGAACTGGCGCTGACGGAACAGCTCTCGCCCGCTGACTTGTGTGAGCACTATGCACGCCTGTACTGAATCCGCCGAAATGGGGTTGTACACCCGCCCGGCCTACAACCTGAGCCGCGCCGACTCGACGCACCCGGTGATTCTGGTGTGCGAACACGCCAGCCGCTACATCCCCGAGGCCCTGAACAATCTGGGCCTGGACGAGGCCGCCGCACGCGAACACATCGCCTGGGACATCGGCGCGCTGCAACTGGCCGAGCAATTATCGGAGAGGCTCGGCGCCACCCTGTTGAGCGCCAATTATTCGCGGCTGCTGATCGATCTGAACCGGCCACGGCACGCCCCGGACAGCATTCCGGCGCAGAGCGAGATTTATCAGGTGCCGGGCAACCGCGAGCTGGACGAAGCCACCCGCGAATACCGCCGTCAGACCCTGTTCAAGCCGTTTCACGCGCGCTTGCAAACCTTGATCGACGAGCGTGTTGCTCAGGGCCAGGCAGTGCGTGTGGTGGGGATTCACAGTTTCACCCCGGTGTATTACGGCCAGCCGCGACCGCTGGAAGCCGGCGTGCTGTTCGGTCAGGCCAAGGCCTACGCGCAACGCCTGCTCGACGGCCTCGGCGAATACCCGCTGAAAGTTGCCGGCAATCAGCCGTACAGGATTGATCCGCTGGGCGACATGACCGTGCCCGTGCACGGCGATGCCCGTGGCCTCGACTCGGTGCTGATCGAGGTGCGCAATGACTTGCTGCGCAGCCCCGAAGCCGTATCGCGCTGGGCCGGATACCTCGCGCCATTGCTGTAATGAAAGACTGCTGACGCTGTAAACGATGGACCGATAACAACTAAAACGACCGACTGGCTGACAAGGAGTTGCGCTTCATGGAAATTGAAGAATTCGGCTACAAGCAAGAGTTGAAACGTAGCCTGACGCTGACCGACCTGGTGGTGTACGGGATGATCTTCATGATCCCCATCGCCCCGTTCGGTGTGTATGGCTACGTTAACGCCGAGGCCCCGGGGATGGTGCCGCTGGCGTACATCATCGGCATGGTGGCGATGCTGTTCACCGCGCTGAGTTACGGCAGCATGGCCAAGGCTTTTCCGATCGCAGGTTCGGTGTATTCCTATGCGCAGCGCGGCCTCAATCAGCATGTCGGTTTCATCGCCGGTTGGCTGATGCTCCTCGATTACCTGCTGATTCCGCCGCTGCTCTACGTCTACGCGGCGATGGCGCTCAACCATTTGTACCCGGACATTCCGAAAGTCGGCTTCATTTTGGCATTTCTGGTCAGCGCGACCTTCGTCAACCTGCGCGGCATCACCTTCACCGCGCGGATGAACATCATCTTCCTGCTGGCGCAACTGGTGGTACTCGGCATCTTCCTGTTCTACGCCTGGAATGCCCTGCACAACGGTGGCGGTAACGGCGAGCTGACCCTGGCGCCGCTGTATCACCCGGAAACATTCAACTTCGCCCTGCTGATGCAGGCGGTGTCGATTGCGGTGTTGTCGTTCCTCGGCTTCGATGCGATCTCCACCCTCGCCGAAGAAATCAAAGGCGATCCGGGCAAGAGCGTCGGCAAAGCCGCGTTGATCACCCTGGTGGTCATGGGCGTGATCTTCGTTGCACAAACCTGGATCGCCACCGATCTGGCGGCCGGCATGGGTTTCAAATCCGCCGACACCGCGTTCTATGAGATCGCCGAAATCGCCGCCGGCAGCTGGCTGGCGACCCTGACCGCTGTCGCCACGGCGCTGGCCTGGGGCGTGGCCGTGGCCATCACCTCGCAAGCCGCTGTCTCGCGCCTGCTGTTCGGCATGGCCCGCGACGGCAAGCTGCCAAAAGTGCTGGCCAAAGTACACCCGAAACACAACACGCCGTACCTGAGCATTTATCTGGTGGCGGTGCTGTCGCTGGTGATCTGCTACCTGTTCATCAACTCGGTCGACACCCTGACCTCGCTGGTCAACTTCGGCGCGCTCAGCGGCTTCATGCTGCTGCACCTGACAGTGATCAACTACTACTGGCGTCGGCAAAAGTCCGGTCAGGTCGTGCGTCACCTGATCTGCCCGGTGGTCGGCTTCATCATCGTCGCGGCCATCATGTACAACATGGGCGTCGATGCGCAGAAACTCGGCCTGATCTGGATTGCTCTGGGTCTGGTGTACCTGTTCTTCCTCAACAAGCTCGGTGCCAATACCGCGCTGCCTGACCCGAGCAACGGCTGACAAGAAAAAGAGCGGCGTCTGACAACAAATCAGGCGACCGCCGATTTATCGCGTGGAAACCGACAGTGATAGTCAGGTTCGGCGACTTTGCCGAACCTTTTGATACAGGAGTACATCCATGCTGGTCTTACGCCCAGTCGAGCAGACTGACCTGCCCCAGCTCCAACAATTGGCCCGCGACAGTCTGGTGGGCGTGACCTCCCTGCCGGACGACAGCGAGCGTCTGCGCGCGAAAATCGCCGGTTCCTGTGCCTCGTTCGCCAGCGCGGCAGAGGCTAACGGCCCGGAGAACTACTTCTTCGTGCTGGAAAACCTCGACGAACAGCGACTGGTCGGCTGCTCGGAGATTCTCGCGACGGCGGGTTTTGAGGAGCCGTTCTACAGCCTGCGCAACCGCCATTTCACCAGCGCTTCCCGCGAGCTGAACATTGAACACGGCGTGCCAGCGCTGTCGCTGTGCCACGACCTCAACGATCACACACTGCTGCGCGGCTTTCACATCGACGCCAATCTGGTACGCACGCCGTTTTCCGAGTTGCTGTCACGGGCGCGCCTGCTGTTCATCGCCGCCCATGCGCCGCGCTTTGCCGAGGCGGTGATTACCGAAATCGTCGGCTACAGCGATGAAGAAGGTCATTCGCCGTTCTGGGATGCACTGGGCAAACACTTCTTCGACCTGCCCTACGTTGAAGCAGAACGCCTGTGCGGGCTGCAGAGCCGCACCTTTCTCGCCGAACTGATGCCGCAATACCCGATTTACGTGCCGATGCTGCCGCAAGCGGCGCAAGACTGTATCGGTCGTATCCACCCGGACGGTCAGGAAGCGTTCGACATCCTTGAGCGTGAAGGCTTCGAAACCAACAGCTACATCGACCTGTTCGACGCGGGCCCGACCCTGTATGCGCGCACCGCCAATATCCGTTCGATCGCGCGTAGCCAGATGGCAACGGTGCAGCAACAGCCACAGATCGATGCCCGTGGCCGTTATCTGCTGAGCAATGACGCGCTGCACGGCTTCCGGGCGATGATTGCCGAACTCGATTACCAACCCGGTCAACCGCTGTCCCTCACCCCTGCCATGTGTGCGGCGCTGAACGTGACCGATGGCAGCCCGATTCGGCTGATTGCCCTGTGAAACCCGCCCGGTTGCGCAGCCAACGACAGTGCCCGAACAGGCGCGAAGGAGCTACAGCATGATTGTCCGCCCGGTCAAAGTCAGCGACCTGCCAGCCTTGATGGCGCTGGTGCAACAGGCCGGCCCGGGGTTCACCACCCTGCCGGCCAACGAAGATCGCCTGTCCCACCGGGTCCGCTGGGCGCAACGGGCGTTCGCCGAACAGGTGGAACGGGCCGACGCGGACTATCTGTTTGTACTCGAAGACGACGACATGCGCGTCGTCGGCGTCAGCGCCCTGGCCGGGGCGGTCGGCTTGCGCGAACCCTGGTACAACTATAGGGTCGGGTTGACCGTGAGTTCGGCACCGGATCTGGGCATTCAACGACAGATCCCGACGCTGTTTCTCAACAACGAACTGACCGGCCAATCGGAGCTGTGCTCGTTGTTTCTCGGCCATGATCAGCGCCATGGCAACAATGGTCGCCTGCTGTCGCTGGGGCGCTTGCTGTTCGTTGCCGAGTTCCCGCACTTGTTCGGCGAGAAGATGATTGCCGAATTGCGCGGCAGCGCCGATGAACACGGTTGTTCGCCGTTCTGGGACAGTCTGGGCCGGCATTTCTTCCAGATGGACTTCAGCCATGCCGATCACTTGTCAGGGCTGGGCAACAAATCGTTCATTGCCGAACTGATGCCGCGCCAGCCGCTGTACACCTGCATGCTCACCGAACAAGCCCAGGCGGCGATCGGCCAGGCACACCCGAATACCGAACCGGCGCTGAAAATCCTTCAGGCCGAAGGGTTCACCCACAAAGGCTACATCGACATCTTCGACGGTGGCCCGGTGATCGAAGCGCCGGTGCGCAATATCCGCACCGTGCGCGAGAGCGTCGAGCTGACCCTGAGCCTCGGCAGCCCGGATGATCAGGCACCGTTGTGGCTGATTCACAACCGCCGTCTGGAAAACTGCCGCATTACCGTCGCCCGCGCCCGCCGGGTCGGCAGCAGCCTGGTGATCGACCGCCTCACGGCCAAGCGTCTGCAACTGCAACCGGGCAATTCGGTGCGTGCGGCGATGTTGCCCAATCAACAGCAACAGGCGGTGGCGGCCTGACGGTCATCACCGCAAAATGGTAAATCCTTTCAGCAAAAGAGTCCGCGACAACCTGTCCCTTGCAAATTCGTCATGATCATTGACCCATTCGCGTGATAGCCTTTTCATTCTTCGGCGTTGACACCTTTGTTCAAGCCTTTCCATTCCTTTGTATTGGTGGAACTCGTATGACCAGGCTTTCCCATCAAGATTTGCGCCGTAACTTCCGTCAACTGCTGGCCTCTGACACCTGCTATCACACGGCGTCGGTGTTCGATCCGATGTCCGCACGCATTGCCGCTGACCTGGGTTTTGAAGTGGGGATTCTCGGCGGTTCCGTGGCTTCGTTGCAGGTGCTCGGTGCCCCGGACTTTGCCCTGATCACCCTCAGCGAGTTCGCCGAACAGGCCACCCGCATCGGCCGCGTCGCCCAATTGCCAGTGATCGCCGACGCCGACCACGGCTACGGCAACGCCCTCAACGTGATGCGCACCATCGTCGAACTGGAACGCGCCGGCGTCGCCGCCCTGACCATCGAAGACACCTTGCTGCCGGCACAATTCGGCCGCAAATCCACCGACCTGATCACCGTTGCCGAAGGCGTCGGCAAGATCCGCGCGGCATTGGAAGCCCGGGTTGATACGGAAATGGCGATCATCGCCCGTACCAACGCCGGCATCCTGCCGAACCAGGAAATCATCAGCCGCACTCGCCAGTACCAGGCGGCCGGGGCTGACGGCATTTGCATGGTCGGGATTCAGGATTTCGATCAGCTCGAGCAAATCGCCGAACACCTGACCGTGCCGCTGATGCTGGTGACCTACGGCAACCCGGCGCTGCGCGACGACAAACGTCTGGCCGAGCTCGGTGTGCGCGTGACCATCGATGGGCATGGTGCGTACTTTGCGGCGATCAAAGCGACGTATGACAGCTTGCGTGAACAGCGGCAGATCTTCACTCAGGCATCCGATTTGAGCGCGACCGAGTTGACGCACACCTATACCCAGCCGGAGGAATACATTCTCTGGGCCAAGGAATACATGAGCGTCAAAGAGTGATGCACACGCTTTACCGTCCCTTTCGCGAGCAGGCTCGCTCCCACATTTGATCGGTGTCGAACACGAATATTGTGTTCACCCAAGATCCACTGTGGGAGCGAGCCTGCTCGCGAAGGCGTCCGCCGCTACACCGCTAAACCGGCGTCTTGTAAGCCTCTTCCCGCTGCACCGCCCGCGCCTGAATCACATTCAAAATCGCACAGCCCTCGCGCATCAACAGATACCAACTTTTCCCATAAAAGCCCCTCACCCTAGCCCTCTCCCAGAGGGAGAGGGCACTGATTGGGGTTGCTCTGGATCTACGCCGACGTGAGAGACCGCGCTGAATGCAAATTTGCATTCAACTTGATCTGCTGGTTGCCACATGGACCACAAACAACACGGTCAGTCCCCTCTCCCTCTGGGAGAGGGTTAGGGTGAGGGGCCGATTTATCTGGCACCCCGCCGACCTCATCACACCGCAAACCACCTCACCGCGGCTTAATGATCGTTCCCACGCTCCGCGTGGGAATGCAGCCCAGGACGCTCTGCGTCCCACACAAAGCCGAACGCGGAGCGTCCGTTGAGGCATTCCTACGCAGAGCGTGGGAACGATCGCTACCTCACCGTGGCTTGGCCAACTCCATGATCATCCGCGACAACAAATAAATCCGCGGCGCCACGCTCGCTACTTCGGCGTATTCCTCCGGCGTGTGAATATTGCCGCCAACAATCCCGAAGCCGTCCAGCGTCGGCGTGCCGACCCCGGCGGACAGACTGGCATCCGCCGCGCCCCCACTGCCCTCCTCGGTCAACTTGCGGCCAATCTCGCCATAAATCCCCTGGGCCATGGCCATCAGACGATCCGACTCAGGCGTCTGCGGCATCGGTGGCAAGCCACGTTGCAATGAAGTCTTCACTTCCGTCTCAGCAATCAGTTTGTCCTGCGACACTCGCGCCAGATCCTTCTCGATCCGGTCAAATTCCTCCGGCACCGCCGCGCGCACGTCAGCCTTGGCCGTGGCTTGATCGGGAATCACGTTGGTGCGGTCGCCGGCCTTGAGCACGGTGAAGTTGATGGTGGTTTTCTTCGCTTCATCGCCGAGTTTGCCCAGTTGCAGAATCTGATGCGCGGCTTCCATCGCCGCGTTGCGCCCCAGTTCCGGGGCGACGCCAGCGTGCGCGGCTTTGCCCTTGACCTCGACCAGCGCCGTCGCGCTGCCCTTGCGCCACACCACCAGACCATCAGCCGGGCGGCCCGGCTCGAGGTTGAGGGTCACGTCGTGCTGTTTGGCGGTTTTCTTGATCAGGTCGGTGGCGACGTCCGAACCGGTTTCTTCACTGGCGTCGAGCAGGAAAGTGATTTGCGCGTAGTCCTTGAAGTCGAGGTTTTTCAGGACTTTCAGCGCATAAATCCCGGCGACGATGCCGCCCTTGTCATCCATCACACCCGGCCCGTAAGCGCGGCCGTCCTTGATGTGGAACGGCCGCTCGGCCGCCGAACCGTCTTTGAACACCGTGTCCATGTGCGCCATCAGCAGGATTTTCGCCTTGCCAGTGCCTTTCAGCGTTGCCAGTACATGGTTGGATTTTTCCGGCGTGTTCGGCACCAGTTCGAGGGTCGCGCCGAGTTTTTTCAGCTCATCGATAGCGATGTCGCTGACTTGCTTGAGGCCGGGCTCATAGCCGGAACCGGAGTCGATGTTGACCAGCCGCTCCAGCAGTTTCAGCGCTTCTGGCTGGTATTGCTCGGCATCGGCGAGCACTTGTTTGTGCGGTTCGGCAAAGGCGTGTGCAGTGGAGAAAGCGAGAGACAGGCCGAGGCTGGCGGCCAGCAGGGAGCGAGAAAATGAGAACGTCATGAAGCGATCCTTGTTTCGCGTCTGGGGGATTTAACCGTACCCGACATCGGCGCGAGGCTCTACACCGAATGCGACACTGATCTAACCGACAACACAAAACCCTGTGGGAGCGAGCCTGCTCGCGAAGGCGTCGTGTCAGGCGATATCAATGTTGGCTGACCCAGCGCTTTCGCGAGCAGGCTCGCTCCCACAGGGGATCTATGGTGGAGCAGTCAAACCGAATCCAGCAACGTCCGCCGGGGCTTGCCATCGCAATTGCAGATCACCCGATTACGCCCGCCTGCCTTGGCCTCGTACAGCGCCTGATCGGCATCATTGAGCCAGCGCGTCGCGTCGGCATGCGCAGGATCGTACGCCGCCAGGCCAATACTCAAACTGACCTTCAACGCCGGATTCTGCTCATACCCCAGAATTGCGAAACGCTCACGCAACGCCTCCATCGCCTGCGCGGCGTTGAACAGTGGCAGATCCGGAAGAATCACGCAGAACTCATCACCGCCATAACGCCCGGCAACGTCTGTCGCCCGCAGGTTCTGTTTAAGCAACTTGCTCAACTGGCGCAACACGATGTCGCCCGCAACATGGCCGTAGGTATCGTTGATTGCCTTGAAGTGATCAATGTCGATCAGCGCAATCGCCGCGCCCTGTTTCTGCCGCTTGCAGCGCTGAAAAGCAATCTCCAGTTGATCCTTCCAGGCGCCGTGATTGAGCAACCCGGTCAGGCTGTCGGTGCGGCTCAGGGCGAGCAATTCGCGTTTATGCCGGCCAAGGGTGTAGGCCTGGCGAAAGCAGATCCAGCCCAGCGCCAGCGGGTACAGCAACAGTAACGGGAAGCAGGCGTACATTTGCGCAGGCGTGGTTTGCGGAATGAATGCCGGAGCAAATACCACCAGCCCGACGCCGACCCCGAGCAACTGCGCGGCGGAACCGGCCAACAAAAAACGCAAACCACCGATGGCGACGTTGTTCATGGCCATCATCGAAATGGTCGTCGCCGTGGGCAACGGATTGAAATGCATGGCGGCAAGCCAAAAGCCGCCGAAAAAGGCGTCGATCAACAGATTGCGGTGTTCAGCGTGGTAAGGAACCCGGGCGCGGCGCGCCCATTGAAACGCCAGATGCGGCCAGACCAGGCCGTTGAAGAGCATCAGCGCCCAGACCCACAACGGCGGATCGAGCGAGTACATCGCCACGCTCACGCACACGAGCCCCAGAATCAACCCGAGGATGCGCGATGTATAAAGCCTCCTGGCTAATGAAAGTCCCTTTCCTCCGGTATTTCCCATAAGGACCTCGATCACGCACACCGCAGGACGGATGTGCTGGAAGTCTAACAGGGCGACGTTAAATAGCCATCACCGGCCAGCGGGCTGAATAGCGCGCCATCAGGGCCGCGCACAGGGCAAATATTTGGCTATACATGAAAGGAGCAAAATGGAAAAACAACTATAAGAAGGAGGCCCATGCACATCTATAAAGTGTTGATCATCGGCAGTGGTTTTGGCGGTCAATGTGCTGCGGTCAACCTGCTCAAGGCCGGGATCGACGATTTTCGCCTGCTGGAGCGAAGGGACTTCTTTGGCGGCACCTGGTGCCAGAACACCTACCCCGGCGCGGCGGTGGACGTGCCATCGCCGCTGTATTCGCTGTCGTTTGCGCCGTACCGCTGGTCGCAGATGTTCGCCGGGCAGGCCGAGCTGCAGCGCTATACCGAGCATGTCATCGAGCAGTTCGGTTTGCGTGACCGCGTGGAGTTGCAAGCCAATGTCGAGCGCGTTGAATGGGACGACACGGAAAAACGCTGGGCCGTGCGCACCGCCAGCAAAGGCACCTTTTATGCGCAGTTCCTGATCAATGCCACTGGGCCATTGAGCCAACCGGTCATCCCACACTTTCCTGGCCAGGATCGCTTTCAAGGCAAGACTTTTCATACGAACAATTGGGATCACAGCTACGGCTACCGGGGTAAACGCGTGGCGATTGTCGGCAGCGGCGCCAGTGCGGTGCAGGTGATTCCGGTGATTGCGCCGCAGGTCGAGCAACTGCACGTGTTTCAGCGCACGCCGCATTGGGTGCTGCCCCGCGCGGATCGCCAGTTCGGGCCCCTGCAACGCTGGCTGCTCGGCCGCAAACCTGCCTACAAACTGTTGCGCTGGCTGATTTACTGGCAATTCGAAACCCGGGTCATTGCGTTCAAATACTCGAAAGCGGCGATTCATATGGTGCAGCAGCACGCCCTGCGCTTTCTCAAACGCCAGGTGCCGGACCCGCTGCTGCAAGAAAAACTCACGCCGGACTTCACCATCGGCTGTAAACGGGTACTGGTTTCCAGCACCTACTACCCGGCGCTGAGCCGTCCCAACGTGACCTTGCATACCCGCGAGCAAGGCATCGCTTCCATCGACGAAACCGGTATCAATACTCAGGACGGCCAGCACATCGATGTTGATCTGATCGTCTGGTCGACCGGTTACGACGCTACCGATGGGGTGATTTCCTATCCGGTCAGCGGAAAAAACGCCGTGCAACTCAGAGAGGTCTGGGCGCAATACCCGCGCGCGTATCTGGGCACCAGCCTGCCGGACTTCCCCAACCTGTTTATCGTCACCGGGCCCAACACTGGCATCGGCCACACCTCGGCGCTGTTCATCATCGAATCGCAGATGAACTACATCCTCGACTGCATTCGCACCGTGCAGGCCAAAGGCCTGCGCAGCATCGAAGTGCGCCGTGATGCGGAACGTACCTACACTGAGATGATTCATCGAGAGATGGAGCGCACGGTCTGGAAGTCCGGCGGCTGCCACAGTTGGTATCAAAGCAAGAGCGGTCATGTGATCGCGATGTTTCCCGGCTTCAGTTTCAGCTATCACCGCTTGACCCGGGCGCTGAAACCGGCCGACCACATTCTGTCCTGAACACGTAAAAGGAAGACGTCGATGCTTTTGCTGTTTGTCGCCCTCGCGGTTTTCGTGGCCTGGAGCTGGTTGAGTTATCCGGCGGTCGGTCATTGGCTGTACGACCTGAACATGGCCATCGAGGCCAAGTTGTACAAATTGCACAAGATCGAAGTGCCGATCGCCGAGATGACCGTCTCGACCTGGCAAGGAGGGCCGTATGAAGCGGCCAGCGCAATTCTGATGCTGCATGGCTACAGCGGCGACAAGAACCTGTGGCTGCGCTTTTCCCGGCACTTCGTGCGCCAGTATCGGGTGATCATCCCGGACCTCGCCGGCCACGGTGAAACCGGCTTCAAGGCTGGCGGCGGCTACGACATTCCGCTGCAAGCCAAACGCATGATCCAGTTGCTCGACGTTTGCGGCGTGGAGAAAGTCCATGTCATCGGCAACTCGATGGGCGGCTACATCGCGGCGTGGCTGGCGGCGACTTACCCGGATCGCATTGCTTCGGTGGCGCTGATCGACCCGGCGGGCGTCACCGCACCGGAGATCAGCGACATGGAGCGGCATCTGGCGCGCGGGCATAACCCGTTTCTGATCAACTCGCGGGAAGAGTTTCGCCAGTTTTACGCAATGACCATGGAATCACCGCCGTGGGTGCCGAACCTGGTGCTGGACGCCATCGCCCAGCGTTACGAGCAACAACGCAATGAACTGGAGGAGATCTTCCGCGATTTTCGCGCCAGCCCGCCGATGGAGCCGAAACTTGCCGACATCAAATGCCCGGCACTGTTGCTCTGGGGGCGCAAGGATCGGCTTATCGATGTCAGCAGCGTGCCGGTGTGGAGCAAGGGCATCGCCAATTTGCGCGTGGATGTCTGGGATCACGTCGGGCACATGCCGATGGTTGAACAACCGGGGAATACTGCAGAGCTTTATCGCGAGTTTTTGGGAAGCCAGAGATGACAATGCACCCAGCCACTGATCGTTCCCACGCTCTGCGTGGTAATGCCTCAAGGGACGCTCCGCGTCACGGGCTGCATTCCCACGCAGAGCGTGGGAACGATCAGCAAGGGGTAAGCCTGAGATGAACATTCTTTATGACGAACGCCTCGACGGCCCGTTACCGCAGGTGAACAAGGCTGAATTCCTCAAGGCATTGCAGCAAGCGCTGCCTGACCTCGACATTTTATGGCGTGAAGAAGAACTCAAACCCTACGAATGCGACGGCCTCTCCGCCTACCGCACCACACCGATGCTGGTCGCCCTGCCCCGTCGACTTGAGCAGGTGCAAACCCTGCTCAAACTCTGCCACGAGAAAAACGTCCCAGTGGTTGCCCGTGGTGCAGGCACCGGCTTGTCCGGCGGCGCCTTGCCGCTGGAACAGGGCCTGCTGCTGGTGATGGCGCGCTTCAATAATATTCTGCACATCGACCCCGACGCGCGCACCGCGCGGGTTCAACCGGGGGTGCGCAATCTGGCGATCTCCCAGGCAGCCGCGCCTTTCGGTCTGTATTACGCGCCGGATCCGTCCTCGCAAATCGCCTGTTCGATTGGCGGCAACGTCGCCGAAAACGCCGGCGGCGTGCATTGCCTCAAGTACGGTTTGACCGTGCACAACCTGCTGAAAATCGAAGTACTGACCATCGAAGGCGAGCGCCTGACCCTCGGTTCGGACGCGCTCGATTCAGCCGGTTTCGATTTGCTCGCGTTGTTCACCGGTTCCGAAGGCCTGCTGGGGATCATCACCGAAGTTACGGTCAAACTGCTGCCCAAACCGCAAGTCGCGAAAGTCCTGCTGGCCAGTTTCGATTCCGTGGAAAAGGCCGGCCGCGCGGTCGCCGAAATCATCGCGGCGGGGATCATTCCCGGCGGCCTGGAGATGATGGACAACCTCGCCATTCGCGCCGCTGAAGATTTCATCCACGCCGGTTACCCGGTCGACGCCGAGGCGATCCTGCTGTGCGAACTCGATGGCGTGGAAGCCGATGTTCACGACGATTGCCAGCGGGTGCGCGAGGTCATGACCGCGGCCGGCGCCACCGAAGTGCGTCAGGCCCGCGACGAAGCCGAACGCGTGCGGTTCTGGGCCGGGCGCAAAAATGCTTTCCCGGCCATCGGACGTTTGTCGCCCGATTACTACTGCATGGACGGCACCATCCCCCGCCGCGAATTACCCGGCGTCCTGCAAGGCATCGCACGCCTCAGTGAAGAATACGGTTTGCGCGTGGCCAACGTGTTCCATGCCGGCGACGGCAATATGCACCCGTTGATTCTGTTCGACGCCAATCAACCCGGCGAACTGCATCGCGCCGAAGCCTTGGGCGGCAAGATCCTCGAACTGTGCGTGCAGGTCGGCGGCAGCATCACCGGCGAACACGGCGTCGGCCGCGAAAAAATCAACCAGATGTGCGCGCAGTTCAACAGCGACGAACTGAGCCTGTTTCACGCAGTAAAAGCCGCGTTCGACCCACAAGGCCTGCTCAACCCCGGCAAGAACATTCCGACCCTGCACCGCTGCGCCGAATTCGGCGCCATGCACATTCACGCCGGGCAATTGCCGTTCCCCGAACTGGAGCGTTTCTGATGGCCGATGTCGACGCCGCCAGCGCCCTGCTCGATCAGGTCAACGAGGCCCGGGCCAATGCCACGCCGCTGAAAATTCAGGGTGGCAACAGCAAAGCGTTTCTCGGTTGCGAGGTAGCCGGTGAAGTGCTCGACACCCGTGCCCACTGCGGCATCGTCCGTTACGAGCCAACCGAACTGGTGATCACGGCGCGCGCCGGCACACCGTTGTCCGAGCTGCTGGCGGCGCTGGATGCCGCCGGACAAATGCTGCCTTGCGAACCGCCTTCATTCGCCGACAGCGCCACCGTCGGCGGCATGATCGCCACGGGTTTGTCCGGGCCACGACGGCCGTGGTCTGGCTCGGTGCGCGATTTCGTCTTGGGCACACGAGTCATCACCGGCCTCGGTCAGCACCTGCGTTTCGGCGGCGAAGTGATGAAAAACGTCGCCGGTTATGACCTGTCGCGGCTGATGGCTGGCAGCTATGGCTGCCTCGGCGTGCTCACCGAAGTGTCGCTGAAAGTCCTGCCGAAACCGCGCCAGTGCCTGAGCATTCGCCTCGATATGGACAGCGCGCGGGCGCTGGCCAAGCTTGCCGAATGGGGTCAGCAACCGTTGCCGATCAGTGCCGCCTGCCACGATGGCCAGAGTCTGTATCTGCGGCTTGAGGGCGGCGAAGGTTCGGTAACGGCGGCGCATCAACGCCTCGGTGGTGAACCGCTGGATTCAGGGTTCTGGCAGGATCTGAATGAGCAGCGTCTAGGTTTTTTCAACGAAGGTCTGCCGCTGTGGCGCTTGTCGTTGCCGAACAATCTCGGGCCACTGGATCTGCCCGGCGCGCAACTGATCGACTGGGCCGGGGCACAACGCTGGCTGAAATCCGACGCGGCGCACATACATATTCTCGCTCAGGAACTCGGCGGCCATGCCACCTGCTTCACCCACGGCGCTAGCTCTTCGCCGTTCCAGCCGCTGGCCTGGACACTGCTGCGCTATCACCGACAACTCAAAGTGCAACTCGACCCGCAAGGGCTGTTCAATCCCGGTCGGATGTACGCGGAGTTTTAGTCATGCAAACCACCCTCAGCGAACAATCGCGACAACTGCCCCGCGCCGCCGAGGCGGAGAAGATTCTGCGCACCTGCGTGCATTGCGGTTTTTGCAATGCGACCTGTCCGACCTATCAATTGCTCGGTGATGAACTCGATGGCCCCCGCGGGCGCATCTACCTGATCAAACAAGTGCTCGAAGGCGCACCCGCGACGGCGCAGACGCAACTGCATCTGGATCGCTGCCTGTCGTGCCGCAACTGCGAAACTACCTGCCCGTCCGGCGTCGACTATCACAACCTGCTCGACATTGGCCGCGCAGTGGTCGATCACGCGGTGCCGCGTCCGGCAGCTCAGCGCCTGTTGCGCGAAGGTTTGCGCGCATTGGCGCCGAATCCTGGGTTGTTCAAGGGCTTGCTGCGGGTGGGCACGACGTTTCGGCCGCTGTTACCGCGTTTGCTTGAAAGCAAACTGCCGCAGCACCTGCCGGTTAACGGCTCGCGCCCTGCCCCTCGGCATGACCGTCGCGTGTTGTTGCTGGAGGGCTGTGTGCAACCGGGGTTATCGCCAAACACCAATGACGCCACGGCGCGGGTGCTGGATCGCTTGGGCATCAGTGTCACCCCGGTGGCCGAGGCCGGGTGTTGCGGCGCGTTGGACTATCACCTCGACGCGCAAGCCAAAGGCCTCGACCGCGCCCGGCAGAACATCGATGCCTGGTGGCCGCAACTGCAAAACGGCGCCGAAGCGATTGTGCAGACCGCCAGCGGTTGCGGTGCATTCATCAAGGATTACGGGCATTTGCTGGAAGACGATGCGGTGTATGCGGCCAAGGCCCGGGAAATCAGCGAGCGGGCGCTGGATCTGGTGCAGATACTCGCGCAGGAACCGCTCGAAAAAGTCTGCGCGGCGAGCGAGCGGCGGATTGCCGTGCATTGCCCGTGCACTTTGCAGCACGCGTTGAAATTGGGCGGCGCGGTGGAAGCCGTGCTGACACGCCTCGGTTTCAATCTCACCGCCGTGCCCGACGGCCATTTGTGCTGCGGCTCGGCGGGTACGTATTCGTTGACGCAACCGGTGCTGGCCCGGCAACTGCGCGACAACCGCCTCAATGCGCTGGAGAGTGGCCGCCCTGAGCTGATCGTCACTTCCAACGTCGGCTGTCAGAGCCATCTGGCCAGTGCCGGACGCACGCGGGTGATGCACTGGATCGAACTGGTGGATCAGTCGTTGGCAGAATGAAGTTCGTAGGATTCTTCGTTTGCCCGCGTGAGAGAAGGCTGCGATCTTTTCCCTCATCCATTCCGTGACCGTGGCAGGAATTTTTTTCATGACCGTGCAGCCGTTCGTCAGCCCCGACCTGATTCGCCAGCGCTTCTCCAAAGCGATGTCCGACATGTACCGCGAAGAAGTGCCACTGTAGGGGGCTGATGGAGTTGGTGGGACAGACCAACCGCGAAGTGCTTGCACGTCAGCCGGACATCGCCCGGCAGCTCGACAGCACCGGTGAAATCCAACGGCTGGACATGGAGCGCCATGGCGCCATTCGCGTCGGCACCGCCACCGAACTGGCCACCCTCGCCCGCCTGTTTGCGGTGATGGGCATGCAGCCGGTGGGTTATTACGACCTGACTCCGGCGGGCGTGCCGGTGCATTCGACGGCGTTTCGCGCTGTGCATGAGGAGGCCCTGCAAATCAGCCCGTTTCGGGTGTTTACGTCACTGTTGCGCCTCGAGTTGATTGAGGATGCGCAACTGCGCGCGTTTGCCGAATCGGTATTGGCCAAGCGTTCGATCTTTACCTCGGAGGCGTTGCGCCTGATCGCGCAAGCTGAAAACGCAGGTGGACTAAATGAACGCGAGGCCGAGGCATTCGTCCTACAGGCACTGGAAACCTTTCGTTGGCATCACAGCGCTACGGTCACCGCCGCGCAGTATCAGACATTGAGCGCCCAACACCGTTTGATCGCCGACGTGGTTGCATTCAAAGGTCCGCACATCAATCACCTGACGCCCCGCACGCTGGACATCGACCGCGTCCAGGAGCAAATGCCAGCCCATGGCATCACCCCGAAAGCGATCATCGAAGGCCCGCCGCGCCGGCAATGCCCGATCCTCTTGCGCCAAACCAGTTTCAAAGCGCTGGATGAGCCGATCGCCTTTACCGATCAGAACCAAACCCGTGGCAGTCACAGCGCGCGTTTCGGCGAAATCGAACAGCGCGGCGCGGCACTCACGCCCAAAGGCCGGGCGCTGTATGACCGCTTGCTGAATGCCGCACGCGATGAACTCGGTGACTTCCCCAACGAAGGCAATGCCGCACGCTACAACGCGCTGATGGCTCAGCACTTTGGCGAATTTCCTGACAGTGTCGAGTGCATGCGAGAACAAGGGTTGGCGTACTTTCGCTATTTCGCTACGGAAAAAGGGCTAACGGCGGGAGGACTTGGGCAGTCGTCACTGGAGGACTTGTTGCGCGATGGTTATGTGAAAGCGGAACCGTTGGTGTACGAAGATTTCCTGCCGGTCAGTGCAGCGGGGATTTTTCAGTCGAACCTTGGCGACGCGGCGCAGGCGCATTATGGCGAGCATTCCAATCGGCAGGCTTTTGAGCAGGCGCTGGGGCGCGCGACTATTGATGAGTTGGGGTTGTATGCTGCGACGCAGCAGCGTTCGATCGATGAGTGTCTGACACAACTTGCGCGTTGAAAAATCAAAAGATCGCAGCCTTCGGCAGCTCCTACAGGAAAAACACACTCCAAATGGAGCTGCCGAAGGCTGCGATCTTTTGATCTGAAAGCCTCGAGGCAGCCGCTTCAGCTGAATGAAGGCACCTGGCCATTGTGCGCAAGAAGTTGCGCACTTGTTTTGCAAAAAAGCCTGATAAAACCGCTGAGAGCTACGTCGCACAAGGCCTGCAGCCAAGTGCGCAAGAAGTTGCGCAGTACTGCGCAACTTCTTGCGCACTTTTGCATTGGGCGAGCGCTTTTTTTCGCACAAGCGCCTGAAAAATCAGACAAACACCCCGGCCCGCATGGTCGCCACAATTGTTGGCACGCTCCTTGATAACAGTCAGGCACCCACCGGGCGATTTCGCCTCCCGGGCACCTTAAATTATTCCGCAAGGAGAGCACCCCATGGCAACACCAGCGTACATGTCGGTTACCGGCGAAAAACAAGGCCTGATCACTGCAGGCGCATTCACCGCTGACTCCGTAGGCAACACCTACCAGGAAGGCCACGAAGATCAGGTTATGGTTCAGGCTTTCAGCCACGACGTGATCATCCCGCGTGACCCGCAATCCGGTCAGCCAACCGGTCAGCGCGTTCACAAGCCAGTTGTGATCACCAAGGTCTACGACAAGGCTTCGCCTCTGCTGCAAGCCGCTCTGACCTCCGGCGAGCGCATGAGCGAAATCGTTATCCAGTGGTTCCGTACTTCTGCTCAAGGCACCCAAGAGCACTACTACACCACCAAACTGGAAGACGCGATCATCGTCGCCATCAACAACAAAATGCACAACTGCCAGGATCCAGGCAACTCGCACTTCACCCACCTGGAAGAAGTGCAGTTCACCTACCGTAAAATCACCTGGACCCACGAAGTATCCGGTACTTCGGGTTCCGATGACTGGCGTGCTCCAGTCGTTTAATTACGGCTGATCGTTACAAGCATCGGCCAGCTCTGCTGGTCGATGTTGTTTTCGCCCTCCAGAATTTCGCGTAAGTTGAGCCGTTTTGCGGTCGTCGACGCACGCCGCTGTACAGCACGAGGAACAAGGGATGTTCGCGCCGGCCAATGAAACCCACTTTGCCCTGACCATCGAAGGTCTTTCTGCTGACTTTCAGGTATTCACCCTGCAAGGTCGCGAAGCCATCAGCCAGCCTTTTGTCTTCGAGGTGGAGCTGGTCAGTGAGCAGCCGTCGCTGGACCTCGAAACCCTGCTGCACAAACCGGCCTTCCTGCAACTGTCGCCCGACGGCAGCGGCATCCATGGCCAGATCTACCGCGCCGCGCAAGGCGATTCCGGCAAACGCCTGACCCGTTATTCGGTGACCCTGCGCCCGCAACTGTCGTACCTGGCGCACCGTATCAACCAGCGCATCTTTCAGAACCTCAGCGTGCCGAAAATCATCGGTATGGTCCTTGAAGAGCACGGCATTCAAAGCAACGCCTACGAATTCAAGACCGGTTCGATTTATCCCGAGCGCATCTACTGCGTGCAATACGATGAATCGGACCTGCATTTCATCCAGCGCCTGTGCGAGGAAGAAGGTATCCACTACCACTTCGAGCACACGGCGACGGCGCACAAACTGGTGTTCGGCGATGACCAGACGGTGTTCCCGAAACTCAAGCCTGTGGCCTATCAGCAAGACTCCGGCATGGTCGCCAGCGACCCGGTGATCAAGCGCTTCGACCTGCGCCTGGAAACCCGTACCAGCCGCACCACCCGTCGCGATTACGACTTCGAAAAACCACGCCTCACCCTCGAAAGCGAAAACCGTGGTGACGCCCTGCCCGACCTCGAAGACTACGACTACCCAGGTCGTTTCATCGACCGCGAGCGCGGCAAACACCTGGCCAAACGCGCCCTCGAACGTCATCGCAGCGATTTCAAACTGGCTGAAGGCAAGAGTGATCAACCGTTGTTGGTCAGCGGTCACTTCCTCGCCCTGACCGCGCACCCGAAAGCCAAATGGAACGACCTCTGGCTGCTCACCGAAGTCCACCACGAAGGCAAGCAACCGCAAGTCCTCGAAGAGTCGGTAACCAGCGACACCACCGCGCTGAAAGACGATTTCCACCAGGGCTATCGCAACCGCTTCCAAGCGACCCCATGGGACGTGCCGAACCGCCCGCCCCTACGTCACCCGAAACCGCGCATTCTCGGCAGCCAGAGCGCCGTGGTCACCGGCCCGAAAGGTGAAGAGATTCACTGCGACGAATACGGCCGCGTCAAAGTCCAGTTCCACTGGGACCGCGAAGGCGAAGCCGACGACAAAACCAGCTGCTGGCTGCGCGTCTCCAGCGCCTGGGCCGGCGCCCAGTACGGCGGCATCGCCATCCCACGCATCGGCATGGAAGTGCTGGTCACCTTCCTTGAAGGCGACCCTGATCAACCGCTGATCAGCGGCTGCCTGTACCACAAGGAAAACACCGTCCCCTATCCACTGCCGGCCAACAAAACCCGCAGCACCTTCAAAACCCTCAGCTCGATGGGCGGTGGCGGCTACAACGAACTGCGCATCGAAGACAAAAAAGGTCAGGAACAGATCTACCTGCACGCCCAGCGCGACTGGGACGAAAACATCGAGCACGACCAGAAAATCCGCGTCGGCAACGAACGCCACGACACCGTCGAGCAAAGCAGCTACACGGAATTCAAGGCCGAAGAACACCACACCGTCTACGCCGACCGCAAAGTCGAAACCCGCGCCAACGACCACCTGACCGTGGGCGTCAATCAGCACATCAAGATCGGCACCGGCCAGTTCATCGACGCCGGGCAAGAAATCCACCTCAGCAGCGGCATGAAAGTGGTGATGGAAGCCGGTAGTGAGCTGACCCTGATCGGCGGCGGCAGCTTTATCAAGATTGATGCTGGTGGCGTGACGATGAGTGGGCCGGTGATCAACATGAATTCCGGGGGTAGTCCCGGCAGCGGCACCGGCGCCGCCCCGCTGATACCCGGCATCCTGAAACAGGCCGACGCCGACAAGGCCGGCCAGGTCCTGACCCCGGCCCAGATCAACACCCTCAAACGTAACGCGCCATTCTGCGAAGAATGCGAAAAATGCAAGGCAGGTGCCTGTGCCATCTGATCGAATTACGCCCAAGGATTGGCTGGCGCAACAGCCGTTGCAGACTGGCGAGCGCTTGTATCTGGTGATCAGTGCGGCGAGTGATTCCGACGCGCTGAAAAACCTGTATCTCACCGAACCCACCGCCCAGCTCATCCCGATCTGGGGCGGCACGCCCTACTCCACCTGGCAACCGGTGATGCCCTACGTCACCGAACTCAAAGCCAATTCCGCGTTCCTGCCGTGGATCGCTGAAACCGATGCCCTCGATTGGGGCTGGCTGGCGGTGTCGCGTTCCGAGCCGAATGAAGTGTTCGAACACCTGCGCAGTCTGACGCAGGTGAAGATGCCGGACGGGACCGAGGTGTTTTTCCGGTTTTGGGATGGACGGCATATCTATCCGATTCTGCATGGGTTGGGGGAGAAGGCTGGGGAAGTGCTGCCGATGTTTGAGCGGTATCTGATTAATGGGCAGTCGCTGGAGGTTGGGACGCGGGTTGTGCCGAAGGTGAAAGATTGGCCGTGGTGGGAGGTGCCGAAGGCGTTACTGGACGGCTTGGCCAAGGAAAATCCGACGACGCTGATCAGCAACTTGATGCAGTGGCTGGAAGAAGACCGACCAGACATTTATACCGCCTGGCCCGAAAACAACCTGAAGCTGAAAATCAGCCGTTTCGTGCGCCGTCCGGACGCACCGAAAAACCTTAAAGAAGCACTGTTAAACCACCTGATTCTGGAGCAAGGCTGATGGATCGCGTTGCCTTTGTTGACAACCAACTGAACACCTTCAAGGACAGTCTGAAGCTGTATCAGGAACAAACCAAAACCTGGTATGCGCGGGCTGCCGACAAGGCCAGTCGAGCCGCTGACTTGCCCTCCTTGCTGGGTATGGAGCGAGTGATCAAGGTTGGTGACACCAGCAAAGCGGTGAGCATGACTGACGGTAATTTCACTTCGAACGTGGCTCAGTGCCCGCTCAAGGGACCGTTGCTGATCGAAAGTAAATTCGAGTCGGTTTATGACATTCCGGTAGGCGATATCGAAGTCGAAATTGTCGCCGTGGAAGGTGGTGCAGTCAGCAAGGTCAAACTCGACGCGCAAGGCAAAGCCGCCTGGACCGGTGGTATTCCCGGCAAGTTCTACGAGATTCGCGTTCATAACGAAGTGACGCCGGCGCAGATCGATGCGCTGTTCAGCTCCTACAGCGGCGTGACCGCTGACCTGGAAGGTTTTCTGCGTAAGGAATGGGCAGGTTTCAAACCGCAATGGTCGAACGTTTCCACCTCGGGCACTGCAATGGCGATTGGAACCGGCATTCTTGAAGGTGGCTGGGAGGCCATCAAGGGTGTGTGGGATGGCATCAACCAAGTGCTCGATATCCTGCAGGACCCCGGCAAGTTTGCGAAGGATCTTGGCGCGGGTGCGGATGAACTGATCAAAGTTGCCAAAAGCTCGCCGGACATCATGAAAAAGGCCATGTTGCTGGCCAGTGACGAAGCCGCGCTGTTCCTGCTGGTACGCAGCGCCGTGATCTGGCTGGCAGGCCTGCCGCCGATGAAGATGGCGGGCGACATCGCGAAAGCCACCACGGCAATGGTGGTCGGTATCGCCATCGACATCGTGATTGGCGTGGTACTCACCATTGCGGCTGAAGGCACGGGCGTTATCTACCTGATCGCCCGCTTGAAGAAATACGGTGAGCTTGTCCTCAACGCCGTCGTCGGTTTCGTGAAGTCGTTGTTCAAGATTATCAACGGCTTTATGGAATACGTCGCGAAATACACCGCTGTTGCGGCGCGGGGTGTGACGGCCAAGGTGAGAAACGGGATTTCCGAGTTGCGGTTTGATGGCAAGAAAAACGCGAAACTCGCGGACGGAAAAATAGCTGACGATGCTTCTAAGCAGGCGAAGACCCCGGCCGACAAAAGTGCAGAACCTGCCGCCGATACCTGCACTAATGGGTGCCCGGTTTCGATGGTGACCGGTGAAGAGCTGTTGACGCTGACCGACGGTCAACTCGACGGGCTACTGCCGTTTGAGTGGACGCGCCTCTACAGAACCAGTGCCGTGGAAATTGATTGCGGTCTGGGTTATGGCTGGAGCCATGCATTGGCTCATCGCATTGACATCAATGGCGATGAAGTAATCTGGACCGACCACGAAAACCGCGCAACGCCGTTCCCGCTCCCGAGTGAACAACGTCCAGCGATCACCAACAGCCTTTCAAAAGCTGCCATTTTCCTCGGTGACGATCCATCGGAACTGATTCTCGCCCAAGCCGGCAAGCGTCCATCGTTCTACCACTTTCGCTTTAACAGCAAAGGCGCAACGCTGATCGCCATCAGCGACAGCTACGGTAATCGACTGCACGTTACACGCGACATCCACGGTCGCATCAAACGCCTCGACAACGGCGCCGGTCGCGCCCTGCTTCTACGTTACGACCGCAAACACATTGTCGCGGTCGACTATCAGCAGTTCCTGCCCGCGGACAATCTGGAAGACGCCTGGAATACGGTGCAGACGCTGGTCACCTACTGCTATGACACCCAGCATCGTCTGATCGAGGCGAAGAACGCGGCCGGTGAAGCCGAACATTATCGCTACAACGAACAGCACGTCATTCTCGAGCGGCAACTGGCGGGCGGCGCTGCGTTCTACTGGGAGTGGGAGAACGAAGGCAAACTGTCTCGTTGCACACATCACTGGGCCAACTTCTCGCAGATGGAAGCGCACTACGCCTGGGATGAAAAAGGCAGCGTGACTGTCACCAACGCCGACGGCAGCGAAGAGGTGTACACCCACGATGATCAGGCGCGACTGATCAGCAAGATCGACCCGGACGGTGCCGAGCATCTCAAGGCCTACAACGACAAAGGCCAATTGATCGCGGAAAAGGATCCGTTGGGTGCCGTCACCGAGTACCGCTACAACGACAACGGCTTGATGACTGCCGTTATCCCGCCGGAAGACGAAGCCACAACGTACGAATACATCAACGGTTTCGTGAGTGATGTTCATCGCGGCAAAGCCAGTTGGAAGTACCAACGCAACCGACAGGGCGATATCACCCAACAAATCGACCCGGACGGTAACGCCACGCTATACAGCTACGACGGCCAGGGGCGTCTGCTGGAGATTCGCCACCCGGACGGCAGTCGCCATCAACTCGGCTGGAACAACCTCGGCCAGTTGCTGGAAGAACGCCTGCCCGATGGCGGCCAGCGCAAGTATCGCTACGACGCGCTGGGTCGGCAGATCACCCGCCAAGAAGAGTCCGGCGCCATTACCCAATACCAGTGGGACGCAGCTAATCGCCTCGCTCAGGTCACGCTGCCGGGCGGCGCAACCCGTGCGTTTACCTATAACGCCTACGGTAATGTCACCGCTGAACGCGATGAACTCGGCCGCATCACTCGGTACGAATACGCCGACAACCTGCATCTGGTCAGCCGCCGCATCAATCCCGACGGCAGCCAACTTCGCTATCGCTATGACAACTCACGTCTGCTGCTGACTGAAATCGAAAACGAGCGCGGCGAGCAATACCGCCTCGATTACTTCGCCAACGGCCTGATCCAGCAGGAAACCGGTTTCGACGGTCGTCGTACGGCTTACGAGTATGATCTCAACGGTCAACTGCTGAAGAAAACCGAGTTCGGCGACGATGGCAGTGAACTGGTCACTGAGTATCAGCGCGACGCTGCTGGCCGGCTGCTGGTGAAAACCCTGGCCGATGGCGAAGAAATCCACTACAGCTACGACGCCCTCGGTCGCCTCGTAAACGTCGACGACGGTCATTGGCCGCTCGCCTATAAATACGACCTGCAAGACCGCCTCATCGAAGAACACCAAGGTTGGGGCACCCTGCGCTACGAGTACGATAGCGTTGGTCAGCTCAAACACTGCCGCCTCCCCGACGGCAGCAAACTCGATTACCGTCACCAACCCGGCGGGCAACTCAGCAGCATCGACCTCAACGGCTCACGCCTGACCTCTCACCAGTTCAGTGCTGGGCGCGAACAAAAACGTCAGCAAGGTTTGCTGCTCAGCCAATACCAGTACGACGAACAAGGCCGTCTGCAAGCCCACACTGTTGGCCAGCGAGACAAGAGCCTGTTCCAGCGTCGTTATAACTACGACGCCAATGGCAATCTCGCGGGTATCGATGACAGCCGTAAAGGCAACCGCAGCTATCACTACGACCCGCTCGACCGACTGATCAGCGTGCGCGGTGCTACTCCGGAAAGCTTCGCCCATGACCCGGCGGGCAACCTGCTAGGCCAAAGCAATGAAGGCACAGCAAACCTCGCCAACGTCAAAGGCAACCGCCTGCTGATGCAGGGTGACCGCCATTATGACTACGACACCTACGGCAATCTGATTCGCGAGCGTCGCGGCACAGGACAGAAACTCGTCACCGAGTATCGTTACGACTGCCAGCACCGCTTGATCGGCGTTAGCCTCCCGGGTGGCAGTATTGCAACCTACAAGTACGATGCCTTCGGTCGACGTATAGAAAAAACCGTCGACGGCCACATCACCGAATTCCTGTGGCAAGGCGAACGCCTGATTGCCGAAAGCGCCGAAAACCGCTACCGCAGCTACATCTACGAGCCGGGCAGCTTCCGGCCGTTGGCGATGCTCGATGGCGAAGGCCCACGTAAAGCCACGCCGTTCTATTACCAACTTGACCACCTCGGCACACCGCAGGAGCTCACCGACTACAGCGGTGAAATCATGTGGTCGGCGAAGTACCGAGCCTACGGTAATCTCGCCGAGCTGGACGTCAGCGAGATCGATAACCCGTTGCGGTTCCAGGGTCAGTATTTCGATGCGGAGACAGGGTTACATTACAACCGGCACCGCTACTACAATCCGGGAACTGGACGGTTTTTGACGCCGGATCCGATCAAGCTTGCAGGTGGTTTGAATAGCTACCAGTACGTGCCTAACCCTACGGGGTGGGTGGATCCGCTGGGGTTGAATAGTGAGTGCCCAAAGAAAAAATCCAAATCTACGGGTAATGTCGGAAACCCTACAGAGAAAGCGAGAGTCAATGAAGGCGCACCTGCAGTACCTGCTCCCGCACCACGCGGAGAAAGCACGACTCGCGTCCGGCATTACACCAACAGAAAGGGATCCACCGGCATCGAACGTGATGGAGCAATCCAAGCTCAGGATAACAATCGTGTCTACGTGGAACCTGCCAACAAAAAGCCATTGAGCCAACTAGACGCTGAAGATAAGTATCAAATTGGCAGAGGACGTGGCAGAGACTACATTGAAACAGACGTGCCGGACTCTCAACTTGAATGGGTAAAAAACCCTAGATACGGCACAATGGAGCTTACGATCAAAGGAAATGTGAAGCTAGAGAATCCAACATTCAACCGGCGGAAATGATGCTAGAAAAAAACAAACAGATAGTTCTTAATGGAAAGGATGCACTCGAAGTTCTAGCAGACATCGAGTTCATCCTAATTTCACTACACAAAATGGGAAGCTACTACGCGGATAAACCCGTCGAAGATTACCGGAAAGCCACCACTGACTTTATTGATAATGAAAAGGTTACTCAGCGCCTTGCCAAAGTAAGGAAAATCATCAGCAAGAACTTTGACTCAACACTTGGAGATGATGACATGGATGATATAGAGCGCCACCTGGAAGAAATTAAATTCTGGAAGCCCTGAAAGCCATAATCGGTCGCAATCGGGGAAAAACCCTGTTGGTTCCCCACAAATCCACTACAGGTTCTGCGGCTGATGATGCACCTCATCGCGCAGAGCTTTCTTCAATCTTCCCCCAGTCTTCGCTGCCTCCGTAAGACGGGGACAGACCACGAGAAAACGGCGACAGACCAGGGTTTCTTTTTTGCATCTATAATCTGCCCTCTAGAAACCCCCCTATTTATCGCTATTTATAGTGGCCTGCCCCTTAACAACACAAGATATATGTTTTATAGATCAGAAACCCCCGTTGGCTACAATAATGGCGAGCTAACAAACTGGGTTAGGATTGAACTTTCAAAAGCTGGCGAACCTGTCATACACAGCTTTCCAGCCTCACCCGAACAAGTTAAAAAATACATGGGCAATGTAAAATGAGACCCAAGCTAAAGTACGAACTTCAACCAATTCGAGTACCAAGCGGCTGGACAATAACGATCAACAACTTTTTTGAGGTTGAGTTAACCCCGGAAACTAACGACTGGTTCACCTCCTCAGTACTATTAGGGGGCGTAAGGCGTAGTAGTGGGCACTGCTTCGATTCTAGAGTAGAACCAGAGGGAGACCCCGACGGAGAGTTTGTAATTGATTTCCTAAAAATCGAATATGATCACAAAGGAAAACCGGTGAAAAACTCCGAAGTTTTTCTCGGCGAATTCAGAACTAAAAGCAAGATGGAATTCATTAAGAAGATTGAATCATTCATGATCGAAGCATGAAATACAGATAGAGAAAAAAGGGGATCACAAAGGGACAGATTTATTTTCTACTGATAAAAAATCTGCCCTTTTTTTAATTCAAGATGAAAGCTTTGGGCTGGATGAGAAATTCAGTCACCAACTGAAATAGTAAAAGTGCAACAGGGGAGCAGGCCACGTTTTATTTTGTCTGAAGGTGGTCTACCCCGAACGGCCATCAATCTTTCCGCGCTCTAAACGTGGTTTCTCCTGATTAATTACTTATGCAAATCCATCTCAACATCGAAGGCCTACCGGCCTACCCATACCCTACAAACTTCCTGCATTTTGCATCCATTGAACCAGAAACAGATATCGAGCCTTGGTGGCTGCTGGTATACAACGAAGGTACAATCAGCAACTGGTACAAAACACTCAAACAGCTTTATCCAAAACGCACATTGATCCCATTTGCCAAATTCAACGCGAATGATGACATCGCGTGTTTTGATGGAGATGATTTTTCTGGGCAGCCCCATGTGTTGATAATTCATGCTTATGCGTCAGAGGGCTGGGAACTTCACGCCACCTACGCTAACTTCGATAAGTGGCTAGAAGAAGCCATGGTGCAAAATGCCGAGTGGCTCAACGAGGACTAAAAACTTTAATCCCGACAAGCCTGGTATTTGCTTTAGAAAAAACGAGAGAACCGCAGGCAGCCCCTGAGAAATCTCGTTGTTTAACCTCTACTCCCCCGGACTGAACAATCAAAGGACTGTACCCTTGAAACTCCTGAATCGCCCATTTTCCATCCTCCTCGCCCTCACCTTCTCCCTTAATGCGACTGCACTGTCCCTTCGCTCCGAACAACGCCCCGACGGCACCACTGCCCTGTTACTTTCAAACGAACCCGCCGCAGAACGCGCGCCAAAGCTCAACCAGGATCCAGCGGTGCGCTCAGCACTGGTCGATTTTTTTGGTTATCAAACCGGTAGCTACACCAACGACAACACAATGATTGTGCAGCAAGTTCTGGAAGCGCTTGATTCGGAAATGTCGATGTTTGCGGACGGTGTGCCTGCCGGCAGCAAAATGATTACTGCCATGGATGATGGCAACAATGGGTTTGAGCGCGGCGCATTGTTGCTTAACGACAAGGGCCAGTTGGTCGCTGTCGGGCTGGTCAATGGCCACTGCACGGTCAAGTCGCGTGAGGAGGCTTTGACCTGTAACGATGCCCCGCAAACCGTGCTGACCATTTTCCAACCGCAAGGCGCTAAACAAGCTGATGCCGAATCTTTGATTGGCTGGAGCAAGCAACTGCCTCCCATGATGGCGATATGGGCGGAAAGTGATGATCCGGAACGCCGAGCCGCCGCGCAGAAAATTGCCAGCGTTGAATACGCTGCAACCAAACCGGAACAGGGAGCGTGGACAGCGGCACAGTTACCTTCCGACTTTCCCAAAGCCATGCTGGCGATGCTTCCGCAGCGGGCTCACCTGATCGGTGCTGGCGCACACGGTGTTTTCACGACACCGGGGATGGAGGGCACGCCGATTGAAGGTGACTGGGACAAAATAGCCGGCCGTCCACAACATGAGTTCGAAGTCATTCTCCGGACTTTTACAGAGTACGCGGACGTCATCGACTTCTATCAGCAGCATGCGAAGGATGCCGAAATCAGCGGCAACCCGAGAAAGGCACTCGTTGAAGGCTATATTGGTGGCGGCACCTACAAGATTGAAATCAGTAATAGAAAAGACGAAGGCACAGTGATCACGCTGTCTGCTTGGCGACAAGAAGTCTGATTTATCCAAATAAAAAAAGGGCGATCCCATGATCGCCCTCTTTCAAATCAAGATACCCTTCCTTTGCACATTAAAGCTTTTGCAGCTCTTCTTTAGCTCCCGGAGCACCGCGATCAATTGCTTTGAGCATCCAGTACTCGGCCTTGGATTTGCTTTTTGGCAAGCCGCCACGTCCTTGTGCGTACATTTTCCCAAGCGCTAACTGCGCGTTGCCAAAATCTGCATCCGCAGACTTGCGGTAAAGCTTGGCCGCTTCACGTTGTTTTTTTACGGTGCCTCGCCCCTGTTCAAGCATTTGCGCCATTTCATACTGCGCGTACTTATTGCCGAGCGCAGCCGACTTGCCAAACCAGGAAAATGCCAGAGCTTCATCCTTGTCCACACCACGTCCTGCGGCAATCATCTCCGCGAGGTTCAGCTGTCCGTAATCGTCACCGGTTTCAGCCAGTTTGCGATACCACTGAGCGGCAACAACATCATCCTGTGTAACTCCGTCCCCTTTCTCATAAAGGCTTGCCAGCAGCATGTAGGCTGAGGGATATCCACCTTCGGCGGATTGGTGGTAGTACGCTAATGCTTTGTCCATGTCCTTGAGATTTTTGATCGATCGGCCACCGCGATGGTAGATCTGCGCCAAACTGAACTGCGCTTTGGCGTTCCCCTGCTCCGCAGCTTTCAAATCCCAGTAAACACTTGCGTCTTCACCCTCAACGCTTCGATCCCAACGAAGTTCCTCAGCCAATCCGACTTGCGCTTCAGCATTACCTTGCTCTGCAGCTTTGCGAAACCACACTTCCGGCATGCCCGGTGACCACTGCTCAACCACCCCGCAGAGGTTCTCCTGAATGGCTTTGCCAAACTGCGTCTGCGCGTCGAGATCACCTGCGACCGCTTGTTCATGCAGCCGCTCAGAATTTGGCGCGCACTTCCCTGCCTTCATGCCGTCGTAGTAATCACGCGGCGCTTGTGCCCACGTATTACAGGTGATGAACAGTGAAAAAAGTGCCGTGCCCGCCGTACCGACAGTTTTGAAACGCTTGATCATTTGTTACTTCCTTGTGGCTTAAAAATTCCAACGAAAATCTTGCGCAAAATACTAGCTCGCTTCGAACATCCGCTCGTCCACGTCGTACTTAACCACCACCCGATTCCGATACAACCTCACCCTCTCCACCAACTCCCCAACCTGCCCCTTCTCCCGCACTTCCCGCCAAATCTCATTCTCCCGATACACCCGCGCCCCCTCCCGCACAAACCGATGCGCCTCTTGAAACACGTGATAGCGATACTCCCTCACCCGATCACACAACAACTCCCCTTCGAGTTGTGTCTCGCCTACGTTCAACTTCAACTGAAAGCTCCGATCCGTCGGGTTGTGCAGCACCAGATCAACGTAGTTGTAGAAAATCGCCGCCCCGGACCCGAACGGCAGCACCCTCCCCTCATCCGGAAACGGGTCGAAGCTGTGGTTGGAGCGTTCGACCACTACCAACGGCGAATGAATGGCCATCCAGTGAATCAGGTTGCTCAGTTGGCAGATGCCACCGCCTACCCCGCGTCGTGCCTCGCCGAAAGACAGTTCCATGCCTTCAACGTAGCCGCGCTTCAAGGTCGGGCGGCCGACCAGACGGCAGAAGGAGAAGTGTTCGCCGGGGGCGATGATGACGCCGTCGATGGCGGCGACGGCGAGTTTGAGGTTGATGACTTTGTTGTGTTGCAGGGCGAGGTCGGAGTCGCCGAGTTTGCGGATGAGCTTCGAGGTGTGTTTGAGGTAGCGAAACGGTAGACGCTCGGCTGTAGCGACGGGGCGTGCGTAGCGTTTGCTGGAACAGTGCCAGGCGATCTGGCGGAACAGTCTTTTTTGCCACACGCGCAGCCAGTACAAGGCCGGGTGGTAGAGGGAAAGTGGTTTCATCCGTGACACAACGGCGTGCGCCGTTTCTTCCTTGAACGTGAGAGGGGCGCGCATTTTATCCGGTAATGACCGGCAGCACCCCATGCATTTCATAAGACCAACCGCCTCTCTTCGGCATACATCTACCGTCACATCCGCAAATTAAGGTTCGACTAAGGTTGCCTCGCTACGATCGCGGCCATGAAACCTGTTGCCTTTGAATCGCAGATGAGTCCTTCCGACATGAAAGCGTTTGATTTACCAACCCAGCCAGCGTCGAATTTCAGCCTTGTCTTGGTAAATTACAAAACCCCGGACATCACCCGTATGTGCCTCGAGCTTTTGCGTGAGCACGTCCAGGAGCAACGCATTCCGGTGTGGGTGGTGGATAACGATTCGGCGGATGCGAGTCTGGATTACTTGCGTTCGCTCGACTGGATCAACTTGATCGAACGGCCTTCGCCGGGCAAGGAAGCCGGCCATATTGCGCACGGTAAAGCACTGGATCTGGCGCTGGAAAAAGTCGACACCGATTATCTTTTTCTGTTGCACACCGACACCTTTGTCTACGACAAGGAGGTGTTTGCCATGATGATGCGCGAGTGCACGAAAACTCCGGACATGGCCGCAGTCGGTTGTGTCGAACAACTCAATCGGGGAGTTTTGCGTGATACGTGGCGACTAACTTCGCGCTTTTGCAAGCACTATGTTCGCAAAGCAAAAGTGCGTCTGGGCGTGCGCTCGAAAATGCCAAGACCTTACAAAGAAACCCATCTGAAAAGTTTCTGTACATTGTGGAATGCGCGTTTGATGAAGTCCCAAGGCTTGCACTTCTGCATGGATGAGCAGGTGCCGGGTTATGCGCTGCAAGATCGAATGAGCAGCCTGGGCTATGGCATCAAGTTTTTGTCGCCGCGCAAGATTTTCAGTTATCTGGACCACATCCAGTCAGGAACCGTCGCCGCTGCAGGCACCTACGGGAAAAATCACCGCAGGACGAAAATGTATCAGGCGACGTTGAAGCGCTTTCAAGGGCAGCAAGCCTGAAGGGCAAACCTCGGTTTAATTCACTGCAAACAAAAAGGGCGACTTTACAGTCGCCCTTTTTGTTTGCAGAAATTGTATACAACTACTCCTACTCCATAGAGGTGTTCGCCCAGTGTAATGGCCTGGCAATCCATGCACCGGTAAAGAGCCCTGACACTGGGCGAACGGGAGGGATTTTAATGGAAGTTGGCAGATATGTCCTCATGCTTAAACATGAAATTTATGTACCAGAAAGTTAAAAAATGTGTACCCCCGATATTTACCGGGAAACTTCCGACAGACTTTTTTATATGATTGTTCTCATACATAAACCTGTACAAGAACAATCATTCTGTAGAGCTAATGCTCAACTTTCGTGTTGACTAGTCACTTTCAAGATATCGGTGTAAGTGACAATAACGCTCTGCCCTTCTTTCAGATCTTTCAGCTTGGCTTGAATTTCAGGCTTTTTCACGTCGAGAACTTTCGATACGCCCGCCGGGTTTTGCAGGGTCACCTGATTTGTCTTCAAATCAATTTTGGTGATTTTCAGTTGCACCTGAACCTGGCGGTACGCCTCGCCACCGGGGTTATCGCTGCCCGGAGCCTTACGTAGCTCACCGGTACGTTCGGTGGTGCCAGGCAGACCTTTATCCACATCGGTGTCGAGGTAAGCGGCGACGGAGCGCTGCACTTCGATGCTGACCTGATCGCCGGCCTTGAGATTGGCGAGGTTTTTCGCCTTGTCGCTGAGCTGAACATGAACCGGCTTGCCTTCGGCGCCTTCGAGCACAACCTGATGGTTGGCGGCATCGACGGAGATCACTTTGGTGGTGACCTTATCTGCTTCAACAGTGGCGGACAGCGGAATATCGGCAGCCATGGCGCCGAAGCTGGTGGCGGACAGTACGGTTGCGAGGGTGATGGCCTTGGCCAGTGCGTCGAGCTTCATAAGCAATACTTTCCCTGTGATGAATATGGCAGCACCCGACGCCAACGTGCAGTCGACGCCGAATGTGCCACTGAGCATAGACGCTGTTCAGGGCTTGGCTTTGGTTTGTGTCGAGGTGGTCTGTTGTTTTGCGGTGTCTTGCGCGGTGGATTCGCCGCTGGGCGTGCCTTTGCCAGTGTTTTCACGCTGTTTCGGGTCGGTGGGCCGCAGGGCGTCGTTGTCGCGTTCGGTCTCGCCAGGTGGCCGGGGTTCGTCGGGATGTTCGCCTTGGGTGATCGGTTTCATGGGGCAGTCCTCAGGCTTCGGGGTCGTCGAGTTCACGGGTGACGTTGATCGCGGGGGAATCCTTGTGCAGGTCATCGGCCTTGGCGCGCAGGATCTGCCATTGCTCAAGGTCGATGGCGCCTTGGCCGAGCATGTCGTCGGCGATGCGTTGCAGATCGAAGTAATGTGCGTCGGGGGATTGCTGCCAGTAGGTCTGGTCGTCGAAAAGGCGCTGCCAGGTGGTCATGTCTGGGGGTTGCAGGTCGTCGCTCATGGCTAATCCTCGACAGGTTTCTCTGTAGAGGACAACACAGTAAGTCGAGTTCAAACCGATCCTTTGTAGGAGCTGCCGAAGGCTGCGATCTTTTGATCTTGTTTTTTAAAAGCAAAATCAAAAGATCGCAGCCTTCGGCAGCTCCTACAGGGATTTGTGGATATTTTTCAGTACCCGGTCATTTCCAGATAGCCCTGGCCGGGATGGCTCCCGCGAATGCGCACCGGACCTTCCCAGTATGGGATGCGCAGGTTCATCCAGGCGTTGGGGTTGAGCGCATCGAGGGTGATGTCGAGGTGTTTGTCGGGGATGCTGATCGACCATTTCACCAGCATCGCCCGGCCGGCGACTGTGGCGGTGTCTTGCGGGGTGAGCTGGATCTGCGAACGGCGCAGGGTTTGCGTCTGGCCGTCGGCGGCGATCCAGGTGCCGGTGAGATACGGCGCGCCGTCCTTCTGGCGCATGCGGTACAGCATCACGTGTTCGCCGCTGTCCAGGTGCAGGGAGAACCAGTCCCAACCGGTTTGATTGGCGGTCAGCGGCTGGCTGCTCCATTCGCGATCGAGCCACGCGGGGCCGCTGACAGTGTAGCTGTGGCCGTCAATCTGCAACGTTCCGCTGGCCTGAAAAAACGGCTGACTGTAGTAATACGACGCCTGACCTTCTTCGGATTTCTGGCTGAAACCCTTGTCACCCTGCAACACCAACGGACGACTGGACGTGAGGTGCAGTTGATAGGCGAAATCCTTATCGCGAGCGCTGAGTTGTATATCGCTCAGAGGATCCTGCGCCTGACTGGCAAACCGCCAATCATCAATCCACGCCTCGAACGGTGCGAGTTGCACACCCGCCTGCCCCACCCCGCCTCGCGCATAACGTTCGGCAGCGTGATGCACCGTGCTGGACGTCACCGCCGCATGCCCCAGCCAGATCGTCTGATTGCCCCACCCCGCCTGCTCCGCCACGGGTTTCAAAGCACTGCGAAACAAGGTCCACTGCACGCCGAATTCATTGCCCTGCTGATCCTTGAGATTGGCGGTGACGTACCACCACTCAATGCGAAAACCGTCATGCGCACCGTGATCCGCCGGAAAACTGAAACCCCGCCCCGGCACCACCGGCGTAAATGCCAACGCCTGATCGCCCATCCCGGCGAAGCCCTTTTGCTCCGGCGCCGATTGATCGCAACCGCCGAGCAGCAACAAAACCATGAGCACAACCAGATTAATCTTCATGGGCAAACGTCCTCAGCAGGTCCGCCGGTTGCGTGCGGTACAGCGAGTACAGCGGCCATGCCGACGCCAGCAACGTCGCCAGCAACGCCAACCCCATCAACTGCAGCAATTGCCACGGAAACACCCGCAACGGCAACCGCCAGCCAAACGCTTGCACGTTGATCACCGCGTCCAGACACCATGCCAGCGCGATCCCCAGCGGCAACGCCAACACCAGCGTCAGCACCGCCAGCAGCCAGGTCTGCCCGAGATTGAGCAGCATCAATTGCCGCCGCGTTACGCCCAACGCCCACAGCGGTGCGAGTTGGCCGAGGCGACTTTGACTCTGGGTCAGCAGGCTGATGAACAGCGCCACACCCGCCACCGCCAGCGTCAAACTGTTCAAAGCCGCCGTCGCCGCAAAGGTGCGTTCGAAAACCTGCACAGACCAGCCCTTGAGCCGCGCCTGATCGACGATGCGGCTGTCATCCAGTTGAAAGCGCGCCTGCAATGCAGCTAAAAATTCCGGAATGTTCTGCAGTTCGATGCGCAGGTTGAAACGGTTCGGCGTCAGTTGCGGCCAGCCGCGCAGCAGGTGGTTGATGTTGACCAGCAAGTGCCCCTTGGGATTGCCGTAGTCGGCGTAGATGCCGACGATGCGCGGCGACCACGCACCATTCGGCGCAGGAATCGTCAGTCGGTCTCCCGCCCGCAACTTCAGTCGACGCGCCAGTTGTTCACTGAGCATCACCGCATCGTCGGTGGCCAGATGCGCCCACGGGTCGCTGCCACTGACATCCAGCAACGGCCAGTGCTGGCGATAATGCGCGTGATCGATGATGCCGAACACCTCCGCCGGCCAGCCTTGCAACGTCACCGCGACCTGCCAGTTGGGCAGAATCGCCGCGACGTTCGGCTGCTGCTTGAGCCAGCTGTACATTTCCCGCGACTGTGCCGGATTGCTCGGGTTGATATACAACTCGGCACTCAGGCGTTGTTCTAGCCAGTCGTTGAAGGTCTGGCGAAAACCGGCGGTCATGCTGCCCGCACCAATATTGGCTGCGAGCGCCAAGAGCAACGCCATCAGCGCCAGGCTCAGTGCCGGCAATTGCTGACGGCAGTCGGCGAGAAACCACTGACCCAGCACCGAGCGACTGCGACCGAGCAACTGATTCAACAGCGCGCTGAGCAACACCGGCAGCGCCAATGCGGCGCCGATCAGCAATCCGGCCATCAGGACAAAACCACTGGCCAGACTGTCGCCCCAGATCAATGCCGCCAACGCAATCAAACCCAACGAGGCTGCCAGCCAGCCCTGACGGCGCAACCAGCGCGCATATTGCTGATGCCAGGCTTGCGGATCGGCCACCGCCAGCAACGGCAAACGGGCGGCGCGCAGCAGACTATTGGCCCCGGCCAACAAAGCGCCGAGCAGGCTCAAGCCAATGCCGCTGAACCACCACCAGGGGCTGAGGCGCAACTGCCCTGCCACTTCGGCGCCGTACAATCCGCGCAGGCTGGCGGCGACATCCGGCAGCAAGACACTGGCCAACCAATAGCCGCTGATCACGCCGAATAGTCCGCCGATCAGTGCCAGCACACCCAGCTCAACGATCAAGCAGAAAATCAACATTTGCGCGCTGACCCCGCAGGCGCGCAGCGTACGCAGCAGACCGCGCCGTTGCTCAAGCGCCAGCCCGATGGCGGCGTGGACAATGAACAAACCGACCACGAACGAGAGAAATCCCAGCGCATCGAGATTCAGGTGAAAGCTTTCGGTCAGCCGCGCCAGATTGTTTTCCTCGCCACTGCTTTTGAGCTGCAACTGACCCTTGAACACGGCGGGCAACTCGGCGTGGAAATCCTTGGGCAGCAATAGCCGCGAGAGTTGGCCAGGCTGATCGAGCAAGGTTTGCGCAACGCCGATGTCCACCAGCAACAGGCCGGGCGCCATGTCCTTTTGCGCGAGTAACGGCGGCAATCGCAGACCATTAGCCGTTTGCGGCGTGTCGCCTTCACGCAGATCCAGCGCTTGCAGAGTTTCCGGTGAAATCCACGTGCTGCCCGGCGGCGTGAAAAACTCGACAACCCGTTCGATCGGCAGCGCCTGCCCGGCCACTGCGGAATCCGCCGGCAATGACACCGGCTCGATGCCCATCAGTTGCAAGCGCTGATCTTCATGGCCCTCAAGCAGCAACCGGCCCTGCAACAGCGGCGACACCGGCCAGCCCTGTCGACGCAGATCAACGAACCATTGCTGCGCAAAAGTCGCCCCGTTCGGCGTGCTGAGACTGGCCTGCGGTTCGCCGCCGATCAACTGGCTGGCCCGTGCGTAGCTGTCGCGTGCCTGACTGTTCAACGCTTCGACGCCGGTGAGCAGACTGGTCGCCAGCCACAACCCGGTCAGCACGCTGAAAAACTGCACCGGATGGCGCCGCCAATGACTGAGCAGCGCACGTAGCGTTTGCGCAAAGACGATCACGTCAGCCGTCCGTTGGATAACACCACTCGCTGCGCCAATCGCGCCGCAACCCGCTGGCTGTGAGTGACCATCAACAATGTAGTGGGCGTGTCATCGAGCAACTCCAGCAACAAGCGCAGCACTTCATCACTGGTTGCCTCATCGAGGCTGCCGGTGGGCTCATCGGCCAGCAGTAATTTCGGCTGCGACGCCAGCGCCCGGCCCAATGCGACTCGCTGTTGCTGACCACCGGAAAGTTGCTCGGGATAGCGCTTGAGCAAATCGCCCAGGCCCAGGCGTTGCACCAGGTGCGCCTGCCAACGCGGCTCATGACGCCCGGCGAGGCGCGCCTGAAAGGCCAGATTGTCTTCGACGCGCAAACTGCCGATCAGGTTGAACTGCTGGAACACCAGACCGATTTCCGTTCGCCGCCAGTTGGCCAGTTGCGCTTCGTTCATCGTTTCCAATCGATGCTCGCCGCTGCGGATGCTGCCGCTGTCGACTTTGTCGAGGCCGGCCACCAGGTGCAGCAACGTGCTTTTGCCACTGCCGGATTCGCCCATCAGCGCCAGGCTCCCGCCGGATTCGAGCGTCAGGTCGATGCCTTGCAGCACCGGCAATGGGCCTTGCGGGGTGAGATAGCTTTTGAAGACGTTTTCAACACGAAGCATGCCGCCACCTGATCGGTCAGTGTGGGGCAAGGATAGCGGATGGCGATGACAGACCTGAATCTTGCGTTGAAGCAAATGGCCCCTTCGCGAGCAAGCTCGCTCCCACAGGTTGATCGCATTTCAAAGTGGGAGCGAGCCTGCTCGCGAAAGCGTCAACCCGGAAAAACCAAAACTCACTGTCCCGCCGCCACACTCGCCGGCGCCTGCGACGGCGTGACAATACTGCCCAGATCAATGTGTTTCCACTCAGGCTTGGCCCCCAACCGTGCATTGAAGCGGTAGTTGAAGGTGAACTCGTCCGCCGTCGCGACACTCAGTGGCTTGCCATATACAGCCTCGATTCCCGCCAGGTCATAGCCCATCAACTGCAACAGCGTCGGGAAGATGTTGTAGTGACTGGAACGATCCTTGTTCGCCGCCAGTTGCGCCGACCAGTCCAGCGTCTTCAGCTCGCTGCCGGAAATCACCACCAACGGTACCAGGCCCTCCTCTTCCACCGGATCGCCACCGCAATGTGTGTTCAACCCCGGATTACCGCGCTCATGCAAATCCTGGCCATGATCAGACGTATAGATCAGCAACGCATTGTTCAGATTGCCCTTCGCGAATACCCGCGCGAAAAACTCGCCGACGTTCCACAACACGGTGTTCTTGTAGGCGTTGCGGTACAGCACCCAATCATCCGGCTGGCCATTGAAGCCGTTGCGCTCGCCGGTATCCGCCACCTCGGTGAATTGCCCGCGCGGCAAAGTCGGGCGGTAGGCCATGAACGCATCCGGGTATTTGTCATGCACCGGGAAGTGCGCGCCGACCTTGTTGATCACCACCAGCTGCGGCTGGTCATCGTTGAGCAATTCGATCAGCTTCGCCGCTGCCGCCATATCGCGATCGCGCACGCTGGTCTGGTCGAATTGCACGAACTGGTCGATGTCCTTCTTTTCGGTATCGGTCATTAGATTCTGCAGATTGCCGGCGGTGCGCTGGGCGTCGATGTAGACGGTGCGCAGCCCGGCCTTTTTGGCGTACTGCCAGATCGATGGCAACGTTGTGTTGATGCGCATGTAATCGGCGCGGGTGCCGCCGTAGCGCAGGGTTACGTTGGTGTCGGCGCTGCAATTGGCGATGGACGCCGCGTAGCCGTAATTGAAGATATCGACGCCGGGACGCGCTTGTTTGAGGTTGCTGTGCACGCCGAACGGCGCGTTGATGTCCAGATAATTGCCGGAGATGCTTTCATCGATGATCAGCACGATGTCATGGCCGACGGCTTGCGAGTTACGCGCCAGCGTCACCGGCTCACGAGGGCCGACGGTGTTGTGCAGAGCTTCATAGGCAAACAGGTTCAGATAGGCCAGCGGCGTGTACATGATCGGCAAGCCCCGCGCGCCCTCACCCGCTCGCAAGAACAGCACGGCACTGAGCAGCAACACACCGCACAACGGCGCCGCCACCCGCAACACGTTCGGAATTGCCAGCCCATGGCGGGGCTTCAAACCGATGCCGAACAGCAACAGCAAACCGCTGAGCACGCCACGCAGGATCGCGTCGCGGTACTGGTACGCCGCTTCCTGGATGAAACCGCCGGAGTAAACCAATGAGACGAAACCGCTGTAGGTCAGGTAATCCGCCGTGACCCGGGTATAGACATCGAAAAACACTGCCGAGACGAACATTGCCAATGCGAACACGTGGCGAATGAGAGTCTGCCTAATATACGCCATTAGATATAACGCAAAAGTAAGCGCCAAAAACATCGCGCCAAAAAGAAGTACAGCAAAACCGAGGCCGATAGCATTTAACCGATCAATGTAATATTCGGAATAAATCAACAAATAAACAATTAAGAACAATTCTTTGGCATATCTGAACATGGCGATACCGATCGGGCAAAACGGCAGGAGTCAAAGGTTTGTCAGTCAGAACCTGACACTAGCACCCGACCATCAAAGCGCAAGAATTGACTGTTTTTTGTAGAAAGCGTCAAAAAAACGGTGACTCAAATCTGACACAGCCAAGACGCTACAAGCCTTTAAATTAGCGGCTTACGACCGTTTATCGCTTATTTAAAATCTGAACAAATCTGCACAAAAGCAACAAATTCAATCGCAGCAATGACTTGATGGCCAATCGCCAAAAATTGCTTAAGTGTTATACAGATGCAACATGTCATTTTGCTGACACGCTTTTCAAACGCTGCGCTATACCCCTTTAACAATCTCATTCCGTAGTTAACTTTTGGTGTTACTGAGGTGCGCAGATGGACGTGAGCGTATTTGGCACTGGCTATGTCGGACTTATACAAGCCGCCGCACTTGCAGATGTCGGTCATCGCGTTTTATGCGTGGATATTGACCCAAACAAGATTAAACAACTGCAACAAGCAGTGCCGCCCATTAGCGAGCCCGGTTTGTCCAGCACACTTGAGGAAAACATCAAGGCCGGCCGTCTGCTGTTCAGCACCCAGGCCAGCGACGCGGTCGAGCATGCCGAGCTGATCTTCATCGCCGTCGGCACCCCAGCCGATGAGGATGGCTCTGCCGACCTCAGTCACGTGCTTAACGTTGCCCGCCAAATCGCCTCGCACATGGAAGCCGATCGCACATTGATCATCAAATCCACGGTGCCGGTCGGCACGGCGGATCAAGTGCTCGCCACCGCCAACAGCGAACTGCAACGCCGCGACAAGACCAGCCTGACAGTACGCGTGGTCTCCAACCCGGAATTCCTCAAGGAAGGCAGCGCCCTCGCCGACTGCATGCGCCCGGACCGGATCATCGTCGGCACCGGCGACGACGCCGCCCGCGAGCAGATGAGCGAGTTGTACGCACCGTTCTGCCGCAACCACGAAAAACTGATGTTCATGGACAACCGCAGCGCCGAGCTGACCAAGTACGCAGCCAACGCGATGCTCGCTACCCGCATCAGCTTCATGAATGAATTGGCCAACCTCACCGAACTGCTTGGCGCCGACATTGAAGCCGTACGCAAAGGCATCGGTTCTGATCCGCGCATCGGTTACCACTTCATCTATCCGGGCTGCGGCTTCGGTGGCTCGTGCTTTCCCAAGGACCTGCGCGCCCTGCTGCACACCGCCGAACACAACGGCATGCCGCTGAAACTGCTGCGCAGCGTCACCGACGTCAACGACCTGCAGCGGCACATCCTCTTCAGCAAACTCAAAGCACTGTTCCCGCAAGGGCTGGCCGGCAAGTCCATCGCGATCTGGGGCCTGGCGTTCAAACCGAACACCGATGACATGCGCGAAGCACCAAGCCGTTATCTGATGGATGCGCTGTGGGCCGAGGGTGCCAGCGTGCAGGCTTACGACCCGGAAGCCATGTCCGAATGCCGACGCATTTACGGTTATCGCAACGACCTGCACCTGTGCGCCACCCGTGACGACACCCTCGAAGACGCTGATGCACTGGTGATCTGCACCGAGTGGAAAAACTTCCGCGTGGTCGATTTCGAGTTGCTCGCCGAAAAGCTGCGCTCAAAGGTGATCATCGACGGCCGCAATCTGTACAACCCGGAACAAGTGGCAGCCGCCGGCCTGCATTACAGCGGCATCGGTCTGCGCCACATTGCCCCTGAAGGACTGCGGCCATGAAGGTGCTGGTCACCGGTGCGGCCGGTTTCATTGGTGCCCATTGCGTGTTGCGGCTGCTGCGCGACGGCCACGCGGTGGTCGGTCTGGACAATTTCAACGCCTACTACGACCCGCAACTCAAGCACGACCGCGTGCAGTGGGTGTGCAAGCAGGTCGGCGATTTCCAGCTCGCTACGGTTGACCTGGCCGATGCCTCGGCCATCGAAGCACTGTTTGTCCGCGAACGTCCGCAAGTGGTGATCCACCTCGCCGCGCAGGCCGGGGTGCGTTACTCGCTGGACAACCCTCGGGCCTATCTGGACAGCAACCTCAACGGTTTCCTCAACATTCTCGAGAGCTGCCGGCATCACCCGGTCGAGCATCTGATCTACGCCTCGTCGAGTTCGGTATATGGCGCCAACCAGCACACCCCGTACTCGGTGAAGGACGGCGTCAATCATCCGCTGTCGCTGTACGCCGCGACCAAGAAAGCCAATGAACTGATGGCGCACAGCTACAGCCATCTGTTCGGCATTCCCTGCACCGGCCTGCGCTTTTTCACCGTGTACGGGCCTTGGGGCCGGCCAGACATGTCGCCGATCCAGTTCGCCCGGGCGATCAGCGAAGGCACGCCGCTGAAGCTGTTCAACTACGGCGAGCACCAGCGCGATTTCACCTACATCGACGACATCATCGAGAGCATCGCCCGCCTCATCGAGCAGCCACCGCAGGTCAATCCGCAGTGGGATCGCGAGCAGCCCGACCCGGCCAGCAGCATGGCGCCGTGGCGCTTGTTCAACATCGGCGGGCAGCACCCGGTCGAGCTGAAAACCTATCTGGCGCTGATGGAAAAACACCTTGGCCAGAAAGCCATTGTCGAGTTGCTGCCGCTGCAACCGGGCGACGTGCTCAACACTTGCGCCGAGGCCAGCGATCTGGCCCAGGCCACCGGATTTCAGCCCCGGATAGCGCTGGATGAGGGACTCGGGCGCTTTATCGCCTGGTTCCGCGACTACTACCCCACTGCCTATCGCCCACGCGCCGTTCGCGGCTGAATTCATGTGGAGGACTCCATGACTGGACATGAGAAAGGTGTACCGATCCTAGAAATGCGCCGCGACAAGCGCGTGGATCCCGAGCACCGAATGCGTCTCGACGCGGCGATTCATCGCCAGGGTCGCGGCTGGTTCACCGGCCGCGACGGCGGTCGCCCATGGCAACTGTCACGCACCAATCGCGTGGTCGCCTGCCTTGGGGCGCTGCTGATCCTGGTGCTGATTTCCCCGCTGTTGCTGGGGCTGGCGCTGGTCATCAAGTTCAGCAGCCCAGGTCCAGTGATGTTCGTGCAGAAACGCACTGGCTACCGCGGCCGCAAATTCGGCATGTTCAAATTCCGCACCATGGTCGCCAACGCCGAAGACTTGAAAGAGTCCCTGCGTCACCTCAACAAGCACGGTGCCGACGCCATCGACTTCAAGATCGATCACGACCCGCGCATCACCCGCATCGGTGGTTTCCTGCGGCGCACCAGCCTTGATGAACTGCCCAACCTGATCAATGTAGTGACCGGCGACATGCGCCTGGTCGGCCCGCGTCCGACCTCGTTCAACGCCTACCGCTACAAGGACAATCACCTCGCGCGTCTGGCGATCTACCCCGGCATGACCGGCCTGTGGCAGATCTCCGGACGCAGCAATATCGACTTCGACCAGCGCGTTGAGTTGGACCTCAGCTACATCGCCGAGCAGAGCCTTCTGCTTGATCTGAAGATTCTGTTGAAAACCCCCTTCAAAGTATTCAGCGGCCACGGAGCAAGCTAATGGACGGTTCAACCAACAAAAGCCTGAACATCGCCAACCCCAGCGAATCGAACCTGACCTCGACCGTGCTGGATCTCGATCTGCGGATCCTGTTCCTGACCGCCGCCAACCCCGGCTCAGGCACCACCACTAGCGCGATGGCGCTGGCGAGCCAACTGGCACAAATGAGCAGCGGCCAGGTATTGCTGGTCGATGCCAGCCAGTCGGCGAGCAACCTCACCCAGCAACTGAACCTGAGCAAGGAGCGCGGCCTGCGCGATTTGCTGTTCAACCCGGACAACCCGCCGCTGTTGCAGGACTGCGTGGTGCAGGTCTCAAGCCTGCCGTTCCACGTGCTGCCCAACGGCCGGCCGATCCGCACCCTGGAGCACCTGACCGCCGAGCGTCTGAGCCCTTTGCTTGATCAATTGGGCAGCCAGTACCGCTTTGTGGTGATCGATGGCGACGCGGTGTACTCCGACGCCGACACGCTGGTCATCAGCACGCAAGTCGATGGCGTGGTGCTTGTCGTACGCGCCGAAGATACTCGCTGGGAAGTCGCGCAAGCCGCCGTGCAACGCCTGACTCAGGCCGGGGCAAAAGTGGTCGGTAGCGTGTTCAACCGGCGCAAGTACTACATGCCCAAATGGCTTTACAAAAACCTGTAAGCGAACGCAAAGGATGACGCCATGAACGCCAAAATGCTTGTCCTGCTGTTGCTGCCGCTTGCAGGCTGCTCCAGCAACTCCGACACCCGCAACATGCCGGTGAATATCCTCACCGCCACACCGGCCAATGCGCAAGCCACCGACATGCCGAGGGTCGAGCAGACCCTGCGCCCGAAAGACGTGCTGGATGTGATTTTCCACATCAGTACCAGCGGCTCGGACGCTTACCGCGTGCAGTCGGGTGACCAGATCGGCCTGAACTTCACCGCCGCCAGTCAGCTCAACGGCACGCAACTGGTGCTGCCTGACGGCACCATCGAACTGCCGGGCGCCAACACCTCGGTGAAAATCGCCGGACTGACCAGCGACGAGGCGCGGCAGGAAATCCAGCGCGCCTATCAACGCAAACAGCTGTTCCAGCCCAACCGCAATCAGCTTTCGGTGCAGATTCTGAGCCCGCTGAGCAACGAGCAAAACCTGAAAAGTGCGCTGAACCACCCGGCCACCGGCATGAGCCGCGAAATCACCGTCGGCACCGATGGCTATGCGAGTTTTCCGGAAATCGGCGCCGTGCCGCTGCAAGGCATGACGGTCAATCAACTGGAAACCTTCCTCAACAGCAAATACGCGCAATTGCCGGGACGGATGACTGTGGATGTGCTGCTGAAATCCACCGCCGGCAACGAGATCTACGTGCTCGGCGAAGTCGCTCAACCGGGCTCGTACCCGATCCGCCGGCCGGTGTCGGTGCTCGAGGCGCTGACCCTGGCGCGCGGTACCAACGTCAAGGCGCGTCTCGATTCGGTAGTGATCATGCGGCGCAACGGCAATCAGGTGCAGGCCATGAACTACGACGTCGAGAAAGCGCTGTCGGGCGATGCGCCACAGATCGCCTACCTGCAACCGGACGACATGCTTTACGTGCCAAAAACCAAACTGGCCAGCGCCGGCGAACTCGCCCGCCAACTGGCCGACGTAGTGCTGTTCCAGGGCGTGGGTTTCAGCTTCGGCTACCGCGTCGACAACAAAGGCAGTAACAACTGACTCTCAGGTGAACGACATGACTCCGAAAGAAAATTACCTGCACGAGTTCTTCAGGATTTTCTTCGCCAACAAGCAACTGGTGAAGCGCATCTTCCTGATCTTTGCAGTGATCGCGCTGTTGCTGCCGCTGTTGCTCAAACAGAGCTTCGATATCACCGCGCAGGTGATCGTGCAGTCGAAAAAACTCTCCCAGGGCGATGCGACCACCTCGCTGACCCAGGACAACGCCACCTTCATTCCGCCATCGCTGGCGGATATGGAAACCGAAAGCAACATCCTCCGTTCGCCGGCGCTGATCCGTCAGACCATCAGCGAACTGCGCGACCAGGGTCAGTACAACCCGCCGCCGGGGATGCTCAGCAAGCTGGCCGAACCGTTCAAGCGTTACGTCAGCACGCCGCTGCGCGAATACGTGATCAATCCGCTGCGTGATGCACTGGGCATGGAAACCGATCCGGTGCGCGACACGGCACTGGATGGCTTGACCCAGGAGGCCATCGACAATCTGAAGATTGAAACTCTGCCGGGTTCCAATGTCATCTCGATCGTCTACAGCTTCCCTGATCCCGCCCAAGGCACGACGTTCGTTGCCACGCTGCTGCGAAACTATCTGGTCGATCGTCAGGCGTTGCAATCGATCGAGCTGCCGCACTCGTTCTACGAGACCAAGAAGCTTCAGTATCAGGTCCGCCTCGACGGTCTGGAAGGCGAGCGGCTGAGCCTGCTGGAAAGCGTCGGTTCGTCCGATCCGAAAGAGGAAATCACCTTTCGCCTCAACGCGATCAACACCGAAGAGCAGGCACTCAACCTGTATCGCGATCGCTTGCTGCAGAGCCAGCGCTGGCTCGATTATCTGAAAACCAGCCTGGCCACCGCCAACACCAACAAACTCAATGACTACACCTTTCCGTTCACCTTCACGACGACGGTGGACAACATCGCGTTCGAGGATCGCGAGATCCGGCAGATGGGCGAGGCGCTGACCACTCAGGTCAGCCGCTATATGAACGACCTGGCGATATTTCAGCCCAGCAGCGAACCGATGTTGCTGGCCCGCGAGCAGATTGCCCGCACACGCCAGCAGTTCCTCAAAGTGGTCAACAACCGTATCCAGGAGCGCACGATCGACCTGTCGGTGGTCAGCCAGGTGATCGAGCAGAAAACCGCGCGCATTACCGAGTTCAAGAATCGCATCCATCAATTGCAGCAGACCCAAAGCAAGCTGCGCCAGATGGATACCGAGATCGGCGCATTGCACGCAGCGTTTTCAACCTATGCGCAGCGCTTTGCCGAAAGCAGCACGACGCGCGCGCTGGATAACGACTTGTCCAACGCCCGTGTCTTGAGTCCGCCGTATGAACCGACCGAGGCGGCGTTTCCCAAGCCGATGCTGATCATTCCGTTCGGCCTGCTCACCGGTCTGCTGCTGGCCATTGCCTTCGTCTATGTACGTGAGTTCTTCGATCACCGCTTCAAGCATCCTGCGCAAATCAGTCATGAACTGGGCCTGCCGGTGCTGTTGGTGCTCAACGAAGAAACGTCGCAGCCGGGTAATCCGCACAAGAACTGGACCGTGCCGAGCCTGGTTCACTGGGTGCGCAAGTGAACGCGGCGTCCACCCCGTGCGTCGCCCTGCCGATCATTCATTTGCTCAGCAGTGGCGGCTTCTACGGAGCCGAGCGGATGTTGCTGGATCATTGCCTGGCGACGCCGGGGCAGCATCAAGTGCTGTTCCTCGACGGGCCACCAGAGCTGATCGAGCGTTTTCGCCAGGCCGGGGTGGACGCCCGCGGCTGTACCGGGCTCGGCGGACTACTGCGGCACTTGCATCAGCGCCGTAGTGACAAGCCGTTGCTCAACACGCACAACTTCAAAGGGCTACTGTTCGGTTGGGTCGGCGCCACTTTGTCGAACCTGCCGCTGGTGGTCACTCAGCACGGTTTCACCCCGCGCAGTCGCAAGCAGAAGTTCTACACCTGGCTAAGCCTGCAACTGTGCCGCACGGCCTCGGTGAAGCGAGTGGTCTGCGTAGCGCAAAGCATCGCTGCGCTGCACCGTCAGGCCGGCGTCAGTGCGGAGAAGTTGCAGGTGATTCCCAACGGTTTGCCAGCGGCGCCAGCGCTGCCGCCGGCGCTGGAACGACAACGCTGGCTGGTCGGTTACGTCGGTCGGTTGAGCAGCGAGAAAGGCCCGGATCTGTTTCTCGATGCGCTGATTGCGTTGTGTCACCAGCATCCGCAACTGGACGCCGTGATGCTCGGTGACGGTCCGGAACGTGAAGCCTTGCAGGCGCGTATCGACGCTGCCGGTTTACCACAGCGGATTCGCTTGCCGGGCTATCAGACGGCGATGCAAGGCTGGTGGCAGCAACTCGATGCACTGGTGATCAGCTCGCGCACCGAGGGCACGCCAATGATTCTGCTCGAAGCGATGCAGGCCGGGGTGCCGGTGGTGGCGTTCGCGGTCGGTGGCATTCCCGATGTCTTGCAGGACCGCTACAACGGCCTGCTCGCCGCACCAACCGATACCGCCGCCCTCGCCCGTCAGCTCGACACGTTGCTGGCCGAACCGAAGCTGGCCGCACAACTACGCGACAACGCCAGACGCACACAACAGGAACGCTACGACCTCAAGGCTTTGGCTGAACGCTGGTCGCAGCTGTACATCCACACGGCACGGGAGGCACGCGCATGATTTTCCCGCTCTCGATCGTCAGCTTGCTGGCACTGGTCTGCATGGCTTTGCTGGTCAGTCCTTATCCGTATCTGGCGCCGGGGGCAGTGCTGGGGCTGCTGGGTTTCACGGTGCTCTACCGCAAACCGTCGTGGGGCCTGCTGGGCATTGCCGCGCTGGTGCCGTTTGAAGGATTCTTCAAGGACAGCGCGTTATCCGGGAGCAAATTGATCGGTGCTTCGCTGGCACTGATCCTGGCGTTGCAACTGGCATTGCATCAGATTCCATCGCAGCGCCTGCGCAGCAATCTGTGGCGCTACCTGATCGGTTTCATGGCGCTGTACCTGCTGAGCCTGCTCGCCACCGACAACATGGGCATGTCACAGAGTCATCTGCGTGAACTGAGCGTGGGCCTGATTCTTTTCGTGATCACCTTGTTGGTCGGCCGCGAGCTGAACCTCGATCTGTTCGCTCGGCTGGTCACGCTCAGCGTCAGCGCCACCTGCGCGATGGCGATGTTTTCCAGCCGATTCCAGGACAAGGGCCGCGCCGCCGGCCTGCTCGAAGACCCGAATGCTTTTGCGCTGCTGATCGCCTTCGCCGTGCCGCTGGGCCTGCTGCTGGTGATTCGCAGCCCGAATTTGCTGCACCGTCTGTTCTGGGCGGGCTGTTGTCTTTTGCTGCTCGGCGGCATGACCAAAACGGAGTCGCGCTCAGGCCTGGTGGTACTGGCCTTGAGTCTGGCGATCGGGGTCTGGCATTACCGCCAGCACCTCAACCGCATTCGTCCCCGGCATTTAGGATTCGCCATGCTCGGCGCCGCCATCGTGCTGCCATTGGCGATTTATGCGATGCCTGCCGGATATCTCGCGCGCATCCAGTCGCTGAGTATCTTGAGCGCCGGGGCCAAGGCTCAGGATGAATCCCTCGGCCGTCGCGCCTCGTACATTGTCGTCGGCAGCCAGATCATCCGCGAGCATCCGCTGCTCGGCTCCGGCCCCGGGACCTTCCCGTTGCACTACGCAACCACCGGTTACGCCAAGGCATTCTCGGCCAACCGCAAGATCGGCGACCTGTATCGCCGGGCGCATAACACTTATCTGGAGATCTTCAGCGAACTGGGGATTCCCGCCGGCCTGCTGTTTGTCGGCATGCTCGTGCAGGGTTTCTACAACCTGATCCGCGCACGACGCGAATGGCTGCAACGGCGCGAGTGGCAGCACGCTGACCTGATCACCCATCTGGGAATGAGTTTTCTATCGTTGACGTTGTTTCTGATGTTTCTCAGCGCGCCGAACCTGAAGTACCTGTGGATCATGCTTGCACTGACTTGGGTGCTGCGCCTGAAAGCCGAGCAAGCGCCGCTGACGGAGGCCAAGGCATGAGCCGGATCAGCATCGTCATTCCGATGTACAACGAGGCACGGCACATCGGCCGCACCCTCCTGGCCGCTCGCAAAGCCGCGAACGCCGCCGACATCGACTGTGAACTGATCGTCGTCGACAACGGTTCCACTGATGACGGGCCACAGATCGCTCGCGCATTCGGCGCACAGGTGCTGGTGCTGCCCGGCCTGCTGATCGGCGCCCTGCGCAATCGGGGCGCAACGGTTGCCAGCGGTGAATGGCTGGCGTTCATTGATGCCGATATCGAAATGCCCGAAGACTGGCTGAGCGAATTGTTCGCTCTCGAAGCGCAGAATCAGGGCGACATTTTTGGCTTGGATCTGCACACCCCCGCCGCCGCGCCGTGGTACGCGACCGCCTGGCAACGGCGCATGTTGCGTCCATCAGCGCACGCCAGTCGCACCGTGGACTGGCTGCCCAGCGCCAACCTGTTGATGCGCAAACGCTGGTTTGACCTCGTCGGCGGATTCAACGAAACCCTGCGCACCGGCGAAGACAAGGAATACACCTTGCGTCTGAGCACACAGGGCGCACGGCTGCTGTCGACCAGTAACAGCATCGCCCTGCATTGGGGCTACGAAATGAACTGGCGCGAATGGATGGGCAAGGAGCTGTGGCGCCAAGGCAGCCACCTGCAGTTGCTGCGCACCCATGGCATGAGCCTGCGCCTGCTGCGTTTTCCGCTGCTGTCGTTGCTGGTCTGGATGACGGATTTTCTACTGATCGTTGCCTTGCTCGCCGGCCTCGCGCAGCTCGCGGTGATCCTGCTGGTGCTGACCCTGCTGCCGAGTCTGGCGCTCAGCGTGCGGCAGAGTATCAAGCACCACAATGCTCGCCTCACCTTGCAGCTGTGGGGTCTGCACTGGTTACGCCTGCACCTGCCCAGCGCGGCACTTGTTCTCAGTCTGTGTCATTGGAACGCCAGGAGGCCCGCCCGTGGCTGAATTCATTTTTTGCCTGTGCCTTGTGCTGCCGGCGTATGCCTACATCGGCTATCCGCTGCTGCTGACCTTGCTGGCGCCGCTGTTCCCGGCCTGGCGGCACGCGCCGACACCGCCGCTGAACGTCAGCATCGTCATCGCCGCGCACAACGAGGCGCGACACATCGAGCACAAGTTGCGCACGCTGCTGGCCCAGGATTACCAACCGGCGACGCTGCAGATCATTCTCGCCAGTGACGGCTCGACGGATGACACCGTGGCCTGCGCGCGCAAAGTGATTGATCCGCGCATCACCGTCCTCGACCTGCCGCGTCAGGGCAAAGCCGCCACACTGAATGCCGGCGTCGCCGTGAGCAGCGGCGACATTCTGGTGTTCACCGACGCCGACAACCAATGGTCGCGCGACACCCTCGGCCATTTGCTCGCGCCATTGAGCGATCCGCAGGTCGGTGCCTGCGCCGGGCATATGGTGATCCCGGTCACCGGTGGCGGCCTGAGTATTGGCGACAGCCTCTATCGGCATTACGAAGGCTGGTTGCGCCGGGTCGAGAATCGCACCGGCTGCATGGTCTCCGCCGACGGCGCCCTGCTCGCCTTGCGCCGCGAACTGTTCCAGAACGTACCGGCCGAGGTCAACGACGATTTCTTCATCAGTACCTGCGCGCCGGTCGCGCACAAACGCATCGTTTACGTCCCCCAGGCGCAGGTGATCGACCAGGGCGTCGACGAAGCGGGCAAGCAATGGCGCCGCCGCCAGCGGGTCACCGTCGGCGGCCTGCAGAGTCTGGCGCAACGCAGTGCCCTGCTGAATCCGTTCAAGTACGGCCTCTATTCCATCGCCTTGATCAGCCACAAACTGATCCGCCGCCTCGCGCCGATTCTCTTGCTGCCGCTGCTGCTGAGCAATTTCTGGCTGTGGAACGAGCACGGTTTCTATCGCCTGAGCCTGGTTGCGCAATTGATCGGCTACGCGGTTGCCATCGCCGGCCTGCTGGATTCGCAACACCGTTTACCGAAACCGTTCCGCCTCGCTGCGTTCCTGCTGGTGACGCTGGCCGGCATGAGCGTCGGTCTGTGGCAATTCCTGCGCGGGCAACGCTACGCACAGTGGAATCCTGACCAGAATCGTTGAGAGGACTCATGCCATGGCGATCAAACAACTGCTGAAACGCACCAGCGGCTGGCTCTATCTCAACTCGTCCGTTGGGCGCAACCAGTTGCACGGCGCCGGGGTCATTCTGATGCTGCACCGGGTACTGGCCAACGACCGTGCCGCCAACCTCCCGCACCGCAATGAACTGTGCGTCGGGCCCAAGGCCTTCGAGCATTTACTGCTGTGGCTGCGTCGGCATTTCGATTGCGTGCCGCTGATGGAAATCCTCCAGCCCAATTCGCTGCGCAGCGAGCGCCCACGGGTGGCGCTGACCTTTGATGACGGCTGGCGCGACAACGCCGTCAACGCCTTCCCGCTGCTGCAGAAACATCAAGTGCCGGCGAGCATTTTCCTCTCCACCGATTTCATCGGCAGCCGTCAGCGTTTCTGGTGGGAAAGCCTTGGCGAAACCCTGTGGGGCAGCCACGGTGAAAAAGCGCGGATGCACTTGATCGAGTGCCTGCAGTTCATGCATCACCCATTGCCGGTACTGCTCGATGACATCGATGTCGACCGCCGCAGCCTGGCGCTGCTGCATTTCCTTCAAGGGTTGAAGACGCTTGACCCGCAGGAACTGGAAAAACTCACCGATGAGTGCCCAGCCGAATCACAGCCGCAAGCGCTGGACTGGCATCAAGTGCGCGCGCTGGAGGCTTCCGGTCTGGTGCGCTTTGGCCCGCACGGTGCCAGCCACGCCATCCTCACCGGCCTGGATGATCAGCGCCTGAACGAAGAAATCAGCCGCAGCCGCGATGCCTTGTACAACGGCTGCAACCGCCCACTGCCAGTGTATTGCTACCCCAACGGCGACAACGATGAACGCGTGCGCGAGCAGATCGCCAATCACGATTATCCGTTCGCCCTCGGCACCGGCACCGGCATTTATCGCGGCGAAGGCGACCCGCTGAACCTGCCGCGCTTCGGCGTCAGTCAGCGCATCGCGTGCAATCCGGCGTTGTTGTCGTGGCGCATTTATCGCGGGGCACGGCCATGAGTCGCGGCAGCTACCTCAAGCATCTGGCCCTGAGCATGGGCACCAAACTGGCAATGATTGCCTTGCGCCTGCTGCGAAATGTGTTGTTGGCGCGGATTCTCGGCCCGAGTGAACGCGGTTTGTTCGCCCTGCTCAGCACCCTGCCTGATCTGATCAGCGCGGCGACCAGCGGCGGCTTGAATTCGGCAGTCGGTTATCAAGCGGCCAATCAGCGGCCGATGGGCTTGTTGCTCGCTCAGGTGTTGGTGTTCGGCTGTCTTCTGGCCGGGCTGCTGACCTTGCTGGTGGTTGCGCTGGCGCGAGAATTTGGTAGCGAACTCGATGTGACGATGCAACTGGGTCTGCTGGCGTGGCTGTTGCTGCTGGCGGTGCCGCTGACCGTGCTCAAGAGCGGGCTGCTGACCTTGCACAACGCATCGGGTGGCGTGGTTGCCTTCAATGTTCTGCGTCTGATCGAATCCCTGGCGCCGCTGCTGTTGTTTGTTGCGCTGTTCTGGATGTGGAAAGAGGCAGCACTCGAAGCCGCGCTGATCAGTTGGCTGGCCGGCATCAGCCTGGTGGTGCTGGTCGGCTGGATGTGGCTCAAACGCGCACAACCGCTGCAACTGCAATGGGACCGTGCGAGCCAGAACGAGCTGCTGCGATTCAGTGCACGCAGCCATCCGGACCTGCTGTTTCAACAGATCATTCTGCGCTCCGACTACTTGTTTATCGGCGCCCTGCTGGGCAGTACCGCGCTCGGCCACTACGCCATGGCCAGCGCCGCCGCCGAATTGTTGCTGATCGTTCCGGAGGCGGTCACCACACCGCTGATGAAGCGACTGCTGCAACAGGACAAAGGCATGGACAAGGTCACACCGCTGGCGCTGCGCCTGACCGCCACGGTGATGCTCGGCGCCTGCCTGACCATGGCAGTGATCGGCGAATGGTTAATCGTCACGCTGTTCGGCGCGGCGTATCAACCGGCGTATCCGGCGCTGCTCGCGTTGCTGCCCGGCCTGCTGGGCCTGTGCTATGCGAGCATTCTGCGCCTGGATCTGATTGGCAAGGATCGCCCGGGCACGGTGTCGTTGCTGATGGGCATCGGCGCTCTGTTCAACCTGGCGCTGAATCTGCTGTTGATTCCTGCCTTCGGCATTGTCGGTGCAGCGGCGGCCTCATCAATCGCCTATCTGGCGGTGACGGTGGCGATGCTGGTGCTTTATTGCCGCTTGAGCAACGTGCCGTTCTGGCAAACCTTGATCATCCTGCCCAGCGACATCGCCCCGATGTGGTTGATGTTGCAACGTCGGAAGACAGCATGAAACGCCTGGCCCTGCTGTTCGGACTCGGCCTGACGCTGGACGCCTACGGAGCGTCGATGCGCTGGGGCGATATCCGCGACGGCAGTTTGTATCTGCAGGCCGATCGCGCGGACACCGTGACCGTCAGTTGGGTGCCCGCGTGGCAGGCAGAGGCTAACGAAGAACATCTTTACCTGCTCGACGGTCAGGGCAAGTTGCAGGGCGAACGGTTGATCAAGGCAAATGAAACCAGTGGCAGCCAGAGCTGGCCGCTGGCACCTGGCGCTGCGAGTTACCAACTGGAGATTCCCGGCTACAGTTTCCGCGGTTACCGGATCGAACATGACGAAAAAACCGTGGCGCTGTTTGCTCCGGCCAAGGTGCATTTCAGCGCGGAAGTACGTAACGCCACTGAGCTGTATTTCAGAGTCGCACCCGGCGAACACGCGGTGCTGGCCGGCAAGTTCCATGGCGGCGTCAGCGGTTTGCAGGCACAGCGGGTTGGCGATGGACAGCAACTGTCATTGGCACTGAAACCCTATCGTGCCTATTGGCAGTTCGATCAAGTCGCGCTGCCCGTCAGCGAACAACCGCAGGTCTGGCGCCTGCTTCTGCAAGGTAGGGGCAAAGCAGCATTCTGGCTCGATGGCACGGCGAATCTGTTTGCGCAGAGTCCGCAGCAGCTCAAACCCTTGCAGTCAGAACCGGGGCAGACGCGTCTGACCCTGCACGACAAAGTCCTCGGACGCACGCCGGATCTGGGAATCGCACTGCCTTACCTCGTACCGCCGCCGGCCAGTCACGCCGTACTGGATGCCTTGAAACCCACCGCTGCGAGCTACTACAGCTTTGTTGACGTCACCTCGAAGAATCCACATTTCGAAGACGCGTTCCGTCAGCTTTATCAAAATCGCTTCGGCATTCGCCAGGACATCACCCTGCTCGCCGGCACCGGGCGTCAGGCCGATCTGCGCGCTGATGCACAAAGCAACAGCGGCCTCGACGCCTGGCTCGCCGGCACCCGTGCCCTGAATGGCAAAGGCACGCACTACATCGGTTTCGCCGACGAACCTAATCTCAACTATTCAAGCTACGAACAATACCGGGCGATCTTCAACAGCATGGCGCGGCAGGTGCGCAGCGACCCAGCCAACGCCAAGGCAGGCGTGCGCATCGCAATGCCGGCCAGCTCGCGGCTGGTCAACGGGCCGTTCACCGAAAACGCAGCGGACAAGCGCGGCATCGATTGGGCGCGGCGTCTACTCAGTGAATCCGCCGATCAGGTCGATGCATTGGCCTGGCATGAATGGATGATCCGCGACTTGCTCGCGACCCGGGTCTACCGCGACAGCGTGCGCCGTGCAGCGGACCTGGTGGGGCTGGACGCTAAAGGTCAGCCACGCAAAGCGTTGCTGCTGGATCAGACCAATCTGTCCAGTGGCTCAGCCCTGAGCCCCTACGATCAGGAAACCCATTACACCGCGCTGTGGTGGGCCTCGGTGGTCATCAACGCCTCTCAGGACGGCCTGCTGAGCATGCTCAACTGGTTTCAGGCCGCCGACGAACCGCCCTACGGCAAGGGCATGGTGCGCATACATGACGATGGTCGCTTCGAGCTGAAACCGGTGGGCCTTGCCCAGCAATTCATTGCCCGGCATTGGCTGCCGCAAGTGCTGCAACTGGATAACGACGCTTTTGAGGTGGATGTCCTGGCGATGGCCGGCGACACGCAGCGCGCACTGCTCGGGGTGAACAAAGGCACGCGCATGCAACGGGTTGATCTGAGCGGTGCCCGGTGCCCGCTGAATCAAAGCGCCTTGCGTTTCTTCGGCGCTGACAATCGCAGCCGCGACATACCGTTTGCCTGCGAAAACGGGCGCATTCGTTTCGAATTACCGGGGCAAACCGTGTTTTCCCTGAACTGGAGCGCTTCATGAACCGCCCTTCGATGTTCTGTCCCGCGAGCGTCTTGCTGTGCGTGGGACCTTCAACAGGAGAAGAGACCATGGATGTATTGCGAAGACTCAGCGGACATATCCGTCGTAAAGGCCTGCGAGCGACCTTGGCGAAGATCCGCAGAATGTACATTTTTGACCATCAGGAACTGCTGTGGATGGAGCGCGATCTGGTCAGCCCCGTGCCGCCGCACAGCCTCAAACCCTACCCGCCACTGCGCATGCTGAAGATCACCGCAAACAACGCCAGCGCCTTTGCCCGCTACTTCGGAAACCGCGTCGGCGTCATGGCCGAGCTGGCCAGTGACGGTCACACCGGGCATATGCATGTCGACGACAAAGGCGATGCCGTGGCGTTTATCTGGGGCACACCGCGCGACTATTTCGATCGGCATTACTACCTTTGCCGGTTCCCGGTCAAACCCGGCGAATTTTTCGAGTTCGGCGGCGAACTGACCCGTGCCTACTGGGGCACCGAATTGTCGGTAGATCTGCAACTGCGCCTGTGGAAAGCCATGGCCGCCCAAGGCTGCCACACAGTGGTCGATGTCTGTGACTCGAGCAACGTCCCGGCGCTCAAGCTGCACCTGCGCATGGGCTATACCGAACAACAGCGGATCATGAATATCTACACGCTGTTCGGCCGCTGGCGCTTCTATCGCGAAACCCGCTACAGCGGCTCGCGTCTGGCGGCGCTGGGTAAAACTTCCCGTCCACCTGTCAAAGCAACGGCGGCCTGAACCCATGGTGATGCGATTCGAATGGCGCACCTCTCTATGCGCTGCCGACTTCCCGGCAACAGCCTTCGAGGCACTGCGCCTGCGCGTGGCCGACCACACGCCGTTCAACAACCTCGGCTGGTTGTGCGCGGCAGAGCAGGCCCTGGACGAGGATCAGCGCCTGCACATTCTGCTCGGCTGGGAAGCCGAGCAATTGCTGCTGTGCCTGCCACTGGTGGCCAGCCGCGAACGCTTCGCTGGCGTACCGTTTCGCGTTTTGCATCACTTGGGTTATCCAATGGCCGATCGCCTGGCCCTACTGTCGTTGCTCGGCAGCGAAGACATGCACAAGGCGCTGGTGCTGATCCGCAAGCATCTGCCCCACGCGCTGCTGCAACTCAATGAACTGTCGGAACCTGCCGGTGAAGAAAGTGCGCTCACCGAATGGATGGCGCGCAGTTCCACGGCTGAACGACGCCTGAGTTGCCGAGTACCGGTGCATCTGATCAGCGACGCCGATCATCAGGAGATCTCCGGTGACCCGCGCTACAAGTTGCGTCGGGCGCGCAAACGGATTGCCGCATGCGGTGCGCAAGTGCGGCGAATCACCCCGGATGCGCTGTCGATGCCTGCGATTTTGGAAGCGCTGCAGGAAGTCGAGTCGGTCAGTTGGAAAGGTGACGAGGGCGTCGGGATTTTCGCCACCGAACGCAGTCGTCAGTGGATGCAAAGCGCTTTCACCGCCCTCGCCACTCAAGGCCTGGTGCGGGTCGTGACGCTGGAGCTGAACGGCCGCTGCATCAGCTACCGCCTCGGCCTGCTCGAACAGGGCCGCCTCTACGATTACAACCTGGCGTTTTTGCCGCAGTACGCCGACCTCGGTAGCGGCCGGGTGTTGCTGGAGGAATGGATTCGTTGGGGGCTGGATGAGCACTGGCGCTGGATCGATGCGTCGCGGGTCAGCCTGGAAAACTCCAGCCATCAACTGCACGAACGCATGACCGGGCAACTGGAACACTGGCGCTGGAGTTTCTACTCGTGGCGCCCGAGCGGTTTGCTACTGGGCCTGGGGCTACGCCTTTGGCACCGCGTCAAACCGGCCCTGCAAAAATGGCGCGCACAGCGTGCCGGCAACTCGACGGCGGCGAACACATCCGAAACTCAACCGGCAACACCATCCAACACACCTGGGCTAGCGCCTCGGAGGGCATCATGAGCGTCATCGAAAATCTGCTTCTGCGCATCAAACAAAAAGGCCTGCGCCGCACCCTTGGCGCGCTGTGGAAACGTTACGTCTTCGCTCACCGTGAACTGCTGTGGATGGAGCGCGACCTGGTCACGCCGATTGCCCCGAACAAACTGCGCCCCTGCGAAGGTTTGCGCAGAGTCGACATCACCGAGGACAACGCCAAGGCATTTGGCAAGTACTTTGGTGACCGCGTGCAGACCATGGCCGAGCTGGCCGCTGAAGGGCATACGGGGCACATGTACCTGGACCAGGACGATCACACCGTCGGGTTTGTCTGGGCCAGCACTCGCGACTATTACGACCGCCACTTCTACCGCTGCACGTTCCCGGTCAAGCCCGGTGAATACTTTCAGTTCGGTGCCGAAATTACCCGGCAGTATTTCGGCAGTAGCTTGACCGTCGATGCACAGACCGCACTATGGCAAGTCATGTCTGCCCGAGGCTTCAAAAAAGTCGTGGATATCTGCGACAACGCCAATGTCCAGGCGCTGAAGATGCATATTCGCCTGGGCTATCAGGAACAAGGGCATATCACCCATGTTTACGACCTGTTCGGGCACTGGCGTTTCTTCCGCGAATCGAACTACAGCGATTCAAGGCTGGAGGCGCTGCGCAAGCCGGAAAGACCGGCAGTGACGGTGGCGGCGCAGGCTTGATTCAATCTCAGGATTTGTAGCGGTGGCGAGGCCGCCTTCGCGAGCAGGCTCGCTCCCACATTGGATCTGCGTCATGCACACATTCAATGTGGGAGCGAGCCTGCTCGCGAAGAGGCCATTTGTCACAATGGAAAACTTCAGGTCTTGGTGGCAACCAGGGTAAAACACATCGGCATCTGCGCCTCTCGATTCAGATACCGGTCATAAACCTCTTCCCGATTCGAATGCGCATACTCCCTGAAGTGCGCAATGTTCATCCCTGCCCCGATGGCACCGCTGAAAATCGCCCCCAGCGTATGCACAAACCAATACGACTTCGCTGCCTGCTGCTCAACCTTGCCGACATAGACAATCGGCTCTTCCTGCACAAACGGCTCGGCGCGGAAGTAGGAACTGGCGAGGCGATAAGGATCTTCCGCATCCGGGTCGACCATTTCCAGAAACGGATGGGTTTCGTAAATCACCAGTTTCCCACCCGGTTTCAGCGTTGAGGCGACATGACGGAAGAATTCGCCGATGTCCGGCATCCAGTTGAGGACACCGATGGTGATCAGCGCCACATCGAAGCGGTTCTGCAACGACGCTGGCAAATGATGGATATCGCTTTCGATGAACTCGGCGTTGTGCGGTGAACGCTTGTTCAGCTCACGCGCCTGTTCGAGAAACGCCGCCGACTGATCGACACCGACCACGCTTCTGGCACCCAGCGCAAACAGTGAGAGACTCTCACGGCCGTTGTTGCAGCCCAGTTGAATCACCTCTTTGCCGTCAACCTCCAGCAACCCGCTCAACGTCTCATCAAGACAAGAGAAATCCGCCTGCGCAACTTCGCCGAGCAAGTTCTGCCAATCAGGCGAATCCTGATGATGGCGGGCGGAATCGTTCCACGCCTGTCGATTGCTCTCGATGGCGATTTTATTGTTGGGCACTTCCATGGCGCACTCCGGACGATGCTCGTGATTGAGCGGATCCGAGTCTAGATCAGCCCGGCAATTGCGGTTGTTGCAAACTTGTAAGCCAATTCCTTGGTATCCGATGTGGATCGAGCGTTGGGGGCGTGGGCAGCTATAGTTAATAGCCTTGGGGAAAACCGCACTCGCAGGTGCCACCATGCATATGCTCGATCGGCTGTTGTTGACCGGCTGTCTGCTCGCTGCCACTCAGGCGCAAGCGCTGGACAGCAATTTCAATTATTACGGGCCCAACCAGCCCTTCGCCCACCCTGCCCCGTATTCACTGAGTTCCACGCCGCCCAAGCCTTACGACGATACGGCGCCGCAGGATTTTGTGGTGCTTCCGGGTGACCATGAATTCTCAGATTCGCAGTTGCCGATCGTGGCGGATGCGACGGTGCGGGTGTTTATCCGCACGTACGATGCCGAGCGCGGGATTTATGTGAATGACGAGGTGCTGGATCCGGGTTGTGTGCTGGAGTGTTTGAGTCGGCAGCAGCATTGATCCGGGTTGCTCAAACATTCTGCAGACACCGGATAACCCTGTGGGAGCGAGCTTGCTCGCGAAAGCGGTGGACCAGTCAACATCGATGTCGGCTGACATGGCCTCTTCGCGAGCAGGCTCGCTCCCACAGGGGTGATGCGCTGTGTCTGGGTTACCACTGCCGTTTATCCGGCCGGGCGAGGCCGAGTTTTTCGATGCGGTAACGCAGCATGTCGCGGCTCAGGCCCAGCAGGCGCGCGGACTTGGTGACGTTCCAGTCGGTCTTGTCGAGCATCTTGCGCACCATGTCGCGTTCGACTTCCGGCAGATTCATCGACTCCATATTGCTCGCTGGACGCGGTTCGTAGGGCGACGCCGGTTCGTAGTGTTGATGCTGATGCTGCGGCGGCAACTCATCACAAAGGCTCATGCACACGTTCAACTGATGCGCGGCAATCGTGTCGCTCGGCGCCAGCAACACCGTTTGCTCAAGCATGTTGCGCAGCTCGCGCACATTGCCCGGCCAGGTGTAACTGAGCAGCAACTCCTCAGCCTGCTGGCTGAAATGCAGATTCGGTTTGCCATAGCGCTTGCCGTGGCTGGCGAGGAAGTGCCGGGCCAACAACAAAATATCGTCACCCCGTGCATACAGGCGCGGCACTTTGATCGAAATGATCCGCAAGCGGAAAAACAGATCACGACGGAATTTCCCCTGCTGAACCATTTGCTCCAGGTTGCAGTTGGTCGCGCTGATCACCCGCAGATTGACCTTGCGCTCCTTCACCGAGCCAACCCGGCGAATGGTGCGATCCTCCAGCAACTTCAGAATCTTCGCCTGCAACAGCAGATCCATCTCGCCGATCTCATCGAGAAACAGCGTGCCGCCATCCGCCGCTTCCACCAGCCCGACCCGGCGATCCTTGGCGTCAGTGAACGCGCCTTTCTCATGGCCGAACAGCTCCGACTCGACCAGATTCGACGGGATCGACGCACAGTTGAATTCAATAAACGGGCCTTTGCTGCGCGGGCCGTCGAAGTGCAACGCGCGGGCCACCAGTTCCTTGCCAGTGCCGGTCTCGCCTTCCACAAGCACCGGGGGCAGATCGGTGTTGGCCATGCGCCGCTCGGCATCGAGCAACTGGCCGATGGTGTTCTTTAGATACTGCATCGGCGCCGAATCGCCAATCAGCGCCTGCACCCCGGATTTCTGCGCTTCGCGTTCCTGATAGAACGACAGCGTGCGCTCCATCCTTTCGGTGGCCAGGGCCTTGTCGAGCAGCAGTTTGAGCTCCGTCAGCGCGACCGGTTTGGTGACGTAGTGAAAGGCGCCCTCCTTCATCGCCACCACGGCATCTTCAACGTTGCCGTAACCGGTCATCATGATCACTTTCAGATCCGGCGCGCTGATGCGCAGCTTCTGGATCAGGTCGTGACCACTCATGCCCGGCAGCGAGTTGTCGGTCAGCACGATGTCGGGCATGAAGGTTTCCAGTTGCCCTAACGCGTCCTCGGCCGAATGGCAGACGGTCACCTCGAAGTCTTTGCGCTCCAGGTAGGTCTGAATATTTTCGGCCAACAGTTCGTCATCCTCGACCAGCAGAATGCTGTGTTCCATATTCCCCTCCCGATGCCACTTTGAAGTTGAGACTGACGCGGGTTCCCTCCTGCTCTTTGCTGGTCAAGACGACCGAGCCCTGAAAACGCTCCATGATTCTTTTGACCAACGCCAGGCCAACCCCGAGGCCGCCCTGCTTGGTGGTAAAAAACGGTTTGAACACCAACAGTTGCTGCTGCGCGCTCATGCCCTTACCGGTGTCGCTCACGGTCAGACGCACGCTGTCGGGCTGCGGCGATTCGAATTCGACGCTGAGCACACCACCCTTGGGCATGGCTTCCAGAGCGTTGGCAAACAGGCTATTGAGTATTTGCGTGAGCAACACCTTTTGACTGACGACCGGCGCGCAGTTTTGCGGACTGAATCGCACTTCGACGTTGCAGCGTTTGATCAATGCTTCGAAGGCGCCAACGGTGTCTTCGACCGCCATGACCAGATCCACCGCCTCGCCGTCGTCATTCATCGGCCGCAGCGACACGAGCAATTCGCGCACCCAGCGCGACATGCGATCGACCTGGCTGATGATGTCGCCGATGTTGCGCTGCGCACCGGGGCTGGCGATTTCCTGGGCGAGTTCGGCGCTGGAACGAATGGTCGCCAGCGGATTGCGCAGGCTGTGCGCCACCGCCGAGGACATCTCGCCGAGGGCGACGAAGGTTTCGTTGCTGATCAACTGTTGCTGCTGGCTCTGCAGCAGTTTCGCCGCACGGCGGACGATCCAGAACAAGGCTAGAAAGATCGCCGCACCGCCGAAGCAAGTCGCCGCCCAGATCGAGGCGAACCCACGGTCGATGCGATCGACCAGATCCGCCGGCTCCTTGTAGACCTCAACCATGGCGACGACTTTGCTTTTGTCAGCGTTGAACATTGGGATGTAGTTCTCGATGAACAGGTATTTCGGTTCGCGCAACATTTGCTGCTCGGGTTTCTCATCGTCGATCTTGTGATAGCTGGAAGACACCGGCACTTTCATCTCGAATGATTCGTCGAGTTCGTCGTCATCCTTGATGTGCACGCCGATAAGCTCAGCGTTGGTTGACCAGATCACCGTGCGATCCAGCGCATAAACGGTCGCGAGCAAAATGTCCGGCAAGTGTTCGACGTGATCGAGAAACTCGGTGCGTGCCGAAGCCTGTAACGCCGGGTCAACATCGGGATAGTGGTTGTCCTGGCGCGGGTCGAGCATTTCGCCCATCGTCCGGTTCGGATTGATTTTGGCGTGACGCATTTCCGCCGCGCCAATGGCCTCAACGAATTGCGCGGTCAGCAGCGCATCGCGCTCGACACTTTCGGTGACCACGAAGCGTGTGGAGATATAACCCAGCCCCAACGCCACGGCGGCGATGAAGAAAAAACTCGCGAGCGAGAACCAGCGCAGCAGATTGAACTGCTCGCGCCAGCCCTTGCATGCGACCGATGGGTTCGGTGCAGAGGTTTTTTGTGCTTCCAGTCGCTGCATGGGAATGGCCCTGGAGTTTTATATCGCGCTGCTTACAGCCATCAGTGTAGGTGGCTCTGACCGCGACACACGGTTCAATGATGCTATTTCGCCGCTACCGCATCTGACTCACCGTCGCGGCTGGATCGCCCGGTTTTACTGGCGTCAATGCACCGTCGGCCATTACATTGGCGGACGGTTGCTGACGCTCGGTTTCATCGCTGAGAAAGTCGATGATCGACTGCGCGGATTGCTCGTCGAGGCGCAGATTGGGCATCGGGATTCGCTCGAATTGTTCGTAGAGTTGCAGGGCAATCGGGTCTTTTTCCGCGAGCAGGCGATCCGGTTCGCGGATCCAGCGATTCAGCCACTTGGGATCGCGGTGGCGGGTTACGCCAATCAAGTCCGGGCCAATGCTGCGCATGCCAATGCCCTGCCCATCCATTGGGCCGAGGCTGTGACACGAGGCGCAGCGGGTGCGGAACAGTTCTTCGCCATTGCTCGGCGGGCGAATGTCCGGGGCATTGGCGTAGCTTTCTTCGATGCTCGGCTGCTTCCAGTTCTGCAAGGTGTTGGCCAGTTGATCGGCGAGGATCCACGGGTTCTCGAACGGCGAGGCCTTCATCCAGCGCCCGGTGGTCTGGTTGCCGACGATGAGGCTGAGGTTGTGATCCTTGTTGCGGCCGTTGTCGACGCCGTCGATAAACAGCCCGAGCTTCTTGCGCAGGTCGGTGACGTCTTCGAATTCGCCGGTGAGAAACTTCCAGCCGGGGCCGACCTTGAAACGTTGCGCGTAAGCCTTGAGCACTTCGGGGGTGTCGCTGATCGGGTCGATGCTGATCGAGTAGAAAAAGATGTCCTGCCCGACCCGCTCGCCGAGCAGTTTCTGCACTTGGCGCAGGCGTGCGGTTTCCAGTGGGCAGGAATCGCTGCAGGACGTGAAGATGAAGTTGATCACCACCACTTTGTTCTTGATCAGGTCATCGAAGAAATGCACCTGCCGACCGTCCTGATCGGTCAGCAAAGTATTGGGGAAATAGTCGCCACCCCACGGGGTGGCGGATTCGCTCGCCGCTGACGGCTCGCCGACACTGGCCTGGTGCGCCAGCAGCACGCGGCTGCCGAGCACACAGGCCACCAGCAGCAGCACCAGGTGCATGCCCAGCGCCCGGGAGCGCGGGGTATGCACAGGTTGGCTGTCACCGTGGCGGCGGTTCATGGCTTGACCACCACTTGTGGGCCCATACCGTCGCCGTTGCGGAAAGTTGGCAGCGCGGCGGAGTTGACGTAGCGCACACCGTCCCAGCTCGGCAGTGGGGTTGGCATCAGTTGCAATTGCCCGGGTTTCTCAAGGTCCCAACGCAGCAGCATCGAGTTGTCTTCATGCTGGGTGTTGTGACAGTGCTCCATGTACGTCCCGGCAAACTCGCGGAAGTTGATCGCCATTTCGACGCTGTCCAGACCGTCCTTTTCCGAGCCGATGCGATAGACGTCCTTGCGTGCCCATTTTTCCCACTCTGGCGGGGCCTTGCCGCCGCGACTGAGGATGATCCCCTCCTCGAAGTGCACATGCACCGGATGGCTCCAGCCCGTGCCGCCGGCCTTGATGTTCCACACTTCGAGGGTGCCGAACCCGGTGACACCGGCATCGGTCGGGCCGCTGGACAGCTGAGTCGAAGCGTTCAGGCGACGCGGGTCCATGTGGAAACCGAAGCCGCCATCGGTCTTGACTGTCCACGGCGCCTCATCGGTGCCGTCAGAGCGGCCGAAGGTGAAGGTGCGGTGACGGGCCTTGGTCAGTAGCACTTTGTCGGCGGCGTTGTCGCGGTGGATCTTCAGCGGGATCATCACCAGCCCTTCAGCCTTGCCCGGTTTGGCCGGTTCGTAGGCTGCCGGGTTCATCGCCAGATCCTGACCGGTGTAAGCCTTGACGTTAAGCTGCAAGACCTTGCCTACCGCCGGGTCACCTCTGTCCCATTGCGGGCCTTTGCTGGTCTGCTTGATCACCGCCAGGTATCTCTCCGACAGGATGTCGCCCAACGGGATGACGTCTTTGGGTCCCTTGCCGTCGTCGTGAGCCTGCAGGTTGACGAAGAACAGCTTATCGCCTGGCTTGATGCCGTTTTTCGAAAAGTTGACGATGATGTCGAAGCGCTCGGCGATGCCCTGAGTCGGCAGGATCGCGTTGTGGTTCTGTTTGTCGCCATCGGCATCGAGATCCATGCTGCCGTCAAACGGTACGCTGTGTTCCATGATGTTGCCGTCGTTGGCAATCATGTGAAACGGCACGCGACTGTACGACACGCCGGAGTTTTTCGGCCCCTGGAACTCGCCGCTGGTGCCTTTGATTTCCCGCACCAGCGCCAGTTTGAAGTAGCGCGACACCGAGCCGTTGAGAATGCGGAAGCGATAGCTGCGTGCGCGCACGTCGAGGGTCGGTTTCCACTGCCAGTTGACCAGTAATTGGTCACCGAGGAAGCCGTCGGTGTTGAACGGGTTGAACCACAACTGCCCTTCCTGATCCCACGCCTTGTCGGCAAACACCAGGTTGACGTCGTAGTCACGGTTGCCCCATGGCAAGGCACTGCCGCTGGGCAGACGCAGGTTAACGCCGTCGTCCACCGACTCGTTGCCGCGATCCAGCGCGCTGTAGTAGTTCATCATCGCCGCGTTGCCCTTGTAGACGTTCTGCGCGGTGAAATCGAGCATGTGATCGTGGAACCAGTGGGTGCTCATGGTCTCGCGCCAGTCGCCACGGATTTTGATGGTGCCGTGGTCGCAGGTTTTCTTCGCGGGGGCCAGGTCGTTGACCCACAAGGTTTCACCCGCTGCGCAAGGGAACGCCGCACGCGGGTCTTCAGCCTTGGTGTTGATGCTGTCGTAACCGGCGAGCTGGATCGGCCAGCGATAGTCGTAGAACTGCCCCGGAAAGAAGAACGCGTTGGCATAGCCATCGCTTTCCGCCGGCGCGTGACCGTTGTGCTCGTGGGTACTGATGGTGTGGAGACCGAAGCCTCGATTGGCCGACGGGTCGATCGGCAAGCCGTTGTAGTGGCGCATCATCACCGGTTGGCCGTAGCGCACCATCAACAGTTTCGGCGGCAACGTACCGTCGAAGGTCCACACCGAGTTGTGGTTTTGCGCCGGCATTGCCGGGTGGAAACGCGGATCAACCCCCTTGGCGGTGCCATCGGTCAGCGGCACGCCAGCGACGTTGTGATACAAGCCGCCGGGGCCGAATTCGCCCACTGCGTAATGGTGCATTTGCACACTGTCACGCAGGCCACCATTGAGGCGCGCGCCGGTCTGTACGGTTTTGTAAGCGACTTGCGGGTAGAACTCGTTCCAGCGCTGGTGCGCCCAGCCTTTTCCGGGTGGCCGACCTTCGGCGGACGAGCCGATGTGCCGGTTGAGGTACACCTCGATCTGCGCCTGCCACGGGTTGCGGTCGACGACATTGGCGAACTGGCTGGGGAATGGCGTCAGCCCCGGTTGGCGCAGGAACGCATCGAGGGCGGTGCCGGGTGGCGCGCTGCGGGCGATGTTGTTCGGGTCCTGAGCCGGTGCCGGGCCAATCGCGGCGGGCGGAAACGGCAACGGCGCGGCCGGGGTGGTCGGGTCGAGCTTTTCCGGGCCGAACTCTTCGAACAGGGTCAACTGCTGAGTGAACGGTTGCGCACCATAGAGCGGGCTAGGCTTGCCGTTGGTGGGGTAGTTGAAACTGGTTTGCACGGACGGTGGCAAGACGTTTTCGATGCGAGTCTCGGCGCGGTCGCCTTTGACCCCGTCCGGCAAATCGAATGAGTCTTCGTTGGCCTCAGGCATGGTCAAGATCGCGTTGAGCGCGCCGGCGCGGTCGGCCGGTTCGTCGTAGTACGCCGACGGGTCGGAGGTTTCTGGCTGTCGCTCGTCATCGATGGGGCTGGCGCGGACGCCGGCCATGCTGCCGAGGGTCAACATCAGAAAGACGCTCAGAGGCGTCAGCAGGAAAGTGTTGCTTGGGTCACGCGTTGCTCTGTCCATCACCAGCCGCCTCATCAAGGAAGGGGTGATGGTGTTTTGCAACTAGTGAGCCAAGAAATTATTTCCAGTTGTTACAGGGAGTTGAGGATGCTGTGGGTTTCCCCACTCCCCGGTGACCGGGGCTTGACACCCACTGATGGGGGAAGTTCAGAGAAATTTTGCCGATTTACGGCACTAGCTGAAACGCCAGACGAACGGTGGTGCCCTCGCCTTCGCGGCTGTCGAGAGTCACGCCGCCACCGAAGCGCTCCATGATGCGCTTGACCAGCACCAGACCGACCCCGAGACCGCCAGACTTGGTGGTGAAAAACGGCCGGAACGCCATGGTCCGTTGCTCTTCGTTCATGCCTTTACCGGTGTCGCTGAGCACCACGCACACGCCACGGTCTTCGCTCGGTTCCAGGCTGACGGTCAGCGTGCCGCCCTTGTCCATCGCCTCCAGCGCATTGGCCAGCAGGCTGTTGAGGATCTGTGTCAGTTGCACCGGCTGGCTGAGCACCATCGGTGTGTGCTGCGGATGAAACACCACCTGCACGCCAGCTCTGGCGATCTGCTGTTCGAAGGCGACGAGGCTTTCGTGCAGCGCGGCCACCAGATTCACCGGTTCCGGGTCATCGTTGAGCGGGCGCAGCGATTGCAGCAGCTCGCGCACCCATTTCGACATGCGGTCGACCTGACCGATGATGTCGTTGATGTTCTTTTCTGCCGGGCCGGCATCGAACTCCAGCGCCAGTTCAGCGCTGGAACGAATGGTCGCCAACGGATTGCGCAAACTGTGCGCCACGGCGGAAGACATCTCGCCCAAGGCGACAAAGGTTTCGTTGGCGATCAGTTGTTTTTGCTGGGCGGCGAGCAGAATCGCCGCGCGCCGTACGATCCAGTACAGGCCCAGATAAATCAGCCCGCCGCCGAGCGCGGTGGCCAGCCAGATCAGAACCAATCCGCGCTCCATGCGCGCGATCAGATCCTTGGGCTCCTTGTAGATCTCGACCATCGCCGTGACGTTCTTGCCCTCGGCGTCGAACAGCGGAATATAGTTCTCGATGAAGATGTAGTCCGGCGGCGTGATGAACTTCTGTTCTTCACGGGCCTTGTCGACGTCGTGATAACTGGCGGACACCGGGATTTTTTCGTTGAAGGCGCGATCGAGGTCTTCATCGGCATGAATGTTGGTGCCAATGAGCGCGGGATTGGTTGACCAGATCACCTGGCGGTCCGGCGCGTAGATGTTGGCGAGAATCACGTCTGGCAGGTGTTCGATGTGATCGAGAAACTCGCCCCGAGCATCGGCCCGGGCTTGCGGACTGACGTCGGGAAAGTGCGTGTCCTGACGTGGGTCGAGCAATTCGCCCATCGTGCGGATATTGGGAATGGAAACGTGACGCACCTCGGCCGAGGCGATGGCCTGTATGAACTGCGCGGTGAGCAAGGCATCGCGCTGCACGCTTTCATCGATCACGAACCGCGTCGACACCGCGCCAAGCGCGATGGCCACGGTACCAATCACCGCCATGCTGATCAGCGAAAACCAGCGCAGCAGGTTGAACGACTGCTTGCGCGAGCCCAAGCGCAGATTGCCCTCCTCGACCGGAAGCGATTTCGACTGCATGTTCATGGCGGCGACTTCCCGATACATCCCTATAGGGTTATAGCCCACGGGTGGGGGTTTGCCCGGTTGCGGGGATATCGACCCGATCTACACCTCCCAAACCACCACAAATCCCTGTAGGAGCTGTCGAGTGAAACGAGGCTGCGATCTTTTGATCCTGTCTTATTAAATCAAGATCAAAAGATCGCAGCCTGCGGCAGCTCCTACAGGGATCTCGGTCACCTACATATTTTGTTTTCACCGAAGAAACTTGTGGGAGCGAGCTTGCTCGCGAAGGCGGCAGGTCAGTCGACATTTTCGTCACAGAAAGTCCGCTTTCGCGAGCAGGCTCGCTCCAACAGGTTCTTCATCTGACAGACGTTCAATGTCATCCCCACCGTCCCCAATCCTGGGGAATGACGCCCTTTCCCCGCTGGCCAAAAAACCCAACTTCACACCTGCAAACCCCTCTATCCCGGCCCTCTCACGCCCATCCATCGCACCTTGGCATGGAAGGTGTACAGGCCCTGTGCAACTGACCCATCCCCAAGGGGCAGGTACTTTGATAGAGGGATTAACTCATGCACCCTTTACTGTCCAAAACCGCGACCATCCTGGTCGTGAGCGCCTTGGCCCAGGGCATTGCCCAGGCCGCTTTGTTTGCTGTTGATCCGGGTCCGTACACACCGGCCAACGGTGGTTTCGCCAGTTGGTATCAGGACTCCCACGGTCGCACCCTGGATCTGTGCCTGTCCAAAGCGCTCAGCTCCCGAGTACCCAGCGCCCCCGGCGCGCCGTCGTACATGTGCTCGCTGCTGCCGACCCCCGGCGTGTTCGATGACGCTCAGCCGATTGTCTTCCCGACAAACTTTCCCGATGAAGCGTTCTGGTTCACCGGAGAAACGGCCCTCGTCGACGCCGCACGGGGGATTGATCTGGGCTACGTCAGCGCCATCGAAGCCGCATTCGCCGCTGAAGAACCGGTTGAAGGCGATCAAGTCAGCTTCGCCCGAATCCGTATTCGCGTCGATGTACCGACCGCCGGCACCTACGTCATCACCCACCCGTATGGTGTCGATGTGTTCAACATCGACACCCCCGGGCGGCGCGCGATCAACATGACCCGCGACATCGGTATCGGCACGCCGAAAACCTATGACGGCGCACTCAAGGGTGACATCGGGCCGTTCCTGCGCAGCGTCAACGGCCCGTACACCGAGACCAACCCGCTGACCGGTGCCGCCGAACAATTCGTCGGCGACCCGAACCTCAACGAGGCAGTCACCGGCAGCCCGTTCAACACCAACTACGTGCGCATAGAAGGCCCTAACGGCCTCGATCTGCGGACGAACGTGTTCGCCGTCTCCGGCAAGTTGTCGACGGTGGTCCGGCCAACGCCAATGATCACCCAGCGCAGCACTTACTCACGCAAGGCCGGCGACAGCGCACCGGTGGCGCAGCAAGACGTGTTCGTCCTTGCCCCGCCAGCTCCGGGTACGGCGGCCGTCACCAGCAGCACCCCGGTGCTGAACATGACCGAAGCCAACAGCACCGGCAGCTGGTACGCGCAGTCCTCGGTAAACCCGACCTTGCCAACCACCTTGCAGGTGACCGCCGACAACCACCTGGCCATCGCCAGCAGCACGCCGACCACCCTGCCCATGATCCTCACCGATCTGGTGGTGATCCAGAGCGCGCAATACAGCCTGAACTCCGGACAACTCACCGTGGTCGCCTCGACCAGTGACGAAACCTCGCCGCCGGTACTCACCGCCACCTCCGGCAGCGGCGCCGCCATTGGTGCGCTGGGCGGCGACGGCGCGGTGAAAACCCTGGCCACCGGGATCTCGCCGATCCCACCGGCCAAGGTTCGGGTGACGTCGTCCAACGGCGGCAGCGATACCGAAGAAGTGGTCATCGTGCAATGAACGCTCACATGCCCAGATCCGCATCAGGAGGCATCATGAACAAGTGGCCACGCTTTGCGCTCAACGCGCTCGGGCTCGCTCTCTCGCTGACCGGCAGTGCCTATGCGCAACTCGCCGCCGTCGACCCCGGCCCCTACACCTTCGCCACCGGGAAATTCCCGATGTGGTATCAGGACAACAATCTGCTGTCGATGGAACTGTGCCAGTCGCGTGCTGCCAGTTCGCGCGTTGCCGCGACCACGCCGCCGGCCTACATGTGCATTCTCTTGGCCGAGCCGGGTATCTACGACGACGCCCAGCCGATGATTTTTCCCGATAACTGGCCGCCGGAAGCCTTCTGGTTTTTAGCGGAAACCACAATCGCCGACAACGCTGCCGGTTATGGTGTGGACGCCTATGTCGCCGGGATCGAAGCAGCATTCGCCTCGGAAAATCCGGCCGATGGTGATCAGCAAAGCTTTGCGCGGATTCGCATCCGGGTGAACGTTCCCGTTGCCGGCACCTATACCATCACTCACCCCTACGGCGTGGAAACGGTCAACGTCACCGCGCCTGGCCGGCGAGCGATCAATATCACTCGCGACATCGGCATTGGCGCGCCGGGCGACTTCACCGGTGCCGTCAATGGCGCCATCGGACCGTTCCTGCGCAGCGTCAACGGCCCTTACACCGAAGTGAACCCCGACACCGGCGCCACGGAAACTTTCGTCGGCGACCCGAACCTCAACGAAGCGGTGACCGGCAGCCCGTTCAACACCAACTTCCTGCGCATCACCGGGCCGGCCGGGACGATCCAGTCGAACGTGTTCAGCCTGTCCGGCAAAGTACTCGACAACCGTCAGCAGACGCAGGTGGAAATCGACCGCGCCACCTATCGCCGCACCGCCGCCGGCGTGCGTGCCGAAGTGTTTGCCAAGGCCAGTAACAGCTCGACCCTGTGCTTCCGTGAAACCGTGGCGCTGCTGCCCGGCCCACCGCCAACGCCGTGCCAGACCAGTCTGTTGGGTGACAACAATGGTCTGTTCTTCGGCCACCGACTGGGCACAGGCGCGGTACCTCCGGTAGTCGTCGTGACCGCCACCAACCCCGCCGGCACTACGCGTCCGACGGCCGTGTCGGCCAAGCTCACCGACGTGGTGAAAGTGCAGACCGCGCGCTACAACTGGGCCAACCACAGCCTGCTGATCGAGGCTACCTCGAGCGATGAAGTGGCGATCCCCGACATGGTTGCCCAAGGCTACGGGCGTCTGTCGAAAACCGGCACTCTGCAGCGCATCACCGTCGCCGACCTGACTCAGCCACCCGCTACCGTGACGGTGAAATCTGCCGCTGGCGGTGGTGACACCGAAGCGGTCGTCGTAGTCGGCAGCGCGCCGGACACGGGTGAAAACCAAGCGCCAATCACCAACGCCGACAGCGGCAGCACCAGCTTCGGCGTGCCGATCACCCTCAGTCTGTTGACCAACGACAGCGATCCTGATGGCAACAACCCGCTGGGCATCACCGCGTTGACTCAACCGGCCGCCGGCCAAGGCACCGTCGCCCTCAACGGCACCACTTCAGTGGTCTACACCCCGCCAGCGGTAGTCAACGCGCCACTGACCACCACCTTCACCTACAAAGCGCAGGACGCCAAAGGCCTGGCCTCGGCCAACCCGGCGACCGTGACGATTACCGTCGCAGCGAACCAGGCACCGACCGCCGTCGCCGACAGCGTCGCCACACTGGGCGTAGCGATTCCAATCAACGTGCTGGCCAACGATACCGATCCGGAAGGCAACGTGCCGCTGGCCGTCAACAGTCTGACCCAACCCGCCGCCGGACGCGGCACGGTCAGCACTGACGGCACGGTGATCACCTACACCCCACCGGCCACCGTGACCACGGCATTCACCACGACCTTCACCTACATCGCCCGGGACGCCTTCGGTGCCCTGTCGACGCCGGCCACGGTCACGGTGCAAGTGTCGCCACGGCCAGCAGCGGAAACGTTCGCCGTCACCGCGTCAACGGTGCAGGCACGCTCCGGCGGGCGCTTCAACTGGGACTTCACCGGCACCTCGTCAGTGACCACCGGCAACACCATCACCGTGCAGGTCACCACCCCTTCCGGGCTGGTCACCCTTGGCACCACCACGGTGCCGTTGACCGGACGCTGGCGGCTGACGCTGAACAACACGCTGGTGGTGCCATCGGCCAACCCGACCGCGACGATCCGCTCGTTCCAGGGCACCGTGCGCACGGTCTCGGTGACCACGCTGTAGGCCTGCGCCCCAGCAACCTGCGGGTGGCTGGGGCGTGCTTCGCAACCGGATAACGCCACACAGGATTTTCGCCATGAACACGCCGACCGCCGCCCTGCTTTGCCTGCTTCTGCTATGCAGCAATGCAGGCGTGCGCGCCGACGACCTGATGGACAACGACGACCTGGCCCCGACCAGCAGCGACCTCGGCGAACTGCCCCCACCGGTGGGTCAGCAAGCCCTGATCGACCAGCTCGGCCAGGCCAACGTCGCCCTGCTGCAACAGAACGGTCAGTCGCTGCTCGGGCAGATCGTGCAGTCGGGCAGCAATCAGGAGGCGTACATCCTGCAACAGGGCAGCGACCTGATGGCGCTGATCAACCAGAACGGTTCCGGCAACGCCGCCTCCATCACCCAGAACGGCAGCCACAACCGCGCGCAGATTTCGCAAAACGGCAACAACAACGACGCCAGCATCGAGCAGGCCGGCGCGGGGCTGCAAAGCGCCGTGACCCAGTCGGGCAACGGCATGAGCGTTTCGGTCAAGCAATATCGCTAAGCACTGCCAATCATCGGAGAGTTCATCATGTTCAAACTGACGCCCCTCACCGCCGCCATCCTGGTCATGATCAGTGCCCAGGCGATGGCCGACGACAGCCTGTCCAACCAAAGCCAGGTCGGTACCGCCAACATCGCGGATGTGAAGCAGACCCAGGCCCCATTCAGCACCACCACCCAGACCCAACTGGGCCAAGGCAACGACGCCGCCGCCGTGCAAGACCACGCCACCAGCGTGATCACCCAGGACGCGGTCGGCGACTACAACGCCGCTTACGCCGAACAGCTTTACGAAGACAACGCCACCATCACCCAGCAACAAGTCGGCGCCTTCAACACCGCCCACGCCAGCCAGTCGCTGGGCTTCGGCTCACCGAACAGCGCGTTGCAACAGCAGCAAGGCACCGGCAACTTCTCGTTCATTTATCAGGACTCGCAGAACGGCAGCGAAGGCAAAACCTTCCAGTTCGGCGACAGCAACGAAGCCAACATCGAACAACTCTATGAAGGCAGCGGCAACAGTTCGGTGATTACCCAATACGGCACAGCCAACTACGGCACCGCCGAACAAGTGCTGCACAACGGCGGCCAGATCGGCATCAACCAGGCCGGCGAAGGCAACTACGCCTACGGCGACCAACGCAACGGCACCGGCGGCAACATCACCATCAACCAGTTCGGCAACCTCAACGGCACCGAAATCTGGCAGGACGCGCAACTCGCCAGCCAAGCCACCGTCAACCAGTACGGCGACAGCAACGAAACCGTGGTCGACCAAAGCTTCGGCGAAAACAACACCGCCGCCGTCACCCAGGTCGGCAACAGCAACGCGATCTACGCCGACCAGTTCGAATCGGTCAACTCGACACTGGCGCTGTATCAGGTCGGCAACGGCAACGTGCACTTCACCTACCAGAACGGCGACAGCCACGTGCTCAACGCCACTTCGGTGGGCAATGACAACAAGGTCTACGCCAGCAACTGGAAAGGCCCGCAATCCGGCGGCCAGTTCGGCAGCGGCCAGCGCGCGACGGTTACTCAGGCGGGCAATGGCAACATCGCCAGCTTCACGCAGGATGGTGTCGGGCAGGTGATGACCACGCACCAGACCGGAACTGGCAACAAGACCACGGTCAGTCAGGCGGAGTCGTATAACGAGCTGTATTTTGATCAGAATGGTAGCGACAACATTCTGATCTCGGATCAGCGCGGGACGGGCAACCTGGTTCAGGGTTCCTCGAATGGCACGGGCAACAGCGCTGAGTTTGATCAGTCTGGGTCGGGCAACCAGGCTTATACCGCGCAGTTGTATGGCAGTGACAACATGATCACCGTGAAACAGGCGGATACGATGAACGTGGCGTATGTGACCCAGGGGGGCACGGGGAACATTGCCAATGTCGATCAGAGCGGGGTCACGCAGACGGCGAATATTCAGCAGTTCGGGTCGGCTAACCAAGCGACGGTTTTGCAGCAGTAGGGGTTGGGTGTTGATGGGCCGCGATTCTCTGGTGAGGGGGTCGCGGTTTTTTTGTGGGCCGACGTAACCACACACGAGGCTTGCCAGACCAGCCGAGTCCTACAGAAAAAAGAAAGCTTTTACCAAATTCGTGGTGTTTTCCTACCACTTCTGGCGGTTGGCCGTCGGAAGCAGGGCGTCTAGGATTCTTTGGGACAAATTGATCCTCATGGAGCTTGACCAACGTGCTATTCATCCAGCCAGCGACGACAGCAAATGCTTTACCGAATAGACTTCGAGGCATTAAACCCGGAGGTGCCATGATCGACCCATCTTTAATCGACCCACTGTGCCCAGTTGTTTCAGATCTTGACCCCGAAGAGCAGGCCGCGAGCTATGACCGTTGGTTAATCGCCAAAGTGCAGGCTTCGATGAGTGATACAAGACCGAGCATTCCAAATGATCAGGTTATGGCCGAGATGCGTGCCCTGATGGAAGCAAAGCGTAAAAAATACGATGCAGGTTGAGTGGCAGCCCGAAGCTCGGGCTGAACTCCTTAAAATCCTTGATTACATCAGTGACAGGAACTTAGTAGCGGCTGACAGACTTTCCCAAGCTATCGAAGGCGCTACGGTTACCCTTGCTCAACATCCACACCTCTATCGAATGGGTCGAGCACCCGGTACTCGCGAGATGGTCGTACACCCCAATTACCTGATCATTTATCAAGTGGTGGGTCGGATAAATATTCTGAGCGTTTTGCATGCGCGTCAGGAATATCCATAACGCAGATCAAACGTAATTATTTGCTAACGAAAAAAAACGCGACCTTTTCGAGGGTCGCGTTTTTTGTTTTCTATTTTTCCTGAGCTATGGGGAACTCTTTGATGTTGATTCCGAGCGAATCAAAGAGTCAGCCCAGTCCCGCACTGTTTGATCATCGATGACGCGATCAGCATCCACATCCGCCAACGCTTCCAAGGTCGGACGGCGCTTTTCCACTTCCTTATCGTTTTGGATCTTCGGGGAATTAACCATCCTTCAACTCGACGTGATCGAGGGCTTGATTCACCGCCAGTTCGCCCAGCATGACTACTTGAGCGATGCCCAGTGCGGTTTTGCGCTGAGAGGTTTCCAGGGAGGCGGCGAAGTTGATGAGCATTTCGCTGGCCGAGCCGAGGGTTTCGCTGGCGTTGGCGAGCAGGGATTCGGTGTTGTACCTGGGATTGGCGAGGTACATGGGTTCCGGCTCGTTGGCGCTGGACATGATGTGGGGTGTGGGGTTGAGGTAGAAATCGAGGGCACGGTCGGCGGCTTCGTGGAGTTTTTTGCTGTCGACTGAGGCGTAGGGGGATGTGGTGTTGGTGTCTGGTTCTGGGGGATTGGGTGTTGGTTTTTTCATGGTGATTCTCTCTCATTGATAGTTGCAGCTGGCCCATTCGACTTCCAGGAAAAATGGGTGGCAGCTGTACGCAGGCTGGAAATCCGGGAGAGAGCAACCCGGCAGACACGAATGTCTCCCGCGCACAACCGCCATAACAGAGTGCACACAATGAAAGTGCGCAAGCATACGTTATGAAAGGCGTATCTGCTCTCTCGTGTCTTCGGGTTTCCATGCCCGGTCGCTGAATTGGCAGCGACGAACACAGGCTAGAGACCGGACGTCCGACGGACAACCTGAAAACATTGTGGGAAGGTTCCGCCGATTCAGACACTTCTTTAAACACACTTCAGATCGCAGCCCTCACCCTAACCCTCTCCCGGAGGGAGAGGGGACTGACCGAGGTGTTTGGGTGAGATACGCCGACGTGAAATACCGAGCTGAATTCAGGTTTTGAAGCGTTGAAGCAAGAGCCCCTCACCCTAGCCCTCCCGAAACGTCGGACCGCCCGTAGGGAGAGGGGACTGACCGTGGTGTTTGGGAGATGTATGCCGACGTGAAATACCGCGTCGAACTCAGGTTTTGAAGCGTTGAAGCAAGAGCCCCTCACCCTAGCCCTCTCCCAGAGGGAGAGGGGACTGACCGAATGGTTTGGTAGAGGTACGCCGACGTGCGATACCGCGTTGAACTCAGATTTTGAAAGGCCCAAAAATCGGCTCCCTCTCCCTCGGGAGAGGGCTGGGCGGGCGGCGTTCCGATGAGGGGCGAATCCACCACAAATCCAAAGCCGACCACGCTGTGCTCCTCACCACTCAATAGGCCGAGTGTCAGCTCGCCTGCTCTTGATCTTGATCCACGGGCGAGGTCGGAAGGCTGAGTGGAGGGATTGATCCGGGCGTGGGAGCGCAGCGACCGTTTGGCGCAGCCAAACACAGCGAGAGGAGGTGCAGCGAAGCAAACCGTAGGCGCTGCGCCCGGATCGATCACGGAGCGAAGGAACCCCGAGCTTTAGCGAGCGGGCCGTACGTAGGAGCAAGCGTTTTTTTGCTTACTTTTTTTAGGCGTTTGTAAAAAAAGTGAGTCGCCGTCAGGGCGAAACCCTAGGTGGCCGTTGCCGCAGGAATGGATATGTACTCAGTCAGAAAGAACCCCAGCGCCTGACAAAAAGCCTTCGCGAGCAGGCTCGCTCCCACAGTTGAAACCGAGTACATCTGCAAGAACCTGGTCGGCCCGAAGGCCGCCACGTTCACTCCGCCTCCGGATCCACCTTGTTCTGGCTCAAATACCGATTCAACACATCATCCTGCGAAGGCACAGAAGCGTCCCCCGCCACCTGCCACAACCGCCGCTCAATCCCCTGCGCCACCATATGCCCCACCGCCGCCTCAATCGCCGACAACACACAAAGCTGCGCCGGTTCATTGGTCGTGTACCCAACCTCAGCCTCAAGCAACTTCTTGAACTCGATAAACTTGAAAATCCCCGCACTACGCGCCACCGAATAAATCGTCTTGCTGGTCATCACATTCGCCAACACCTGCCCACTGCGCACATCCACCGCACGCAAATTCACAGTCACCTGATCCACCCGATACTCACGCTGCAAATCAATCCCCAGATACCGCGCCCCTTCCCCACCGCTACGCACATTGGTGTCATACGCGATGATCCCGCCCTCGAGCATCATGTTCGCCGCCTGCAACGGTGGCAGCTCACCCTGAATATTCACCGGCGTATTCGGCTTCTTCTGCGACGCGCGAATGATCTTGCGCTCGGTCAACAGGTTCTGCAGCCCTTCCCGCTCAAGCACCACAAACCAGCCACTGGCCTGCATCGCGTCCATCAACATCGACGCCGCGCCCTGGGTCACGCTGGTGGAAAACGAACTCGCCGGCGTCGGCTTGTACTGCCCGGTCTGATCACGGAAGCCGTAGACCACCGCCATCAACCGCCCCTTGGGCCGGGGCATCTTCAGCAAGTCGTAATAAGTCGAGGCCCTGGGAGTCAGGGTCGGAGTTTCGGTGTCCTGCTCGGCCGACATCGGCTCGCGCAGACTGCACCCTTGTAATGTCGCCAACAGCAGCCCTAACGCAATGATCTTTTTCATGTCCGTTCTCCCCGGAACCGTCAGCCCGTCATGGGTTGAGGCCGTTCACCTGAATTTCCGAAACCTCACCGGTCGCTCGATCGGTCACTTCAATGCTCAGTGCCCCAGAGTCGTCGATGACGTTGACGATAAAAGAGTCGGTGGACAGGCTCCCCGTGTTGCCAGTGGAGATGTTGTCCAGCAACTGCCCTAGCAGCCGCGATTGCAATTGACTGGTGAAGCGCTCCAGCGCCGAGGTGCCGGCCACGCTCGAACGGCTTTTCAGGTCCGGATCGTCGTGATCGTTTTGCGCCTGCGCGTTGTTGAGCAACCAGGTGCCGTTGAGCGGGTTGCCGCCGAACGACGGGTTGACCGGCGTGTAGACCAGTTCAGTGGCCTGGACGGCAGCGGCGCTGGCGAGCCCGATCAACAACCCCGAGATCCACAATCCGCTGCGCCGTGAGAACGTTGTGCTGTTCATAGTTCGTCCTTCTCAAGGTCGGTGGTGTCCTGCAACAGAGCCTCCAGCTTGCGCTGGACAACCTGGCGTCGAACCCAGTCGGCGGCCGCGTAGGCCTCCTCTTTCAGTTCCACGGTGTTCGGCGGCAGGAAGCGCCGATAAACCAGGCGTTGCTGATATTCCACGGTCACCAGGCTGCCCCAGCGCGCGTCGGGCCGCTCGCGCACCACCAGGTTGAAATCCATCCGGCTGGTGTCGCGCAGGCGTTCACTGAACGAGTAGTAAAAGTCGTGACCGATGTGCGAGATCGTGTCATCGACGATGAAACCCATCATTTCGTCTTCTTCACCGGCCTGGGCGCAGAGCGCCGCTAGGGTGAAGACCAGCGCGCACCACCATTGGCGAATCATGGCTGCAACGCCTGTGGCAGATTCGACTGGCCTTTCGCCGGGCCATTGGTGCCGTCGAGGAAGGCTTTTTCGGCTACGAACTGCCAGTCCGAATAACGCTGCATGCCTTCGAAATCCGACCACTGCGTCGGGAAGTCGGCCTGCTTCAACGGCAGCTCGGTCGAAGGACTGTTGAGGCCGGTGATGCGTCCATCGAAACCACGTTGCAATGCCCATTCACCCTGACCGATCGGGTCCGGATAGAGCTGACGCAGGTGATGCTTGGCCTCGGGAAAACGCTGATCTTCAAGCAGGTCCGCCAGTTCTTTCGGGTACTGCGCCAGCCCTGGCGAACTGCGGTAATAGCTGCGCAGCGCCTGTGCGTATTGGGTGCCGACCCAGAGCAACTGGCGTTCACGGTCGCGGCGCGAAGCGGTCGACCACAACTCGCCAGCACTGGCCAGGCCCATGCCCATCACTACGATCAGGAACAGCACGCCGAGGTAGGTGAAGCCACCCTGCTGCGCGCGGTTACCACTCGGAATACTGGCTGCCATCACGCGCCCTCCCGGTAGCACCGCTTTTGATATCCGCCACACCGCCGGCGACGCCGTCCGGTGGCGCGATCAGCACCCACTGGTCTTTGCGTTCGGTGATCGGATCGAGTGGTGCGTTGCGCAGGTAACGTTGTTCGATCAGTTGCTCGATGGAATCCGGATAACGCCCGGTGTCGCCGTAGAAGTGATCCAGCGCCTCGCGCATCGCCGACAGGCTCTGGCGCAGGGTGGTTTCCTTCGACGCTTCAAGGCTGTTGAAGTAGCGCGGCAGCGCGATGGTCATCAGCGTGGCGATGATCGCCATCACCACCATCAGCTCCAGCAAGGTAAAACCTTTTTCCCGGCGCATGAGGTTCACCACTCGCGGTAGGCGATGCCGTTGAGGCCCTTGCCCCGGGCGTGGGAATAGACGTCGAACACGTCCTCGCCATCGCGCGGGTTTTGAGCCGAACTGTTGTAGGCGCGTACGCCCCAACCCCCTTCGTCATCACGTTTGGCCGGCACCAGCGGATCGCGCGGGATGCGGCGTAAAAAGTAGAACTTGGCGCCCTTGGCGCTGCGCACATCGCGCACGCCTTCGACCAGTACTTGCAGGTTCGGCGGGTAGCCGCTGCTGTTCAGCGACTTCTCGATGTAACCGGCATCGAAGGCACGCTTGTAGGCGTCGATGCCATCGCGAATCTGGTACAGCGCGTTGCGCAACTCCTGCTCTTTGCCACGCCGCACCAGGGTCTCGGTCAGTGGCGCGGCCATGCTCGCCAACAGGCCGATCAGGGCCAGCGTCACCACGACTTCGATCAGGCTGAAACCGCGTTGGGAGGCGTTCATGATCAAGGCTTCTCGACGGTGACACGGGTGGTGGCCACGGCCGACTCACCGACGGCACGCGGCTGCGCGGCAGGCGATGGCATCACATAGCTCTGCGAACGATCCGGGGCCTGAATGTGCATGCTGGTTTCAGTGCCGGTGGAGAATTCCATGTCCGACGGGCTCTGGTACGGCAGGTTGCGCACGATCCGCGGGGTGATCGACAGCACCAGTTCGGATTTGCCGACGGTGTCTTTGTTGCTGCCGAATAGCCGGCCAAGGCCTGGAATATCGCCAAGGCCCGGAATCTTGTTGCCGGTGGCGCCGTGGTCATTGCGCATCAGCCCGGCGAGGATCTGCGTTTCGCCGTCGTGCAGGCGCAGCGAGGTTTGCGCGTTGCGGGTGTCGACCTGTACCGGGATCGTGCCCTGACGGGTCGGCTCCAGCGGCGTCGCATTACTCACTTCCAAGGCGATCTTGATCGCCACTTCGTTGTTCAGGTGCACGGTCGGTTGCACTTCGAGTTTCAGACCGACATCCAGGTAAGTGACGCTCTCAGTGATCACCGGGCCTTGCGTCGACGGCACCGAAGTCGCGCTGATGATCGGCACGCGCTGACCGATGTGGATGCGCGCCTGCTCACGGTTGCTCACACGAATCACCGGGCTGGCGAGGGTGTTGATGTCATTGTCCTGCGCGTTGATCTTGGCTTGCGGCGACGGCGAGATCGAAATCCGGCTGGAATTGATGCCTTTCAGTTGATCAAGCAGGGTCACCGCCGAACCGTCGCTGTTTACCACGCCGAAGGTGTTCGGCCATTGCAGCCCAAGGTCGAGAATGCGCTGGGTGGCGACTTCCATCACTTCCACTTCGAGCACCACTTCCGGGTTGGACTGGTCTTGCGACTGCAGGAGTTTCTCGGCCATGCGCACGGCGTCTTCGGTGTCGCGCATGGTCAGGGTGTTGAGGCGTTCGTCGACGAACACGTCACGGGTCTTGAGCATGGTTTTGACCATGTTCAGCGCGGTGTTGGCGTCGATGCTGGTCAGGTAGAAGGTGCGCATCACCAGTTCCTGGTAATCCTTCACTTTCTGCGGCGAATCCGGGTAGATCAGCAAGGTGTTTTCGTTCACCACTTTCTGGTGCAACTGGTTCTGTTGCAGCAGCAGGGTCACGGCGTCTTCAATGCGCACGTCACGCACGAAGATCGTCGCTTTCATGTCTGGGCGCAGGTCTTTGTCGAAGATGAAATTGAGCCCGGCGACCTGCGACAGCACTTCAAAAATGGTCTTGAGGTTGGCGTCGCGAAATTCCAGGGTTACCGGGCGATCGAGCTTGGTGCGCAGTTGCGGATAGGCAATCACGTTGCGGCTCTGCACCAGACGAATGTTGCCTTGCAGCGCCAGCGCGCCTTCGTTGTTGGGGTCGAGTTCGAGGATCTGTTTGACCTGGCGATCAGCGCCGTAGATGTCGCCGCGACGCAGGTCGCCACGGGCCAGTTCCAGTTTCTCGTCCATGCTGCGCAGGTAGTCCATCTGCTTCAGGGCATCCTGAGCGCGGCGGTTGTTCGGTTCGATGGTCAGCACGCGGTTGTAGGCCACCCGCGCCGAAGCGAAGTCGCGGCGCGAGCGGTCAGTGTCGCCGGTCGTCAGCAACGCGGTGATGGCCTTGGCCCGACCGCTGTTGAGCAGCAAGTGCAGCTCGGTGTCCCGTGGGTTTTCGCGCAGGCCTTCCTCGACCCGGGCCAGCCCCGCCTCGTACTGACCCTGTTCAATCAGGTCGGTGGCTTCCTTGTTGGCCACTTGTGCAGAACTGCACGCGGCCAGCCCGGCACACAGGCCCAGGCTCATCAGCAAACGGGAACGGTTCATTGCGTACTCCCCACAGACAGGGTCTGCGACAAATGCAAAGGCAGGTAGACCAGGCTCAATTCCAGATCGGAAATGCCGGTGATCTTCCAGGTGTCGTCGATCACATCCCCGTTGCGCACGACGTAGATCTTTTCGCCGTTCTGCAAAAACACTTGCAGATCGCTGCGGTCATGCAGCCTGCCGACGAACTGAAAAGGCACCGGTGGCAGGCTCGGGGCTTGCACCACTGTTGCTGGATTGATGGCAATTTCGGTGACCGTGGCCAGGGTCGGCGCGGCCTTCCAGGATTTGGCCGCGAACAAGTCGCCGGCCGGGCTCAAGTCCTTGATCGACGCATCCTTGGCCTTGGCGGTGCTGGCCGGCAGCGCGCCCCGGGTTTTCCCCGGCGTGGCGACGGCGACTTCGTTGGAATCGGCGTCTTCGCTTGGCGAGAAATATTCCGGCAACCACGCCAGCGCAGTAGCTACGCCGAAGAATGCCAACCAACCTGTCACGCGCTTGGTATTCATCACGACCTCGACAGGTAAAGGGTCATACGGATCCGGCCATTGAGGTCGGTGTCGCCAATCTTCTTGCGTTGCAACTCGAGGTCTTCCACCACCACCGCCGGCAACTGACCAAGCAAGGCATGCAGAAAGCGGCGCAGTTGCGGGTAGCTGCCGCGCACTGGCAAGAGGATCTGATAACGCGCCAGATGGGTTTTCGGGTCGACGCCGAGGGCGTATTCGCCGCGCGCCAGGGTGATGTGTTCTTGCGCTGCGAGGGCGTAGATGCGGTCGATGGCGACGGTGGCTTGCGGTTGCGCCGGCAGTTTGTTGCGGAAGTCGTCGAGCTGACGCTGTGGCACCACCGGCGGCGCGATGCTGCCGTCTTCAACCTTGGCCAGATACGCGCTCGCTTCCCGAGTCTGCAGGCTGATGTGCTGCAACGATTGCCAGCCCGGCAGCAAGCCACCCAGTGCCCAAGCCACGGCGACCAGCAGCAATGCCAGCCCGGCGAGGCCCGGAATGCCGAGGCCTTGCAGGTATTCGTGGACGATCAGTCTAGGGATTCGCATCGCCAATCTCCCAAGTCGCCGACAGGTTGAATTGCACCGGTTGCTCCGGCGATTTGACGACGATTTCGTGGCTCAGCAGCGACACGTCGGACAGCTCGTCGCTGGCTTCCAGACGTTTGTGGAAGTCGAGCATCGCTTGCAGATCTCGTGCTTCGGCGCTGATGCGTACCTGGCCTTTGCGTGCATCCGAGGTCAAGGTCAGCAGCGCGACGTCATCGCGCGGCATCGCTTCGAGCATGGCGAACAGGCGTTCCCAAGGCCGGCGCAGTTGCTGCGAGACCTTGCGCATCTCGGCGAGATTTGCCGCTTGCTCGCGGGTTTCCGCCGGGCTCAGAGTGGACTTGGCAGCGCTGTCGCCGGTGAGCTGACGCTGGGTGGTTTGCAGGTGGCCTTGTTGCTGTTCGGTGTGCGCGTCGAGGTGCTGTTGCACGCCGAAGCACAGCAGCGCCAGCAGCACACCGCCGCCGAGCAGGCTCCAGCCCAACGGGCCGGAACGCGGACGCGGCTGAAAGTCGAGATTGAGCGCGCGCATGTCAGGCCACCGCCCGGGACATGACGTACAAGCCGTCACGCACGTTCATCGCGTCGTCTTCAAGGGTGCGCAGTTGCACGCCCGCCACGTCCGGATGCGCATCGAGGCGCGCCGGCGCATGCAGATAAACGTTGAACGCGCGTTCGCTGGTCGAGGCTTGCAGCTGGCGTTCGCGACCGATCAGGGCATTCAACGCGGCATCGCTGTCGCTGCCGCCCACTGAGCGCACACCGGCCCAGCGCCCTTCCCTTGCGAGCAACAACACGCTGCGTTGCGGCTCGGCGACGACAAACAGGAAGTCGCCGGCATCGAGGCTTTTGTCGAAGCGGTTGAACGCCGCCATCAGGTACGGCTGCACCGAGCGCAGGCGCAAACCGCGACCGCTGACCAGCACCCGCAAGCGCTCAAGCAACTCTTGCGGCAAGGCACTGGCGATGCGGTCGTAACCGGCCGGCTCAGCAGACAGCACCAGACTCCACGGCTGGGTCGGCGCGCCAAACAGGTCTTCAAAACACAGTTGGGCAAAGCCACGCAGTTCCTCAGGGCTGCTGATCTGCGCGCTCCACGGCACCAGGCAGAAGCGGCTGAAGTGGCCGGAGATGACCACACTCAATTCGGCACCGGCGCGGGCGTGTTCACCGAGCAGGCGATCGAGGGTGTCCAGCGCCACCGCGTAGCTCTGGAAGCCTTCGTCGATGTACCCGACGCTGCCCAGCCACAGGGTGTCGCTGCCGCGCCGTTGACCGAGGCCAACACCGCTGGCGCCGAGCACGGCGACAAAACGCTCACGCGATAAAAGTGACACGATTGATCTCCTCCAGCGTGGTGCGACCTTGTTCCACCAGCTCCAGCGCCGATTCGCGCAGCAGGCGCAAACCACGGGCGCAGGCCAGGGCTTTGATTTGTTTGATCGGTTGGCGCTCGACGATCATCTGGCGCAGTTCGTCATCGAGGTGCAGCAGCTCGGCAATCGCCGTGCGCCCGCGATAGCCGCTGCCCCGGCAATGGCCGCAGCCTTTGCCGTGGACGAAGTGGTAATGGTCGACTTTCTGTGGATCGAGGCCTGAGGCGCGCAGCTCTTCATCGCTTGGATTGACCGGCGCGCTGCAACTGGCACACACCAGCCGGATCAGCCGCTGGGCGAGAATCGCGTTGAGCGCCGAGACCAGGCTGTAGGGGTCGATTTCCATTTGCGTGAAGCGGCCAATCACGTCGAAAACGTTGTTGGCGTGGATGGTGGTGAACACCAAGTGTCCGGTGAGTGCCGATTGCACGGCGATCTGCGCGGTGTCCGGGTCACGGATTTCGCCGACCATGATCTTGTCCGGGTCGTGGCGCAAGATCGAGCGCAGCCCCCGGGCGAAGGTCAGGCCTTTTTTCTCGTTGACCGGGATTTGCAGTACCCCCGGCAATTGATATTCGACCGGGTCTTCGATGGTGATGATCTTGTCCACGCCATGGTTGATCTCGGTGATCATCGCGTACAGCGTGGTGGTCTTGCCGCTGCCGGTCGGGCCGGTCACAAGGACCATTCCATAAGGTTCGGCGGCGAGGCGGCGCAACTGGCGCAGGGTTTCGTCTTCAAAACCCAGCGCCTGCAATTGCACGCCGCAGACCTTGTCGGCCAGATCCTGTTTGTCGAGCACCCGCAGCACCGCGTCTTCGCCGAAGATGCTCGGCATGATCGACACGCGAAAATCGATCTGGCGGCCGCTGATACCGATCTTGAAGCGACCGTCCTGCGGCACGCGTTTTTCGCCGATGTCCAGTTCAGCCATGACCTTGACCCGCGAGATCACCTGCTCGGCGAACTCATTGCCCTGGACTTTGCTGATGTTGTTGAGCACGCCGTCAATGCGGTACTTGATCACCAGACCGTGGCCGGTGGTGCCGAGGTGGATGTCGCTGGCGTGCATTTTCAGCGCGTCATAGAGGGTCGAGTTGACCAGTTTCACCACGCTGCTGGCGTCTTCGCTGATGCTGGTCAGCGACAGGCTTTGCAGGGTATCGATTTCGTTGTGGGTGTCGCCTTGGGCGTTCAGCGATTCGACCGCGTGGAAGCTTTCTTCGTGACGGGCCAGATAGGCCTTGAGGTCATCGGCGTGCACCAGATGCAGCGGCGCGCCGTGCAGGCAATCGTCGATCCAGGCCAAGCGCGACGGGTCGAAGGGGTCGGCAAATACGCCGATCACTTCGTCGTTGTGGCGCAGCAGGATGAATTCACGTTTCAGGCATTGAGCGAGGGTGACCCGGTCGAAAACCGGCGTCGCGGCAAACAGGCTGTCGGTGTCGAGCACCGGGTAATGCAGGGTGGCGCCGAGGGTGTGAATGAACGGCATCGGCGCCAGTTCACAGAGTACGCCGAGGGCTTCAAGCACGCGTTCGCCAGAGGTGGCGGCCCGCGCCCGGGCCTGGGACAACTGCTCGCTGGAAAAGTATTCACTGGAAAAGCGCTCGGGGGCGCATTCGGCCAGCAGCGGTTCGACGACAACGGACAGACGTTCCATGGCTTGCTCTCCAACCGGGGCTTAGAGCCCTGTCGGCGCGGCAAACCTTGGCGGCAAGTGCCGGAACGTCTGTTCGCGCCATTACTCCCCGGTGAGCATTTGATCGTCGTCCGGCGCCATGGGTCGCGACTGCCGTCGCCGATCCGCCAACACCCAACTGCCATCGTACAACTGCAACGGGAAGCTCTCGGTCCTGCTCTGGCGTCGTTCGACGAAACCCTCGGAAGGGTTTGCACCGGGTTTCGCTTCGCGCTTGAAGCCCAGAAGGTCGCAGACAGCTCGGGCCAGTTCCGCCAAAGGAAACGGTTTGAACAGGATGTGGCTGACCCCCAGTTGCCGCGCCCGCTCACAGACTTCAGCGGTCGGGTGACCCGTTATCAGCACAAAATGGCACGTCCTGTTCTGGCGGACCGCGTCGAGCACCTCAAAGCCTTCCATATCAGGCAAGCGGTAATCGAACACCAGCACGTCGGGGGCAAAGGTTTCGGCCAGGCCGATTGCCGTCGCTCCGTCATGTGCAATCCGGACGTCCAGCCCCTGCGCCGACAGATAATCCTGAAGGTTCTGTGCAAGCAGCTGTTCGTCTTCGACAACCAGTACTTTGTTAACCAAGGTCGACTCCTTGAAACAGCAGGTCCGATGACCCCGCCCTGAGAGTGCGCCTTACCATGGGTAACGCACACTTCATGCCAGGCTGAGTGCCGGTAATTTTACGTCTTCATGTCCTTGAATTTAATGACAATGCCCGCTCGTCCCGGTACCCCGTTCCCCAGAAACGGGGAAGCACCTGAATGGGCATCGAAGCCATTCCCCACTATTGGGGGGGAACCTTCAGTCGTCGTCAATTCGTTCGATCCTGTTCTGCACCCGTAATTGCGCGAGCACCTGACGACGAGCCTGGGTCTGTTGCTGTCGGGCGAGCTGTGCCCTGACTGTATCCAGCCCCTGCAAATCTGGGACATCGGCGGCCTCCAAGTGGTTCGGCAAATAAATCACATGCCAGCCAAACGGTGAACGCACCGGATCGCTGGCAAAACTCGCGCCGCTGACAATCGAGGCGCGCATTTGCAACAAGCGTAGACGCGCTTGTGCCACTGTGACTGCATCCGCTTGCGCGGGCACACGGATCAGCAGGTGGCGCGGTTGCAAGGTATTGGCGCGGATCAGTTCGGCGAACATCTGTTGCGCCGCCATCTCGCGGCGGGTGTACTCGGTGAAGGATGCCTCATCGAAACCGGCGTCCTGCAAGCGCCGGACGAATTTATCCGCGCCGCCGATGGCCATGCGGGTTTGCTCGATCTGCTGACGCACTACCTGGTCGTCGATCTGTCGGCCACGTTTCTGCGATTCCTGCCACAGCAGTTCTTTGTCGATCAACACTTGCAACGCCGCCTGCCGCAGTTCCTTGTAGGCCTTGGGGCTGCGAATACTCGAGACCGCACGGCCCTGATCTTCCAGGTATTCGGCGAAGAAACGCTCGAAGCGAAACCCGGAAATCTCCTCGCCATTGACCCGCGCCACGGCCGGCTCGTTATTGGCCCACGCCAGCGGGAGCCAGCAAGTCAGCAGCAAGATCAGCGTTGTGAGTTTCATGATCGGGCCCTCCGTTCAGGGGCTGGCAACAATCGGTTTATATGGGGCGACCAGATAGAAACGCTGATCGGGCAAATCCACGGTGACCACATGCGCGCCGCTCAAGCCCAGGCGCCGACCGGGGCCGAAACTCAGGCGCGGGGTCAGGCCGGTGTCGAAGTCGTGCAGACCTTCCAGCGCTGTAACCAGTTTTTCCCGGCTGGCGTCACGACCGGCCTGTTTCATGCCTTCGCTGAGCAGCAGCATCGAGGCGTAGGCGCCGACCTGTAACACCGCGTGCTGAGCGCCGAGACCTTGACCTTCGCGCAACAAGGTCAGAGCCATGCGCCCGGTCTGGGTCCAGTCGCTGGGCACGAACGGATAGGCGAGAAACACCCGTCGGGTGAAGCCGTCCGGGACTTGCAGCAGATCACCGGCCACCTGGCTTGAGGCGGCGAACAGATAAGGCACTTGCCCGGCGCTTTGCAGGCGCGTCGCCAGACGACTGAAACCGCCGCCATTGCCCAGATAAAACACTGATCGCGAGCCCAGCGGCAGTGCATCCGCTGCTGGGTCGTAGGCTTGCAGATGGACGTTCTGCCAGCCGTGATCCTGCAAGTACCGGCCGAGGTTTTGCGCGGCGAGCGTTTGTGCAGGGTCATCGGGATAGGCGATCAGTGTCGGCCCTTGCAGCACGCGCAAACTTGCCGTGGCGTAGTCGGCCAAGGAGATCAGTTGCTCACGCAGGCCGGGCAACGGTTCGAAAATCTGCGGGCTGGCCTGCATCGATCCGAGCAATGACAAGGCGCCGATCAGCGGTACGCCAGACTGTTCCAGTCGACTCGCCAGTTCACTGTCGAGGGCCGGCGCCAGCGGCGCGATCAGGGCGAAAACCTGCTCCTGTTCGATCAAGCGCTGCAAGGCTTGCGCGGCACTGGCGCGATCCGGGCCGGGATCGATCACCGTCAACCGCAACTGTCGGCCGTGAATGCCACCGGCCTGATTGATCCGCGCGACGCTACCCTTGAGCACAGCGGCGACGGTCATGCCCTCCTCCGCTAGCGGCCCATGGCTGGGCAGCAAGGTGCCCAGGTGCAAGGTCTCGGCATCGAGGCCGGGGTCACGTTCATCGGCGAGGCGTTTGAGATAGGCGGTGAGGTTGCGCTGATCCTTCATCGACAGCAGAAAGCGCGGCATGCTCGGGTCGAGACGATTGTGGCCGGGGTCGCGACCCTGCTCGACGGCCGTGGCCAGCGTGCTTTCGCTGTAGGCCGGATAGCTGCGCCCATTGACCTGTCGCTGGCCGTAGGTGCTGGTCAGCCGCGACCAGTTCAGCGGCGGCGGACGCACTCCGCCTTCGGGTCGCCCGAGGCCATCGGTGCCGTGGCAATTGGCGCACGGCAGACTGGTTGCCGGCAGCAACATATCCGCCGCGCCAACCCGCGCCATGATCGCTTCGCCGCTGGCTGACAGGCCTTGGCGGTACAGGCGTTTGCCTGCCGCTTCCTCTGCAGTCAGCGGCGCAGCGCTCGCGCCAAGGCTGACGCCAGCGAGCAGGATCAGGACGATTACGCCGCGCAGGTTCATGGCGCGGACTCAACGGCCAGCCACGGGCATTGTCAGCAACTGCAAGCGCTGGGCAATGGCGGCGGCCGGGGCGTCGGGACGAATTTTGCTCCAGCGTTTATTGGCGACATCGCCCACGATCAACTGCGTGGAGTGCTGTTCGGGCGTCGGCACGATCTGGCCGATGCGGCTCAGTACCAGATCCATCTGCGCCTTGTCGCCGGTAAGAAAAAGCCAATGAGGGTCATCGGAACCCTGCTTCAAGGTGTAAGCCTTGAGCACCGCTGGCGTGTCGCGCAGCGGGTCACTGGTAAGGGAAATAAAGGTGATGTCCGGCGCCTTGTCACCCAACAGTTCGCGCACCTCTTTGAGCTTTTGGGTGATCAGTGGGCAGGCATCGTTGCAGCTGGTGAAAATCACGTTGAGCAGCACTATGCGGTTTTGCAGTGCGTCGCTGTAGAAGCGCAGGGTTTCGCCGTTCTGATCCTGCAACGGCGTGTCGGTGAACCAGGTTTTCGCATCGTGGGTGCCTTTAGCCGGCGCGGCAGCCACAGCGGCTGGCGGCTCAGAGACGTGGCCTTCGTGAGCGAACGCGACGTTACCGAGAATCCAGAAGCACACGGTCAGGGAGATCCAGTCGAGCAGTCTCATGGCTGTTGCTCCATGGCGATGGCGGTGTGTTTGGCGTGGGTGCGCAGGCCGCTGAGTTTTTCCACTTCCTTGGCCAGCAGCGCCGGATCAGTGAAGCCGTAGTAGCGCATCCAGTGGCGGCTGTCGCCGTCGCCGACGAGGATCAGCGGTTGATGACTCTTCAGGTCGCCGCTGAAGCTGCCGAGACCCTTGAGGGTTTCATTGATCGACTGCGGCGAGCCGGTCAACCAGCTCCAGCCCGGCCCGCGCTGGAAGGTGCGCGCATAATCCTGCAGGCGTTTCGGGTCGTCGCGCTGTGGGTCGATGCTGATTGAGACCAACTGCACTTCTTCGCCGACCCGCGCGCCAAGCTGCTTCTGCACCTTGCCCATGATCGACGAAACCACCGGGCACACCGTGGTGCAACTGGTGTAGATAAAGCTCATGACGACGATTTTGCCCTGCACCAGGTCTTGTTCGAGGCGCACGGTTTTACCGTTTTGATCAAGCAGCGGCACGTTGGCGAATTTCACCTGGGCGTGTTCTTGAGTGCTGCTGGCCGGGGCTTTGTGTCCGGCGTGTTCGTCGGCCGAATGAGCGTGGACTTGTTGAATGCCAAAGCTCAACAGGCACAGGGTCAGCAGGCCACTGGATGCAAATCGGTTCATGTCGAAACTCCTCTTCAACGGGCCTGGCCGGGGGTGACCCGAACACTGGCAAAGGTCTTGTCATCGAAACCGGCGCCCAGCGAGGCCGCGCGCACATGCAGGTACCAGGCGCCGCTGCGGTCGAGGGTGATTGGCGCCTCGTACACGCCGTCGGCGACTTCCAGCGCCGCCACTTCGCGGGGGTGCGAGGTGGGCGCGAGGTAGTAGCGCAGTTGCACGTCCTTGACGCCGCTGCGCTGTGTTTTGTCTTTGCCTTGCACGATGCGGAAGCGCACGACGTAGGGGTCGTTGAGCGCCACAGCAGTCTTGTCGAGGAGGAACTCGACTTTCGGCTGGCCGAGGTGTTTTTGCGGTTTGCCGTCAGGATCAATCTGCGCGGTAAAGCAGTGAATGATGTTCGGCTGGTTAAGCAGGAATGCCACATCGAAGCGCCCCGCCGCCGGCAACTTCACCCGCGCGCTGTAGAGGCCCGGCGAGACTTCGCGCAGGCTGCGGTCGATGACCATGGCGGCGCGGGCGATCTGGCCACGGTTGGGGTAGCCAGACATCGGCGCGTTCATGCCTTCGGCGTAGAAGTAGGTGGTGTTGTCCACCGGGTTGACCACGAACATCGCGTTGTCGTCACGCGACACCGCCAGGCTTGAGGCCAGCGGCAAATCACCGGCCAGACGCGGCGCTTGCGGGCCGGCTTCGAAACCCTGGCTGATCGGCTGGCGACCTTCGCCGAGGGAGGACAGGTTGATCATGGTGACTTTCGGTGAAGCGAGTCCACGGATGTAGGCGTAGGCCTGGGTAAACACCACTTGGTAGGGTTCGGCGCTGACGTCCAGATCATGGATGGCGCTGTTGGTGGCGGCGTCGATGATGCTGGCGCGGTTTTCCACGGTGTTGAGCACTACACCGAAGCGGCCGTCGGCGCTGAAGCCCATGGGGCCGAGGCCTTGTTGCAGTTTGATCACCCGGCGGATCGCGTGGGTGCTGGCGTCGATCACGGTGACGGTGCCGTCCTTGCCGTCGGCCACGTAGACCGCGCCGGACAATGGCGAGTAAGCGACGGATAACGGATGGGAGCCGGTTTTGATCTGCTGGACGATGTTCAGGCTGGCGATGTCGATAACGCTGACGGTGCCGTCGTCGCGGTTGCTGACGAAGGCAAAACGGCTGTCCTTGCTGAAGCTGATTTCGTGGTGGCCGCGACCGGTCTGTAGATGTTTGAGGGATTTGAGGCTTTGCGTGTCGACCACCGTCACGCCGGAGTCTTCGGCTTTGCTCGCGTTGTTGCCGACCCACAGCAGACGTTCATCGGGTTGCAGCGCCACGCGCACTGGTTGGCTGCCGGCCTTGATCGAATCGAGAACCTTGAATTGTTCGCTGTCGATGACGGCCACTTCGCCCGCTGTCGGCATCGAGACGAATACGCGTTTGTTGTCTTTGGGGGTGACCCAGTCCATCGGCGGTTGCTTGAGTTCGATCCGCGCGAGGGTGCTGGTGATGCCGCCGACCGATACCGACGGATCGACCACGGCGATGCTGGCGTCGCGGTTCATCACCAGCAGGAAATAGCTGTTCAGATCCAACAATGGCCGCGCGCCAATGTTGGACTTGAGGAACACCCCGACCCGGGCTTTGCAGCTCTTGTCGCGGCCCTGGGCTTGATCGGCGGCGAGGGTTTGCGGATCGACCCAGGCGCCAGGTGCTACCCCGGACAACGGCTGGCCGGAAGCGCTGTCGGTGACGCGGAACTGCACATCGGCGAATTCGCCTTCGCGCAGCTTGCCGTCGGCGGCCAGCGGCTTGAGGTTGAAGTCCACCGCCACACCGTCACGCGCCAAAGTTTGCCCGCCACCGGCCAGCGCAATCTCACTCAGCGTCAGCAACGCCCCGGCCACGGCCAGCGAGCAAATACCGATGATGTTGATGATCCTGTTCATCTCGAACTCCCCTACCTCTTCACCTGGCAAAACACCGCCCCCCATGTGGGAGCGAGCCTGCTCGCGAAAGCGTCTTCAGCCTCACCCTCACAAACCGAGTTGCCCCCATTCGCGAGCAAGCTCGCTCCCACAAGGGATTTGCGTACATCCACTTCCTCACTACCAACCACTGCCCCCTGTGGGAGCGAGCTTGCTCGCGAAAGCGGTCTGTCAGCCAACACACCTGTTGCATGTGCCGCCCTCTTCGCGAGCAGGCTCGCTCCCACAGGGATTTTCATCCGCCGGGGCATTACCGTTGTACCTACTGGCTTGGTGGCGCCGGTTCCGGTTCGTTGGTCACCCGCAGCAGTCCCCATAACCCGGAGGTGTTGCCATAGGCGGCGTAGTCGCGGAACAGGTAATCCCCCGGGATCGCATTACTGCCGCCAGCACTCGGAATCATGAAGCTGAAGTGCGCGGCCGGCAGGATGCTTTCGTGGGCGCCGATGTACATCGACATCGGGTTGTAGCCGAAGCGCACCGAACCTACGCCCGGCGTGCCCATCGGATAACCCCCGGTGTCGCTCTTCTCGGCCTGGAACGGGTTCACCGACCAGACGTGCCCGTCGAGCTGGAACGTGGTGCCGCGACTGCCACCGCTCGGCATCAGAATATGCGTACGCAACGGCTGCCCCGGTTTGGCATACAGCACAGGCGTCTGCGGATCACCGCCGACCAGTGCATTGCTGTAAGCCATGTGCGCGTTGACCATGTCGCCGTAACCCGCGCCGTCGGCATGCCCGAACGGTGCATCCGGGGCGAGGCCGAAGCGATACCACAGCGGTTCGGTCTTGTAGTTGATCGCCATGCTCGAGTTGTCCTGCGGATCGGTCGGCACGCCGAAGCCTTCGGCGGCAATCCCTTCCACCGGCCGGCCATTGGCCCAACGGGTGTTCAACGCCTTGTGCCAGACCATCGCGAAGTCGCGGTAGCTGGTCTGCCCAGGCGCAGTGACCGTGGCGTTGACCTTGCGTGCATCGTCAACCCAAGTCGCGCCGATCGGCAGAATGCTCATCGCCCCACCGAGGCCTTTTTGCGGTTGCTTGATCACGTCCGCCGGGGTGATGTTCAAGCCGCCGAACTCCACCGCCGTGGCGTTGATGTTGTCGACGCTGCGCCCCAGTTGAGTCACCGGTTTGCCTTCACGCTCCAGGTGCCCGGCGTAGTACTGATAAGTACGGGTCGGGTACGCGCCGCTGCTGCCGACGCGCGGTGGCACGGTCTGGATCGGGTTGGCGCCGACGTTGGCGCCGTCGGATTTGGTGATGTCATACGCCAGCAACTGCGCGTGCAGACCGACGTGGCTGGACGGCCGCATCAGGTTGTTGCTGAAGGTGGTCGAGCCCAGACCGCTGTTGCGATCACGCTTGACCATGCCCTGCATCACGGCAGTCTGGGTCAGGTCAGGCATCACGCTCGGCAGACGGTTTTCCAGAGTGATGTTGATGCAGTCCCCTGCCGCTGCACGCAGCACCAATGGTTCGACCGGGATGCCGGGTTTGAGCTTGCCACTGACCGGATCGAGATCGGATTTACGCACATACAGGATCGCGGTCGGGTCATGCAACGGCCCGCTCTGGCCGCCGATGGTGATGGTTTCGCCATCCTCCGGATCGGTCACGGTGACTTGTGGAATGCTCACCGTGCGCGAGTTCAGCACCAGGGTGCCGCCCGCTGGATTCAGCGGCCCGCCGACATGTTGACCAAGCCCTTCGGGATCGCCGATGGTCAGGCCCAGCGTATTGCCGAGAATGTCGTTGGCCAGCGCCGCGACCACTTCATAGTTGCGCTGCACGGTTGGCCGGGTGCCAATGCCGTTAGGGTTGGCGCCATAGCGCGGGCAACTGCCCTCGAACGCCACAGTGTTGCGCATGCCCGCCGGGCTTGGATTATTAGGGATAGCGAACAGGTCGGCGCGTTTGGCTGTGTAGTTGCGCATCACGCCCCAGATACCGCTCCAGTAGCCTTCGATCGAGGCGTCCATCGAGTACAGATAGTCGCCCGTGGTCGCCGCCGAACTGGAGAGCATCGACACCGGCGCAATGAAGCCCATCTGCTCGGAGATGCCGATCATCTGCGACGCACGCCAGCCGGAGTTGGAGCTGTTGCCGAAACCGGAACCGCTCTGCAGCCATTTCACGCCGTGCAGGGTGACGTTGTGCTCTTCTTCATGGCCGCCGGCATGCACCCGCAGCCGCACGTTGTCGCCGGTATAGGTGCGCAGCATCGGCGTGAACGGATCGCCCGGTTCGGCGCCGCCCTTGTTAATGTGCGGCGGGAACAGCGTGGTGCCGCCGGTGGGGCCGGTCGCTGAGGTGAGCAGATTCGGCGCCAGGTTCATCGCCGGGATCGCCCGGTCGGTACGGCTTTGCATGGCGAACGACAGATCACCACCGAGGCCGTCGGCCTGCATGCCGCGCTTGCCGTCCGGGCCGACCTTGTTCGGGTCGTACACGCGCAGAGCCAGCGGTTCGTTGCGATAGTTGACGACGAACATGCCCGGATCATCCACCGAGATCGCCTGCGGACATGGCCGGCTCGGGCAGCCCGGCACTTGACCGCCCTGCACTTCCAGTACGCCTTCAAGCAGGTTGCTGGCGTTGTTGCGCACTGGCGGATTGATCGCGTAGCGGAAGCTGTCGGCGGTGGCCGGGAACGCCTGCGCGTTCGGCACACCGTTGGGGCCGGCACCGACGTAGACGCCGGCTTCATAGGCGTGCTGGAAGTCGCTGTATTCGAGGAAAAACTCGCGGAAGCTGTCGTTCTTGCCGTCGCCATCGAGGTCGCCGGTGTTGATCACCGCTTGCCACGAGGTCGGGCCGCCATCCTGACGCGCGCCGCTATAGAGAGGCTCGCCGGTTTCGGCGTGGAACCAGGTGGAACCGGCCGGCTCGGCGAGCACAGTCGCGTACAAACCGATCTGTTGGTGCGTCGATGGGCCTAAGTGGTCGTGGGTGAAGATGGTGCCGAGGCCGCGATCGACGCCTTTGGCGTTGACCACCGGATCGACGAACCAGCGCTGCATCGCCGTGCGCGCACCGAGCCAATCGGGGCGGCCGTATTGGCCGAAGAATGGATGGTTCTTGGCTCTCGGGCAGGCCTGAGTGCCGTCGCGCGGGTCAGTGCCTGCGCACTGGTTGAACTCGCGAATCGCGTGAATGCGCTCCTGCACCGCGCCCGGCGAGAGCACGCCGTCCTCGTAGTTCCAGCCGTTGGAGGAGCCGTCCGCCGAGGTCAGGTCCCACTTCGGCAAGTGAATGTGCTGGCCGATCACATCGGTCGGCGTGCGCACCTGATAGTCGTCCATCTCATAGGTGGCCGGCACCAGGTTGGTTTGCTGGTACTGCACGCAATCGAAAGTGTTCATGCGCATCACCAGCGGCTCAGGCGGACGCTGCTTGGTGATCACCGGCCAGGCGTCTTCCCACAGCGCCAGAATGCGCGCCTGCGGGAAGTGGTAACCGACCTTGTTGTACACCGCGTCGAACTGGATGTTGGCGGCTTTGTAGATGCGTGGGCGGTCGGCGGTGAAGCTCGAGGCGCCGACGAAGGACATGCCGTCGATGCGTTCACCGCTGGCAAACTCACCGCTACCGGCGCTGGCGGTCAGGCGTTTTTGCCGGTCGTCCATGCACGGTTCGTAGTACGGCGCACCGGCCATCGGCAAGGCACCGTTGGTGCGAAACGCCTTGGCCACCACTTGATTGCCGGGCAGCAAGGCATAGCTTGGATGATCTTTTTTCGCGTGGAAGGCCATCGCCGCCTGTTCGACTTCGGTGCCTTCTTCCGGCAGATAAATCGGTTTGGCGCGGGTGACTTCCTTGGAGAAGTCCAGCGAGGTGGTCACGGTGTGCGCTTCGCCACCGGCCGCGACGCCATCCAGTGCATGCCGCTGCAAGCCGCCATCCCAACCACCGGATTGCGCCGGGTCAAGGTTGGCCCACAGCGCTTTGCCGCTGGCCTTGAGCGATTGCGCCGTGGCAGCGTCGAGCATGTCCAGCGGCGGAGTTGGCGGACGCTGGCCGACCGAACTTTCCATGCCACCGATCCAGAATGGGTAGCCAGGGTTTTTCAGGCTGCCGTCGGCATTGCGGTTGGCTTCGCTGCGATCGACCAGCGCCAGTGAGCCGATGGCTTGACCACCGGCATTGCCACCATGGTGCTCGCCGTCATCATCGCCCTCTTCTTCGTCATCGTCGTCATCATTGCCGGCGATCAGGGTTTCACCGATTTTCGGCACCACCACGACTTTGCCCGGCATTGGCGCCATGGCTTTGCCCGGCAGCGGCACAATCGCCGGAATGGGTGTGCCGGCAACGATCTCGCCGTCAGGCAAGGCCCGCGCGCCGGCCGCCGGTTTACCGCTGCGCAAGGCAAACGGTTCGCTGTGATAGCCGTCGGCGCCCTGCTGCGAAACATCAAGTCGAGTGCCTTCTTCAAAGACATCGTGCACCCGCCACATGGCCCACATGCCCTGGGCAAAGTGCGGATAGAAATGGCAGTGATAGATCGCATCGCCGGCCACGCGGTTGCGGTTGCCCGAACCACCGTTGGCGATTTCATAGGTATAACCGGCGCCCGGGCCGATGCCCTGGGCGTCGACGTAATCGGAATTGTCGTCGTTGGGGTTGAACAGCCACTGATGGCCGTGCAGGTGGAAGATGTGTTGCTCGTGACCATTGTGGGTGTTGCGGAATTTGACGAAGTCACCGATGTAGCTGTGGTTGACGTTCGACGGCTCCGACGGATACAGGGCCATGGTGGCTTTCACGCCGATCTGATCGGCGCGCGGTATCTGGCCGGGGGCGATGTTCTCAAGCCCGGTGTTGGCCGGCACATCCACCAGCATCGCTACATCGCCAACGGTGTGGGAACTGAGGAAAAACTCTTCATAGGCACACGACAGGCAGTCGTGCATCGGCCCCACGCCCAAGCGGTTGGCGACCACTTCGGCGCCCATGCCGCCGGAGCCGTAGTTGATCATGAACGAGTCGCGGGTCGGCTCCAGCACATGGGCCATCACCGGGTCGGCCCAATACGCAGGGAACGCTTGGGTGGCGGCAGTTTCGTCCTGGAATTGCGAGGCGAAATCACGGAACGCGTCGAGGCGGTTGGGGATCGCCGGGTTGCGTTTGCCGACCGATTCCAGCGGATAGGTGCTGGACGGGAAGCTGCCATCGGCGTTGCTGCCCATGACAATCGCATCGCTCTCGCTGGAAATGATTTCATTGCCGTCGACCATGCCGATGATCGGCGTGCCGGCCTTGCCTTCACGCAACCACGGTTCGCGCTGCGGGTAGCGCGCCTGGTAATCGACGATCGGTTGGCCGGTGGGTGCGCGACCCGTGGTGGCCAGGCGCATTTCTTCTTCGGTGAGGGTGTTGCGATAGGTGCGACCGCCCTTGGGCAGGACGACAACCTGGCCGAACAAGCCATTGGCGACGTTACCCGCCGCGCCTTCGCCGCCAAACGTCGCGCCACGGCTGCTGACGGCAAACGCGCCTTCACGTTCGGCAAACAAGGTGTAGGAACGGCTCGCGCCCGGTGGCACCAGGGTGTTGGCGTTACGCCCGGTGAACGAAGAAATGTCATCGATGCTGTTCACCGCTTGCAGGCCGTTGACCTGGAAACCGACATGACGATCCGCCACCTGCTCATCGACTTTGAAGTCTTCGGCGCCGTTGGTGTTCTCCGCCCCCTCCTCTTCGCCCTCGTTTTCAAAGTGCTTGTTCGGGTTGGCCTGATAGTCGAGCAGGTTCTGCAGATTGATCGTCAAGCAATCACCCGCCGCCACGCGCAGCACCAACGGCCGTGGACGCTTGTCGGGTCGCAGCGAGACTTTGCCCGGCACGGCGGCGCCGCCGTAAGCCAGCGACTGCTCATGTTCATCGACCACATCGCGGCGCAGGGCGAACATCATGCCGTTGATGTTCTGCGCGCCGAGGCGATTGAACATCAGCGGTTGATCGAAGGCGACGACGTTGGCCACCAGGTTGCGCTCGCAACGTACGGCCGCGCCGGCCAGCTCGACGCTGAGCATCGAGGCCAGAATCAGCAGCCAGTTAATCAGGGACGGAGCGTGAGGAAAGCCAGCCATGATCAGTAACCTCGTAGTAGGTGCTCTTGGGAACACTTCTCGACAAATGCCTAGGAGCAATCCGCGTGCCACAAAAAATCTCATTACCGTTCAATCAGTTACCGCGACCACTTGAGAATCCGGGGGATATTCCCCACCCCTTTTCCCCACTTTTCGGGTGTATCCGGTTTGCCCCGAAAGTGGGGAAACCGGGTTGGGGTCACAACGGCGCATCCATCGCCAGGCCCTGCAGACGTCGGTACTGACGCAACACGTTCGGCACATAACGCTGGGTTTCGGCGAACGGCGGAATCACCCGGCCACGGCTGAGCACCGCGTCGGGACCTGCGTTGTAAGCCGCTAAGGCGAGGGCGATGTCGTTGTCGAACAGGGTCATCAGGCGCTTGAGGTATTTGGCCCCGCCCTGGATGTTGGCCTTGGGGTCGTAGACGTCGGTCACGCCCAGCTCGCGTGCGGTGTCGGGCATCAACTGCATCAGTCCGCCCGCACCTTTGGGCGAGGTGGCGCCGGGGTTGTAACGGGATTCGGCGTTGATCACCGCATGCAACAGCGCTTCGGGCAATTGATTGACTTTGGCGGCTGCCGAAACCAGTTCCGCGTAGGGCTGGTTGGCGATCATTTGTGGCTGCTGATCGAGGCTGGCCACAGGCATTTCAGCCTCGTGGATCACCCGTTCGTAGGTGCGTCCGGGCCGGTGAACGTTGGACAGTACATAGCTGCCCTTGGCGTCCACCGAAATGAACACATCGGCCTGCGCGGCGCTGCTGAGCAGCACACAACCGAGCAATCCGCTGGCAAGGAATTTCATGTCGGGCCTCCCCGGATCGACCCCGATAAATTGGGGGAAATGCCCCAATGGCCGATCACGTTTGAGCCATACGCAAGCACCGTGCCGACTCTTTAAGCGCCCGGTTTTCAAGGGTTTCAGCCAATCAGGTGATTTTCAGTGGGGGCTGAGCATGGCAATTGCATAAGCCGTTCTGGCGACACGGCTGCCACTCACGGGAGGTCATCATGAAGCTGCAATTTCGTCCGCGTGGCCAACGCGGCTTTACCCTGCTCGAATTGCTCGTGGTGCTGGTGGTGCTCGGCCTGCTGGCCGGGATCGTCGCGCCGAAATACTTCGCCCAACTCGGTCGCTCCGAAGTGAAAGTGGCCAAGGCGCAGATCGAAGGGCTGAGCAAAGCTCTGGATATCTATCGACTGGAAGTCGGCCACTACCCGTCCACCGAACAGGGCTTGCAGGCTCTGGTCACCGCACCGAGTGACGAGGCGAAATGGACCGGCCCGTACTTGCAGAAAAAACTGCCGCAAGATCCGTGGGGGCGTAACTACGCCTACCGTTATCCCGGCGAAAACAGCGAGTACGACTTGCTGTCGATGGGCAAGGACGGCCAGCCCGGCGGAGAAGGTGAAAACGCCGAAGTGACCAACTGGCAGTGAGCGGAGCGCGGCCCATGCGATTTCATTTGAAAGCGGTCGGCAAGGCTGGGGTGGTGTCCTTGAGCGTCGAAGCACCCGGCGACAGCGAAGCACGGCGGATCGCCGAGGATCAGGGTTTGCGTGTGCTCAGTTCGCACGCCGACAAACATTGGCGTTCGCTGAAACTGCGCCAGCGCGAGACCTTCAATCTGGTGTTGTTCAGCCAGGAACTGACCACGCTGCTCAATGCCGGCCTGCCGCTGATCGATGCGCTGGAAAGCCTCGCCGAAAAAGAAACCGCCCCCGCCGCCCGGAAAACCTTGAGTGAGCTGGTACGCCTGCTGTACGAGGGCAAATCCTTCTCGCAAGCGTTAGGCCAGTTGTCGGCGGTGTTCCCACCGTTGTACGTGGCGTTGGTGCAGTCCAGCGAAAAGACCGGCGCGGTCGGCGATGCGCTGGGGCGCTACGTCAGTTATCGCCAGCGCATGGACGAGGTTCGGCAGAAGATCATCAGCGCGTCGATCTACCCGATGCTGTTGCTGATCGTCGGCGGTGGCGTGGTGCTGTTCTTGATGGGTTATGTGGTGCCGCGTTTCAGTCTGGTGTTTGAAGGGCTGGGCAATAACCTGCCGTGGCTGTCGCAGGTGTTGATGAGCAGCGGCATGTTTTTGCATGCGCATCAGGCAGAATTCTTCGGTGCGCTGGCCGCGATCGTCATCGCCCTCGCCGTGCTGCAAAAGCAACCGGCGTTTCGCCGTGGGCTGGATCGATTGGTGGAGAAACTGCCGGCCGTGCATCAACGGATTTTCATGTATGAACTGGCGCGGTTTTACCGCTCATTGGGAATCTTGCTGCAGGGCGGGATTCCGCTGGTGACCGCCATGGGCATGGTGCGCGGTTTGCTCACCGTGGCTTCGCGTGTGCGGCTCGACCAGGCCTGCGAGCGGGTGCGCGAGGGACAGTCATTGTCCACCGCGCTGGAGCTCAATCACCTGGTGACACCGGTGTCCCTGCGCCTGCTGCGCGCCGGTGAACAGTCCGGCAACCTCGGGCAGATGATGGAACGCAGCGCCGACTTCTACGACGAGGAAATCAGCCGCTGGCTGGAGTGGTTCGTGAAATTGTTCGAACCGCTGCTGATGACCTTCATCGGCCTGCTGATCGGGGTCATCGTGATCCTGATGTACATCCCGATTTTCGAACTGGCGTCGAGTATTCACTGACTCCGGGAACGGGTCCGATCCCGGCAACAACGCACTTTTACGTTCCCAACAAAACCACAAAGACGGAGAACGATATGCACATTAAAAAGCTCGTGCTCGCAATGGCCATCGGCGCAGTTCTGTCAGCGTCTACGGTACTCATTCCGGACAGTTTGTCGGGAGTGTCCAGTGCTCATGCCAAGGATGGTGGGAGCGGTGGTGGTAGCGGCGGTGGCGGTGGCGGCGGAAGTGGCGGAGGTGGTCATGGCGGCAATGGCGGTGGTAGCGGTGGTGGAAGCGGTGGCGGCGGCAATAGCGGCAGCGGCAGCGGCAGCGGTGGCGGTGGCGGTGGCGGCGGTAACAGTGGCCACAGCGGCAGCGACCACGGCTCGGGACACTCGGGCGACAGCGGCTCATCCGGTCGCAGCGGCACGCACGCCGAAGCGGGGGATGACCATGGCGTCCACCGCGCTGGTGAAGTCGGTGATGACCACGGGGTCCACCGCGCGGGCGAAGTCGGTGATGATCGTGGCGTGCATGTCGGCGTCGAGCCGGGCGATGACAAGCGCGCCAACTGATTTTTAGAAACACCACAAAACCTGTGGGAGCGAGCCTGCTCGCGAATGCTGAGGGTCAGCCAATGATGTTTTGACTGACAGGACGCTTTCGCGAGCAGGCTCGCTCCCACAGGGTTTTGTGGCGTGCGCAGATTCCGCAGACGACCGTTATCAAATGTGGGAGCGAGCCTGCTCGCGAATGTTGTAGGTCAGCCAATGATGTTTTGACTGACAGTACGCTTTCGCGAGCAGGCTCGCTCCCACATAGGTTTTGCAGCGGTTGGAAGATCCACTGCTGAGCTCAGAGGGCGACGTGGCTCTCGTTCAGGCGTTCGCGCAAAAATTCGACCAGCGCCTGCACCGGCCTTGAAGCCTGGCGATGCTGCGGATACACCGCCGACAACGTCAGCGGCTCCGGCCGCAAATCATCCAGCACCGGCACCAGCCGTCCATCCTTCAGCGCCGCGCCAACGATGAACGTCGGCAAATAGGTAATGCCCATCCCCTGCACCGCCGCATCCCTGAGCAACTCGCCGTTGTTCACGCGCATGCGCCCGGTGACATTGACCAACACAGGTTTGCCCTGCCCTGCGTTGAAGCGCCACTGCACCGAACGACTGTGCCCGTACGGTAAACAGTCATGGTTGTGCAGGTCTTCCGGATCAAGAGGCGTGCCGCGTTCGGCCAGATACGCCGGGCTGGCGCAGTACACCCGTTCGATCGACGCGATGCGCCGGGCAATCAGGGTCGAATCTTCCAGCACACCAATGCGCAGCGCCAGATCGTAGCCCTCACCGAGCAAATCCACCGGGCGATCGCTCAAATCCACTTCCACCGTGACCTCGCGATAACGCTGCAAGAACAGCGGCAGCAGACACCCCAGATGCGCCACGGCAAACGACAGCGGCGCGCTCAGGCGAATCGTCCCGCGTGGCTCCGCGGTTTGCCCGGCGATGCCCTGCTCGATCTGTTCGACTTCACCGAGCAGGCGCAATGCCGATTCGTAGTAACTCTGCCCCAGCGGCGTCACGTCCAGGCGCCGGGTCGAGCGGTTCAACAAGCGCACGCCGAGGCGCTCTTCCAGTTGCATCAAGCGCCGGCTAACGAACTGCTTGGACAGGCCCAATTGATCGGCCGCTGAGGTGAAGCTGCCGGAGTCCATGACCTGGCAAAAAATACGCATGTCTTCGAACGGGTTCATTGTCACTCTCTGGTGGACAGTTAAACGCTTTATAGCCGCTTTTTCACTTTCAAGCAGCTCATTAATCTGTGCTCACGGTGTTGCTGAGGCCTGAAGCCCAGCGCCACAGCAGCCCGCAACCCAGGCATAAAAAATCAAAAATATTCAAAAGGATTTCCACCATGAACATCGTCAAGAAAACCCTCGCCGCGTCCCTCCTCGCCCTTTCCGTCAGCAGCGCTTTTGCCGCCGGCAGCCCTGGCGTGGAACACAACACTCAGGCCTTCCTCGATGCCCTCGCCGCTGGCGGTGGCCGCCCGCTGGAGCAACTGAGCCCGAAAGACGCCCGTGCAGTGCTGACCGGCGCGCAGGCTTCGGTGAAAGTGGATCTGTCGGGTGTTGAAGTCAGCGACAAGGCGATCAAGGTCGACGGCCAGACGATCAACCTGAAAGTGGTGCGTCCGGCCAAGGTCAAAGGCGAGTTGCCGGTGTTCATGTTCTTCCACGGCGGCGGCTGGGTACTCGGTGATTACCCGACGCACCAGCGCTTGATTCGTGACCTGGTGGTGGGTTCTGGCGCGGTCGCGGTGTACGTCGATTACACGCCGTCGCCGGAAGCGCAGTACCCAACCGCAATCAACCAGGCCTACGCCGCGACGAAATGGGTAGCCGAGCACGGCAAAGATATCGGTGTCGACGGCAAGCGCCTGGCGGTGGCCGGCAACAGCGTCGGCGGCAACATGGCGGCAGTCGTGGCGTTGATGGCCAAGGAACAGAAAGCCCCGGCGCTGCGCTTCCAGTTGCTGATGTGGCCGGTGACCAACGCGCAGTTCGACGACGGTTCGTACCAGCAATTCGCCGAGGGCCATTTCCTCACCAAAGGCATGATGCAGTGGTTCTGGGACAACTACACCACCAACCCGGCCGAGCGTGCGCAGATCCACGCCTCGCCGCTCAACGCCAGCGCCGAACAGCTCAAAGGCCTGCCTGCCGCACTGGTGCAAACCGCCGAATTCGACGTGCTGCGTGATGAAGGCGAAGGTTATGCGCGGCACCTTGATGCGGCCGGCGTGGCGGTGACCTCGGTGCGCTACAACGGGATGATTCATGACTTCGGTTTGCTCAATCCGCTGAGCCAGATTCCTGAGGTGAAAGCGGCGGTGCGTCAGGCGGCGGCTGAGCTGAAAACTCACCTGAATCCATAACAGCAAAAGATCGCAGCCTTCGGCAGCTCCTGCATTGGAATACGTTCTTCTGTAGGAGCTGCCGCAGGCTGCAATCTTTTTATTGGCAGACACTTCGGAGCACCGGCCATGACCCTTTTCTACACTCATCTGCTGTCCTGGAGCGCCGCCCTGCTGCTGCTCGACGCCGTACTCTGGCACTTCTCGCCCTTCACCCATCGCGCCCCGAGAGTCGGTGTGCGGCTGGTGCTGTTTCTGGCGTTCACGGCGCTGGTGATCAACGCCGGCGTCAGTCCTTTGCAAGCACCACAATTTACCGATGACCGCGTGGCGCAGTTGGGTGCAACGGCGTTGGGGATTCTCTGGTGGCTGTACGCTGCGCGAGTGCTGACCGAGGTGATCGGCCTGGCGTTGATGCGCCGCATCGGCCACAGCGGTCGTTTGCTGCAGGACGTGATCGGCGCATTGGTGTTTCTGGTGGCCACCGTCGCCGCTGCCGGTTACGTGTTGGAGTTGCCGGTGAAAGGTTTGCTGGCGACTTCGGGCGTGGTGGCCATCGTTGTCGGTCTGGCGCTGCAAAGCACCCTGGCCGATGTGTTTTCCGGGATCGTGCTCAACACCACCAAGCCGTATCAGGTGGATGATTTTGTGGTAATCGACGGCGTCGAAGGCAAAGTCTTCGACATCGACTGGCGCGCCACGCACCTGCTGACCAGTGCCGGGACCATGGCGGTGGTGCCGAACTCGGTGGCGGCCAAGGCGAAGATCGTCAACCTCAGCCGTCCGAATAACATGCACGGCGTGTCGATCAGCATTCAGGTGCCGAATCACATCCGCCCGCGTCGGGTACTCGATGCGCTTGATCGCACCTTGCAGGGCAGCAGTTCTCTGTTGTTGAGTCCGGCGCCGAAAGCCGTGTTGAAAGAGGCCGGTGAAACCATGTCGGAATACGTCGCCAGCGGCTTCATCGCCGAGCTGGGCAAAAAAAGCGAAGTGCGCAATCAACTGTTCGACCTCGCTCACCGGCATCTCGAAGCGGCGGGCATTTCGCGCCATCCCGACGGTGTGATCGAACCGTCGACCCGCGCCCGCGCATTGCTGGATGAGGTGAAAATCTTCCGCTCGCTGAGCAGCGAAGAACGTGATCGTCTGGCGGAATCGATGGTTGCGCAGCAATACACCGCAGGCCAAGTGGTGCTGGATCTGGATGAAGTGCCGGACAGTCTGTTCGTGATTGCCACCGGCGTGGTCAGTGCGACTGTGGCGGACGGCGACAGCAAGGTCGAGGCCGGGCGGATGGGGCCGAGTGAGGTCATGGGTGAACAGAGCATTCTGGCCGATACACCGTCGCAGGCGACGTTCACGGCGTTGACGTCGAGCATCATTTATCGTCTCGACAAGAGCCTCACCCGTCAGTGCATGGAACAGCGCACAGAGGTGGGTCGGGCGTTGAATAAGTTGCAGGCGGTGCGGCAGCAGAATAGTCGCCTCGCGTTGATGGGCAAACCGGTGGCGGTGAGGAAAGGTGGGTTTCTGGGTTGGTTGCAGAAGCGGTGATGCGAAGATTTTAAGATCAAAAGCCTACCCCCTCACCCCAACCCTCTCCCCCAAGGGGGCGAGGGGGAAAGGGAGCCGATCTCCGTTTGCTTCAAGTCTGGAGTTCGACTCGATTCCCCAGGTCGATGTATTCCGAAAGCCGCCCCTCGGTCAGTCCCCTATCCCCAAGACCTCCAAAGGAAAGGGAGCCGATCTTCAAGCTGTTCAAAACTGAAGTTCGGCTCGGTATTGCACGTCGGCGTACCTTGAAAGAACCCCTCGGTCAGTCCCCTCTCCCTCTGGGAGAGGGCTAGGGTGAGGGGCTGTTCAAACTCACACCGAATTACTTGGCAGTGAACTTGGTATAGCTGTTGATCAGGTTGCGATAGTTAGGCAGACGCTCCGACAGCAGATGCGCCAGACCTTCCATGTCATTGCGCCAGTCGCCCTGCAGCTCGCACGCCACCGAGAACCAGTTCAGCAGGTGGGCACCCGCCGCCGACATCCGCGCCCACGCCGCCTGCTGCACGGTGGTGTTGAAGGTGCCGGACGAGTCGGTCACCACAAAGACTTCGTAACCTTCAGCAATGGCCGACAAGGTCGGGAACGCTACGCAAACGTCAGTCACCACACCCGCAATGATCAGTTGCTTGCGCCCGGTAGCCTTGATTGCTTTAACGAAATCTTCGTTATCCCAGGCATTGATCTGCCCCGGGCGCTGAATGAACGGCGCATCCGGAAACTGCTCGCGCAATTCAGGCACGATCGGGCCGTTGGGACCTGCGTCAAAACTGGTAGTCAGAATGGTCGGCAGTTTGAAGAACTTGGCGATGTCGCCCAGCGCCAGCACGTTGTTCTTGAATTCGTTCGGGGTGAAATCCTGTACCAGCGAGATCAGACCGGTCTGGTGATCGACCAGCAGTACGACCGCATCATCTTTGTTCAGACGTGTGTAAGGAACGCTCATGGGAAAACTCCTGATGGACGGATGGATGAAGCGTTGAGCGCCGACCGGATGGCCGGCGCTTCAGGGGAAATCAGAAGGCGAAGCAGGAGCAGCCGAACGCGCCCCAGAAACCGGCGAAGTCGCTGACCGGCGCGTTCGACATCCGCGCCTTTTCATGGCTGTGGGTGTGCACCGCGCACGGGCCGCTGCATTGGTGCACCTGCGCCTGCAACGGCGAATTCGGCCGCCAGTGGCCCGGGACCTTCACCACCGGCGACCAGTCCGGCAGCACTGGAATCGAACGCGGGCCGAGGTCTTCGAAGTCGCCGGCGGCGTAGACAATCTTGCCGCCGACCACGGTCATTACCGATTCGATCCACTTGATCGCTTCTTCTTCGACATGGAAGAAGTCCGCGCTCAGCGCCGCGAGATCCGCCAGTTGCCCGACCTTGATCTGGCCCTTCTTGCCCTGCTCCGAAGAGAACCAGGCACTGCCGTGGGTGAACAGTTCCAGCGCAGTGGTGCGCGGCAAACCTTCTTCGTACAAGGCCAGACCACCGACGGTGCGGCCGCTGACCATCCAGTACAGCGAAGTCCACGGGTTGTAGCTGGAAACGCGCGTGGCATCGGTGCCGGCGCCGACCGGTACGCCTTCGGCGAGCATGCGTTTGATCGGTGGCGTCGCTTCGGCGGCTTGTTTGCCGTAACGATCGACAAAGTACTCGCCCTGGAACGCCATGCGATCCTGAATCGCGATGCCGCCGCCCAGCGCTTTCACCCGCTCGATGTTTTGCGGGGTGATGGTTTCGGCGTGGTCGAAAAACCAAGGCAAACCGTTGAACGGAATGTCACGGTTAACCTTCTCGAACACGTCGAGCATGCGGCTGATGGATTCGTTGTAAGTCGCGTGCAAACGGAACGGCCAGCGCTGTTCCACCAAGTGGCGCACCACCGGCTCCAGCTCTTCTTCCATGGTCTGCGGCAGATCGGGGCGCGGTTCGAGGAAGTCTTCGAAGTCCGCTGCCGAGAACACCAGCATCTCGCCGGCGCCGTTATGACGCAGGAAGTCATCGCCCTGATGCAACTTGACGCTGCCGGTCCAGTTCTGGAAATCGCTCAGCTCTTCTTTCGGCTTCTGGGTGAACAGGTTGTAGGCGATGCGCACGGTCAACTGGTCGTCTTTGGCCAGTTGTTCGATCACCTGATAATCGTCCGGGTAGTTCTGGAAACCGCCGCCGGCATCGATCGCACTGGTCAGGCCGAGGCGATTGAGTTCGCGCATGAACTGGCGGGTCGAGTTGACCTGATATTCCAACGGCAGCTTCGGCCCCTTGGCCAGCGTCGAGTAGAGAATCATCGCGTTAGGCCGCGCAACGAGCATGCCGGTCGGGTTGCCATTGCTGTCGCGGACGATCTCGCCACCCGGCGGGTTCGGCGTGTCGCGGGTGTAACCGGCGACGCGCAAAGCGGCGCGGTTGAGCAAGGCGCGGTCATACAGGTGCAGGATGAACACCGGGGTGTCCGGCGCGGCCTGATTGATTTCTTCGAGGGTCGGCATGCGTTTTTCGGCGAACTGGAATTCGTTCCAGCCACCGACCACGCGCACCCATTGCGGGGTCGGCGTACGGTCAGCCTGATCCTTGAGCATGCGCAGCGCATCGGCCAGAGACGGCACGCCTTCCCAGCGCAGTTCGAGGTTGTAGTTCAAACCGCCACGGATCAGGTGCAAGTGCGAGTCGTTGAGACCGGGAATGACGCAGCGGCCGTGCATGTCGACCACTTGCGTGTTCGGCCCGCGCAGGGCCATGGCCTGGTTGTCGTTACCGACGACGACGAAGCGGCCGTCGGTGATGGCCACGGCACTGGCCAGCGGTTTGGTGCGGTCTACGGTATGAAACTGGCCATTGAATAAAATCAGATCAGCGCTCATCGCAGTTCCTCAAGCAAAGTGAAAAGGAGCAAACCCCGCGCGCTCAGCGTGGCGAGGTTTCTTGGGAATCGAGGTGTTCATGGGCCTGGCTGGCTTCGAGCCACGGCGTAAACAAACGGGTGACCGGTGGCATCACCACGTACACCACCGACAGGACGATGGTCAGGGTGATCAGGAACGTGGCGACCACGTAGTTGGAAAGAATCGGATGCAGCGCCAGCAGCGGCCCCCAGATCAGCGGCACGAGCAAGGTGTGCGGCAGAATCACCAGCAGCGAGACGACGGCCTGCTTCCAGCGTGGCGGCGGCGAAGCGGCATCGGCCAGTGGCGAGAACCAGAATTCATTGATCGGCGCGACTTCGGTCTGATCGCCATCAGCCAGCATTGGCGCGGCTTCGGCGACCAGCGCCTGACGCTGCGGCGACTCCAGCCAGCCTTGCATCGCTTCGGTGGAGCTGAAGCGCAGCACGCAGGTATAGAAATCGAGACGGCCGCGCTTGCCGCGCACCACGTCCACCCCCAGATGACCTTCACGCTGCCCCGCCACGCGGACGATATTGCGCAGCCAGGCCTCATACGCTGACTCGAAACCGGCCTTGACCCGGTGTTTGATGATCAATGTGACCGTCTCATCGGCCCCCGGTGACTGTGGATTGAAGACTTCAGGCATAACGCAACACTCCGGGCAAACGAACAGAAATCGCCAGCCGTCCCGGCCCGGCGATCAACACAGTGGTAAACACGATCAACAGCAACCAGCCGAACTGCCCTTCGGCCACACTCCATTGCGGATGCACGACCAGCAGCGCCACCAGCAGCACAAAGAGAATAGGCAAGCACGCCAATCGCGCCAGCACCCCGGCGACGATCAGTAGTGGGCAGAGGACTTCGGCGAAGATCGCCAGGATCAGGGTGAGTTGAGAACCGAGGTGGAACGGGTCTTCGATCAGTTGCAACTGCGCGGTGAAGTCGAGCAGCTTGGGCAAGCCGTGGACCCACAGCAAAAACAACCCGCCGCTGACCCGCAGGAACAGCAAACCGATATCGCGTGCCTGTTCATCTGTTGAGGCATTCATGACCCGACCCTTGAAATGTCATTGGCTGGAATCATGCCAATGATGGTCGGGAAGAAATTGGATGGGTGTGCTCAGTTCCACGGCGTGCCAGGATTTTTGAAACACCGCAGAACACTGTGGGAGCGAGCCTGCTCGCGAAGGCGTCGGGTCAGTCAACAAATGTTTTGAATGACACACCGCTTTCGCGAGCAGGCTCGCTCCCACAGGGGGGGGGGCTTAGGCCGGTGCTTCGAGGTTATCCAGCACCCGGTTCACTGCCAGCTCACCGAGCATGATCAACTGCGCAATCCCCAATAACGCCCGGCGCTGCGGCGCGGGCAACAGGTTGGCGACGTCCTGGGCGATGGTCTTGGCCGAGGCGAGTGTTTCGCTGGCATCGGTCAGCAGTTCTTCATTTTTGGTGTCGGCAGTTACCGCGTACATACCACGGGTTCTGCGTGGCGGTGGCGTGGAGCCGGGTGGAAGGAGGTAATGGTCGAGCGCGCGGTCGGCGACTTCGTGGAGTTTTCGGGAGTCGATGGATTCGTAGGACGATGTGGGGTCGATGTCTGGCGGGTTGGATGTGACTTTGAACATGGTGAATCTCCTTTTTAGAACCGGGATCATCACGTCCTGTCGCTAAACAGGATGGGTGGCGACCGTATGCAGGTTAGCGAACCGGTAAAAAGGCAACCCGGTAGACCCGAAGGTCTCCCGCATACAGCCGCCATAGCGAAGTGCAGACGATAGCCTGCAACGAAGCATGGGGCGCTGATGCACTTTTTTTGGTCCGAGTCGCTAAACCCGATCGCTGAGTTTTCAGCGACCACCAAACGATAGAGACCCGACCAAAAGCGCACAAGCCGGCGGATTCTGGCGTAGCTGTAGGCAAAGGCGCAAGGTTGCGTAGCCTGAAAGAGTGTCTGTGGGTGTTGCTTAAACGGCGATGTTTAAACCACCAACAACTCAGGGATCACGCCGTCCCAATGTGGGAGCGAGCTTGCTCGCGAAGGCGTCGGGTCAGTTGATAAATGCTTTGAATGACACACCGCTTTCGCGAGCAGGCTCGCTCCCACAGGGGATTGGTGTTGTTTGTGAGATTGGCACAGGGATTTAAACCGCTGGAATATCCAGCGGCGCCGCCATGAACTGGCTGATCCGCGCTCTGAGCCATTTTTCCGCCGGGTCGTTGTCATGCACCCCGCTCCAGGCCATCGACAATTGCGCTGCATCGATCGGGAACGGTGGATCTTCGGCGCGCAACGCACACCCTTCAACCAGCGCGCAGGCCGCGTAATCCGGCACGGTGGCGATCATCTCGGTGCCGGCGAGCAACGCGCGCAAACCGCTGAACTGCGGCACGCCCAACACCACGCGGCGCGTACGGCCGACCTTGGCCAGGTCCATGTCGATATTGCCACTCAGGTCGCCCGAAAACGACACCATCGCATGCGGGCGCTCGCAGTATTCATCCAGCGTCAGCGGCCCCGGACGGTCGTCGCCGCGCAGAACCTTGCAGGGAATGTCGCGCAGTTTTTTGCGCTTGGCGTTGGCCGGCAATTCAGTGGTGTAACTGACGCCGACGGAGATTTCCCCCGATGCCAACAGCGCCGGCATCAGCAGATAATTGGCGCGGCGCACGACCACGACAATCCCCGGCGCCTCTTGCTGAAGCTGGCGCAGCAGCGGTGGAAACAGGCCGAATTCGGCGTCATCCGACAGGCCGATGCGAAACACATCGCAACTGCTCGCCGGTTCGAACTCCTTGGCTCGGCTCACCGCACCAGAGATGACGTCCATCGCCGGCTGCAACTCCTTGAGAATCGCCAGCGCCCGCGCGGTCGGCTCCATGCCACGCCCGTTGCGCAACAACAGCGGATCATCGAACAGATCGCGCAACCGGCCCAACGCAGCGCTGACGGCCGGTTGCCCCATGAACAGTTTTTCGGCGACGCGGGTCAGGTTCTTTTCGAACATCAGCGCTTCGAAAATCACCAGCAGGTTCATGTCGACGCGACGCAGATCGTTACGGTTCATAGGCATGTTTTCCTTTTCGGTGTCAGCTGCTTTTGCGGGTGGGCGCCGCGCACTTTACTCGATTAACGGCACTTTGGCGGCGCGCTTATACGGACCGTATTCCACGGGCACCCACTGAAAGTGCTTGCCTTGCGCGGTGATGTGACCGATGCCCGGGAACGGCAGGTGCGCCGCCGTCACCCACGTCTTGCTCGCCACCGCCGCGCTGAAGACTGCCTGACGCGCGTTGATCGCTTGCGCACTGTTGACATCAAAGCCGATGGACACTTCTGGATGCTCAAACTGCACAGCCAGGTTATGCACCAGATCCCCCATGAAAACGATGCTCTGATTCTGCGAGGTGAAACGGTAGGTGGTGCTGCCCGGCGTATGGCCGGCTTCGAGTGTCGCTTCGACTAATCCCGGCAACGGTGACTGGCCAGCGGCAAAAGTCTTGAAGCGCCCGGCGGCGACGTAGGCCGCGGTGGAGTCCTGGGCGATCTTGAAAAACTCTTTGGCGCCGGTCGGAGCTTTGGCCAGCGCGGCCGGATCGAGCCAGTAATCCGCTTCAGCCTTGGCCGCGTACACCGTGGCATTCGTGAACAACGCTTGTTTCTGTGCATCGACCAGACCACAGACATGATCGAGATGCAGGTGCGTCAGCAAGATCGTATCGACCTGCTCTGGCTGGTAGCCGGCAGCCCGCATATTCGCCAGAAGCTGTCCGGAGGTGGCGCCAATGCATTGCCCGGCGCCGCTATCGACCAGAATCAGTTGCTTGCCGGTATTGACCAAGAAAGCATTGAACGCCGTCTGAACCCCCGGAGTTTCAATCGAACGGCGTGCCAGCAATGCGCGAATCTGCGCCTGACTCATGCCCTGCAACAGCTTCGGCGACAGGTCGTTGTACCCATCGAACAATGCGGTGACCTCGTAATCGCCCAAGGCCAGGCGGAAATAGCCCGGCGCCTGAGTGCCCTGCTGGGGTGCCTGTGCCATGGCGCTGGAAGTGACCAGCGCGAACGTCAGCGCCGCCGCTGCGTTGAAAATGCCTTTCATCTGATTCCCCTTGGACCTGCCGATTGCGGCGCCCCCATCGGCTCGCCACGCTTGCTGTCATCGTGCCGCAAACCGTGGGGCGCAGACTTGCAGAGATGTGCTGAGTTCAGATCAATGCGCGGGAATTAACAACGATTAACTCGTCAGCCTCCCGCTATCGCCCAACAATGAAACTCTCTGCGCAGCGTTGTTTTTTTGACCTGAGGGGATGCGCCGACCGTGCATTCCCCATCGACACGGACATTGGCCATGGCTCATTTACAGCACAGCGTCGCCCTCGCCCCTGCCAACGAACCACGCAAGACCGGGATCGGCGGGCTCAGTCCGCAGCGCGAACGGCAGGTCAAACAACTGATCCTCGAACGCCTGGGCGAAAGCCTGGAAGTGACCGAACTGGCTCGCGCCTGCTCGCTGTCGCGCAGTCACTTTTCCCGCGCCTTCAAATGCAGCACCGGGTTGTCGCCGCAGGACTGGATTCGCACCCAGCGCCTCGCGCGGGCCAAGCTGTTGATCCAGCACACCGACCTGAGCCTGACGCAAATCAGCCTGGAATGCGGGTTCTGCGATCAGGCGCATTTCTGCCACATGTTCACCCGCAGCGAAGGCATCAATCCGTTTGCCTGGCGCTGCCAGATCATGCGTGAACCCAAAGCTAACCGTGCACAGCCTGCCGTGTTTTGATCGCGGCCCCCGTTGCACTGACGCTCAAACCTGAGGATTATGCCGGGACACCCCGGAATAGAAGGCCCGCGCACACGCTCGGCACTATTCCGCACTGTCCATCGTCGCACCGCAGGAGTGAGCTGTTGAGTCTTTCGCCGAATCAGGCCCTCGGTTTTGGCCCCTATCGGATTCATCCCGGACAACGGCGGGTGCTCGAAGGCGAGCAGCCGTTACGCCTGGGCCGACGGGCGATGGACATTCTCCTGATTCTGCTGGCCCACGCCGGCGAAGTGGTGAGCAAGCAGCAATTGATGGCCGGGGTCTGGCCCGACAGTGTCGTTGAAGACATCAACTTGCGTGTGCACATGGCAGCGCTGCGCAAGGCGCTCGGTGACGGTCAGGCCGGCCAGCGCTACATCATCACCGTGGCGCAACGCGGTTACAGTTTTGTCGCACCGGTATTAATGGAATCCATGGAGGAGCGTCCTGTGGGCGATGTTGGCGGTCGACACAATCTGCCCTTGCGGCGCACGCGCATGATCGGTCGCCAGCCGCTGGTCGACAGCTTGATGGCGCAACTGCCGCGCCAACGCTGCATCACCCTGGTCGGCCCCGGCGGGATCGGCAAGACCACCGTGGCCCTGCGGGTAGCCGAGCAGTTGATCGGGCACTATCGCGACGGCATTCGTCTGGTGGATCTGGCACCTCTGAGCGATCCCCGGCTGATCTGTTCACACTTGGCCGCCCTGCTTGATCTGACACTTCTCGAAGGCGACCCGCAGACAGCGCTGGTCAAGGGCCTGCAACAGCGGCAGATGCTATTGCTGCTCGACAACTGCGAGCATTTGATTGATGCCGTTGCGGCGCTCAGTGAAAGCATTCTGCGCGGGGCGCCGCACGTGCATATCCTCGCCACCAGCCGCGAAAGTCTGCGAGCCGAAGGCGAATACGTACAGCGTCTGGACTCCCTCGAATACCCGCCGATGACGACGACGCTGGATCGTGAGCAAACGCTGAATTTTTCGGCGCTGCAGCTGTTCGTCGAACGAGCGACGGCCGCGCAGGAAAGCTTCGAACTGAGCGATATCCAGCTGCCGCAGGCAATCGAGATCTGCCATCGGCTCGACGGCATTCCACTGGCATTGGAACTGGCGGCAGCGCAGGTCGCCGAACTCGGACTGGACGGTCTACTGAGGCAATTGCAAGGCCGTTTGCCGCCGCTGGCAGCGGGTAATCAAAGCAGTCTGGAGCGCCATCTCACCCTGCGCGCAACGCTGGACTGGAGTTTCAATCTGCTCGACCACTGCGAGCAAACCTGCCTGCGTCGTCTGGGCGTGTTTCGCGGTGGTTTCACCCTGGAGTCGGCGGCGGCCGTTATCGTCGGCCAACAGATCGACCCCGGTGTGGTGTTTGTGTCGATCACGCAACTGGTGGCCAAATCCCTGCTCGCCGTCGAGGTCGGTGACGAGGACGTGTTCTACCGCTTGCTCGACACTACCCGGCGTTACGCGCTGGAAAAACTCGATCACGCTGCCGAATGCGAAGAAACCCGTGAGCGGCATGCCGAACGCTGTCTGGCGTTGATGCAGCAGGCGCAGAACGATTGGGAAAACACGCCGACATTGTTATGGATCGATCGCTACGCCCGAGGGCTGGAAGATTTGCGCGCAGCGCTGGACTGGAGCCTTAACGGTGTCGGCACTGGTGGTTTGGGAATTCGGCTGACGGCGGCGTCGGCGCCCTTGTGGCAGGAGTTGTCGTTGCTCAAGGAGTACGGCGCCTATGTGCGCCGGGCGCTGAGCCTGTTTGATGAACTCGGCGAACCCTGCCCGCGCCTGAAAGTCGCCCTCAAACTGGCCCTTGGCAGTGCCTGCTATCACACCTGGGGCGGCACGGCGGAAACCATCGAAGCGTTCGCCGAAGCCCGCCAGTTGGCCCACGAGCACGACGACATTGCCGGTCAATTGCGCGCAGTTTCCGGGCACATGGCGGTCAACCTCAGTTGCGGGCACTACCGCTTGGCGCTGGCACAGAGCGAGCACTTCGACCGCCTCGGCCTGCACGGCGACCCGCAGTTGTCACTGAGTACCCACCGCTTGCGCGTATTGGCCCTGCATTATGCCGGCGACCAATTGCAGGCGCGCATTCACGCCGAACAGGTGCTCCAGCGCATGGCGCACAGCGGCCATGTCAACCGTTTCACTCATGGCTTTGGCGTGCAGTACGACCAGAGCGTCGCGTCGCTGACGGTGCTGGCACGGGTTTTATGGATGCAAGGTCTGCCGGAACAAGCCTGGCGCACGGCGCGGCAGGCCCTCGACATCGCCGTTCAGATCGACCATGGCACCTCGATTTGCTACACCCTGGCGCTGGCGAGTTGCCTGATCGCTCATTACAACGGGGATCAGCAGAACGCCCGGGCGCTGTTGCAGTTGCTGCTCGAGCAGTCGCAGAAACATTCGGTACTGCTGTTCAACACTTGGGCGCGGCACTACGCACAGGTGATTGACGCGCAAGCCAAGGCCCCGGTGCCGACGGACAGCAGCGGGCTGATCCGGGAAATCATGGTGACGCTGGATGGCCGTTTTATGGATGACGCGCTGCTTGTGCGGGCGTTGAGTGGTGATGCAGGGTGGAGCACGGCGGAGATTCTGCGGGCTCAGGCGGATACGTTATTGAAGGAAGAGTTGGTTTGTCTGGGCGGGCCTCTTCGCGAGCAAGCTCGCTCCCACCGGGATTTTGGATGTACTCAGGCCCCAAGTGGGAGCGAGCCTGCTCGCGAAGGGGCCATTCAGGAAGCCGAAACACTCCTGCAACAATCCCTGACCATCGCTCGCACCCAAGGCGCGCTTGCCTGGGAACTGCGCAGTGCCACTTCATTGGCGCAACTCTGGCAGCGCCAGTCGCGCTGTCGTGAGGCGCTGGATTTGCTCAATCCGATCTATCAACGCTTCACCGAGGGCTACGCGACCCCGGACCTGCGCAAGGTGCACTTGCTGATCGACGAATTACGCGAGGGCGTGCACGCCTGAGGCCAGACAAATCCGCTTGATGTAACGGGCATGCCGGCGTTCAAGATCAATTCCCTCGCCGCTGCGCTCAAGTTGCATGCGGGCATAGCATCGGGTGGTATTGAGCATCCGGTACCGGCCTGCACTGACGCCGCGTTCCAGTGACAACCAAGACTTCTGCGCCAGACCTTCGATGATCGCGGCAAGCTCCGACACGGCCAGTTGCGGGCAACTGATCACCGCCAACGCCGCCTCTAGCGTAAATGTCAGTTTGAACACCGATAAGCGCCGCAGCACGCGTTGTTCCTGCTCACTCAAGCGCTGATAGCTCCAGTCGAATGCCGCTTGCATCGATTGGTGCCGGGGTACAGCGGTGCGCCGGCCATGGCGGAGCACTTGCAGACCATTGGCCATTTGCGCCTGCAGGCCGACCAGCGCCAGCGCATCGATCTGCGCCGCGGCCAGTTCAATTGCCAGCGGTAAACCGTCGAGTTGCCGACAGATCTCGACCACGACTTTGACGTCCTGCTCACGCAGGCTGAAATCATGCTGTCGCGCCCGGGCACGGCTGACGAACAACTGCACCGAAGAATGGCCCATGGCTTCAGTGATGCAATCGGTCGCCGAGCGTTTCGGAACGGCCAGCGGTGGCACACGCTGCAGGGTTTCCAGACTGACCTGCAAGGCCTCACGACTGGTGGCGACTATCGACAGACGAGGCGCGGCTTCGAGCAACGTTGCAACCGCTGTTCTGCAAGCGTCGCGCCGCTGGTCACAGTTATCCAGCAGCAGCAACGCATGGCGGGTCGACAGCCCGGTCAGATCGCTTTCGAGGGTGCGCAGCACTTGGTCGAGCAGCGGCGTGTCGTCGTCGATCAAGCTCAGATCTACTTGCCACACACCGTCTCTGTAGTACTGCAAAAGCAGTTCCGCGACCCGCAGCGCCACGGTGGACTTGCCTACGCCCGGCGCTCCCGTGATGGTCATCAGCCGACACAGCGGCATTTGTCGCACCAACCCGCCAACCAGCGAGTCACGACCGGTGACCGAGGTCAGTCGAGCTGGCAAATTGTGCAGGGGTGTCTGCAAGCCCTCGAAGACCACTTGCGCGGCATTGTTGCAACGCACCGGGGCAATAAAGCTGTAACCGCATTGCGGCACGTTGACGATGTAGCGCTGACCGTTTTCGCCATCACCCAAGGCCCGCCGGAGCGCAGCGATGTGCACGCGCAGGTTGATCTCCTCGACCACCGACGTTGGCCATACCAGAGCGATCAATTGCTCCTTTCTGACCACTCGACCGGCACGCTCGACCAGCACCTGCAAGATGTCCAGCGCGCGCCCGCCCATGCGCAAGGGCCGATCTCCGTCGAGTATCAGCCGTTGGCGCAGGTGGAAAGCGTAAGGGCCGAAATGCAGCACTGACGCCGTATACAAATCGATGAGGCTATCCATGCAACTATCTTGGCAGGCTCAGATGACGCGACAACCGCTACACGGGGCGCAGCACGGACATCCGGGTGCGCCAGACGGACACAAGCGCTCTAGCTGAACTGTTCGCGGTACTGCGCAGGGGTCAGGCCGAGCTTTTCTGCAAACAGCGAACGCATGTGCCGCACACTGCCGAAGCCACTTTTGTAAGCCACGGTTTTAAGCGGCAGATCGCTGGTTTCCAGCAGATTGCGTGCGCAGTCGATGCGCGCACTTTGCAAAAACTCCATCGGCGTCATGTTGATGTCACGGGTGAACACCCGTGCAAAGTGCCGCGCACTCATATTGGCGATGGCCGCCATGCGCTCAACCGTAAAGGCTTCGTCGAGGTGTTCGAGCACGTAACTCTGGGCGCGGGTGATCGGGGTTTCCTGCGGTGCCACAGCGGCCATCAGCGGACTGAACTGCGCCTGCCCCCCCTGCCGCTTCATCACCACCAGCAGGACTTTGGCCACATCCTGGGCAAGTTTTTTGCCGTGATCGCGGGCGATGACGGCGAGCGCCATATCGATCCCGGCCGTGACACCGCCGGAGGTGATCAGGTTGCGATCTTCGACATAGATCTGATCGGTCGTGACTTGGGCTTTCGGAAAGCCCTTGATCAGCCGTTCGGTGTAGTTCCAGTGGGTGGTCACCCGGTAACCGTCCAGCAACCCGGCATGGCCCAGGACAAAGGCGCCGGTGCAGATCGAACCGTAATACTCGACGCGCTGGACCGCGCCCTTGAGCCAGGCAAACAACGCCGGAAACTGCTGGTTGTAGGCACCGGGGCCACCCGGCACCAGCAGCAAGTCATAACGCTCGGTATCGGCATCATCAATGGCCCGATCGGCATGTACCAACACGCCATTGGATGCCCGCAGCGGGCCACGTTCAGTGCCAAGCGTGATCAATTGATAATGCGCTTCGGCTTTCAGGTAGCGGTTGGCAACCGAAAAAACCTCCAATGGCCCGGCCATGTCGAGCAGGAGAAAGTCGGGAAACAGCACCATTGCCACGGTTTTCATGGGAAGACATCACTTAAATCAAGGAGACATGAGACAGGCCAGACATTATGGACAACTACGACATTCGAGGCGCAAAAGTTTATGCGAAGCGCGTCGCACAACTGTCAACCTGATCAGGACAGTCTTTCAATTTCCATCTACTTATTGCACCTCACAGTAACCAGTAACCTTCTCCTCACTCGGACGAATTCACGTCCCGCAAGGAGATTTCATCATGCTGACCCTTCGCAAAGCCTCCGATCGTGGCCTCGCCAATCATGGCTGGTTGAAGTCCTTTCACACCTTTTCCTTCGCCAGCTATCGCAACCCTCGCGAACAGGGTTTTTCCGACCTGCTGGTGATCAACGATGACCGTGTTGCCGCTGGTAAAGGTTTCGGCCAGCACCCGCATCGCGACATGGAGATCTTTTCCTACGTGCTGGAAGGCGCACTGGAACATAAGGACACGCTGGGCACGGGTTCGGTTATTCGCCCGGGTGACGTGCAACTGATGAGCGCAGGCAGCGGTGTGGCGCACAGCGAGTTCAATCATTCGGCGACCAAACCGGTGCACTTCCTGCAGATCTGGATCGTACCGGATGTAAGCGGCGCCAAACCGCGCTATCAACAGGAACATTTCAGCGCCGGGAAAAAACGCGGTCGTCTGCAATTGATCATTTCGCCGGACGGCCACGACGGTTCACTGAAAGTGCGCCAGGATGCACGGGTCTTCGCCGGGCTGTTCGACGGCAAGGAAAGCGCCACGCTCGAACTGCCGACCAACCGCTATGCGTATGTGCATGTAGCGCGCGGCAGTGTCGAACTCAATGGCCAGCAACTGCGTGAAGGTGACGGCGTACGGGCTCGCGAAGAACAGTTGCTGACGTTGAGCAACGGTGTCGATGCCGAGGTGCTGGTGTTCGACTTGCGGCCGCAGGAATTGCCAGAGATGCCATGACACGGTGTCTCAATACCCACAAAAACGGCCTTCTTTGAAGGCCGTTTTCTATTGTGCTGATTCGGTTGCTTGCGGCGAAGCAGGCTTTGGTGCACTTATATCTTTGCCTATCTGGATCGCAGCGAGTGTCGTCTGCAGGGTGGTTAGCACAGCCGCTTGATTGGCGAAGTGGGCCCCCACCACGACGGTGATCATTCCGAGAAAGTGGACGGCCGTTGTCGCCCAGTAATGCGCCTTCACTGTCGAGGCATGTTTGATGGCTTCTTTTGAGTCCTCGGCGATTTGTTGTACGCCGTCCCACATCAAATCGTATCGTTTGTCCCTCTCCGCCTGAGTCAAAAGATAAGCATCGATTTTTGCCGACACACCCTCGAAGCGAGCGTCCATCCTGGTCTCAATGGTCTCGATCCTGGCATTGAATTCTTCACGGCTTATTGCGTTCATGGCTTGAGTATTCCGGCTTTTACTCGATAGATCACTGATTGGATTTTGACTGAATTCCGAGGTTTTCAATTCGACACCTTCCTGGGTCTACATACCGTCCCTGGTATTAAATCGGTGAGTTTCCAACGCCCCTCACCGAACTGATGAAAAGATAGGCCCCATCCAGAATGCTCACAAGCCGGGAGATTCTGCCTCTGGTGTAGGCCGTTTCGTCAGAGGTTGTAGCCCTGCCAAAACAGCGTCTACCTACTCATTCTCCGACGCGAACACGTCGACAATCTGCTCGATCACCGCCCTCACCCGCGCGGTATGGCGAAGATCCGCGTGGGTTACCAGCCATACCTCATAGGGCAATGGCGTGGTGCGCTCCGGCCAAAGCCTGATCAGGCCATCGCGCTCGCCCATGTACACAGGGATTTCTCCTACACCCAACCCTGCTGCAATCGAACGACGAACGAGCAAACTGGAACTGAGGCTGGCGACGATACGACCACGACTCATTGGCTCCGATACCAACGTCAGGTCCTTTTTGCCTTGCAGATACGGTTGATAAACCACCAGATCATGCCCTTCAAATGCCGTGCCCGGCTGCGGCGCTCCATTGGCGTCTATGTAGGTTTGAGAGGCGAATAGCCCCACTGGCCATCGGGCAATGCGCCGGGCGATCAGGTCAGGGTTGTCCGGCCGGGTGTTGCGCACGGCGATATCCGCCTCGCGCTTGGCCAGGCTGAGGATCTGCGTGGACGCATCCAGTTGCACTCGCACGTCCGGGTGCTGCTCGTGCAAGCGGGCAATCGCCGGGATCAGGAAATCAATGGCCAGTGAATCGGTAGTACTGACGCGCACCGTGCCGGTCAGGCGATCGTCCAGGCCCTGAATCTGCCGCTCCAGCTCAAGCGCCGAATGCTCCATTTTCTCCACGCTTTTAAGCGCTGCTTCGCCCACCGCCGTCAATGCGTACCCGTCAGAGGTACGCAGAAACAGCGTCGCGCTCAGGGACTTTTCCAGCGCCGTGATGCGCCGCCCGACAGTCGCTTGATCCACCCCCAGAACCCGCGCTGCGCCGCGCAACGTCGACTCGCGGCAAACGGCCAGAAATACCCGTGCGTCATCCCAATTCATGCTGTCTCCAGACAATGCAAATTCGCATCAGCGTGCCGCTTAATCGCTGCATTAACGCAGCAACGATAGCCGATATGCTGAGCGCCATAAACCTTCCACGAGATTGCTGACATGCGCACTCCTAGTCCCACCGGTATCTGGTTGCCGATCTTTGCTGGCCTGTGCGCCAGCCTGGTCAGCATCGGTCTGGCGCGTTTCGCTTACACGCCGTTGATTCCTTCGCTGATTGAAGCGCAGTGGTTTAGCGCCAATGATGTGGTCTACCTCGGTGCGGCCAATCTGGTGGGCTACCTGATCGGTGCCCTGCTCGGCCGCCCGGCAGCGCGTCAGCTCGGCAATAAAACTGCCTTGCGCTTGATGATGCTGATCGTCACCGCCGCATTTTTTGCCTGTGCATTTCCCTTGTCGGTGAACTGGTTCTTCGGCTGGCGGCTGCTGTCGGGGATCGCCGGCGGCGCGATCATGGTACTGGTTGCCGCGACGGTGCTGCCGCATGTTCCGGCGGCGCGTAAAGGACTGGCCAGTGGCGCGATCTTCCTCGGCATCGGTCTCGGCATTGCCGGCTCCGGGACGCTTGTGCCGCCGCTGTTGAGTCTGGGTTTGCAGGCGACGTGGCTGGGCCTGGGGGCTTTGGCCTTGGTGCTGACGGCGCTGAGCTGGTTCGGCTGGCCGTCTGACTTCCCGCACCCGGTCGTTGCACAAGAAACGGTGTCTGCAGAACCGACACCACGCGGTGTGTACTTGCTGTTCGCTCAATACGCCTTTATGGCCGCTGGCCTGGTGCCCGCCATGGTGTTTCTAGTGGATTACGTGGCCCGTGGACTCGGTGCCGGGGCGCACATCGGCGCGTTGATCTGGGTGATGTATGGCTTGGGTGCGATTGTCGGCCCGGTGAGTTATGGCTTCCTCGCCGATCACCTCGGCGCACGGTCCGGCATTCGTCTGGTGCTGGTAGTGCAAGCGATTGCTCTTGGGCTGCTGGCGCTGACTCATTCTTTTCTGGCGTTGGCGTTGCTGGCGGTGATTCTCGGTTCATTTCCGCCCGGCATCGTGCCGCTGGCCCTGGCGCGGGTACATGAACTGGTGCCGGAGCATCATCGCCAGCAAATCGCCTGGAGCCGTGCCACGGTGTCCTTCGCCACGTTTCAGGCGCTGGCTGGTTTTGCCTATTCGGCGCTGTTCAATGCCAGTGTCGGTCATCACGCGTTGTTGTTCGTCATTGCCGCTGGCGCGATCGTCGTGGCGCTGCTGCTGGAGCAGGCCATGAAATGGCTGCCCGCCCCGGTTGAGCCGCGCTGCTGCGCAAATTGAAGGGAATCATTGCGCGCGCAGCACGCTCCCATCTACAGAACTTATGCCAACAGGAATCGATATGTCCCTGCCCAATGAAATGACCCGAATCGAAATCAGCGAACCCGGTGGGCCCGAGGTCTTGCAACTCCGCCGCGTACCGCTGCCAATCGCCGCAGAAGGCGAGGTGCTGATCCGCGTACACGCCGCCGGAATCAACCGGCCGGACGCCTTGCAGCGTGCCGGTAAATACCCGATGAAACCCGGGATGAACCCGATTCCCGGGCTGGAGGTCGCCGGCGAAGTCGTGGCGCTCGGGGCCGGTGTCCGTCAGTTCGCCTTGGGCGACAAAGTCTGCGCGCTGACCAACGGCGGCGGTTATGCCGAATACTGCGCAGTCCCCGCCGGCCAGACCTTGCCGATTCCTGATGGCGTGGACTGGGTGCAGGCGGCTGCGATCCCGGAAACGTTCTTCACCGTGTGGGCCAACCTGTTCGGCCTTGGCGGCGCCAGCCGTGGTCAACGCGCGCTGATTCACGGCGGCACCAGCGGCATTGGCACTACCGCACTGATGCTTTGCCGCGAGTTCGGTATAGAAGCGTTCGCCACCGCCGGCAGCCCGGAAAAATGCGCGGCGATTCGCGATCTGGGTGCTCAAGCAATCAACTATCGCGATGAGGATTTCGCTGAGGTGATCGCCGAGAAAACCTCAGGCCAGGGCGTCAATGTGATCCTCGACATCATGGGCGGCTCGTACCTCAACGGTAACGTCCGCGCCCTGGCGATGGATGGCCGACTGGTCATGCTCGGTTTCCTCGGCGGCGCACGGGCCAACGACTTTGATCTGCTGGCAATGATGGCCAAACGCGCAGTCATCACCGGCTCCCTCTTGCGCGCCCGTACCGCGGCAGAAAAAGCCGAGATCGCCGCTCAACTGCGCGAGCACGTATGGCCGGCACTGTCTGCCGGGCGCTTACTGCCGATGATCGACAAGGTCTACCCACTCGCCGACGCCGCTCAGGCTCATGCGCACATGGAGGCTGGCGACCATATCGGCAAGATCGTGCTGCAGGTCGTGTGAATTTTGCAGCATTTGGTAATCGTTGCGCCGGGGCGGTGGTCGAAAAACTCACGCGCAGACCGAGGCATCTGGTAAAAAGCGTTCTTTGTCTGCGCCTTGGTGAAACGTTTAATGTTCCTGACCTTCATGACGCGTCTGCGCCGCCGCCGTTTGGCGTTCGCCTGCATGGCCGCGCTGATAATCGGCGTGCCGACCAGTTGTGCCGTACTGGAACACACCGAACGCAAATTGCTGTTTCGCATCGAACCGGGCACCGCCGGTTGGTATCGCGGCTTGCCCGGCAGCGTGCAGGAACTCGACCTGCAGCCGAAGAGCTTCAAGGCCGGGGAAAACATTCATGCCTGGTGGTGGCCGGCAGAAAAAGCCAATGCGCCGGCCATTCTCTATCTGCATGGCGTGCGCTGGAACCTTACCGGGCAGTTGTTCCGCATCGAACAACTGCGCGCGGCGGGTTATTCAGTGCTGGCCATCGACTATCGCGGATTCGGCAAAAGTCACGGTGATCTGCCATCGGAAAGCAGTGTTTACGAAGACGCGCGGGTGGCGTGGGAGCGCTTCAAACTGCTGCAACCGGATCCGGCCAAACGCTTGATCTACGGACATTCCCTCGGTGGCGCCGTGGCGATCGATCTGGCCGCTGAACTCGGGCAGACCGCCGCTCGGGATCATTCCGCGTTACCGGTGCGCGGACTGGTGATCGAGTCGACTTTCACCACGCTGGCGGATGTTGCCGCGTCCGTGGCCAACACTTCGCTGCCGGTGCGCTGGCTGCTGTCGCAAAAATTCGATTCGATCGACAAGATTGCCGACATTCACATGCCGCTGCTGGTGGTGCACGGTCTGGCTGACGCTTTCGTGCCACCGCGTTTCAGCGAACAACTGTTCAATGCCGCGCAACAACCCAAGCGCCTGTTGCTGGTGCCAGGCGCGACGCACAACAACAGCATGGCGCTCGGCGGGCAGAATTATCGCAAGGCGCTCGACAGCCTTATGCAAAGCAAGCCCGCACCTCGGGTGGCCGGGCCGGCAACCGTGCGCAGCGGGCGGGACACTTAACGGTAACCGCGAGCCTGCAAATCGAACAGTTGCGCGTAATGCCCCGCAGCGGCGACCAGTTGATCGTGGCCGCCCTGCTCCAGAATCCGGCCTTGTTGCAGGACGATGATGTGGTCGGCATTGCGCACGCTGGAAAAACGATGGGAAATCAGCAACGTCATGTGACCTTCACTGTGCTGGCTGAAATGCTCGAACACCGCCGCTTCGGCCGCCGGATCAAGGGCGGACGTCGGCTCATCGAGGATCAGAATGTCGGCCTCACGGCGCATGTAAGCGCGGGACAAGGCAATCTTCTGCCACTGCCCGCCAGACAATTCCTGGCCACCGGCAAACCAGCGTCCCAGTTGCGTGGCATAACCCTTATCGAGCCCTTCGATGAAGGGAGCCGCCATGCCTTGGGCGGCGGCCTCCTTCCAGCGCTGCGGGTCGTTGAACGCCAAGGTATCGCCGACGCCGATGTTTTCTCCGACGCTGAACTGATAGCGGATGTAGTCCTGAAAAATCACGCCAATCCGCCGACGTAACGCGGTCTCCTGCCAATCCTGCAAATCGCTGCCGTCGAGCAGGATGCGCCCTTGATCGGGGCGGTAGAGCCGGGTCAGTAACTTGATCAGTGTGGTCTTGCCTGAACCGTTCTCTCCGACCAACGCCATGCTCTTGCCTGGCACCAGTTGCAGATCAATGTTTTCCAGCGCTGGCCGACTGGCACCCGGATAACGGAAACCGACGTTCTCGAAACGCAAACCATCGCCCGGGCAGACGCCGACCGTCAGGTGACCTGTATCAACCTGAACCGGTTCGGCCAGGTATTCATAAAGACTGGTCAGGTAGAGGCCGTCCTCGTACAGGCCGCTGATCGCACTCAGACTACTGCTCACAGCGCTTTGGCCTTGCTTGAACAGCACCAGATACATAGTCATCTGGCCGAGGCTGATCTGGCCATGTACGGCATCGATCACCACCCAGGCATAGGCAAGGTAAAACGCCGCAGTTCCAAGCAGACCGAGGCCAAAACCCCAGCCGTCGCGCCGCAGTGTCAGGCGCCGGTCTTCGGCATACAGCCTGGCGAACGTGTCGCGGTAGCGTTGCAGCAACAACGGTGCAAAACCGAACAGCTTGACCTCTTTGATATAGGTCTCGTGGGACAGCAAGGTTTCGATGTAATTCTGCTGCCGACTCTCCGGCGCGCGGCGGGTGAACAGGCGAAAGGCGTCACCGGAAAAATGCGCCTCGGCAAAGAACACCGGCAACGCCCCCACCACCAGCAGCGCCAGCGCCCAAGGCGAAAAGTGCACCAGCAGCACACCAAAGCTGATCAGCATGATCAGGTTCTGAATCAAGCCCAACGACTTCATGACCAGCGCCAGTGGCCGGGTCGACGCCTCGCGACGGACACGCACCAGTTTGTCGTAGAACTCGGAGTTCTCGAACTGCACCAGTGACAGGGTCTGCGCTTTTTCCAGGATCAGCGTATTGACCTTCTGCCCCAGCTGCACCCGCAACAGCGACTGCTGCACCGACAGTGCCCGTTGTGTGCCGGACAACAGCGCCAATACGCCGGCCTCCAACAAAACGTAACGCAACACTGGCCACAGCGGCGCACTGCCGTGTTGTGCGTGCAACTGCATCGCCGCCACCACGGCATCAACAATCCGCTGGCCCAACCATGCCGCCAGTGCCGGCAGCAATCCGGCAATCAACGTTGCCAGCACCAGCCCCAGAAACAAGCCACGCGATGTCCCCCAGACCAAGCGCAAGGCTCGCTGCGCCTGATCGAACAAGGAGGTGAAACGCGATAGATCAGGCATGGGGCGATGGACTCGGCAGGCGATGGCGGTGCGTTATGGTACTCCAGCGCTACGCGATGAACTCCAAACGACGAGCGCGTTATTGTCGACGTGCTTTTCAGAACAAAAACATCTGGGAGACTCAGGCCTTTCCGGCGTCCAACGCTCTGCTATGTTTTAACCGCCCTACGCGGAACCCGGCGCCCCCCCCGCCACCCTCCGCGCCTGACTGCCGGGAGCAGAGACATGAGAATCGACCCGTACCTGATCTTCAATGGTGACTGCCGGGAAGCGTTCACCTTTTACGAGCAAGCTTTGCAAGGGAAGCTTGAGGCGATGATGACGTTCGGCGAGACACCCGCCGCCGAGCATGTACCCAAAGAGCATCACTCCCTGATCATCCATACCTGTCTGAGGTTCGGAGACCAGATGATCATGGCCTCGGACACCACGCCCGACCGCCCGACTCAGGGCATGAGCGGCTGCTCGATTTCGCTGAATGTCGACAGCATTGCTGAAGCTGAGCAGGTGTTTAACGCTCTGGCCAAGGACGGTCGCATCGATATGCCGCTGGAGGCGACTTTCTGGGCGGTGCGCTTCGGCATGCTGGTGGATCGTTTTGGCGTATCGTGGATGGTCAATTGCGAAAGCGAAAAACAACTCTGACATTTCGTCAGGCATGAAAAAGCCCAACCTGAAAAGATTGGGCTTTCTGCGTTATCGCTGGGCCAGTTCGTGGCGCACACATTGCTCGTAGTAGGTCTGCTTGACTGCCGCAGGCTTGAGCTTCGACGTGCTGTTGTAGGTTTGCTCGGTAATCCCCATCGCGGTCATGCGCATCCATGGCTGCTGGAAGCGGCGCACCTGCAGTTGTTTGCGTGCGCCGTACAGCGAGACGCCCGACAACTTCGATTGCTGGGCACCAGCAGCAATGTCCGAGCCCCAAGTGCAGGCAAAGCGATGGCTTTTGCTCAGTTCTTTCGCCTGCACCCCCACCGCGAAAACAGCCAGGGAAAGCGTTGCAACGGTGATGACAATCGTCCGCATAGAGCTAACCTAACCTTTTGAAAAAAGGCGATTTTGCCGGGGAAGCAGAAAACCGGGGGCCAGCAATTTGCCGCCTTTCGCGAGTTTTTTACGGACGTAAAAAAGGGCGGTGGGATTTCCTGATGAAATCCCACCGCCCCTTGCCTGACGATCAGTGGGTGCTAACCTCAACGCGCAATCGATCAGCGCCCTCCTCCCGACAATCAATGCGAACCGGTAAAAACAGCGCAATCACCGCGATATTGCTGTGCAGATGCTCGGTCATGCGCGGCGTGGTGAACGAGCCGCCACCGGCCAGCGCCATTGGCAACAGCAACTGATCGGCAAGGTGCTCGGCGACTGCAGCACCACTGCGCAACCAGTCGGCGGCCTGATTGATCGCGGCATCGGCGACCTTTTCAGCCCGTAGCGACACTTGGCCAAACGCGCTGAACACTTCGGTGACGTGCTCGAATGCGCACTCCAGCAACAACACATTGCCCGGCCCCCGCGCCGGATCGAGCGTGACATGTTGCAGTGCCGCAGGCGGCAAACTCAAACGCTTGGCCACTTGGCTCAACTCACGCTCGGCCACCGTCGGTGCCAGCCCGGCGGTCAGCGCCGATGCGTGCTGCGATATCGCCTCGCCGCGTTCACACAGATCCAGCCGAGTCAGCTTCGACGGCTGTACGTGCACCTCAATCTCACCGCCGCCTGCCGGGACAAATCCATGTCGCAACAAGTCCAGCTCGACGTTGGCGCCCATACGCCGCAGCAGCGGCAGCCAACTGCGCGTGAGGAAATCGGTCGGCGGCGCCAGCGGGTTATGCGTGCCACCCGAGATGCGCACCCGGCTCGCCTGCGGAGCCTGCAACAGCGCCGGCAACAAGGTCTGCAACACCAACGTGCAACTGCCAGCCGTGCCGATGGCGAACTGGTAATCGCCAGAGCGAATCGCGCCGGGTTCAAAGCTCAACGCTTGCGAGCCCAACTGCGCACCGGAAACCGTCGCGCCGCAGACCTCGGCCGCCGCCATGACGGCCGTCAAATGTTGCCTCAGCAGTCCCGGACGGCTGCGTTTGGCGCGGATCTGTTTAATGCGAAACGCCCGGCCTGTCACCATCGACAGGCTCAAGGCACTGCGCAACACCTGGCCGCCACCGATGGCACCGTCCAGTTCTATCACTTCCTGTTTCATTGCATTCCTTACGCGTACAAACCGACGGTTTCCCTGAGGTACCGATCCAGGCGTCGCGAATCTTCCGAAGTTCTGAGTAATGTGGGCACTTCGCGCTCAAGCTCGGCGGCGATGAACCCTTGCAGCGCCGGACGACGCGACCCGTAGGCGCTCTCGTCGGCATAGCGTTTAAGGGCCAGCAATTCGTCGACTTCGGCGAGCAGCGCGCGGTCGTCGACCGTGGTCAGCAGGTCGGCGAACGTCATCGGCGGCCGCCCTCGGCCTTGGTCGATCCAGCGCACCGCCAGCAGCGGCCGCAGCACGTAGAAGTACTTTTTGAAACGGACGGTTTCACCTTGCAGGTAACCGCGAAAGTTCTTCTTCGCCATCGACAGATAGTGATTACGCGCCGCGGGCGGGCTGTAGAACAGTTCGGCGAGTTCGCGCAGTTGTGCCACCTGCGCGGTTTCACTGCGATAAACCAGCGGCGAGTCGAGCCACTCCAGCAAGGTCGGATTGGATTTGCGCAACAACCCGAGGGTCTTGCGCAGTTCCCAGCCACTGACGTCGAGCTCATCGTCCAGCGGACGTTCGATCACATCTCGCGGCGCATCGACCTGGACGAACCACTCGGGCTTCTCCACATAAACAAACCGCACGTCGTAATCGCTGTCGGTCGAGGCAAAACCCCAGGCCCGGCTGCCTGACTCACAGGCGTATAACACCGTGACATTGCGTTCACGCTCTATGCGCGCCAGCTCTTCCAGTACCCTCGCACGCATCGTGGCGCACAGCGGATGACGCTCTTCCAGTTCCATGACCTGCTTTTCCTTTTATCCTTTGACGCACACCACCTGACGCAAGGTGTGCAGCACTTCCACCAGCTCACGCTGGGCGTGCATGACTTTGTCGATGTCCTTGTAGGCCATCGGAATTTCGTCGATCACCGCTTCATCCTTGCGGCACTCCACGTGGGCAGTGGCGCGAATCTGATCCTCGACGGTAAAAGTGTTCTTGGCCTTGGTACGGCTCATGGTGCGACCGGCGCCGTGGCTGCAGGAACTGAACGACTCTTCGTTGCCCAGACCACGAACGATGAAACTCTTGGCGCCCATCGAGCCCGGAATAATCCCCAGCTCGCCCTTCTTCGCCGACACCGCGCCTTTGCGGGTGACCAGCACCTCTTCACCAAAATGCCGCTCTTTCTGCACATAGTTGTGGTGGCAGTTGACCGCTTCCAGCGCCACTTCGAACGGTTTGCGAATAATCTGTCGCGTCGCCTGAATCACCGCACGCATCATTAGTTCGCGGTTCTGTTTGGCGAAGTCCTGCGCCCAACCCACCGCTTCCACATAATCATCAAAGTGCTGGCTGCCTTCTTCGAAGTAGGCCAGGTCACGGTCCGGCAGGTTGGCGATGTGCTGACGCATATCCGCCTGAGCCATCTGGATGAACAGGTTGCCGATGGCGTTGCCGACACCGCGCGAGCCACTGTGCAACATGAACCAGACCCGGTTGGCTTCATCCAGGCACACTTCGATGAAGTGGTTGCCGCTGCCGAGCGTACCGAGGTGCCCACGGTTGTTGGTGTTGGCCAGTTTCGGGTACTTGTCGGTGATCAATTTGAACCGTGGCTGTAACCCCGCCCAGGCCTGATCGGCCTGCTGCGGGATTTCATCCCAGGCGCCCTTGTCGCGTCGCGAGCGGTTTGAACTGCGGCCATGGGGCACCGCTTGCTCGATGGCGCTGCGCAGACCGAGCAGGTTGTCCGGCAAATCAGCGGCGGTCAGCGACGTGCGCGCGGCGATCATGCCGCAGCCGATGTCGACGCCGACCGCGGCCGGAATGATCGCGCCGACGGTCGGGATCACGCTGCCGATGGTCGAGCCCTTGCCCAGGTGCACGTCCGGCATGACCGCCAGATGCTTGAAGATGAACGGCATTTTCGCGGTGTTCATCAATTGCTCGCGGGCCTCGTTTTCCACCGGGACGCCTTCGGTCCAGAGTTTGATCGGTTTGCCGTTGGCGACTTCGAGCAGTTGGTAAGTGTGTTCTTTCATGTCTTCATTCTTTATTCATGGGCCGATGATTCGGCGTTGTTCTATAAGTCGCAGCGACAAAAACACAGGCACTGTGGCTCTGCCAGTTGAGCCCCCGTTGCCGGGGCGGGAGTCGAACCCGCTTTCCGATGTAGTACCTGTCGCATTCGCTGCCAATAACTGCAAAAAAGTGGCACGACAAAAGTTGATGACTGTTGCGCGTTGCCGCGCTCCGGAGTTAACCGGCCTTGGATGTACAGCCATCAGGCATTCGTGCCGTCACTGGCGCTGACAAGGGCTTGATGAGACGTCTTGGATGTAGTCCCATCGGCATTCAGCGCCGGTGATCAATCAATTCATGACGCGCTTTCGATCGCCTCGACCCAGTGCTGCGCACTGTATTGGCCGCTGGTGAACTGCTCGATCACGTCGAACACCGCATCGCTGAAACCGCCGACATTCAAGATGTCATCACGATACGCTGCCTGTGTTGCATGGCCTGGCTGGATATCGATGCACACCAGTCGGGCCTGTGGGTTGAGCTTCTTGATCCGCTCCCATTGCCGCATCGTCTCGCTGGCGCCGCGACGCTGCGCATCGATCCACGATTCGTTGTCCGAGACCATGATCAACGTATCGACCCTGGCCTGGCTGTCCGCCAACCTCTTCAGCGGTGCCGAGCAGTTGGTGCCGCCGCCAAAAATCCCGGCGAGCTTCTCGGCGTTGCTGATCACACTGTCACGCGGGTTGAGCTGGATACCTACCACGTTGATCTCGAACGGCATCACCCGGGCAGCCGGCTGCTTGCGCAATACCGCTGCAGCCACCAGCGCCGCCACGTCGATGCAGCGCACCTGCGAGGTCGCACCAGGGCGATAACCGGTTACCGGGCTGCCCATCGAACCCGACACATCCGGGCAAACCACCACCGCGCCCTCAAGCGTGGGCACGTTGGCCAGCGACAACTCCAGCGCCTCCTGCAAGGCGTCGCGGATCGCTGCCGGGGTGTTTTCACCCATCATCCGATAAGCCGCCAACAACTGGTACGGATACACCCGCGCCTTCGCCACTTCCTGTGGATCGGCCAACCGCGCCGCAACATATTCGATGCAACCCGGTACTTCAAACGCGCCGTGGCGCGCCAGGCTGTTGAGGTTGATGCGCAATCCCTGCCAGCCCATGTTGCGGGCTTGAGTGGCCCATTGCTCCTTGCTCAGTGTTTCGTTGCCGAGCAACTGAAACGGCACCGCCGGCACTTCATCACTCGCGCCGCTGCGAAACGCCAGCAAATCGCGAGTCAGCTCCGGCAAGGCCTTCGCCTCCACCGGTTTACCGATCAACCAGGCGAAAAACGCTTCGCGCCACGCTTCGGCAGGTTTGGGGTGAACCATCTTCACCACGTCCGCCAACGACGGTTGATTGCCGATCGACGCTTGCAGCAGTTGCCGCTCGGTCGCGCTGTTCAGCCAGTTCTGCACCAGACGCTTGGGTTGCGAGCCAAGGGATTTACGCCCGGTGGCACCACTACGGAGGATCTGTACAAAGTTGCGCAGCATCTTGCCGCTGTCGATCACTTGCTCGAAAACCTCTGGCACCAGACTTGAACGCTGCGCGGTCAATGCCGCCAGTAACAATGCTGGCATGTCTTTCATGTGACCCTTTTGGCGAGCGTAGATCGCGGTTTTCGCCACGAAACGACTGTCGAGCTCGGCCACCAGCTTCAGCACTTGGTCCAACTGACTTTCTGCGGAGGCGTAGAAGGTCTGGTTCAGGCAACCAGTCACTGCCAATTGCGCCAGTTGATGCTTCGGGCTGTAGGCATAAGCGCTGGCACCGGAAGCATTCAAGGTATCGCAGGCCGACAAGTGATTGGATTGCGTGTTGAAGAGATTTGAGTTGGCCATCTTGGCGTCTCGCTGTGTTGTCCTGTTCGTTGCGATAGGTATTGCAGCGGCTGTGCCAGCTTTTGATTTCTTTTCGAAAATATTTATATCTTGTTGATTTATATGGTTTTTATTTATTTTTTGGTTTCTGTTAAATGAATCGACGACAAACCCCTCACCGAATATTTATCATTGGATATCGTTTTTTATCTTTTGAGATAAGCATGCCAAACAAGCAAACCGTCGCCATCGGTTTTATCGGCGCCACCCTCGATCGCGTCGGCAAAGGCGCCAATCGCTGGAGCCATTGGCGCCCCAGTGTTGGCTTGTGCCAACAGCAGGACGTGCTGATCAACCGGCTCGAACTGATTCACGGCATCGACGCCCGCGACGTCAGCCTGGCTGAGCGGGTGCGCGCCGACATCCAGCAGGTTTCGCCGGAGACCGAGGTGCGCTTGCACCCGATGTCACTGCGCAACCCATGGGATTTCGAAGAGGTCTACGGTGCGCTGCACGACTTCACCACCGCCTACGATTTCGACACTGAGCGCGAGGACTACCTCGTCCACATCACCACCGGCACCCACGTCGCGCAGATTTGCTGGTTCCTGCTAACCGAGGCGCGCTATCTGCCGGCGCGGCTGATCCAGACCTCCCCGGCCAAGCGCAACGAAAGCGATCACGCCATTGGCACTCATGCCCTGATCGATCTCGACCTGTCGCGTTACGATCGCATCGCTTCGCGCTTCGCCAACAAGCGCCTCGAAGGCCTGGAGTTCTTGAAGTCCGGCATCGCCACACGCAACGCCGCCTTCAACCGCTCGATCGAGCAAATCGAACGCGTGGCCGTGCGCTCGAAGGCGCCGATGCTGCTGATCGGCCCGACCGGCGCCGGCAAATCCTTCCTCGCCCGACGCATCTACGAACTCAAACGCAGCCGCCATCAAATGCAGGGGCGCTTTGTCGAGGTCAACTGCGCCACCCTGCGTGGCGATGGCGCGATGTCGGCGTTGTTCGGCCATGTCAAAGGTGCCTTCACCGGTGCACAGAACGCTCGCGACGGCCTGCTGCGCGCTGCCGATGGCGGCATGCTGTTTCTCGATGAGATCGGCGAACTGGGTGCAGACGAACAGGCGATGCTGCTCAAGGCGATTGAAGAAAAACGCTTCTTTCCGCTGGGCTCGGACAAGGAGGTCGAAAGTGATTTCCTGATCATCGCCGGCACCCACCGCGACCTGCGCAGCCGAGTTGCTGACGGCTTGTTCCGCGAAGACTTGTACGCGCGCATCAACCTGTGGACGTTCGACCTGCCTGGCCTCGCCGGCCGCCGCGAGGACATCGAACCGAATATTGATTTCGAGCTGGAACGCCACGCCCGCGAACACGGGCAACTGGTGCGCTTCAACCTGGAAGCCCGGCGCAGTTATCTGGCGTTCGCCAGCTCTCGTGAGGCGGCGTGGTTGGGCAACTTCCGCGAACTCTCCGCCTCGATCACGCGGATGGCAACCCTCGCCGACAGCGGGCGCATTGATGAAGCACAGGTACAGGAAGAAATTGATCGGCTGCGCTACGCGTGGGGCTTGGCGCAACCGCAGGCGATTTCAGAAGAGTTACCGGGAGATGCCGAAACCATGGACCTGTTTGACCGCTTGCAATTGAAGGCAGTGATCGAGGTGTGCCGGCAGGCGGACAGCTTGTCCGATGCCGGCCGCCGGCTGTTCGGAATATCGCGCCAGGCCAAGGCACAACCCAATGATGCCGATCGACTGAGGAAATACCTTGGCCGGTTCGGGCTTGAGTGGAGCCAGATCGTCGACCTCACGTGATGAGAACGGCAGCAATTGACCGCCCGTCCAACCGCGGGCACCTTCGCTCGCCGGGTGCTTCCAATGATCACCATCCGCTTCGACCGGAAGACAACCATCATGAACAGCAAAATTGCAGCGATCACCCTGGCCGGCCTGCTCTCGGCCTGCCCGCTTTTCGCCTCGGCATCCGGGCAGGCAGCTGACGAGTCTGCCGCGCCACCGACCGCGCTTCCCGGCGTGAATCAGGCCGGCAAAGCTCAATCCAACGCAGACAAGGCCGACAAGAAAGGTGAAGAGGCTTCGGGTTCAAACTCCGGCGCCGAGTCGCATGAAACGGCGAAAGATGCAGCCACTTCAAGCGACTCGGAAGACCTCGGTAAATCACCGAAACCTTGATCAGGCTCTACAAAGGTGGCGGCTGCACATCCTTGAATGTCAGCCCGACACTCCCGGTGATTTGCCACGGGTTGCCAGCGCCATGCTCGCTGAACGACACAGGGTCGAACAGCGAATCCTTCAACCCGTCGATCTGCGCCTGACCCGGCAGACGCCTCAAGGCGAAGAACACTACCGCCAGGTATTGGGCCCACTGGATTAGTGTCTGGGCGATATTGCGTATTGCCCTGACACGCACAGCAACTGTAACGTCGAACGTCAGTTACCGAGGAAATCTCATTGCACGACTCTAAACTTCTCGAAGATCTACGCGCTCGCTTCAACGCCGGAGAGCCTCTGGATTTCACTTTTTTCTGGGGACACCAGCGAAGCAAGAACGCCGTCACGGCTTCGTGCTTCAGCCAGTGGTACGAAGCCGAATTCGTTGTCGAGGGACAACGCTACCCGACAGCCGAACACTTCATGATGGCCGAGAAGGCAGCGTTGTTCGACGATCAGGAAATTCGTGCACAAGTGCTGCAGGCCCCGACCCCGAACGCCGCCAAAGCCCTCGGCCGCAAGGTGCGCGGGTTCAACGACCAACTCTGGCTGCAACACCGATACGACATCGTCGTCCAGGCAAACCAAGCCAAGTTCTCCCAAAACCCGGAGCTGGACGAATACCTGATGCGCACTGGATCTCGGGTGATTGTCGAAGCGAGCCCGGTTGATACCATTTGGGGAATTGGGCTCGCGCAGGATCACGCAGATGTGAACGATCCGAATCTGTGGAAAGGCCTGAATCTTTTGGGGTTTGCACTGATGCAAGTTCGGGACGGCAGGGTCGGATCATCCTGAGTTTTATCGGCGGTGGCGTCAGAAACGAAAATCCTTGGCGCATGCCATGGTTTTTCTACGGGACTTTTATACCGCTTTAAGTTGCACTCGCCGCAAGTCATAGATTGCAGGTGTATTGATATTCGAAGGGGAAGAATACTGTATCGATCACCCATGAAAATGGCGCGTCGATCAGTAAAAAGGGAATCAACTTGCCTTTGGATGTACCGGCCAACGTAGAGCCCTACGCCGACTACCGAGGCCGATCGTAAGGACAATGAGAAATCTTAACCAGACTTGAATTGGCAAGATGCATGAAGCACGCAGGGGAGGATGCAGATCTGATGGACTTTATTGATTTTCTGGGGAACCTTTGCAGCGCATTCAGTAACTACCAAGGCTATGAAAAGCCTCGCCGGGTGTTTACCCGAAGATTCGTTGCGTTCTGCGTATTTGTGGTTGTGTTTGAGCTGATTGCGCTGAACTTGTACTACGCATAGTCAGGATTGAATTTGAAGGGCTCAGCAAAGATCACCTGGCCGGAGCGAATTCAGATCTTATTAAAGAAATTAACGTGTAGTTTTTGCGCAGGCACAAAAAAGCCGATCTATATGATCGGCTTATGTGTCTGATTTTACTCAGGAATTATGGTCGGGACGGAGTGATTCGAACACTCGACCCCTAGCACCCCATGCTTGCAGGAGTGCGAAAAAGCTATACGGAACAGTCCTTTGGAACGGCGCCCACTGCAATCGATGCCTAACCGTGACTAACCGTATTTCACGAATCCCCGCAAAAGTCCCTACAGGCTTTCGACCAGAAAGTCCCTGCTCTACGGCGTCCTGCCGACCGAACACCAATCCAAAACCCTACAGCTCGTCGCCTCACCCTCGCCTGCCTGCCTCGCCTCGATTACTGTATATAAAGCCAGTAATCAGCAAGGCGTTTCCCGTGGCCCCCTCCGATATCGAAAATACCGAAGACTGGCTCGGCTGCCCGACGCCGATCGAAACTTGCCGGCACCAGTTGGCCCTCTACGAAAATGAGTTTGAGGAGCTGAACCTTCAGCTGCAACAGTCCAGGGAGCGGATATTCAAGCTGGTTGAGATGCACGCTGCCGCTTCGGCCGAGTGCGATAAACTCAGATCCCAATTGAGTGCCGCGAAGTCAGAAGCAGTTGATGCCAGCAGGCTGCTCTACCCGATATCGAAACTAAGAGCAACTCGGAACTCATGGCGAAGGACAGACACATCTCCCACCTAGCGATAGCAATTCAGACACTAAAAGTAGAGAACCCGCATGCGCACTCATTTCCCCATCAGGAATCGTAAATCCTAAGCCGGGCACGTCCCACAGGATCAGGAGAAACTAATCTCAGTCTATCCATCCCGAAGGAGCGAACGGTTAACCTTGGCTTATAACCGCTGTCGCGTATACACTCGCCGCATAAATTACCGCACTTTTACAAGATAGTTAATTTGAAAAGGATACTGTCGATGGCGATGATTCACACTGGCGGGCCGACAACTGAAAGAAAACATCAGAACGAATCACAGGCACGAATCAAGAATTATATTTCATACGCAGTTTTGTTGACGGCGTGCGTGCTTTTATTCGTGCCGCTTATTAGCTCTCTTTCTGCAATAGGTGGTGATTATAAGCTACACCTGCAATGGGCTGGCGAAATAGAAACAAGTCACATAATAAACCTCCCGCACCCTCTCTATCACATCTTGGCAATACTGGTTAAGACAGCACTCGCCACAAATTATATACAAGCATCAACAATAGTAATTGTTGCGTCAATTTTCTTTCTTGCGATATTGAATTACAGAATCCTTCTTTCGCACACTTCGCCGTCCATCGCGACGGCGTTTTCTCTATCGCTACTGATCATCACTCCTATACAGCTTTTTTATTTTACAGATCATCATCTATATTTTGGCTACATAGGCATTAGCATCTACCACAGCCCCACCATGCTGTTGTTGAAGCCATTATCTTTATTGGTCTTTTATTATACCCTTAAGTCCTCAGATGGTTCATCCATCAATAAGTGGCCTATCGGCGTAGCTCTAGCTTTATCCTTGTTTTTTTGTGGCATCTCAAAACCAAACTTTTTGATAGTGGTTCTACCTGCATTTCTGGCATTTTTACTTCTTACTGGAAAATTCAAGCTGACATTAAGTCGCGCACACATTTATTTATGCTTCTTCCTACCGATCCTAACAGTGCTTAGCCTACAGTTTTTCCAAACATTCGTACTTCAAGATATTTCAAAAGTAACGAAAGACGCTGAAAACCACATTGTTTTCATGCCATTTGAAACAGTATCCCATTACTCAAGTTACTTGTTACCAAAGCTACTCCTATCCATAACTTTTCCTCTTTCGATATTCTTGCTCTACCCGAAGCAGTACATAAAAGATAACGAAGTCATCTTCGCTCTACTCTGTCTTTTTATCGGGGCTACATTTATGTACTTTTTCGCCGAAAGCGGGGGCAGAATGTACCATGGGAATTTCTGGTGGAGCGGACAAATCGGGCTCTACCTGACGTTTCTGTTTTCGGTATCCTTTCTTTTAAAGAACTTCGACACCCTTACACGAACCAGATATGAAAAAACAAAGTACGCGATCTGTTTTTGTATATTTTTCCTGCATTTTTTATCCGGAGTATTTTTTTACAACCAGGAGCTATTCTTCTATTCCAAACACTGGTAGTTATATTTAAAAATCGATACTTTAATATCGTCTTTAACATAGGAGTGACACGCCGGCAGCGCGATCACTCCACGGTCCCCGGTGTCGGTGATGGCGATAATTTGTTGAGCATGCGCCGGGGCAAGTCGGGCGCGTACGGCTGCGCGGTGGCAGCGGCCTGGGTCAGTTGGTTGGGGGGGCGGTGTTCAGTCGCGCCTGCTCTGCCAGTTGCCGGCCGTAGCGCCAGTCCTGATACTGCCAGGCACTGCCGAACCCGGCGACAACCAGCGCCAGCGCCAGCGCCCCGAGAAGGCGCCACGGAACGACCATCACGGCACATCCTTGAAGAACACGTGACCGCCAAGCTTGAGCGTCTGCTTTGCCATCGCCGTCCAGGCCGGTGCCTTGATGCTGGTGGCGTAGTAGTGCGTGGCGCCGCCAGTTGGGTCAGACACCTTGCCGTCGATCACCTGGTCAGCAGCGATCCGACATTGAGCCAGCTCGCGGAACGGGATCTGTTTCACTCCGACCAGGAATTGATAGTTCGGGTCGGTCTTGTTCCAGCAGCTGAACTGGTACGGCTTCTGGCAGACGCCGGCGTAGCCCTCGCCCCACCACGACTTTTCATTCCCATCGAACACGCGGTTGCGGATCGTCCAGGCTACTGCGACCTGGCCGGCAGTGCCTTCGCCTCGCGCCTCTCCCCAAATCGTACGGGCGAGGATGTCGCGGTCTTTCTCAGTTACAGGCATATCTTTTCTCCAGGCAAAAAAAATCCCGCTCACTGGCGGGTTTCGGTGTTCGGGTCAAGTCAGATCGTGTATGGCTCGCTCAGCAACGGCGCGGCGATGATTTCCGGGATCGGTGGCTCGACTGGCCATACCGGCGCCTGATACCAAGTCGGCTGCACCGTGACCTTGCCCAATGCGAACTTGTACGTTTTCCACGCCTTCAAGTTGAGCAGCAATGCGGTCTGTTCGGCTTCGTCCTCTGCGGTTGCCTCGCCGATATCGATGCCGAAACCGATCGTATCGACACGATCCTGAATGCGTGCGATCTGAGTGACAGCTTTCGCATTTCTCGCTGAGAGATCAGCCTTGGCCGAGCTCAGTTGGGCAGCTTGAATAGCTGCATCCTTCATCGCCTTTGTGTTGAGTTTGCTCCAGTCAATATTGCTCATTCGTCAGGCCCTCCGTTGATCGATGTCGCGTTGGGTGCGGGGGGCATGGGCTCGGGCAGTGGTTGCGGAAAGGCAACCGAACCATCTGGAACATCTACCAAAGGCACCGGGAACGCCTGTTCTGGACTGTAATTCGAGGGAAGCGGGAGTATCAGTGTCAGCTCAATTACACCGTTAACTCTCTCGATCTTATCCATGAACCAACTTGAGCTGACCGCAGTAGCTGGCAGGGTGTCACCTTCGCCGATTGGCGAGAAATCGAAATCTTCGCCATTAATGTTCAGGGTGTCACCAAGCCGGATGACCTCCAGCGTTTCAGGCCGCCCCTGTGGTATCAGATTGATCTTCATTGATTAAACCTTCCATCTGCCGATGCCGATGATGTCAACGACCACAACCGCGTTAGAGAGCGACGAGGGAGCGATGACGATAAATGAACCAGTACTGGATGCCGTAACGGCCGACTGCCGACCCACCCATAATGCAGCGACCGGCCCATTGCTTACGCTCAGCGACAACTTTGGAAGATCCCCGACAAATGTTTGAGGGAAGGAAATTGCAGCTGAACTGCCATAAAACAAAGCGCCGTAAACGGTAGTGATGTTCAGCGCGATAGTGCCGCGATGTTGTGTGATCATTGTTCCGTCAGCAAACTTGGTCCAAATACCGGTGGCACTACTTCCAGTCTCGATAATGGCGTTGTTCGACATCAGGCCTACAGCGTCCACTGTCGAAGCTGACCCAAGGCCAAGGCCGGTGCGCGCCGTGGCTTGAGTCGTTCCTCCCGTCCCTCCCTGGGCTACTGGTAGTGATGCAGGAAGAGTACCCGGACTGCCGCTAGCCCCAAGCGCTGCATAAATCTCGTCGATATTGCTTTGTGTCTTGGTGAACGCACTGCGCGGCGTATCACCGCCCACGCCTGTAGGCGCAGTGCCGAGATTAATCGTCTGCTTTGACATGTTTGTCCCTTTATCGATGGTCGGATTAGGCCGTTAACTTGGCGCAAAGAAATGGGCGGTGGCCTTGATCGGTCCACGCGACGAAAGCGAGGCTGTACATCATTATTCGGTTGTTCACGTAATCAACGCCGAGGGCGCACCCGCCGCCCACGCCGCTGTTGTGGCAATTCATAGTGAATGGATTCAGGGAGACGTACTCCCCGACACCTAGGCTTTTAGAAATTCCCCACAGATACCGGCGTCCAACGCCTAGCTCTTCAGTGCCGAGATATGTCCAATTGCCGGCGGCATAGGTCACAACAACAGCCGGGGCGCCACTGTCATAAACAAGCGCGGCGTTTTGATCCCACAAACGCAGCCCATACGAAGCGGTTCCCATGGAAGCCCAAGCGGCCACGAAGTACTGGCCGCTCAAAGTCTCGTAGACCTTTGATGCGTTCATCGAAAAACCGGTCCAGTTCCCCGGTCCACCGGTAAACCACGCAGAAATAGGCACCTGGATCGGCCCACCCTGATCTGGCCGGATGAAAACTATCGGCGGGTCTTGGCTTGTAATCGCTCGGGCAAACACTGCCGATGCAGTGGCAACCCCTGAATATGACCCTTTGGTAAGCATGCAGAGACGTGGAGCCTCTGAATCGATCTGAACCAGAAGGCCGTCATTGATGCTTTGAAATCCATAGCTCATGCGGCGAACCTGATGGCGTATCCCTTGGCTACAATCCGTGTCTGAGTCGTGCCGGCAGGGGATGAAGGGTTTTTCGGAAGGACGACCACCTGGCCAGAAGATGTCGTGACATAGGGGTATGACTTGGCGTTGCCGCTGCCATCTGTTTCCGATGACTGCACGTCCTGAGCCCTCGTCGGAATGATCATGAACACGCAGTTGGTCGGGTTGAATCCGGGGATGCTGATCGTGTAGCTGGGCGTTGTTCCACTGAAGTCGATAACGCCCTGCCAGATCACTTGGTAGGTGGAGCTGTTGGTGTCCATGGCGAGCTGACCACTCTCGTCAAAAACGCGTAGGCCGAATGTAGCCATTGGTTACCCCAGATAGCCGAGACGAACACGCAGCACGTTGTTGGCGTCGTAGACCGAGACATTCAGTGAATTGATCACCAAGCGCCCCTGCCCTGGAACGATGCCGTTAATTTCGAGTGTGCCGTCTTTATTCAGAATCCAGCCTTGTTGGCCGGCGATGTAGTTGGTGGAACTGATGTAGCTGCCGATCTTGGCGTTGGTGATTGTGCCGTCAGCGATGAACGCAGAACTGATGAACGTCTGGCCGTTTTGCACGACAAATGGAACTGCTAGCGGCCCACCGGTGATGCTGTTCACGACCGCGAAGCGATCCGCACTCACGATGAATTGGCTTTGCAAACCCGCCGGGCCGTTCTCGATGCCCAAGCCGATGCCCGCGGCGACGTATCGACCGTTGGAATCGATCTGCATCTTTACAGACCACATGGCCGACGCCTTGCCATCCAACGCAACCTGCGCCTGACTGACCTGCTGAATGACCGCGCTGTTCTTGCCCATCTCGACCTGGACGGTGTCGACTTGCTTGCCGATGGCGACATCACCCTCGATCACTGCCGACTGCAATGACCAGACGCCGACAAAGGCTTGAGTCGAGCCTGCGAAACCTTCGGTTTCACCAGCGAGCGGTGGATTGACCTGCGCGAAGACGCCGTCGACCTTCTCCGAAATCGCATCAACTTCGCCAGTTACAACCTGAATTCGGTTGTTGACCGATCCCGGGAGATCAGCCGGGCCATCAATGAGATTGATTCGATCGCCAAGGTGCTGGCCGAGCGCAGAGTCGCCGATCTGTCCGGAGAAATATTTCTCATACTCGGTTTGATCAGAGCTTGCTTGTCTATTGACACCGATCCCCTCCGGATACCACGGCCCGATGTTTCCCGTCCGATCGATGAGGCGCGCCCAGAAAAAGAAGCTCGCTCCCGCCAGGATGTTTTGCAGTTCGTGCGATGCCTGCGGATAGGCGAAGTCACCGAGCTTGATCGCATCATCGCGAGAGGTCGTTTTGCTATACCAGATCTCGGTTCGCTGGGTGTCCTCTGCGCCTGGTGGGAAGCCCCACGCCATCCGGATGCCGTAAACAAGACTGGTCGGCATCAGGTACGACACAGCCGGCGGTAATCCTTCCTTTCCCTTGAGGTTGGTCAGGATCGAATTACGCCAAATCGACGAGATGTCGAACGCGCTCACCGCTCGGACACGGGCCACGTAGGCGCCGGCGTAGATGCCGACCACGTCGACGTTGGTCATGCCGGTGCGTTGCAGCTTGATCCAGTTGCCGCTGTCCTTGCGCCATTCGATGTCATAGCCGACCGCACCATCCACGGCCGGCCAGCTGATGGTCATTGTGGCCACGGCCAGACCCTGCACCACCGATGAAGTCGCCGACAGCGAAACACTCGCCGGCGCTGGCACAACGGTGATAGGGATCACGCTGATCGGGCGCTCTTCCAGTCGTGCGCCGGTGTCGATGAAAGCGAATTTGCTCGGTTCGAATTGCAGCGCGCTGATTTCGTAGTCGCCTTCGGTGGTGCGCTTGGTGCGCAGTACGCGGTACAGCGGAATGGCCAGATCATCGGCATCAAGCGCCCATTGCAACTGCGCGACCGGCGGTTCGCTATAGGCGACAGTGACCGTAACGGCGCGGCCGTTGACGCTCTGCACGGTGCGACCTTCGGCGCGTCCGCCCGGCAGGTTGATGATCAGACGATCACCGGCCTTGGCCTGGGTGTCGCGATCGAGGGTGATCACCCGCCCCGCCACCGCCGAGATCCGGCCGCCGACTTCGCGGCCCGCCAGCAAAGAGTCAGCCACAGGGATGATGTGACCCGGTAGCGGGATCACACCTTCCATGCCGGTCTTGAACGACACGGTGCGGTCCTGGTTGTTGCTCAAGATCGCCCACTTGCCACGGCGCTGAGCCTCGGAGGCGCGGGTGCAGCCAATGGCGCTCAACTCTGTCGGGCGGTCGCCGTAGCGGCGTTGCAGATCCAGGTCAGCGAACGGAATGACGTCGGTGTCGTAGTTGTTCGCCGGGTTGTCGTAGCTCACCAGCGCCCGGGTGTAACGCGTCTTCGCCGAAGCGCTGCCATAGGAGAACTTGCCATCGATGACGTTGGCACGCGTGAAGACATAGTCGAAGTCCTGCGCGCGCGGCATGTCCGCCTGCATCACCAGTTGCCCCTGCGCCCAGTAGGTCATGCCTCGGTAAATCGCCGAGATATCACGCAGCAGCGACCAGGCATCAGCCTTGCCCTGCAGGTTCATGTCGCAGAGAAAGCGTGGTTCCTGCCCACCGAGTCCGTTCGGCACCAGCTGGTCGCAATACTGGGCGATTCGGTACAGCTCCCACTTGTCGACCATGAACGGCTTGATGCGCTTGCCCAAGCCGAAGCGGTCTTCAGTGCAGATGCCGTAGGTGATCCACGCCGGGTTATTGGTCCAGGCCGATTTCATCGAGCCGTCCCACGTCCCTGTATAGGTGCGCAGGATCGGGTCGTAGTTGCTCGGCACCATCCAGCGGCGGGCCTTGCACTTCACGGTGACGGCAGGAATGTTGGTGAACTGCTCGGCGTCGAATTCGATGTAGAGCAGCGCGGTGTTCGGGTAGCGCAGCTTAGCGTCGATGACTTCGGTGTAACCGGCCACCAGCATGGTGTCGGCGATCTTGTTGGTGTTCTGGTTCGGTGTCAGGCGGCGCACGCGGATCTGCCAGCCGGTAGTGGCGTCCGGCAGATCGATGCGGCGCGAGCGCTCGTAGCGCGTGGTGGTTTTTCCGTCGACCGCATCCACCAGCACCTGCTGATAGGAGCCGCCATCGGTGGCCACGTCGATCGCGTATTCGATGCGGTAACCGCCGACGTTACCCTGGTCATCAGACCGTTGCAGCGCTGGCCAAGCCAAACGCATGCGCACGGCGGAAAGCTGGGTGTTCGTGATCGAGCGCACCCATGGCGAATCGCTGCGCAACTCGATGTTCAGCGACGTCTCGTTCTCCACCGATGGAATGCCCGGGATGTAGGTCTGATCCACCGAACCCGGGCGCCAGTCCCACTTCACGTTCGGGAAGTTGTAGTTGCCGCTCGCATCGCGGATCGGCGTGTTATCCAGATAGATGTCGTAATCGGTCGGAACGCTGTCGAACTCACCCTCGCCCACGGCGATCAGCAGCTTGGCCAGGTTGGTCGAGCGCAGGCTGTCGCTGGCTTCGGTCGGCGATTTGGGCTTGCTGCTGCCGCCTTTCTCACCGTGGATATCGATCTGTGCTGCTGCGCCCATGCTTTCCTCCAGGCATAAAAAAACCGCCTCGCGGGCGGTCGGTGTGCTGCTGTCCTGATTACACTTTGTCTTCAGCCAGGATCGAGGCCGAGATGATCATGCCGCCCCACCGGCGCTCGCCGATGCAGATCGGTACCGGGTTGCCGCTGGCCGTGGTGTTCTTGGCACTGCCGAAGGCGTAGGACGGGGAGTTTTCAGGGGAAGCGCTTTGCTTCAGGCCTGAGGCTTGGGGGCTGAGCATTTGGATCACGCCGCCGATCGCCATCGACGCGCCAGCCGCATACAAAAACGGCGATGCGGCTGCAAACGGGGTGAATGACAGTACATATGCTGCGGCGATCATCACTGTACCGATGATTGTTTGCAGCCCGCCGGCGCGCTTGCTCCCCGCAATCACCGGAACAATGCGGATTTCACGCGTACCGCCGAGATCGAATCCGTCCATCCCAATGTTTGCGCGATTCCGGAAGATCGCAAACTTCAGTCCAAGGCGCTCCAGTCGTTTAATTTCCTCGGCGAACCCATCAATGGTCGCATTTAGCGCGCGGAACACTTCCACGGCGGATCCGCCGTCGAGAAGGAATTGCTTGCTTCGAAAAAACTTCTTGGCGAGCGAACCGGACAGCATCACTTTCGTCATCGGCGTGTAGGTAATTGCTGAGCACATGCCATTCTCCAGGCAATAAAAAACCGCCCGAAGGCGGTCTGTTCAGAGGGTCGTGGGCAGTATGTCGATCTGCCCATCGCCTCCGGTGAAAACTCGGTATTTCTTGACCGCTCCGTCTTTCACGATCGCTTCCCGCTCCACTCGCGCAGCCCCCATCGAGCAGATGCCAGAGCCGGTGTAAGCCGCGCCGACTGAAACCGAATCCGGCGGCAGGTAGAACGATGCTTTCTGGCCCGGCTCGAGCTTGGCGGCCTGTTTGCCATCGATAAAAACTGCCATCGCGCAAAGGCTACCGGTCTGCCCAGAGTCACGGATCACTTGCAGTGTCCCATATGCCCCTGTTGGCTTGGCCTGGTATGCCGAAAGCTGACTAGCCGGCGCCTGCTTGGCCTCACTGGAAGGCGTTGGCGAAGTTGCACACCCCGCCAACAGCGCTACCGCGAACGCCCCTATCACAATCCGCATATTTACTCCTTATGGTCTCGCACGCTGAAGGTGAAGAAATAGAACGAAATTTTTCCGTCCTCGATATCCCTTAACTCGTAACGGATTCTATCCAGACCGCGGTCGATGCGAGTTACGACGAGGTCCATGAATTGGGTTAGTCCGCCCCCGAAGCCGCTTAGGTTCAGTGAGCTGACATCATGAAAAATAGCCGTCACACCCTCGATTTCTGGATCTTCCGAGGAAGACATAGTCAGGCTGAGGCTGTACTTGAAATCCACCATTTCGAGCTTGATCGCAGCTACGCAATTGTGCTCGAAAAGGAGTTCGTTTAAGAGAGGCAACTCCATTTATGACTCCGATTGCAGATCGGCTGAAGCACGCAGCGCTACTACTCCAATACCAGTTCCAGTTGCGCTCGTGATTTCGAGTCAGGGAACGACCTTCTCATCGAAAACTATTTGATACTGTTTTCTACCAGTACCCTCAAGAAGCTCCTTCAGAGCTTGGGCTCGACGATCTAAGCAGGCTTTAAAACCTGAGCTTTCAGGGGGGCCGAAATCTAAGCAAGGGTCACGATTATCAAGTGGTTGCCTCTTGTGGGAGCACCCCAACAGAAGCGCTACCGCCAGCGCTCCTACGATCAATTTCATGCAGGTCACTCCTGTGGGAAACAATGAAGTCAAAATTCGTATCCTGCAACGCTAATGATCAGATCCACACCTGGATGCCCAGCACTAACATAAAAAGTTCGAGGCTCTTCAAGCCTCACTTCAGCCATACCTGATTCGCCAGAATGAATAGTGTGAATCCAGCCATTTTCGAATGCCGAAAACCTGATTTGAAGAGGGAGCCTGGTGTCAGAAGCGGTCATCTGATATTTGAGAGTTGCTTTAATTGCATTGTACGGCAATGCGTCAGTGACGACTTTAATGAACTCCCCCCATTGTGGATCTACACGAATTGAAGCCTGCCGCGCCGTCTCATGGGTCGCCTTAATGGTGTCAGATATTCCTTTCCCAGTTAGCTGCGTTCCGACGAATCCGGAAATAAGCCCAAGAAAAGTGAAAATTACCGCAAGAATCCCGCACCAAAACGAAAATATCCCGAGCCTATCTCCTAACCCCATCGCCATAATCGTATCCATTCATTGGTAGTCCGCGTGATCACTAGCCCGGACTCATTAGAAAACAGTCGACGCGGGTTGCCCAGAATAATTTCATCTGTACGAATCACCAGTATCGCCGCGCCTCCCTGCGATAGTAGCCTCTTGCCCTCACGCAACGGATTCCCCAGTCCTTTGCCTGCAAGCCCAAGGACTGGGATTGCGCCAATTTCGGCGCGTTTATGACCTGGAGGTCAAAATGGCAAAAAAACCTGAAAACGCCGGAAAGGCTTGGAGCGCGGCTGACGTAGCCGAACTGAAAAAACTGGCCAAAGAAAACACTCCAACCAGGGTAATCGGACTAAAACTAGGCCGGTCAGAGGATTCTATCTACTCGAAAGCTGCAGAAGAAAATGTAAGCCTCAAACCGACGAACCAGTCTCCTTACAATCGCCAGAAGTAAGGTAGGCAACGCTTGATTCATATGCCTGGCGCTGTTCATGGCTCCACTCATGATCATGCTCCGCTAGAGAAAGCGCCATCGAGTCCAGGCACTTGAGCAATTCTGATTTGTCCTTATCCATTTTAGTTCTCCTGCGGCCCAGCCGCGTTATGTGACTGTGAATCTTTGTGCCTGAGAATCAGGCGCATGCGGTCGAGCCAAGGACCGCCGAAGACAATGACCTCAGATGGCCTGCCGTACAGGTGGTGCAGCAGGAACGGCCCGGGGCCGAACGTTGCAGCGTCCTCACCTGGAAGCGCAGGATCAGTGCCGAGGAATATCCCGGCGTGGTTTGGGTAAAAGGTGCGCCCCACTTCCATCACGATCATGTCGCCGCGCTGCGGCTGGTCGACGCGGTAGAAGCCGGCTGCCTCGTAGTTCGCTTCGTAGAGGCTGGTGCTGTCCTTGCTTTCCCACCAGCCATCGGCGCGCTTGAACGCTTCGAACTCAAGCCCCCACTCGCGCTTGTACCAGTCCGCGCAGACCTGCCAACAGTCCCAGGCCCCGTGCACAAATGGCCGCTTCAGCAGCGGCACCTCGCCGGTCGGGACGATGGTGCGCAGATCTCCCTCGGGCCAGCTCAGAATGTGCCAAGGCATCGCCGTCGCTTCGCACATCGCAAGGTCGCGCGGTGATGGCCTGCTGGTTGCGTCCGGATGCGAATGCACCACGCCGATCACTTCGCCGACGTCCTCAGCTGCGGCGTACTGCTCGGGGTCGATCCGGAACTCTTCGTTCGGCTCGGTCGCGACGTTGATGCAGGGGAAGTATTGTTGCTTGCGACCGATCGCCAGCAGAAGCCCGCAGCACTCTTTCGGGTACTCGGCTGCCGCGTGTGCCTGGATCGCGTTGAGAATGTGTTTGCGCATTTATTCTCACCCAACAAAAAGGGCGCCGAAGCGCCCTTTACTAATTTGGAGTTTTCTTTGATATCGGTGGCCTGAGCACATCTGCACCCACAAGCCCTGCGTTCATTCTGTTGCGAATGGTCTTGCGTGTCACTCCAGCAACTGCAGCCCAATCGACTAGCGTCTTCTCAACACCATCAATTATCAGCGTGGCGTTGTGCTCTCTCACAGGCTTAGAACTTGCCTCGTCAACGGTTAGACCAGCTTTTAGTCGGTTGTATAGGGTCGACTCCTTCATCCCGGTATCGCGCCAAACTCCAGCGAGATGCTTTATAACACCTTGATGGTTCACCATCGCGTTATTGCGCTTGTGCTCGCCTTGGCCCATCGCGTCGGTCCAGCGACAATTGTCGGGCGTGTAGTCACCGTTCTCGTCAATTCGATCGATACTCTGACCTTTCTGCTTTTCGCCCATCCCAGCGATAAAACCAGCGACTTCCTGCCAGTCTTCACAAACCTGGATTCCGCGGCCTCCGTAATCTGGATAGTCCTTACTAAGCGGGTTGTAGCAGCGGTCCATCATCGCCTTCCACGTACCGTAGGCTGAGTGCCCGTGCAATCCATGGATGGTGTGAGTTTCGATTACGCGCTTTTTATTGTAGCAACCACATGATACCTGTATCCCGCACACAAGCGCGCTTCGCTGGACTACTCGCGATTCTCCGCAATCGCAAATGCAGTTCCACAAGCTGGTTTTGTATGGTCTGTCGTTCGGTTGCTTGCTTTCGACTGTGAGGTTGCCAAATCGCAATCCCACTAGGTCTGATGGATATTTTACTTTCACTTCACACCCCTACAGCATGAACCCTAAATGTGGGAGTGGCAGACCGGTTAGGGGCCGGCTTTTCGGGAGCTACCCTAGCCACAAAGGCATTCTACTATGATCTTGCCACGAGACTCACAGCGGGAAATCCACCGAACGGCAGCGGATTGCCCTCGCCGAAGCGCGGTATGCAGCCCTTGCCCAACGTGGCGTCGCACTCGTCCAGTTCCGGGTTGTCGGTAACGACGCCGTCCTTGGTCACGTACGGGCCGGTGTATCCACAGTTCGGCCCACGGTAGCCACCGGTGAGGCACCAGTGGCACAGCGTAGTGGCCTGCCGGCCGATGGACTCGTTACCGACGTCGCCCGGGCTGGCCAATTCCCAACTGACGTTCTCCCCGTCCTCGTTCGTTTTCTGGTCGATGTACCAGACCTCGATCGTCTCTTGGGTAGGGTCGGCCGTTGGGTTGCCGGCCGGGAAGTTCGCCGCGTCGAGGTAACTGCCGAGCGTATGGCGCATCGTCAGCTTGAACTCGAGCAGATCCTCGAACGCCAGACATAGCGCAGTGATGCGCCCGTTGACGTTACCCACTGACAATGTCGGCCGGACCGCCGTGCCGTCGCCGTTCGACTCGATGCCGTCGATCTGCATCGGCCAGGCGCTGTACTCGTTGCCCTGCCAGTAGATAGCTTTCGCCGGCAGTTGATCGGCATCGGCGCCTGCAGCGATCAGCTCGGCCGAAGTGTGCGGTATCGCGTGCCCGTGAAAGCGCAGAACATCCGCCCCGTAGTCCGTGCCGTCCAATTCAAAGAGCAGCACTTCGCTGCCAGGTTCAAGCACCTGGATGTCACTGATCAGCGGCATGATTGCCCCTCATGGTTTGAATGCCCGCTCGAACGTGGCGGTGAGTTTGAAGACCTCACCGCCCATTGGTGTGGGAGCGGGATTTTTGCAGGTGAACAGTCCGAGTTCGCCGAGCGGCGTTGTCCAGAGAAACGCTTTTGCCCCGGCGTGTCTATCGAGGAACGCCATGATCTGCTGCACCTTGGCCTTGTGCCCGACGCAGGTGATTGGATAGGAGTCCTCTTTGTTGTTCGGGCCGTCGCCGACGTTCTGCGCGTAGCCGTTGCCGAACTTCGAGGTGCGCACCCGATAATTGATATCGGGTGTTTCCCCGCGCTGGGTTGGCCAGGTGAATTTCTCGATGGCCATTAGGCCCTCCCATTTGCATTTCGGAAGCTGGTACCGCCCGCACGCCAAGAGTCAGCAACGGCTTTCTCGGCCACGGCCTGCATTTGCGACTGTAGGTTTTTGGAAAGCGCTTGTTGGTCGATCTGCATGCCTTCGGAGCTGCGATCCTCGGTCACCACCGTGACCGGCGCGCTGATGCTGATTGCAGTCCCGGAACCACCGCCAGCCGCGAGAACACCCAGCTTGCCGCTGGAAGTCCGGGTCAACGGCATGATCGCCTCCGGCCCCGCCTCACCCATGACACCCGCCCGGCCTCCGGCCATCCCGAAGGCGGTCGGCGCGCTGACAATGCTGTTGGTAAAGGCGCCGCCGTTGGCGAACATCTGCACACCCGACGACCATGCACCGCCGAGAGCCTGCGGGAAGTAAGTGTTGGAGTAACCTGCCGAGGATGCGCCGAGATTTGACGACGTCGCGCCCGCTGATCCAGCCGCCAGCCCATTACCGCCACCGCCGCCAGTGAAGTAACTAGTGGCGGCACCCACGAGGCTGCTCAGCAGCGCCGAGCTGGCCTGCCGGGTCGCGATCCGCGCCATGTCCGCCAAAATCGACTTGGTGAAGTCAGCAAACGACAGCTTCCCCGTCATGGCGAAGTTGACGACCGCGTCTTCCATCGAGCTGAAGGCATTGCCGAACAGGGTTTTCGTCTGGCCGGCAATGTTGCTCGCCGAGTCTAGATAGTTGGCCCAGGCCGATGTCGCGCCCTTGGTCCAATCACCCTGCGCCGCCTCAACATCCGCGTAGTTCTGCCGGATCTGATCGGTTGCGGCCTTGTTCGCATCGGCGAGAGCCTGCGACTTACGGGCGAACTCCTCCTCCGACATATTCCGCGACGGGTCGGACTTCTGATTTGCCAGTTCCAGCGACTGCTGTGCGAACCGATCCTGCTGGCTGTTCAACTCACTGTTGAGCGCGTTCTGGCGATCGCCCTGTCCAACACCAAGCACTGCGCGCTGCCCTGCCAGCTCCAGTGCGCGCTGCTGCTGAGCCAACGCCTGAACGTAGGTCGTGATCGCCCGCTCTTGCCGGGCAAGGCGGCCGGTTTCATTCGTGGCCAGTACCTCGAGCTGGCTGTCCGCGTCCTTCTGCGCTTTGACCATGCCCGCGTGCGCGTCGGCGATCTTCTGATCGAGCTGGATGCCTTGCGCGGCAGAAGTGGTCTTCTTCGCCTTCGCGGCTTCCAGCGCAGCAATCTCCGCCTCGTAGGCTGCAGTCACCTCGTCGCGCTCGTTGCCGATCTGCGCTTCGCGTTTCAGGGCGTAGTCGGCTTGAGAAACGAGCCCGGCCTTCTGCTCGGCGTCCAGTTCCTTCTGGGCGTTTTTGTACTCTTCGCTGATGGCTGCGAGGTTGTTTTTGGCGTTGTTGAAACTGGTCAGATCAACCTGCGATCCAGCCGCTTTCGAATCCTTGAACTGGTCGCTGATGTTCGCCAGGTTCTTGTCGATTGCCGCCTGATTCAGGCGTGGGTCGCTGGGTGCGACCTTGCGGATGTCTTCGAGCTGCCGCTTGTATTCCTTGATCGCGTCGGTACGTTTTTGCTCATTCGTCCACGCTGATTTGGTGAGTGCGTCGACCTTGGCCATTGAGGAGACGGCATCGCCCTGAGCTTTCGCCTGCTCTCCTTGCCATTTGGCGATATCCGCTTCAGCAGCTTTCTGGTCCTCCAGCATGTTGAGACGATTCTGGTAGAGATCAATCATCTCCTGCTTGTTCTGGAACAGGCCGACATTGCCTGCCTGAGCGCTCGCCAAGTCGCGCTGGGCTTGCTCGATATCGGCGCCGATATCGCTGCGCCCGATATTCTTCAATCCATCAGCAGCCCGAGCAACGGCGTTGTAGCCCTTCTCCCAGAAACTCAGATTCTCGAGGATTCGCGGTGTGCGCTCGTTGATTGCATCAGCGAACGACTCGGTGGCCAGCTTCACGGCGCCGGCATGGTCGCCCTGCTTCTCCAGCGCGGTGATTTGCGAATAAACCGACGCGGTCAGGTAGTGGTATTGCTCGTTCAGTGCGGCAGAGGCTTTTACCGGGTCGTCGGCGAGCTTGGCGAACTCCGCTACCGTCTCGGTTACGGCCTTGCCAGTCGCTTCCTGCATCGAAACAGCGGCCTGAGTGATTCCGGTGAAGCTCTCGCCGGCGATCTTGCCATTGTCGGCCAGCAGAGCCAGCACTGCGGCGGCCTGACCAGTGGTGCCAACGGTTGCGCTGACCTGGCGAGCCATGTCGCCCAATTGCCCGGCACTCACACCTGCGTAGTTGCCGGTCAGGATCAGCGATTTGTTGTAGCTATCCTGCTCCTCGCTGCCCCTGTAGAAAGCGTATGCCAGCCCACCTACGGCAGCGGTGGCGAGCGCAAGCGGACCAAGAATTGCGAGCAGTCCCGCCGCACCCTCACCCGCACCAGCGCCCAATTGTGCGACTGCGCGAACGCCGCTACCCCAGTCACCCGAAGACAGTGCATTCCCCAGTTGCACGACGTTTTCCTGCGCTTGGCGAGTGCCGAGGCGCAGCTTGTCGAAGCCGGTGGTGGTTTTGTTGAGTTTGTCGTAGTCCTTATCGATCTTGCTCAGGGCGGTGTTGTACTCGTCCTGACTGATTCGGCCGGCGTCCAGATGCTTGCCCAATTGCTCGACCTGGGTGTCCAGCTTCGCCAGTGCGGCGCGGGCCGGGTCAATGGCGCCCAACAGGCTGTTCAGTGCCTTCTGCTCATCCATGGTCGACTTGGCCAGCGCTACTTGCTGCTTGTCTAGCTGCGCCGAGATCTTCGCGGCCTCAGCCTCGCCATAGGCGCCGGTCTTGGTCAGCTTCGCCAACGCATCGCGCTGTTTGGCAAGGTCCTGTGTGGTCTTGGCGTTGGTAGAAAGCGATTTCTCCAGCGCCTGCATTTCGTTCATCAGCGAAACGGCGGACTGCTCGGCCCGGCCGCCGGCCTTCGCCATTTCATCCAGGCTGGTTTTTGCCTCGATCGCATCGGCCGAGTCGATCTTTATGCCGAGTTCGGAAATGTTCATCGACTCACCTTGAATAAATGCCCGTGCTTACGGGCTGTTTTCCCTTTCCTCCGCCATAACGCGCAGGGCTTCGCCTTCCAGCACCTGCAGGTCAGGAAAGATTTCAGCGAGTTTCTTTTTCTTGATGCCAAGGAAGCCGGCAACGTCTCGGATGCAGTTGTAATCGAGGCCGATGGCTCCACCGGTGCCGACCCGCCACTGCGTGGACATTCGGTTGAACAAGATAAAGGCCGGCCAGTTGCATGGCCAGACCTCTACATCGTCACCGGACAAATCGGCAGCCGTCAGCCCGAGGATTGCCAACTGCTCAGCAGATGGTCCGCTTTCGTACAACGCTGCGGCTGCCGCCCTCAGTTTCCCAAACGGGCCTGATTGAATGCGCTCTGATAGGCATTCACTACCGCTTCGGCAGTACCCTTGCACGACTTCACAAGGGCAAGGATGCTCTTGTCGTCGAACTTGTCATCGAAGCCCCAGCCCGCGACCAGATCCTTGATCTGCTGCACCTGATACTCGGTTTCGGCAGCAACGACTTCTGACAATGTGGTGCTTTCCCCGAATCCCTCGCGCATTTCCTTCGCTTTGAGGTTCCACTCGTCGAAGAGCGCGGCGAGTGCCGGGCGATCGCGATACTTGAAGGTGAACTCGATTGCCTCGGGCTCACACCCGACGATAGGTATGTGCACGAGAGCCTTGAACGTAGGGTTCTGAGCGATCCTGATCTTTGCCATGAGAAGTCCTTATGCGCCGGCCAGGTAACGGAGCGAGCGAGCAGAAAGCCCGATGCTGATGGTTCGCGTCATCACGTTGTTACGCTCCATCGTTGGATCAGGAGTGATGCTCACATAACCCGGGTAGAGGATCTGATCGCCGTTGCGCAACTTCATGCGCACGACGGCCAGCTCTTTGGTGTCGTCGAAGCCCTCGACTGTCTCGACGTATTGAGCGGTCGGCTGATCCTCCACCACGATGGTGATCGTGGTCGGGTTGCGGTTGGTTGGAAATTGCTTGTCGTCGTCATCTTCCAGGTAGCCGACAGTTTGGTATTGCTGCTCACCGCCGGAGGATGTGAAGGACGTAACTTTCGAGATTTGCGTCCATCCGGACACGGGTATCACTGAGCCAGAACCAGCACCGGCAGTGAATTTGTCGGTGTTGGTGGTATTGAGACCAGCCAAGGCAAAAGCATCGGCGGTGACGCCGGACGCCTTTACTGCGCGGTCATTGATCAGCGCCCAACCGGAGTTGATCAGCAAAACGTCGCCGTTTTCAATGTCGTGCCCTACTGAGGCAGCGACCGGCGGTTTCGCATTGGTCAAAGCAGTGAAAGCGACGGCGGATCCCATAATGCTGGCGATCTCCAGCACAGCGCCGTTCGGCAGCGGGAAGCGTGCGGCCATGGTGTGTTTCCTCTTGAGTGCCCGCCTGACGGCGGTAGGTTATGCCCCAGCGGGCGGTTGGTCTGCGACACCTGCGTAGGTGAAGCTGGCCGGGACCGTATAGGTCGCCGACTCTGTGATGGTTGGCCCCTGATCTACTGGTTCCGTGATGAGGCCATCGAACCCGTTGCGGGCCAGTGGCGTGTCTACGCGAAAGAGTCGTGTCAGCTCTTCAACAAGCGTCTCTGCGGTGGCCATGGCCTGGGCAGACGGACAAACAATGCTGATTTGATAAACACCGGCGTATTCGTAGGCGTCCCCGCCGAGATAACGGCAAGTGGTGCTGGCTGGAAGCTGAAAGGCCCGGAGATAGGTTTCAGATGGATTTGGCGTGAATGGCTGATTCGAGTAGGCCACTCGTATTGGACGCGCAGCCGACCATGCGGCCAGCTTCGTTTCGATGGCCTGACGGGCGCGTGCGTGACTCATACCTGATTGTTCCTGATGGCCTCCTGCACGATCTGCTGGAAGCGAGCCACGGTTACCCGGACCATGCCGCCGGGGGCCTGAGTGGAATGGCCAAACTCCAGAGGAATCGCATAGGGCAAGTTGTTGATGATGTAAGCCATCTGGCCGGCGGTGAAATCGCTCATCGCAGCAACCAGTGCCGCAGTGGTTTCGGCGCCGCTCGGGTCTACCTCGTCGAAGGTGACGCTCTCGAGCACGCCCAGCGATATGTGCCAGTTCGCACGGAACCGGCCACCGACGTAGCCCTCTGGTGCCTTGATGTCCATGCCGTCGTTGATCTTGCGGCCTTTTTTGAGCCTGCCGCCCTTGGTTAGGTTGGCCGGATCACTGCGCAGCGCGCTGTTGTGGTCGTCGACAGCCTTGTTGTACTGGGTCGCTACAGCGTTCTGCGCCCATATCTCTGGGTTGCCCACGGGAGACATGCGGATCAGGCTGCTGCCGACCTCGATGATGATCTCACGCACGCTCGCGTCGATGGCTTCGCTGGTCTGGGCAGCAAACTCGGCAAGACTCAGCGCAAAGCTGCCAGATTGCCCGGCACCCGCCCTACTCATGACCGCACCTGCAGCTCATAAAGGATCGTTGTCCCGGCGGGATTGATCTCCTTAAGCGGCGGGACGATCGACCAGGTACGGCCCAGAATGATCACCTTGTTCAGCAGATCCGGTACCCATTCCAGTCCCTGCGCGGCGATCTTGAGCTTCTTGTCGCCCTGCTTGATGAGGCTGTTGTTCTGGAACTCCTGACCGGTGAAGTCGAGCAGGACGCCTTGGGCGGTCTGTTCAATGCTGGCGCCCGGCGCCTCGCCGCCCGTCTCCGGGTCATACTCGCCCGGCTCGGTCTTGCTGATGGTTACGGGCTGGCCAAACTCTGTGATCATCTCCAGAGCCATCACGGCCATTTCGTCGTAGAAGGCCATGATGGCTCCTGATGTAAAAAGTCCAGCTCGATGGCTGGGCTTCCTCAAATACCTCGGATCAACCGAAGGTTAATGTAACTTTCGCTTTGGATGGATCTAATGCATTCAGGATGTCCACGCCAACCTCCGGGAGCAACATCCATTGAGGTTTGCCAAAAGTCTGCGGATATCCCATCCCACCCTCTTCAAACCAGCGACACGCGACGCTCAGATCGGATTGACCATCCCAAAATCCCGAGGCGATCGCAAACTCACCATTGTTGAAAATGATGCTCTGTACTTTAAATTTGTTGGTGCTATTCAACATGCTAATAACCTCTGTCGTTATCTGATAACCCCAACCGTTTTCAGCCACCACGTTTGCGGCTCTACTCACTTGGGGAAAAGCGAAGATCTCCTGATTCATTCACCGCGTCAAATGCTCATCACCACTACGCTCTCACGGCGAACAACCCGCGTTTCTGTAAATAATCAGCAAACTGCGTGGCGCTCGGCCGGTCCGGCGCCGCCGGCAGCAGTCGGCCGCTGGTGTTAGAGATCGTCGCGTACTCGCGAGTTACCGCACCTTCAACACGCTCCAGTGTTACCGCGCCTTTGCGCTTCTCGATCGGATCGACGTCGTCGGCGTGGATCTCAGCAGCCAGCGCCATCTGGCCGTACTGAATTCGCGCCGGCAGGTAGTTGTCAGGTTTGATCTCGTAGTCCAACTCAACACCTCGGCGCGGCCAAGACAAGGCCTGCTCGCTGTTGGTCTTCCGCCCTTTCCACGCCATACCGTCCATTGCCAGCGCAGCCCGGCGCAGCAATGCTTCCTGTGCTGGCACCTCCGCCGGGATGACCACGCCGAACTTCACGGCGTACATGGCCAAGTCCTCAGCGGATGCGTAGCTTTCGGCGTCAGGCTTACTGGTACCGTCCTCGATGATGAGAGTCATGAATCAGCTCGCTGTGTTTTTTTGAATCGGGCACCAGTGATTGCGCACCCGGATTATCACGCGCTCGGAAGCTCAGAGACCGCCTTTTCCAGCGACTCAACCGAAGCATTCGCTCGATACGGCACATTGGCAGCGTCGAGCTTCGCTTTGAGACCAGCGATCTTCTCGACATTGTCGACCGGTTCCGCTGCTGCCTTGAGGCGTTCGACTTCGGCGCGTAAGGATTCAACCTCGCCCGCCAAGTTGTCACGCTCCCCCGTCAGCGCTTCAAAGCCTTCATGAATGGATTTCAGTGCACCGAACAAGCGAATTGGCAGTTCGCCGGCGCCCGGGTGTTCCAGTTCAGTCAGGCCTTCGGCGGCGTCGATCAGCAACACGATGCCGTCACGCTCCGCATTCAACTTGTCGATCAGCTCCTGCAGCGCAGCGTGATCACCACTATCGACGATCAGCACCACCGGTGCCGGTTCAACCTGTCGCACCGTCACCTCCGGCACATCATCGGCCTCACCCTCGCGACTTTCGGTGATGTTCGCGTCGATGATGCGCAGCCCGTATTCCTTCGCCAGCGCCTTCACGTCTTCCCGGTACTGGTGAAACGGCCCGGGTAGATACCAGATTTTGTTGCTCATGATTGCATCTCCGCCAAGCCGGGCACACGTCCCGGCTTGGACATTACAGGGTTACTTGGAGGCGTCACCGATCAGGGCCACACCGGCGGTGTGCTTGATGCTGGTAGCGGTCTTGTCCCAGTTGGTTCCGGTTGCCAACTCAGCGTCGGTTGGCGACTTGCCGCCGGTGGTGGTGTCCCAGGTGTAGCCCTTCAGGCCCAGGCCGAAGGTGTAGTCGGTTTGCAGCGTGGTTTCGATACGCTCCTTGCCGTTGGTGGTCTGGACGTTGCTGATAATGTCGCGGCCGTCGTGGACCAGCGCAGCGCCTTGCACCAGGGACAGGATGATTTCCTTGTTCGGGGTGCCGGCCTGCATCAGCGCCGGGGCATCCGTCACAACGGAGATCTTGCCGAGGATGTCCACCACGCGAACGTTGCCCGCCTGGAACAGCTGCTGCTGGTTCGCCAGGTTCTGGCCGACCAACTTGTGGTAGCTGGTGCCTTGCATAACCTGGGTGACCAGGTTCTGACTGGCGTCGCCGAACTTCGCGTGGGCGTTGTTCAGGCTGGCGTAGGTGATGCCTGCGGTCGCCGATACATCGTTGACCGCGGAGGCTTGGGCCGTGATTGCTGCCACCAGCGCCGCGATCGCAGTGTTCAACTGATCCTTCAGCAGGATTTCAGCGAACGCACGGCTCGCGACTTCGATACCTTGCGCGGTTGGGCGCTCCAGCCAGGTCATCTGCGATGGCTCGTAGCGGATCGGGCCGAAGCCGCCGGCGACTTTAACCGAAGTGTTCTTCAGCTCGGTCAGGTCGGTGGCAGCAACGGCGGCGTTGGCGCTGTAGCGGTCTACGCGGCGCTGGGCAGCAGCAAGAGTCTGGAAAAACGACTCTTGGAGGAAGTCGCCAGTGAAGCCGTCCGGGGAAAGCACAATAGCACCCCGGCTCGCAGCGTTGAACGCGGCGAGATATTGATCCAGCGTCTCGAGAGTCGCCGGCATGATGTATTCGTTGAAAACCTGCATTTGCGACAGGGACATGAGTTATTTCCTTACGATTGAGGGAGATCTGGGAACCGGCTTGCGATTGCAGCCGTGCGTTCCTCTTTGGTACCGCCGATTTTTCCTTTCGGGGCCCCGCCCCCACCACCTGCACCGCCGGCCCCGCCGCCCGATGCCTTGCTACCCGCGATCAACGGCGCGAACGCCGCGTCATTCGCGATTTCTGCTTTCAACTCGTCCAGCGTTGCCGCCGAGAGTTTGCCCTGTGCGTCGAGGACGACCACAACAGGCTTCCCGTCGCGCTGCTCGACGCTCAGACGGCGTTCGATGTGCGGCAACAGGGCTTTTGCGCTGCCTTGAACAGCCAAGGCAGATGCGATATCAGTAGCGGTACGGCCAACAGTCAGATCCCGGATCTGCCCGCTCAGCGTTCCACGCTCCTGTTCCAACATGCCGTTCAGCTCAGCTTCGCGGCGGGTAAATTTTTCAGTCCAGGAACGCTCGAGCTCTTCGACGTTGCCGGACTTGCGAGCGGCTTCTTCACGCTCAAGGCGCGCTGCATCTTCAGCTTCGCGCGCCTTCTTCTCGGCGGCTTTCTTCTCGCCGAGCAGCTCATCAACCTTGGCCTTCAGGCCGGATACATCTTCTTGCTGCGGCAGACCTTCAATGCCGAGTACGAACTTGCCGTCCTTCTCGGTGTAAAGAGCGCGCACGGCTTCATCTACCCCTTCCAGGGTATCCAGTTGGAATTTCAGCATTGGTTGTCTCCCAGAGACGTAGGTGCAGGCCCTGCCTGCGGGCATAAAAAAACCCGCCGGAGCGGGTTTTCTAACAAGTCTTTAAGTAGGCGTTACTACAGGCCGAGATCGCTCTCAAGGCGCCAAATATTCACTTCGTCCTCTCCAAACGGATAGTACGGCTCCGCCATTTCGATACTTTTCAGCTCCTGACCTTTGGTATACATCCAGGTGTTCTGAATAAACGCCATCAACATTGCGTCATATATGTTTTCTCTAAGCCGGCCTTCGCGCACCGGTCTTTCGGTCAAAGCCTTAAGCTCATCGTGTTTAGCCTTGCATAGAGCCGAATCATTCGGATTGGCCATGACGCACTTGAAGATCGCAGACAAGATTTCCCTTTCGAAAATGGTCAAATGTTTAACCACGTTAGACGCTCCGTTCTGATGAGCCTGGGAATCTACAGCTTGGCTTTTTCAAACGCTAGAGGCTCTAAAGCTTTCATCTGTACGAGAGTCAGTGGTGAAAAATTGCGATCAAGCTGCAGTTCAGCGAACCGCTCAATGCTCAGCCCACCGTCTCGAAACAACTTCGCCCGAACCGGACCGATAGCCTTGTCCTGAAACGCTGCCGGCTGCTGCTTGAGCCAGTCGTAGTAGCTGAGGTCTGCCCTTACCTGCTGCGCGCCAGAGTCGCCGACGGATGCACGCGTGGCGCCCTCGGCAAACAGCGCGCTGAAGCGAGTAACCGCCACCACCGTCGACCGGCAGTTGATGTGGATCGGCGGCCTCGGCCCTTCGGTCAGCTTGAAACGGCGCTTGTCGAGCGTCCGGCACTGGCTGGTAGTCTTCGAATCCAGGGTGCTGACCCACTCCACCGACGGCACGACATCAGAGTTCGCTTTCAGCGTCTCCATGCGCGCCTGGGTAGCGACGTGCTGCACCGCCGTTCGCACGATGGCGCCAGCGTTGCGGTTGGTCGTGGCCAGAATGCCGTCGTTGTACTTGAGCGCTTTGGTCCCGCGGATGTTCTTGATGATCTGGAAGTTGGTTTGGCCTTCGAAGAAGCCCTGCCGAATCGCGCCAGTGAGGCGTTGTCGTTCGGTGGCGGTGAAGCCATTGATGAACGACTTGAGCAGCTTCCCACCGTCGGCACCGCGCACACTGAGCGGGTTGGTGAGGATTGCCGCCCTGATTGCTGCAGCACCCGGCACCGCCGCATCGAACGAAACGCCAACCGGCGCCGCCCGGGTCAGGCTGGTCGCCTCAAACTCGGCCTCGTAGTTGGCGATATCCACCAAATCGAGGTTCAGCTTCTCGCTGTACCGGTCGAAGATGCCGAGCAGAAGGCTATCCACCTCGCTCAGCAGTCGCTCCAGGCGGGCGACGGTGTAATCCGTCAGGTCGGCCCGGGTCAGCCGCTCGCGGATCGAGCGGTCGATCTCCTTGAGGACAGGTGCGAACTTGGCCATCTCCCCCGACTTCAGTTGCTCAAGGAAGACGGCGTGCCGAATCGTGGCATCAAGGATCGCTTGGTTTGCCGCCATTTAGGTTTGCCTCGTCGTCGTCATCCAGATCCGGTCCGGTGCTTTGCGCTTCGAGTTCACCCCGAATTTCATCGTCCGTTTTCTCCGGATTGATCACGCCTCGATCGCGCAGGTACTGCCAGAAGTCGCCCTCAGGCAACTTGCCGCCCTGCACTGCGTTGAACAGTGCCGCCAGGATCGTCGCGTCCAGAGTGATCTGGCTGAAGTCCTGGTTGAGCTTGTAGACCACCTCACCGGAAACATTCACGAATTCAGCCATCCATGCCAAGCACTGGCTGTAGGCCTCACTGACGTTGCTGACCACCAGCGACAGGACGCTGTGTTCGGCGGCGCTGTCGTTGTCGGCCTGGGTGGCAGTCTTCACCGCGCTACCTCGCTCGATCAGCCGGGCGCCGAGCGACACCATGTCCTGCTTCTTGGATTCCATCGCCTCCTTGGCCACCGTGTTCGGCTGAGCCTGCCAAACCCCGCAGGTGCCGTTTACTGGAAGCATCCAGGGTGCGCGGGAGCCGAGGAAGATGCCGCTTTCCTCCATGTGATCGCGCCACTGCTCATCGAGACCGGCCATCCAAGGCTGAGGCTGCCCAACCAGGTACGCCGCCTCTTCATAATCCGCGCTATTCCGATAATGACCGATGTTCACCTCGGCCATGTCGTAGAGCGGCGCGTCATCGATGCTGGTGTCGTTGTTCTCGCTGCCCAAAAACTGGAACGGGATCACCTGCCACGGGCGGCCAAGACCATTCAATGGTGTGAATGGCGCGACTTTCTGAGTTGTCGCGCTTGAACCCTCTTCCCACACTTCCTGCGTGTACTGCCCGGAGACATCAAGGCGCAATACCCGGTATTGCACGACCTGCTCACTACCGAAACCATCGTCCGTATCTACGTCGACCGTTTCGCGCAGCACGACAAGGCTCAACAGGTGCTGGCCGCCGACTTGGCGGGTCTTCCAGTTGATGATCGACTCAGCGGTGTAGCTGGCGATGTTCGCTCGGGCGCGACCGGATAACTCGTCGGCCTTGCTGACAGTTCCAGCCTCGACCGCGGCGTAATCGACCAGCAGCCCATGGCGGCCGACTTCGAGCAGATGCCCGATAACCGACTGCGATTGCTGGTAAACGCTCACGCCCTGCCCGTCGATATCCTTGGATACGTAATCGAGTGCGCCGGGAACAGTCAGCGTAGGCCAGGTACGAAACACTGCGCCGACAAGGCTGTGCTTCGTGCGACCGGTAGCGTTGTAGAACACCGCGCGCTTCTTGTACGCGTCATAACGGTCGCGGTTGTCCTGGGACTTGTCCGACGCGTTCGGCCTTGGCAGATAGCAATCGCCGGCGGCCTTTACCGTTTCCGACCCCTTGCAGACGTCGCGCACCAAGCGCCAGCGGTACTGTGCCGCCTTGTACTCGGGACGAGTAAAAGTGACGTCCGTCATCGGGCGACTCCCATTTTCATTGAGGTGACCGGTTTAACGATCGGGTACTCGCGGTGAATGAAGTAACCGCCGCCGTCGTTGGCGTGGTCGTTGCCTTGGCTCTTGTCTGGCTCGCCGTTGGGCGCCCAAATTTGCTGTTCGAGACCGTCGGCGTATGTCGGGCATGTAAACGCGTTGACCAAGTAGCGCCGCTCGCCCTGCGCGTTACAGAACATGGCGTTCATGGCGTTGATTCGGTCCTTCACCGGTGGGTTGGCCGCCGGCGCGATGACCGTGAAGCCTGCCTGCTTGAGCATGGCGATATCGGTGAGGCTCGCATTGACCGACTTACGCGAATCACCGGAGGCGTCCGGGTAGATCCGGATCTCGCAGGTCTTCTTGTAGTCGTTGCCGGTGTGTTCCCAGTACCGCTCCTTGATGCGACGAATCATGTCCGGCGTGTCGTAGCCATCCATCAACTCGTCCACGGCTCGCGGTAGGCCTTGATCACGTTTGACGTGGGTGATCGCGGCCATCTTGCCGACATTGAAGTCCATGCCGATGAACAGCGGCTCACCGCGCTGCACAGTGTCGAAGCACTGGTTCAGCTTGCGGTCGTAGGCGTGGTAGATCGATCCGGATGTCAGGTTGACGAACTGGCCATTCAGGTACGCGCGAATCAGTTGCTCGGGGTACGACTCCATCAGCGAGGCGATGTAGTCGTCAGGCAGGTTCAGCTCGTTGTCGAAGGTGCTGGCCTGGATAAGGCCGTACATCTCCTTCAGTGCCGGCTTGTCGCGCAACTGCTTCACGAACTGGAGGAAGACGAACTTGAAGCCTTCCGGCGTCGTGGTCACGTCCACGCCGTTTTTCAGCCCGGGTAGGTTGTAACGCATCCGGGCAATGATCTTGCGCCAAGCCTGCTGCGCCTTGATCGACGTCAGCACGTCCAGTTCATCGACCAATGCGTGACCGATCTTGAAGCCGACGATGGTTTGCGGCTTCTCCATGGACCGGCAGATCACAGTGCCGCGATACTGCCGGCCGCTGTAAATGTGAACCTCATGGTTCGCCTGATTGATCTTGGTCTTCAGCCCCCAGTCGTAGGCCACCTCCTCCATCGTGGGATAGAAGATGTCTCGGATTTGCGGGTAAGTCGGTGCGAAGTAACCAGCGTTGACGCCGGGCCACTCCATGAAATGCTTGCTCAGTGCTGAGCATCCGACCCAGGTCTTTCCGGAGCCGAATCCAGCAACAAAGGCGCGAAACTTGTGGGGCAACAGAAGGAATTGCGACTGCGGAACATTAAGGCTCGGCATTCGGCTTCCTCGCATCCACTACGTCGACCTGGATGCGCGTCGGGATTGCCGGCTCATCGTCTGGCTCGTCCTTCCGGTTGCGACTGACGTAGACGTCGCCGACTTCCTTGGCAGCCTGCTCAAGGATCTGCATGGCCAGGCCGATGTTCTTCATCGTCTCGGCCCGCTCGACAAACCGGTTCATCGCACGAAGGCGGAATGCTCGGTTGGCGATCGGGATCTCGGCGGTTTCTTCGCGGAAGCGCTTGCGGGCATCCTCAAACATCGTCACCCAGCGCTTGGCCAAGCCTTTCCCTGATGTCTTCGTGGGGTCGTGTGTCTCCACCTGCTGGCGGGTCACCGATATCCCGTATTCCTTTTGGACGGCTTCAACAACCTGTGAAGGCGTGTCGAAGCACGCCAAGGCCTGAACGATAAAGGCCTTCACGTCGTTTTGAAGGGCTGCCATAGATTTTCATCCGTCCAGAGCCTGTCCAGAATCAGGCCGACTTGAGCAGACAGGTTCCGCAGGCCCTCGCAATGTTCATATTTCCTACCTCAGCAGGATTGTTTGCAGCGTCCACCAGCTCTTGAACTTGAGGGCTCGCCCCATACCGACGCACCACACCGACGAACTCTTCAACGTCGTGTCCGCGCATCTCAAGCTTGGGCAATCCTTCCTGGGTGAACTTGGGTGCGCCGTGCTGATCGGTCGCTTGAGCGATGTGGTACAGCTCATGCTCGACCAATGCGCAGAAGTCAGCGTCGGAGCAATCCGCGCAGTAGTCGGCAGCCAGAGTGATGATGTAGGCCGGCACGTCGCCGAACCAATCCTGCATCTGCTGTTCCATCCGAGCCTTCTGCCAGCCACCTGCGCGGAACGCGACCTGCTCAGCTTGGCCCACCACAGTGCGACCCTTCTTCGTGAAGGCAGCAGACGCCCACATCACACGAATATCCGCATCGATCAGATGGGCGTGGTCTTCGTTGTGGATGCTGCCGGTGTCGGCGAGGATCTCGGCTTGGAGCCAGTCCCACACCTCAGGCGCAGGGATCAGGCGAATACCGAAGCTGGATAGATCAGACAGTTCGAGCAGCGACTCTGGCGGCATCGGCCTGTTCATGGCTCACCTTGCACTTGTAATGGTGGCTGGATGCCGGTATTGATGGGAATCAACTAACTCTGCGCAAGGAAGGCAACATGTCTGACGCGATCAAAGCTATCTCTGTAAATGGCAACTTGGCATACGCTCGACTCCAACCGGACACCCAGAGAGCAGTAGCGGTAGGCGCTGCTTTGGAGCTGATCTCAAACAGGGTCCTAAGCTCTGCCTCTGTGCACCTCAGCCAGGAAATGGACAAGCTGTCTGTCTACGCAGATCAGATTCAGGAAGCTCTGAAAGCTAAGTGATCTGCCAGTGCCGCACTCACCTGCGGCACAACTACCCTTCCCCGCCGTCCAGCAGCACATCAATCAGCTTCTGCTCACCTAGGCGCATGGCACCCAGGCATTGCAGGTCGTCGCACTTGGGGCCGAGCCCGAACACTGTCACCTGCCCTTTCGGGCCTATCAGGGTCAAGGCGCCTACGGTGCATTCCGGATGGACACCAGCATCAAGGTCGTCAGCGATCTTGCGCAGGGTCTTGGCAGCGTCGCGCCATCCTTCCCGCTTGAAATCAATCAGCTTGGCGGTCATGCGCTCACCTTCTGCAGCCATTCTTCGATGATGCGTTGCACTACCGGCTCGGTGAGGATGGTGGAAGGTTGCTTGCCGTCGATCACTGACTGGATCAGCGCGCGCGGGATGACATGGGCGCCGTCACTGGCTACCACCATCAGGTGCGGGCGCTGGTCGGCGATGTCATGGATTTCTGCTGTCATGCTCACTCCGTGTCGCGACACAATTTGCACTCTCGCGAAACGTGTCGCGACCTACTTGCTCTGACTGCGCTTGATCTGCGCGTCCACCTGGTCTGCACAGGTGTCGAGCAGGTTGATGGCTTGATTCTTCAATTCCCACAGCTGGCCGTTGTCGGCGAGGTCTTCATCAGCAACTCGCTCACAAGGCACCAGCTCAGGCGCTTCAATTCTTACGGCTTGGGTCTTTGTTACCACCGCCGGCTTTCCCGCGCAGGCCGTCAGGCAGAGGCTGAGCAGCCCAATCACGAACAGGCTTGCTGCTGCGTTTGAGTTCTTCAAAGTTCTTCTCCGCCTTTCTGGCCTTGGCCTGACTGGCCTGTAACCGCTTGTTCAGGTCTTTCTGGTAATCGGCGTTGCGCTGGGCTTCGGCGCGCAGGGTGGTGATCGTGGCCTGGCTTTCGAGGTTGGCGTCCACCGCCTTCTTCTTCTCGCTGGCTTCGAATGCCACCTCCCCGCGAAGGGCGACAACACGAGACTGTTGAATCCCTACGAGCAGCAGGCCGACCAGGGCGATGATGATTGCAGCAGCGAAGGCCTTCATGCGGCATCCGCCTTGCGACCAAGGAAGCGGGTCACCAGCTCGCGAATGGCTGTCACGCCGAGGAACCCAATAGTCCCTCCTGCAGCAACCGACAGACTGGGCGGCCAGGTCATCCACTCGATCACGCTGGACGCAACAAGGCTCAGCGATCCACAGATCAGCGATTCGAAAAGGATCCGACGCTTACTGGTTTCCTTCGCGTCGTACATCACGCGAAGCAACGATACGGTGATGGCCATGATTGCGCCCTGCCAGAGCGGATTGCTCAACGCCAGCCAGATCTTGGCCCATGTGTCTGGCTTGTCAGGCATGTTTGGCATCCGGGTTGCCTCCCCCTTGGGGAGATTGATAAATCCGGCATCCGCTGCACTCCCAGATCGGAGCAATGGGTGTGGGGAGCCGAAAAAAGTAAGGCCCAATGGTGAGCCGCTTAATTTGGTTGATTAGTCAGGTGACTGCTTGATCTTGACCATACCGTCAGAGAGCATCTCGATGCTCGCGGCCTTTACGATGATGTCGGGGCGATGTACGCCGCTTGAGTTGACGTCAACGCCAATACCCATCCCCGCACAAATCCACCGGCCATTGGCGCGATCCAGCTTCATCGACCATGACGGGTGGAGGCTGTTGATAGATGCATCTTTGACAGTCTGCTCCCGCACATAGACTTTGCCTTCCGCGACAATAAACGGCCCTTGATCTTCGAGAGCTCCGAACCTGACTCTGAGCTGGCCATTGTGGAAGATACTGAAGTTGCCTCCAGCGAGCCCGTTGAGTCGCCCGGGTAAAGATTCCTTGTCGATGCGCAACTTGATCTCGTCTGGCGTCTCTGTCCGCTCATAAGTCAGCGTGGCGCGAACGTCCGAGCCATCACGATCGAAAGAAATATCCTCGGTTTTAAGCTCAGCGCTACCGCGAAAATCGGCTGGAATCTTTTCCAGTTCCCGACCGATAAACTCGTGATACTGCAATGCATTGGCTGGCAAATCGTAATCAGACCAGCTTCCCGCCGTGACCGTAATCAGCTTTGGCTCGGCGCAAGTCTTCTCGCTCGAGCTGTGAATCTCGAACTCGCTGGTTTCTTTGTTGAATTTCCAGCCGGACACGCCCGGCACGTAGTCGTCAGATTGAATCGAACCGGACATTTGCTTCGCCTCATAACGAAAAAGCCCCTGCGAATGCAGAGGCCCTGAATAGGTGCGCTCGTCTTTCCGAGCTGTCGGCCAAAGGCTTTCTCAACGTCGACGCCCCTTTGCATCGATCTCGCTGATCCAGTCTCGCGCCACCCCGAAAGCAAGTTTGAGGTCAGGGTGCGCGGGCTGCCGGCGTTGATTCCGTACGTCGCACTATCCGGCTATCGACGTCCAGGCCTTCCCGAAGGCTGTCCTGGCTACAGGTGTTGCTGGCTGGCATAGGAGGGTTCGAACCTCCGACCGGGCGGTTAACAGCCGCCTGCTCTACCAACTGAGCTACATGCCAATGTGGTGCCGTCACGAGGATTCGAACCCCGGGCCATTCGCTTACAAGGCGACTGCTCTACCGCTGGAGCTATGACGGCGAATTTCAGGCAATAAAAAACCCGGCGCAGTGGCCGGGTTTCTTTTGTCACTCCTCGATACGCGCAGGAATGACAGGATGGGTGAATAATGCGACATGGCGACATGACATTGCAAGCCCTTTTGAGGGACTATTTTATGCCGCCTCGCCTTCCAGCACCCCGACCGCTTCAAGCATGTGTTGCGCCTCGACCAGAGCCTCGTTCACAAGCGATTCCAAACCGTCTTTGATGGCCTTGTTCCAGCGCTGGTAAGTTCGCTCTGTAAGTCCTTGGGAATCCCAGTTCGTCATGTCGTAGTTCGAATCGGCCAGGACGATCATCTCGCCGGGCTTTTCCTCTGCTACCGCGCGCGCATGCTTGTTGGCCCGGGCAACGTCAGCGTCTGCTGCCGCGTTGCGCCAATCCCACTGCCCCTCCTCCTTGTTCTCCCGGTGCTTCGGTGCCTTGATCTGGGTAACCGCTCGCTGAATGCCCTTCACCTGCTGCGGCACCGCCCACACCAAGACGGCCTGTTGCGTGAAGCGCTGCGGTGCTGGGGTATTCACCACGGCGACTAGCCGGCCGATGGAATCGATTTTGCGGCCACGGTGGGTGCTGTACTTCGCCACCAGGGCGTTCCAGTGCCGCGGAGAAAGCTGAGCGTGCAGGAGCTTGTGCACGATGCAGTCAGCCAACAGCGCGGCATCCTTGCCAGAAATCTCCCCCTTGAGCTTGCTGGCCTGCACCCGGGGCTCGACGTTGCATCCGCCGGAACTGTTGATCGTCTCGGCGGCCAAGGCCCGAACTACTGCTGAGATCACATTGTGGTAATTCATGCTGCCTGCCCCTTCTTCAGTTCGCGGGTCTTGGCCCGGTACTCAGCCTTGATGGTTTTTATTTCTTCGACGGTGTATTTGCGGGGCTCATGAGGCCCTTCCAACCAAGCCACAGTTTCGGCGCCGATGCGCAGAACCAATCGGATGCGGTACTCGACTGCGTTGCCGGACAGGTTGCGGTTGCACTTCACGCACTGGCGATGAATGTTCAGCGGCTCGAATCGCAGCTCAGGACAGGCGCCGACGGATCGGTAGTGCCCAGCGTCCCAGCGGCTGCCCGTCATCAGGTCGTTGTCGTTCGGCATCGAGTCGCAGCTGATGCATGGCAGGTGCGCGTCACGCAGGCGGACGTACTCGTTCACGGCAGCCTGAGCTTCGCGCAAGTGGTCAGCCCTGGTCTTCAGCTTCTCCTTGCGGACTTTGATCTCGCGGCGACCAACATCGGCTAAGGCTTTCTTGGCACTTGCCTGCACCTTCTCGGACTTGCCGTGAGCGATGGCGCACTCGATCTCTCCGCACACAGCCTGGCCGCCACGCGCTGGCGTGAACATCACCCGGCAGGATGGACAGCGTTTTCGCCGTGGGCCGCCAGACCTGAGCGGGGTTTTGCGCTGTAGTGGAGTGCGCTTCATGCAGACCTCCAAATCTGATCGCGCGTCTTGAGCCCATTTTTCTTGGCCTCGCGCTTAACCTTCCGCAGCTCGGACTGAACCTGCTCAATGGTCATTTCGCCCGCATGTATCTTGGCAACAAGGGATGCGCGCAATGCTGTGCTGTCGGCGACAATCCCTTGCTCTTCGGCAATCTGGAGAGCGACACGCTTATCCGTTCGACGGTCATACCAGTCACGACGACTCATGCGGCCTCCTGGCTCAGTAGGTCATCGAAGTGCACGCCCTGCGGTGCGAAGCGCGCGACAATGCGATCGGTGTACGCCACGCCTTGAGCGCGATTGAACAGGCTGGTCACCGGGAACCCGTCAGGGCCGAACAAATGGCATTCGCCCATCAAGTCCAGCTTGGTTTCGTATGGCAGGTGGCGCATCACCCGATACCACTCGGCCTGAAACCCTGCGTCCTCGTTCAGCAGGATCTGCACGCCGACATGCAACTTGCAGTACCGGCGAGCGTCGGACTCGTCGCCGATCTGGGTCATCTCGGCAATCCGCTTGTACATCGCGAACCACAGCCTGTTTTGATCCAGCGTGCGGTCTTTACCAGGGCGCAGCGATACCACGACGAACTTCTTGTCACGGAACATGGCGCTGAGCTTGGTGATTGCCTCGGAGAGTTTGGCCTGGCAATTGACGCTGATCTTGTCAGTCATGGCAGCCGCGCCTCGACGATTGAGCGCATCGGACTACCTTGAAGACCTTTGCGAGCCAAGTAGTCCAGCGCTTGCTCTGGAAGATCGTTGCCAGGCGCGGCGTTGCGAAGCCGACAGACGAAACGCTTTATCAGCGCAGCCAAGTCGTCCACGACCACAGCCAGCTCCCGCACTTCTCCAGTACGCTGAGCAAGGCTGCATGTCAGACCATAAATCTCCTGACTGTCACTGACGCTCTCGTTCTTCCACTTCGAGGCTTCGGCGCGCAGCGCTTCGTTCTCGGCCAGCAGCTCAAGAGCCACCTCCTCCACAGTCTTCTCCCCGAGGAATTCCTGCAGCGCCTCGGTGTTGCGCTTCCAGTCTGCGCAGTCGGCACGGAAGGACGCAGCTTCGGCCCACAGCAGCTTCTGGAGTTTTTGTTTGTCGATGGTCATGGCTTCACCTGCTCTGGCAGAACAGATCGGCGCCCCTCGGCGTCAATTGGCGAAACGATTCCTCTGGAGACCAGTTTGTCCATGAGGCGGCACGCCCCTCCGTAGCTAATCTTGAAGTTGCGCTGCAGAGCCGAAATCGAGGCGCGACCCGTTGCGCGGACGAAACTCTCTGCCCGCTGGATTTCTTCTGCTTCCTCAGCCGCGAATTGCTGAAGCATGGCCTGAACTTCTGGGCTTATCTGTGACTGCTCCACCGCCTCGCGAGACGCCTTCCAGCCCCACCACGCATACTTAGGCCCTGTCGAGGCATACGATTCGCCCTGGCGGTCATCGCGGAATTCCTGAACTGGCCGACCTGTTTCCAGAGCTATCGCCGCCTCAAACTCTTCACGCATCTTGTCGATGCTCATCAGAAGCCCTCCTTGCCGCGCTGAGATTCCCATTCGAACGGGACCACGATCATTCCGCCCTCTCGCAGGCGATCGACGCAGCGGTCGCCCATGGCTGACGGCAACTGGCTGGCTTCGAGGTTGGAGATCACAACCGTCGGGCGCTTCTGCTCGTACCGGCCGTTGATGATTGCGAACAGGGTCGTCAGCTCGAAGTCGCTCGGCTGCTCCTTGCTCACGCCTACCTCGTCCAGCACCAGTAGATCGGGATCAATCAGGCTCGACAGAATCTCGGCCTCGCTGCGTTCGCTGTGCTTGTCGTACGTGGAGCGGATCGCCTGCAGGATTGCGCCGACAGTGCGGTACACGGCCGTGCGCGACGTGTTGTGCAGCAGCTCGTTCGCCATACCTGCGCCGAGGTGCGTTTTCCCGGTACCGGGCTGTCCGATCAGCACCATGCAGCGACCGGTCTTCAGGATCTCGTCAAATATCTGCACGTAGTGCTGGCAGAACCGGAGGGCTTTGCGCTGGCCTTCGTTTTCGGCCTGGTAGTTGCCCAGGGTGCGAGTGGTGAAGCGTTTCGGGATCAATGCATCGCCCAGCTTGCGAGCGAGGGACATGCGCAGTTCCATCGCCTTGTTGGCTTGTTCAGCGGCCTCGGCCTTCTCCCGGGCGATACGGCTGCATTCGGGGCAGTTGCTCTTCAGCTCGCGGCCCAGCACCGCATAGACCTTCTGCTCGTAGGCGCCGTGGGTTTCACACTCGGCAGGCTGGATGCGAGTGCCAGGCGGAAGTTCTGGAGTTTTTTGGACTGGCTCAGAGCGCATAGCTGCCGTCCTCCCGCATTTTCAGGCCGGAGGTGTAATCGCGATCGGCGAAGCCGGTATGACGGGATTGCGGGAATGGGTGCACGTTGCTGGCGACCTTGTCCGGGAAGATGCCGGTCCAGCCGTTGGAGATAGAGGTGGCGAGCACCTGATCCGGCGCGGCATGACCCAGCAACGCCTTGGCCTGCTGCTCGCAGCTCTTGGCGGTCAGCGGCTTGCGAATTTCCTTGCGGTGCTGGCACCAGTCGGCCCACGCCTTTTCGGACACGTTCTCGGGCTTGGCTGTGAGGGGGTCGAATTTGCCAGACTTCGCGGGTGCGCCAGCACCATGCTTTTGATCTTGCTCTTTCTTCTCTTCTCTTCTCTTCTCTTCTCTGGTCCGCGTTTTGTCCGCATCGCTTGCGGACACATTGCGGACAGAGTTGTTTTTGCGGTCGTTACGCTTGCGCTCGCTGTCGTTGGCCCGGCGCTTTGCACTGGCGCCGTTGTGCTCGTCAAAGCGAGGCATTACAAGGCTTCCATCGTCCTGCACGGACGCCCACTCCACTTCGATCATGGCCTTAGTGAAACCTGGCCAGCCAACCACGGCATCCATCGCATCGACACTGTAACCGTGCAGTACGCCGTCGTCGGAATGGGTGTCGAAGATGCTCCACGCAATGTGCAGTCCACCAATAATCCGAAGTCTGTCCGCTTTCAATGCGGACACCATGCGGAAAACTTTCGGATGTGTCTGAAGGTCGATTCGCATTTTGATCCAGTCCCCGGCCATTACGCGGCCCTCAGTGCTTTGTCGTGGGTGAACAGCCCGTCCCAGGTCTTCTTCATTGGCAGATCGCCAGCCAGGTACAAGTCGTAGAGGCGCACGGCGCCCTTTTTGAGCAAGACTGGCGTAAAGGAAACAAACGGTTCTTTGCCGTGAGGAGTGACTTCGTGCTGATGCTCGGTCATGTACTTGTCGCGGGCGTAAGACGCCACACGGAAGCGCAGGCCGGATTTGCTCTCGTTGTAGAGCCAGTTGCGGCCTTCGAGAAACTTGCCCACCTGCATGACGTTGACCCCATTGAGGCCCTTGCAGAATTGGGCGGGGGTCATCCCCTCCTTGAAGAGGTTTTCCAGGGAGTGGATTTTCTCAGCCTGTTTCTCGACCTGAACAGTCAGCAGCAAGCGGGCCTTTTCAGACTCCATTGCGATCTGCAGGATTTCAATGGTGGAAAGCTGCTGAGGCTGGCCGCCCCGGGTCTCCAGCTCTTGCCAGCGATCAATGACGCGAGCTCGGTGCTCGTCGCTATAACCGGCGACCACCAGGTGCGTGTCACGCTCGATTAAATCGTAAACATCGGTCGGACGTCCGCCGGTAGCCTCCCTGCGGGTTTTACGAGTAGATCGTAAAAGTCCTTTGCTGAAGAGGCGCTCGATGGTGGCGATTACATCGTTGTGGCGCGCCTCCACCAGGTCGGCAATCTCGCGAGACGACATGGTGGTACGCGACACATTTTCAGAATTCGAAAAACGTGTCGCGACACTGTTGGGGGTATTGCTTGAAGTAGGTTGGCTATGCATAATCGGCCTCATCAAGTGTTAATGAATTAGCCGGGGCGCAATCCCGGCTTTTTTGTGCCTGCGATTCAGGCAAGCTTCAAATTCGGTTTGTGTTTAGCAAGCAGGGTCTCGGCCTTACGTCCCAACTCCCCCGCCCGGGCCTCGACCTGACGGCACTGCTCGGCGAACGCCGGAAGATGCGGCAGGTCCTCTTCGCACATCACCTGGTCATCAAAGACCTCGCTGCCGGTGTCGATCACATCGCCCAGTGCGCGGATCAGTGCACCGAAGCTTTTGTTGGCACATTGGTCGCTCTGCATCTGGCGTGCGCCGGTCAAGCCGTGGCGGCCAGCCAACTCATTGATGCAGTTGTCGCGAAACTCAGGCTCCAGTGCATTCACCCAGGCCTCTTCCAGCCAAGACGGCATTTCCTGATCGCCCGAGAGCCAGCGCTGCACGCGCTTTAACCAGCGGCCTGTCGCCTTCACGAATTCGCCCACATCGTTAAGGCGCGCCAACTCATTGAAGTCTGGGACCTTTGCCTGAACGATCTTGGCGGCGGGAACTCGCAGGCAGATCTCCCGGCTCAAGGCTTGGGCGAAATCGTCCTGGCTCAAGCTGGTGCGTGCGATCTGGTTTTGAGCGTGGGCGACCAGCACTTGGTCGCGGGTTTGGGCGCTATGTCTTGGACTGGACGTTTCCATGGGGACTGCTCTCTTCTAATCTGGCTTCAACGGATTGGCGGACAGGGATGTCGCTTAGGCGGCCATCTCGGCCCAAGGAAACGACGGACACAGCTTTTCTTTTTTGAAAGCACCTTCGGTCAGCGCCTCCGCTCGCTTGGCAATAACCGGAGACATGCCGTGCTTCCCCCGAACCCAGCCGGAAACGGTGCTTTGATCAACCTTGAGCTTTTCGGCGGTGGCCTCCTGGGTGCCGAAGTAGTCAACGAGGCCCTTGTAAATTGCGTTCATGATGCCCCTCCATACGGGAATACCCATATAGTAGGTTATGGGAATACCGATTTGCAAGGGTATGGGAGCGCCCGTAATACTTCACGGATGGAATTTAAAGACCGACTCAAAGCCGCCCGTCGCCACGCCAAGCTCAATCAGACTGAGCTTGCTGCGCGCGCCGGACTCACGCAGACCTCGATCTCCGATTTGGAGAGGGGAAAATCGAAAGCTACAGCCTTCGCAGCCCAGATCGCCTCTGTATGTGGCGTGTCCCCGATGTGGCTGGCTGAAGGTGTCGGTGACATGCTCAAGGGTGTGCCTGATCATCAGGCTGAACGCATCCAGCCCAGCGTGAAACTTGGTACCATCGAAACCTGGGATGACGAAACCCCACTCGATGATGACGAGGTCTACGTCCCCTTCCTTCATGAAGTAGAACTGGCGGCCGGATCTGGCAGGTTTGCGATTGAGGAAAGCGCCAACTCGCGCCTGCGCTTTAACAAGAAGGACTTGCGCCACAACGGCGTTCAGTTCAGCAACGCCAAGTGTGTGAAGGTTGGCGGCAACAGCATGGTGCCCGTGCTACGCGATGGCGCGACAGTCGGCGTGAACGTCGGCAAGAACTCTCTGAGCGATATCGTCGACGGCGAGATGTACGCCATCAACCACAACGGGCAGCTTCGCGTGAAGCAGGTCTACCGGATTCCGATCGGAATCCGCTTGCGCAGCTTCAACAGAGACGAACATCCGGACGAGGACTACACGTTCCAGCAGATCCAGGAGCAGCAGATATCGATTCTGGGGCATGTGTTCTGGTGGGCGATGTACTCAAGGTAATTCGAGGCTTGAATTTCTAGAATTCGTTGCCATTCTATTGATCAAGGCGCCAATTTTTGCATCTCAATCGTTGTCAGATAGGATAAATTAATTGGTTTGGGCTATAGCGTAATGGTATCAAACGCGCACACGACAATCGTAAGATCGAATATTTGATCGTTTACGATGTCAAAAATCTTGAAGCCGGCTAGCAGGACGCTAAACGGCAACAAGCGACAGACCCCCATCTCGGGGTTCTCGAATCAGGAAAAAAAATGGACTTATGGAGGCACAGCACATGACCGTACTAAAAATCCGTGATGAATATGAAGGCTTCTAAGCTTTAAAATTCACTTTGTAGCTCCAAAAAAGGAGGCTTAGGCCTCCTTTTTTAATGTCTGGAGAATTGGGGAAATGGATTTACTGAGTGCACTCTGGTGCTACATCACTGACATCTTGAGTAGTGAAGCCTTTCGGGGATTCATGATCATGACAGGTGTAATTGTCGCAATCACATCTGTAATCAGTGCTCGAAACACCGCTAGAAAAAAACAAACTGCCGATATGATGTTCGGAACTCGTTCTGATGACATGCTAAGCGAAGGCTACAAATGCTTGCAGCGCCTTCATAATGCAGATGACTCGAATATGCGAGCTCTTGCAAAAGACGGCAAGAAACAGTCGGATGAAGCTAACCAGATTCGCTACGTGCTGAATCATTGGGAGAGAATTTTCGTCGGTCTCCGACAAGGAATTTACGATGAAAACATGCTTCGTGAAGCAAACTACAACACGGTGATCCGAACCTACACTCAAGCGAGGACTTACATCGAAGCAGTACGAGAAGAAGAGCAAAAAAACACGTACTATCAATGCCTTGAGCGCGCCGCCAAGCGGTGGAAGAAAAAACCTTTAGCAGAACTCAAGAAGTGAAAAAGCCCGGCCCAGCGCCGGGCTTTTCATGTCCGCCCCTTCCCTCGCACCAATCCAATGGTGGCGCACAGCCACGAATGGTAAAATCTCAGCTCAATTGATGGAGGGATCCGATGAGCAAGAGAACTATCTTTTTTGCAGTGGCTCTGCTTTTTTCGAGTGCTTCAGGCGCAGGGGTATTCAAGGATGAAGTTGATCGGTTCACTGATAACCGATCTGTTTCCTGGATGGCCATGCCGTCTCAACCCGAAGAATTTTCTTTTTCGATCTTTGCATTTTACCCGAAGGGCTACACGACTTGTAGTGGTCTAATGAAACCGGACACCCATTTAGGCGAGAATGCTCGCCAGATCGAGGTGTCAGATGACTAAACAACGCCGCTCCTTTACTCCTGAATTCAAGCGCGAGGCTGCCGACCTTGTGCTCAAACAAAACTACAGCTACATCGAAGCCAGCCGTTCACTCGGCATTGGTGAATCGGCATTGCGCCGCTGGGTTGACCAGATTCAGAAAGAACATAAAGGCGTCACCCCGCAGAGCAAGGCACTGACTCCGGAACAGCAAAAAATTCAGGAGCTGGAAGCCCGGATTGCTCGGCTTGAGCGAGAGAAATCAATACTAAAAAAGGCTACCGCGCTCTTGATGTCGGAAGATCACGAGCGTTCGCGCTGATTGACCAGTTGAGGGCACATGAGCCGGTTGATTGGCTGTGCAAGGTGTTTGACGTCACTCGCTCGTGTTACTACGCCCAGCGCCTGCGGCGCCGCACGCCCGATGTTGAACGGCTTCGATTGCGTAGTCGCGTCAGTGAGCTGTTCTCGCAAAGTCGCAGCTCTGCGGGCAGTCGCAGCATCCTGTCGCTGATGCGTGAAGACGGTGAGCAACTCGGTCGATTCAAAGTGCGTAGCTTGATGCGCGAGCTTGATTTAGTCAGCAAACAACCCGGCTCCCATGCCTACAAACGAGCAACAGTAGAAAGACTGGATATCCCGAACACATTGAACCGCGAGTTCGACGTGCCAGCGCCCAATCAAGTCTGGTGCGGCGATATCACCTACATTTGGGCGCAAGGAAAGTGGCATTACCTGGCTGTCGTCCTGGATCTTTGTACGCGTCGGATCGTGGGCTGGGCGCTGTCGGAAAAGCCAGACGCTGAGCTGGTGATCAAAGCGCTGGATATGGCTTACGAGCAGCGTGGCAGGCCTTCGGATCTGCTATTCCACTCGGACCAGGGATCGCAATATGCAAGCCGACTCTTTCGCCAGCGGTTGTGGCGATACCGCATGCGCCAGAGCATGAGTCGACGAGGAAACTGCTGGGATAACGCACCGATGGAGCGCGTATTTCGCAGCTTGAAAACAGAATGGATACCGACCGTGGGCTATCGAACTGCGCAGGAAGCACAGCGCGATATCAGCCATTTTTTGATGCATCGCTACAACTGGATTCGGCCTCACCAATTCAACGATGGGTTGGCGCCAGCGCGGGCCGAGGAAAAACTTAACGTCGTGTCCGGGATTAGTTGACCACCACACACAACGCATGACTCGGGGTCGAGGTGTTTCGCCATAACTTCTCTCGTAGGGACTTTCACCCTTTATCAACTGCCAGCTTGGCTGGCGCACTAAGCGCTCCATAAACCCCACCGATTTCAGGATGGGGTGAGCGCTCAGCCAGGTGATACCGGCGTGCAGTTCCACGGCAACAGGGCTTCGTAATCCTCAACCGAGGACGCCAGTGGCAAACGTTCCAGTGCGTGGCGCAGCCACGCATAGGGTTCTTGGCCGTTGGCTTTGGCCGTCTCGACCAGGCTGTAAAGTTGAGCGCTGGCCATTGCCCCCTTGGGCGTGTCGCTGAACAACCAGTTCTTTCTACCGATGACGAAGGGCCGGATCGCACGTTCGGCGGCGTTGTTGTGTACGCCCTGACAAGGCGTATGAGTTCAGTGGGTGCGAATCCCACCCGGCTACTGTCGCTCCGGCCGGAAGCACTTTGGAGCAGTTCAGGAGGCAACGAATGGGCTGAAGTATCTGAAGAAAAGGCTTCTTTAGGAAGTCAGTGACTGTGCAGGCCGTAGCGCGCAGCGAACACCGAGCAGGCCCCGAAAATGCCTTGCGGTAGCCGACCCGCCATAATAACGGGGAAGGTTGATAGTGCTAAGGGATCGAGCGTCAGACGAACTTGGCACTGCCGCCGGGGTAGTGGTGATGGCATGTACAGAAGAGAACTCATACGAAACAGGGGAAGCCTGCCAGGGTGAAGTGGCCATTAGACACGGCCATACAAACAGTGCGCCCGTGAGGGAGGGCGCTGGCTCGGACAGGTGGCGGATGGGCTCGTAGTACCGTTGAGGCCGGGTAATGCCGGAGTAGGAAAGGAGCCCTGGTTCAAGAGAGGAGTACAAAGTGGTAAGAACGATGGGATTGGCTCCAAGCCTATTAACCCAGGTGAGAAATCGCGTTCGGAAACTACAGCGTGCCCTGTATGTGAAAGCTAAGACAGAGCCAGACTTTCGCTTCTACAGCCTGTGGGACAAAGTCTATCGAATCGATGTATTGGTCATCGCCTACCAACGTTGCCGCGCAAACCGGGGCAGCCACGGTGTGGATGGTCAGCGATTCGAAGACATTGAAAACACAGGACCTATGGAGTGGTTGGCTCAGCTACGCGAGGAGTTGAAGTCGGGTGGATATCGACCTCAGCCCCTGCGGCGGGTATGGATTCCCAAAAAGAACGGCAAACTTCGTTCCTTGGGAATTCCCTGCATTCGAGACCGCGTTGTTCAAATGGCCGTCAATCTCACACTCCAAGCGATTTTCGAAGCGGACATGCAGCCGTCGCAGTATGGCTTTAGACCTCGTCGAGATGCCAAGGAAGCTGTGAGGCAGGTGCACCATTACACCGCGAGGGTTGGGCTGAGAGACGTTGTCGATACGGATCTTCGTGACTATTTCAATACCATTCCACACGGGCCTTTGATGAAGTGCCTGGCCCGCCGTATCTCGGATGGCAGGGTGTTGCGGCTGATCAAGCAATGGCTTGAGGTGGCCGTTATCGAACTCATTGACGGTAAGCTTCGACGCACCAACGAAGCCAAGCACACGCACCGTGGTAGCGCCCAAGGATCGGTGATTTCGCCGCTGTTGGCCAATGTGTACTTCAGGCGCTTCATTCTGGCCTGGGAAAAATTTGGCTACGCCAAACGTCTGCATGCAAAGATTGTGAATTACGCGGACGATATGGTGATCTGCTGCCGCCCCGGCAGTGGAGAGCAGGCAATGGTACTGATGAGTGGCTTGATGGCGCGGCTGGGGCTGAGCGTCAATGAAGAGAAAACGGCGCTGGTGAAACTCTCGGAACAGTCACTCGACTTTCTGGGGTACAACCTGGGCAGGCAATACGACTGTCATGGGAAAGCCTATATCGGCACTCAACCTTCGAAAGGGGCGATGAAGTCGATTATTGGAAAAATCCATGACGAAACGGCGATCAGTATGACGTGGGACGCGGTAGAGCACCGGATAGCCGAACTCAACTCGATCCTTCGAGGCTGGGCTGGCTACTTCGACCAAGGGCCTGTGCTCAAGCACTATCGAATCCTGCAACGCTATACCGAGCGCCGTATCCGACGCTGGTTGGTCAAGAAGCATAAGCGACGAGGCCGTTCTGGGTACCGTCTATACCCGGATGCGTTCCTATACGGAAAGCTAGGCCTCCATCAGTTGCCTACGCGAATGGCCGATGTGTCGAGTGCGAAGGCATATCGATCTCGGACGAAAGCCGGATGCGTTAGTAGCGCACGTCCGGTTTGACGAGCGGGGTGTGGAAACGGAGCGCAAACCACCGCGCCACATCCCGACTCTACCGATCGGTAAGTAGCCTTGCTCGACATACCGCTCAAGTTTGCTCCAGTTGCTCGCCAAGTAACCGACGGCTTTGCCCAAGGCGTTCTGAGCCGTGACCTGCGGCTGCGTCTTTTCCATCCAGCTTCTTATCTGAGCCAGTACCGGCAGGCTGCGCTCATGGCGACCGGTCTTGCGATCTTCATCGACGTTATCCTTGAGGTCGCGCTCGATGCCGTAAAGCTTGTTGATCAGGTTCAGCGCGATATCCGCACGTCCCGTCTTGCCCTTGGGTTGCACTTTTTGCGCTTCGACAAACTTGCGCCGTGCATGCGCCCAGCAGCCCAAACGCTCAACCCCGGCCTGTGCGCCCAGCGCGTTGTAACCGCATAATCGTCAGTCATCACGTAGCCGCGATAACCATCGAGCAGGCGCGTCGGCACCTCCTGCGCCCGGCTGGTGGAATAGTCAAAAAGGATCACCGGCTTGTCAGGCGGGCCACCGGTTTGCACCCACATCCAGGACTGGCTGCTTGGCTCCCGATCCGGCTCTTTGAGCACCTGCACGCGCGTTTCATCGCAGTGGATGATGCGGCTGGCCAACAGGCTATCGCGCATCAAATTGAGCAGCGGCTGAAAGTGCTCACCGCACTGGATGACCCAGCGGGCCAGGGTCTGGCGCGGGATATCGATGCCATGACGGCCCAGCACCTTTTCGAAACGGTGAAACGGTAGACCGTCGACGTATTTGGTCGTCAGCAACATGGCCAGCACGCTCGGACTGGCCATGCTTTTTTCAATCAGTTGGGCGGGTTTATCCGCCGCCACCGGTGCCGACTCACAATCGCGGCAGCCATAGACCTTGCGTACATGCTTGATCACGCGGATCTGCATCGGGATGATTTCAAGCTGTTCGCTGACCTCCTCGCCGATGGCGTGTTTACGGCAGCCGCAGGCACACGTCAGCTCATGCTCGGGAAGTTCATGGATGACTTCGATTCGGGGCAGGTCGGTGGGCAGCGGCTTACGTTTGCCGCGACGTTTGGTCGGCACGACAACTTCTTCTTCGCAGGCTTCATCGACAGGCTCTGCAACACTTTCTGCTTCATTGAAGAGCGCCAGCTGCGGCGTTGCCGGATCAGTCGTTTGCTCGGACTTACGCCCGAACAATCTTTGGCGCAACAGCGCGTTCTCTTCTTCAAGATGAACAATCTTGCCTTTGTCAGACGCCCGCTCACTGATCATTTGCTCAAGCAATTGCCTGAGCAAAACAGGATCACCAGGAAGGTCTTTGGGCATGGAAATCATGCCGCGGATTATACCGAATCAGGCGACGTATCGAAGTGTCAAAACCTGATGAGGGCGGTTGCGCCAGAGGTCGAAGCCGTCGAGTAGCCAGTTCAGTTCCTGGACTGTCAGGACAATCGCCTCGTCGCGGGCTTCGGGCGATGTTTTGAATCGCTCGGA